>JBGSIA010000221.1:0-38694 GCA_041751935.1 Pirellulaceae bacterium | reverse complement strand
CTTTTGCATGGCGTCCGTTCCGAGTGAGTTGTTTGGCCGCGAAACCAAAAACATTCATTAGGACACGGACGCCATTTTCATCCAATAGCAATCTGTGATCTCGCCGCAGGACAGCCTGCTACCAAGCCGACTGCACCCGTGGACACTATAGAAGAAACCTTGGATATACCAAACCCGCCACGATGACGTTCACTAGTGCGCTACTTGCGGTTATTCGCCCACCACACTTGCTTTGTCTCCGGCACTTATTTTTTCCCCATGTTCTTCAGCGGCCGATTCAACCGTGACAGCAAATACTAAAGGCGTGGAGAAGTCGTCTCCCTTGATAAAGTCGATGCTCTTGAGCGGCCTAGTACCGTCCACGGGAACTTTCAAGTAGCGAATTTGCTTTCCGTTGGCATCCATCGCAAACTTGGACTCTGGTACTTCAATCTTTTCTTGATAGTTGGCAATGTGTTTTCCGTTGATCAACGCATGATCTACCGCAGTACCGTCTTCGTAGTTGCATTGGACGACCAGGCTGCTCGATTCGTCTCGGTTCATTGGATAACCAAAGACCGCAACGCCGCCGAGAAGGTGAACCGCAGAAACGTTGCCAGAGCACGGTAGCGTAACGGAGCGAGGCAACGTACTGGGAAAACGACCGCGAGATGATTGTATCGCCAGAATATTCGCCACACGTCCCGCCTGAGGATCTTGCAGTTCAAACGGTACGCCTTCGATTTCCACGTTTCCGTACGTCTTCAATTCGAACTTGTCTCCAGGATTGCCACGGAAACCGGGCAAACCATTGGGGCCACTCAACGTTGCCGCGGACGACAGCGACAAGGGCGTAAAGCGTCCACGGTTGGCCAAGAACGTCAACAGATCAGCCATTTCTTGCTTAGAAATCTGGCCTTCAAATCCCTCAGGCATGAGTGACTTGGAGGCTGAATTCATTTGCTCGATATCCTCTCGCAGGATCTGCTCTTCCTTGCCTTGCGTATTGATCAGCCGCAATGAATTGGCGGATTCGCCAGCCAACATCCCCGTCAGCACTGCGCCATCGACAGTAAGGATTTGGTAAGTACGGAAGTTATTCTCGACACTTCGATTGGGATCAAGAACGTTGACGAGGATCTCTTCTTTAGGATGGACTGCCATCCCAGTAAGATTTGGGCCAATTGAAGTTCCGATTTCGCCGTGCTTGTGGCACTGTGAGCAGTGTTTCTTGTACATTGCGATCCCGTTTTGAAGATCGCCAGCCAATTCTGTAACTGGCATCCATTCATTCACGAGTGCTTGACGATTGGATGCCACTGCGGCGCCCTTCATCTCCATCAACTCCTTCGCACGTGAGGCGATCTCGCGCGTTGGATGATTCAACAGCGCCTGTCGTTGGTCAAGTTGCAGTTCCGCGAACTGTGCCTTGCCATCGGCGATCGCTTGCAGCAACTGCGTCGTTGTATCAGTGCGAGCCAAAAGCAACGTCAGGATTTCGCTTGCCATCTTGGGACCAAGCGTGCTGCGAATCGAAATCAATTTTTCCGTCAGACCCGGAACACGAGCTGCACCCAGTGAAGCAACTGCCTTTGCACCGGTCTCCGGTGCAAGCTGTGGTGTAAGCAGCGCGTCAACCCTATCCAAGATACGAAGGCTTGTCGGGGCCAGCTTGATCGCTTGATCCCAGGCGGTCAAGCGTGAAGCCGTCTCTGCCTCCGTGTCAAATGCATTGGCGAAGAGCTGGTCCTGGATCGAGGTCACCGCTTCGTCAAGGTTCTTAATCGACCATTTGTCAGCAACTGCAAGCACCGCTGCCTTGCTTTCCACGCTAATCGAGTCATCAAGGAAACGATCACGAAATATGGACTGTGAGTCCTCGGACAAGGTAATGACCAACTCACTGGGCCAACCTTTCGCCAGGCCTTCCCACAACGAGATCGACAAGTCAGATGCGGGATCGACTTTCAGCAGCGACTCGATCATAGCAGAGGTTGGATGAGTCCGAGCGATGTGCTCCGACAATACGGCGACGCGAAACGCCAACTCACGACTGTTTAGATTGGCATCGGCATTGATCAGCGAAACGATGGTCTCTACTGGTTTCGTTGCCGCGGCCGAAGTCCATGCATCCATCAAAACGGTGTCGGATTCAATCGAATCGGCACCGGTGGTTAACATGGCCAGCGTTTCACCGGACGCCGAATCTGCTCCGTCAGCGATCCGCAACAAAACCGAAAGTTGCACGCGAGGATCAACGTCCTGCAACAATCCAACTTCGACTGCGCCACTGGCTTGATCGTCGGAACAATTGACTACGGCCGCGTTGCGAACGGGACTCGACGTGTGTGTGAACCCAAGTTTGCAAGCCGACGCCAAGGCGACTTCTGCAGCTTGACTGCCGCCTTCGGCTAGTCCCGACAACGTCCATATCGCATGCATTGCGGCGGCATTGAGTCCAATTGCGTCGACTTTGTCATTGCTTACAAGAGCGATCAATGCGTCGAGCGTTGGTTGGTCGGTTGCCGTTTGCTCAACGAGCAGTCGCTGTGCCGTTCGACGCCAAAAGAAGTTGTCGCTCTTCAATGCTTCGACCAATTCGGCATTGGATGCATTGGCAAGTTGCATTGTGTGCGTTGGCACAGCATTCTGCGCATAGAGAAGGCGATAGATGCGTCCAAATCGTTTGTCACGCAAGTCGCTTTCGTAGGCGCCGCCCTTCCCAGTTTGAAAACCATTAGGCGTTGGGTTGTGCTGGACAATGTAGTTGTACCAATCGAGGATCCAAACGTTACCGTCAGGCCCAACCTCGGACATGATCGGTGCTGCCCAGTCGTCGATACCAGCAATCACGTTGAAAAGGTTTTTGCTCTTGTATCCCGCACCGTCTTTCTCAAGAACGAATCCGCCGACTAGGTGGGCGGTCGGCTCGCAAACCATCGACACTTTGTTCCACCAGTCACTGGGGTAATTGCGAGCGGTATACAACGACGCACCACAAGCGGCGGTATAGCCACCGTGGTTGTCAACTTGTCGCAGCGATTTGTCGATCGCCTGGAAATTGTTCGTGGGCGAAATTCGTTCCAGTGTCTGCGGGGACCAACCGGCAACCTGATCGAAATAACGATTTGGAATCGGCATGTGGACGCTGGGGCAACCGTTCGCGGTTGATCCGAATACGTAACCTTCCTCGCTAAAACCAAGCCCCCACGTGTTGTTGTTGGTTGCCCGCATAAACTCGAGTGCGTCGACACGAATCGTGTGGTCGTTGAACGAAGCGGACGCTTGCTCGGCGGGCTTGCCCGATTGCTTGTCGAGTGCAAACGCTGGAGCAGAATCGTCCGCCACACCGGCGACGACTTTGAATCGCCAGAATCCCTGCCGAAACCGCATTTGAGCCTGGCCGTTGATAATCGGCTCCGAATTATTGTACCCCTGCATCCCCCAAATCCAGTTGTCTGGACCATATTGAAAATTGCTGACACCTCCGTGAGTATCGCCCATCGCCCAACCGGTAATCAGTTCTTGGCGGAAATCAGCGACGTCATCACCATCCACGTCTTTAAGGAAAATGGTCTTCGTACCGTCTTGAACAATCGCTCCGCCACGATAACAAACCAGCGTCGACGGAATGCTCAGGTGCTGTGCAAAGACAGTGAACGTGTCGGCCTGTCCATCGTTATCGGTATCTTCGCAAATTTTGATTCTGTCACGCCCTTGCCCAGGCGATGACTGCAACTCGTTGGGATAATCGATCGTTTCACAAATCCACAATCGCCCCCGTTCGTCCCAGTTCATGGCGATTGGCTTGCCCATGATGCCAGCGAACCGCTCTCCTGTGACATCGACGTCACTCACCTTGGCACTCGATTGGGTGCTGCTTGGCCAGTTCTCGTTCGATTCTTTGGCCCATAGCGACAAATGAAAATCTTTCGGCATCGCATAAGTCTTCATCGACTTTTCGGCTGGAAGAGGGTCTTGCATTAACGACAGTGGAGCGTCCTGAGTTCCCCAACGCGCACCGGGCGTATAGTTCGGAATCTTGGCTTCGACATCCGTGTAGGTGAACAGTTCATCGGCGATCGGTGGCGTCTGCGGTTCGTCGGCACCCGTAGGGCACTGAACCAAAAACCATCCGAACAGAATACCGACGCCTACAAATGTTTTGTACAGAGAACTCATTGATATATCCAAAGCATTGCGCGTCTTGGGATGACACCAACACAACGCAATCAGTCAAGAAGCTGAGGTCACCCCGAATCGTTTACGGGGCTATCGAGCCGGAAGGTCAACATACACGTTGAGAAAAACGAATGCTTAGTCTAGTGCCGGGCGGTATAACCATTCCATGAGGAATTGCGCGAAAATGCGTAGATTTTTCACATGCTCGCCCTGCCTGCCATACTTGATTATCGTATCGGCCAGACATTTGTAAGCAGTGAAACTCAGTTTGTTTGAACTAGCCCCACGGGCCGTTTACTCGATTCGATCTCGGCTGCGGCCGTTTTTGCCTTGTTCATCAATTGCTGCACCAAATCGGGGTACTCCGCAGCAACATTGCGACTCTCGCCAATGTCATCTTTCAGATTGTAGAGCGCTGTCGGATCAACCTTCGTAGGTCGCTGGCTCTTGATAAAGAGTTTCCAATCACCCTCGCGGATGGCGACCAGTTGCTGAGCCGCGTTAAAGTACAAATGCGTATCGCGGCCCCCTGTCGGGTTCGCGCTGATCAACAGGGTCGAGATATCGACACCGTCAATTGTCCGATGCGAATCCACCGTAGCACCAGCGATCTTTGCCAGCGTGGGCAGCAGGTCAATTGTGCCGCAAATTTGGTCACAGCTTGTGCCGGCGGGGATATGGCCGGGCCAGCGAATAATGGTGGGGACACGCACCCCGCCTTCGAAATTCGATCCCTTGCTTCCCCGCAGTGGCGGCGCGTCGCGTTTCGCCGGTCCGTTGTCGGTCGTAAATATAACCAGCGTGTTGTCGTCAACCTCACAGGCTCGAAGTGTTTCCATGATCTGGCCTACTGACCAGTCGATCTCTTCGATCGTATCGCCAATGAACCCCATCTTGCTCTTGTCTTTGAAGTCGCTGGAAGCAGCGAGCGGAAAATGGATCATGGTGTGTGGCAGATACAAAAAGAACGGCCGCTGAGTTTTCTCTGCCGTCGTTTTCCTGATGAAGTCAACTGCCTCCTCCGTGTAGCGACGTGTCAGTTGCGATTGATCCGGCTCCGTTTCCAGAACTTGAGTATCACGAAACAGAGGCAAAGGAGGCATGACACCATTCTTGCCTTTCCGACCTGCCGTCATGTCGTTGCTATAGGGTAGCCCGAAATAGTGATCAAAGCCTTGAGTGAGCGGCATGAACTCCGGTGCATCGCCCAGATGCCATTTGCCAACACAAGCGGTTGCGTATCCCCTGTCTTTCAGCATTTCTGCGATCGTCGTTTCGCCTGGCGATAGTCCGACTTCGCTATTTGGGAACAACACCCCTGGCATTGAAACGCGAGCGTTATAGCAACCGGTGAGCAGATTCGTTCTCGACATCGAACACACCGGCGCAGCATAAAAGCTCGTGAACTTGCGGCCTTGCTTTGCAAGACGAGCTAAATGAGGCGTGCGAACTTGCGTGTTACCGAAGGGCTCAATGTCAGCATAGCCCATATCATCAATGAAAATGATCACGACATTGGGCCTATCAGCTTCAATTGCAAAGCTAGCGTTAGCAATGAACGAAACAATCACCAAAGCAATTCCAAGCAGCACTGGGTTCATCATCGCAGTCTCATCTGAGTTCGAATTCAAGTTTCACCTCTCGTGGTGTCCGGTAGTGCACCTACATCGCAAGCTACCGCACCCAACCAATCGTACCGTGCGACGCCTCCAGGTGATACACAGCGAGGCAGATACCTGGGAATTGACTTGCGAAATACAAGAGAAGACACTGGGGTTGCGACGTTCGTCATTCACCCCATGGGATTCCACATGATTCAGTTCCTTGCCAAGTTGACGAGTGCTTTAAGGTTGCTCCACAAAGCAATAACACTCGCGACCGTGACGGTGACACTACTCTTTGCTCAAAGTGTGTTCTCGGTATCGCTGTGTGCCGCTTCGAGCGACCGGCCCAACGTGGTCTTCATACTCGCTGATGATATGGGGTACTCGGATCTTGGCTGCTATGGCGGGGAGATCGATACGCCGCACTTGGATTCGTTAGCAAGTAACGGACTTCGATTCACACAGTTTTACAATACGGCCCGTTGCTGGCCGACTCGTGGTGCATTGTTGTCGGGCTATTATGCCCAGCAGATCCACCGCGACGCGCTGCCTGGACTCGGTGGAGGTGGCCAGGGCGTCCGTCAGACTTGGGCAAAGTTGTTGCCGGAGTACTTGAATGCCGCCGGTTATCGCAGTTATCACAGCGGCAAGTGGCATATCGACGGCAAAGTTTTGGACGCTGGTTTTGATCGCTCGCTGGACATGAAAAACCAGGGAAACTTCTTCACCTCAACAGGCAACTCGATTGACGATACGCCGGTAAAAGTTCCAGCTAACGAAGACGGATACTACGCGACGATTGCCACAGCCGATCATGCCATCGAGTGCTTGAAGGACCACGCCGAAAATTACTCTCAGGCTCCGTTCTTTCACTACATCCCGTTCATAGCACCGCACTTTCCATTACACGCGCTGCCCCAGGACATTGCCAAGTATCGCGACAAGTACCTTGCGGGTTGGGATGCGATGCGTGAGGCGCGTTATGCCCGACAAAAGCAAATGGGCATCACGTCAACAACTTTATCGTCGTTGGAACCCGAAGTGGGGCCGCCGTATGCTTTTCCCGATGCGATGGAAAAACTTGGCCCTGACGAAGTGAATCGACCGTTACCTTGGGAGCAATTGACTGCGGCACAGCAGCGATTTCAGGCAACCAAAATGGCGATCCACGCGGCGATGGTGGATCGGATGGACCAGGAAATCGGACGTATCATTTCGCAGCTTGAAGCGATGGGCGTGTTTGAGAACACCCTAATTTTGTTCGCGTCGGACAATGGTGCTAGCGCCGAAATCATGGTGCGAAACGGTGGCCACAACCCTCAAGCAGCGCCGGGAAGCGCGGCGACTTATCTGTGCCTGGGACCTGGTTTTTCCAGTGCTTGCAACACCCCACATCGTCGGCACAAGACATGGGTGCATGAAGGCGGAATCAGCACTCCGCTTGTTGCTCATTGGCCAAGGGGAATCGCAGCCACCGGTGAACTGCGACACACGTCAGCTCACGTTGTCGATATCGTGCCGACGATCCTTGAACTTGCGAAAGTTAAGAAACCCGATCTCGATGACGGCGGTGACGTTCCGGAGGCACCTGGGAAAAGTCTTGTTCCCGCGTTCGCATCGGATGCAGTGATCGCTCGCGACAGCTTGTGGTGGTTACATGAAGGCAACCGCGCAGTACGAGTTGGCGATTGGAAACTTGTCGCTGCCGAAGGTGAACCTTGGGAGTTGTACGACTTGAAAGTGGATCGTGCGGAACAAAACGATCTAGCGTCGGCGATGCCCGAGCAAGTGCGTAAACTGGAAAATGTCTGGCAACAACAAACAGATAGTTTTTCAGAGCTGGCGAAACTGTCGATGGATGATCAGACTAAACCTCGCGGCGGCAAGAAAGGAAAAAAGAAAAAATAATTGTGCTTGTTCGCAAGCAAGTTCGGATAGGGGCTCGACCTTGTGCTACTTAGCGACGACATTAGGTAGCTGAGTTCACATCAGAGAACGGATTGTTTTGTCGTTATCGCCTGCACCCGAATCGTCCACAACGCTATCGCCCTGGGAGCCTCTGCGAAGTCGTGTGTTTCGCGGATTCTGGCTGGCATCGTTGATTTCTAACCTTGGGACTTGGGTACACGAGGTGGGTGCAAGCTGGTTGATGACCAGTTTGGACGCATCGCCGGAAATGGTGGCTGCGGTGCGTACATCCATGGCGCTTCCAGTCATGTTGTTGGCCATCCCGGCTGGCGTGCTCGCTGATCGCATCGACCGTCGGCGACTGTTATTAGCGACACAGTGTCTGTTGTTGGTCACGGCCGTTTCATTGGCCGTACTGACTGCGACAGAATCGATCAACTCATGGGGGCTGTTGGTATTGACCTTTATGATTGGGCTGGGACTTGTCGTTCATGTGCCTACCTGGCAAGCCTCTGTGCCGGAGTTAGTGCCTCGCAGCCAGTTGCCACAAGCCGTCGCGCTGGGCAGTATCAGTTTCAACCTCGCTCGCGCTGTGGGCCCGGCACTCGGCGGCACGATGATCGCCGCGTCAGGAGCTTGGAGCGCATTTGCTCTCAACGCAGCATCCTTTGCTGGCGTGATCTGCGTGCTCCTTCGTTGGCGACGTGATCGAACGGAATCAACACGCGGGTTATCGTTCAGCTTGTCGCTTGTGCAAGGTTTACGATACGTCTTTCGCACGATTGTCATGCGTCACGTCATGGTCGGAGTGGTGATGTTCGTGCTTCCAGCGAGTTCGCTATGGTCGCTGTTGCCGCTCGTTGCCCGAGAAAGTCTGTTACTGGATTCACGCGGCTTCGGATTGTTGGTCACGTCCGTCGGATTCGGAGCAGTCATCGCGGCGGCAATCTTGCCCAGATTAAGGTCCCAACTTGGCGTCGATTGGGCCGTATCGATCGCCATGTGGGTGTTTGCCGGTGGCTTGATGTTGCTTAGCCAAACCGAGAGTGTGTTTTTCGCGATCGTTGCCTGTATCGTGATGGGCGTCGGTTGGATGATCTCGCTAACGACACTCAATACGATGGCACAAATAACGTTGCCTCGTCGACTTCGTGCTCGCGGCATGGGATGCTATTTGACGGCTATGGCTTTCTCGATGTCCAGCGGCTCGATCCTCTGGGGGCGACTGGCCGGCGCGACTTCATTGACCGTTGCGTTATCTGCTGCCGCCGTACTGTTGGCAGTCACCGCGACCGCAAGACTTCGATTTAGTCTTAAAAGCTGAGCAAGGAATGATGCATTACGATTTTTAGGAAATGTCATATGGAGCATCAGTCAGCCAATTGCCGGGGCCACCGAGTGGGAACAAACGCGAAAATGCCGGCCAATGCAAGCAGCGACGCGATTGCTAATCCCGTTTGCCAGAGATGAACGCGACGTTGTAACTCAAATTCTAGTTCAAGCTCAAGCGGTGCATTCTCCGCAACCTGCACGCTACGGCTGAACGTGTACATCAATCCTTCCTCCGGCAGGCCAATGATGATGGCTTGCGGAGCCAGTTCTGCGGTGCGTTGATGCTGGACCAACCGACAGGCAAGCTGCTCTAAGTTGGCGTTGTCTTCGGTGGTGTTTCCGCCCAGCAATTCACTCAGTTGCTGAGGCCGAAAATTCAGCTGGTCTTGTTGCAAAATCGGGTTGTCGACAGCCGCTTCGCGAAGCTGTTGGTTTTCGGCCAGTGTCACGTCATCGGGATTGTTGTCCAGATACAAGCGCTGGCGTCGTGTATTCAGTCCCACGATCGCTTGCTGCGTTTGCAGGTTTTCTAGTTGTACGCGAGCATCTTCATTCGAAGCAGCGTCCAATGCGTACTGGTTGGCGACACTATTGAGTGCCCAGCGAGCCTTGGTTTGATCACCAGCTTGGAGAAATTGATTGGCTTGCTCCAGAAGCTGCGCTGCTTGCTGTGCTTGGATCTGTCGCCGACCGCTGGCTTTGGACAGATATGAGTCGCGGTCGTATGTTGCTTGATGCGTTTGGCGAGTTAATTCAAGATTTCCGTCACTGTCGGTCAATTCAAAACCCTTCGGAGCAATCACGTTCCACTGAATGTTCTCCAATGGCACGTTCAATTCTGGGCTCGTCAACTTCAAGTGACGCAGTTGATCGCCGGTGACCGAGTAAACAAAGCGAACTTTTGCTGTGCGATCATCGATCCCTGGAAGAATGTAAAACTGCCATGCGTTTGTATTCCCTGCCTGACGAATGGAGTTAACACTCTCGCCGTTGACGAAGATGCTGAATAGTTCACCGCCTTCGGGAAGACCCACGTTCAGGCTGCTACGCTGGATGACTTCAATCGTAACTTCAACCGCTGTCAGTTGATCACCGTTGGGTGACAGTACCGTCGTCAACGAGCCGTCCGCTACACGCAACTTAAGTGCATCAGCTAGTGAATGTCGTTTGGCGTGCACAACTAAAGGAATTTGCGGTGCCGTGGCACGAAGAGCGAACATCGGAGCAATACGATTCTCGGCTTCGCGGAGGTGGGCCGGAACCATGCTCCAGTCCAGTTGCTGCCATCCGTCGGTAAGAAGGTTGTGTTCCAATTCCAAGCGGCCACCGGCACGAACGGCATAGTAGTACGCAAGTTGGCGGGCTTGCGGAAAATCGGCAGGCATCAGGGCTTCGTTGTCATTCTCGCGATCTCCACGCCTCTCATATTCGATACGAAAATCAACTTTTCCAACAACACGCCGCTTGAATTGTATTTCCCAGACACTTGAATCCGCATTCACTCGCACAAAGTCGCTGACGGTGCTGCCACTGGCGCGAAGCGTCTTGATTTCGTCTTGATCGGTGAGGGGAAGCACGACTTGAAGAGTTCGAATCGACGCATTTTGCACATCGAAGTTTGCGACAATCGTCGAACGCGTTTGGCCCTCACGTAGCGTCACGTCGTGTAGAACTCGGCCCGTGATCCACGGATCGAGCTTTTCAATACCCAGAACAAGATCCCAATCTTTCTGTAACAAGCGAAATGCCAGTGAGCCTTGTGCTTCACCGCCCATGGTTCGTGGATCCGTTTCCGAAACGTTTTGACGTGATACTGTTCGCAAGCGAATACCCGTGGTTGGCCGAACGATTAGCTCGCCGGATTGTCGGGCCGCTTCGTTCAGAATAAATCGCGGAATCTTCCATTCGCCCGTGTTGATTGGTGCAAGTCCTGACAGAGTCACAGCAAACGACTGACTGCCGATCGTCTTTCCGTTTAGGTGAAGAATAATCTGGCGCGAGTCGCCTTCTGTCAGCTCGGTCCAATGGTGCAGCGCCGGACCGGTGAGCGATTCAACTTCGAGTCCGTCAGGCAGAACAAAGCTCAATTGGAATAGGCCTGCTCGAGTTATATCAACTGAGGCGTTGATGCCCAGTACGATTCGCTCGTCACCGAGCGAAAGGATCTGATTGCTGGAAACACGAACTTCAGGATCGACGGGCGCTACACGCAACGATAGTCTTCCGCCTTCGGAACCATAGCGATAAACTCGATGTAACACCGCTTGTGAGTTTGGCAACAAGCTGGTGTCAAAATCACTCAAGTTAACTGCTGACAATCGATCCGGCTGTGACTTTTCTGGTTGTGCATCGGGGCCAAACGCAACGGCCATCAATCCAACTTCGCCATCGGCACGTGTTACTTGCAAGGGAGCCAAACTCACTTCCGCCGGTAGCGGATCAAGACCACGCTGAGTTTCGACGATGACGTCAAAGGCTTGGGATTGTGCAGGTTCGATTTCTAACTTCAACCCACCTGAATCTGCATCAAACTGCCAAGAGCCAACAGGACCAGTCACCGCGCTGACCGTCAACCCATTAGGCACCAACACGTCCAAATCGGCGACACGCCCCTGTGACACTCGGATGTGCAGCCGATGTCGACCATCAACCACACCAGGCCCCGGCAAATAAAGATTGGAAGTCTCAACAAAGAACTGAGTTTTTTCATTGGTAACGTCCCGGGCGTGCGGTCGGAGAAACAAAGTTGCTCTTCCGAGTCCCAGCAACACGCTAGCTTTCGTTGCATCGGGTTCGTCAGCCGCTTCGATTCGTATTGCGGTAGGACAGTGCACCTCCCAGCCTGGTTCATCGTAGCTGACATGAACCCTCTGGACAGATGCGGTGCCTGTAAGTACCGGAATACCGTCACTCGGCCGGATGGATTCCAGTTGATACTCAAACGTCGCTCGATGTGTTTTTGTCAATGGACCAGATTTCGCATCTTCCGCTAGCGGCTCGCGATCGTCACCGACGGGAATACTGATGATATAAGCCAAGCCTTCATCTGCGATTTCAATTTTCGTCAACCGCAGTTCATTGCTTTCGAAACGAGTCAGTACGGCTGGCGCACGTAGCAAGATAAATTGATCACCCGCTCTACCGGAGAGCTGAACTGTTCCACTTGCTGCAAGATGTGCGTTTTGATGCGTGACCTGCCATTGCTGCTCAATCAAATCTGCGGACTGAAACCCGTCTGGCACCGCGGCCATGCCTGAATTCGCCAAACATATCGTAAACGCAAGTGCAATGATCGACGGAACAGCCGGTCCAGGAGCGACAGTGGTATCTCTCACTTTGTCACGCTTATTAAACTCCACGAGTCGTCGAAACGATTGCGTAAATCGTGGAATCAATAACGCGATCAAGATCGCGACTGCAAGCAGTAGAAAGAACCAAGGTGCTGAATCGCCTTGCAACAATACTCCTAACGCTATCAACACGATACCGCCACAGCGCAGTGGCATTACCAACCGCTCGCTAGCCTTCTTAAGTGACCAAGCAATGGCCACGCAACCTACGAACATAGAAGCAAGTCCGATCCATGAGAGGTTGACTCGCCACAGCGGCGTGTTGGCTACTTGCAGCTGGATGGTTTCACCTGTCGAAAGTATCGGCAGACTCAGTTGCAATGGCGATGGTGGTCCAGTTTGCGAAAACGCCATCATTGCGGCTAAGAAGCACATGCATACTGCAATGATGAGGGACACCAAACCAAGGGTCATTCGCACCGGTCGCTGATTTGTTGGCGATGTCAACCAAAAGCCACTGCTGGTGAATAAAGAAATCAGAGTTAAAAAAACGATTCCCCGTTTTGCAACCCACTCAAACCCGGTTGGTCGACGAACAGGGATGGGCGGAGTAACGGTTCCACCACTGGGTAGGAGCGCATAGTTTTCGTCGCCGACAACATTCCATAGTGTTTTTAATACGGGTGCAAAAACGATGGGCAGCATCAGTTCAGGATGCGATGGGTCAACCGCCGGCTTTCCCAATCGCAAACTCACTTCGATTGGAATGTTGGGATCGGTGCCACCGGGTAATGGGATCAGCGTGGCGTCATCCGTTTGCCGAGCCGTCACAGGTTTGCCGTTGACGGAAACTTCCCACAGTCGCACGGGCTCGCCAGGTAGCTGGACCTTCATCGTTCGCTGACCGCGCGATTTGACAAAATAGACTACCTCGGTGACTAGTTCGCCATCTTGAGAGACACGGCTGTTGGCTTCGGAGAACTCCACGACTTGCGCCACCATCGTACCGGGCTGGAACCATGTCACCTTAAGATTCATATCGAACGGCCGCTCGGTATACTGCCAGGTTCCGAGCGGAGGCGCTGTGCTGAGCAGACGAAATTCTGCGGGCAATTCCAACGGGTCCAACTTGAGAATCTCTTCCGAGATCGATTCCGTAGTGATTTCTACTTGCGTGGGACTAACGACTTGGATGTAGCCTCGTTCGCCCTGCACTTCGAGCGGAGTGATTTGTCCGGCGCGAAACGATCCCAGATTCTCACTCGTTTTTTCTTCGAAAGTCACCAACAGCGTGTAGGCACCCATCACCGGTTGATGCAGGGAAACGATCAACTCGTCACCCTCTCGTCGCCATGTGCGAACGTCCTGGCCATCGACCAAAACGTTGCCCAAAGTCGCTGGGGCAGCGATTCTCCACTGAGATACTGGCGAACCGGTTACAAAATAGTTGATGAGCGCGCTGCCATAGACCGTTTCATCACTTAACGAATAAAGATGGAACACATCGGATTGAATGCTGCGATTGAGCATTTCAATGTGCATCGTTGCCGTCCAGTTCGGTTCTCGGATGCGAAAGGCCTGCTGCAAGTGTGCAGATGGCTTTGGAAAATACGACAGGGGCTTTTCAACAAGCAATTCGGTTGTGCCCACGGTGATTCGGAATCCAGGCGCACCGATGATGCCAATGTCGCCGCGAACCGTCTTCGCGTCTGGATATTCAATTCGTGGCAACTCCCAATCACCCGCCGCAGCAGCCTCACTTTTTTCCAATTGCAACGTTACAAGCTGTCGTCCGATCACGTCCTGATTGAAAACCACCTTCAGGTTACGTCGTCCATCGACCTCTTCGGAAGCCGAGATGTAGTCTGCCACGCTAGCACCGGTGACCGAGACAACGGAATAGTCCGAGGGCACAACAAAGTCCCATTCGCGAATTGGCGCCTCTCGAATATCCAACTCAATGTCTCCGCGAATGACTCGATCCGTCTCGGCTAATTCGTAAAGTACAAGTTCAGCAACGTTGATCTCGGGCTGGATACGATCCGCAGCCACCGAGAAGGAATTCTCTGCGGCAGGAAATCGATAGACAAAAACTTGCCGAGCTTCAATCGCCGGGCCTGGAAATTGGTCCGGTGATAACTGAGTCAATCCCGAAAGTTCTATGGGCTCAAGTCGCACCGAGGCTAAGTTCGTTAGACGCAAAAAACCAGAATGCCGAATCGCGCCGATAGGATTCAAACGCATCGCTTCCACTCGAACCGGAAATGCTTCAAGCGGCATCTGACTTCGCACAATCACTTGGCTTTCATTCACAACCGCCTGACTCAGGCTTATATCCAACCGACGTTTCTCGTCCTCGCCGCTCACCTTCCAGCCGACAAGGTTGTTACCCTGAACATCAAGAACTTCACCGGGGCCGTGCAACTGAATACTTAGTGACTTCAGTTCCCCTTGTAAGACTTTGTAATCAATGCGGTGTTCTTGTTGCATCAAGCCAGCACCAACCTTCACTTCGACCTGAGCGGTGGTGGTAAAGAACAGTTTGCCTTCGCCTGCTTGACGCGCAGCTTTCCAGTGCAACTTCGCGCGCCCTGTGGCAGGTAAGAAACCCGACCAAGTGTCGGCGGTTAGTACGGGAACGACCGATGCCTGGTCACCGTCAAATGCAAGGTCGGTACCCAGGCCATTTAGCTCCAACGGAACAATCGCACTGGCTGCAATTATAAAGTCCATGCTTTTGCCCTCAGATGCGGAAGCACCCAATGAGGCGACAAAACTTATTTCGATGGGAAATGTACCCGACTCGGTGAAAACCAATTGATAAGTCGGTTGGTCGTTGGTCGTCGTTAGTCGCACGCGATAATTTGCGTCGGTCGGTACTTCACTGATTGCCGCATTGCCTGATAGCAAGTCGATCGCTGTGTTGGGTTCGCGAACGTGCGCAGTACTGCGAAATTCAAACTGGACTGACTTACCATTGGGATGCAGTTCGCCTTTTAGTGTTGTATCGACCAGTTCAACCCGACCTGGCGACGCACCTTCGCGATCGAGCGACAACTTGATCAGACCGCCGGTTGCCGATTGAAACCGGATCGTTTGCTCCTCTGGTTCCAGCGGAGAAAATCCTCGTGCGTCGATAACTGTCCCTGCGACATCTGCGGCAAAATTCACGTTCACAATGGAATCGAAACCGACGGCGTCGCCTGAAGACAGATGCGCCAAGTCAACGACCGTCGGAAGCTGTAGCTTGGTAGAACGTATCTTGAGAACGGCTTTCAGGTCGACGGTTCCTTCAACCAGATGCAGATCAAGAAACCGCTCGGAATCTTGCAGACGAACGGACCAGGAGCGAAGGTTCTTGGCTTTAACCTCAGTGATCTCGCCGTCGCCACTGAATCCGAAACTCAGCGTCTTGGCTGTCCCTTGAATCACTTCGGCATTTAACTGCACGACTTGCTCAATACGATCGGTTCCGACTTTTGCCGTGGAACGAGCTGTGGCTGTAAAGAACACCGGCGGTTCAGGCAACTTTCCTCTGGCTTCGAAGATTAACGTTCCTGTTCCATCGCCGGCGATCAAGCCATTGATGGTTGTCCGCCCCGATTCGTCCTGGGCAGGTGCGGGAAGACTCATCCAACAAACGATAACTAGGAAACCCAACGACGCAATTAATACCGGTCTCGTGTTCATGATTGGATGCTCTGGAGTGTGCGATTGCTCAATTCAATTTGCCAGAAAAGTGGTGGGTGTTTGTCAAAACGAAACCAATCAATTGCAAAAACATTGCAAGAATCCAAGTTGACACTTGGTGTCTTTCCCTCAATCACCAGTCAACTGGCGAGCTTGGTTGATCATGGATAGCAGTTGCTGAACACGTTTGGCTTGGCGTTCTTGATCGGGCAGTCCGGCAATCAAATCAGCAAGCGTTTTTAGGTCGACTGAATCGCCTAGCGGCTCACCGCAAAGCTTCGCTGCGAAGAGTGCGGCCGCAGCGGCAATCCGAAGTGATGCTGTAGCTTGGTCCAAGCGAGACGCATCAGCTTGGTACGGAATCGGCCAACGATTCTCGACCATTTGTCCGCTTGACAGATCACGAAAACGCACCGAGACAGATCCGATGTCACCTTCACCATCGGGGTTTGCCTCGAATTGGTAGACAGCTACACCAGCTTCCGCTGCGGCCATCTCGGCAGCATCCACGGTGTCGTTGCGGAAGTCTTCTTTCTGCAGCCGGTGCTTCTCGAATCCCAATAGCTTGTAGCTCTCCACTCGCTTGGGATTAAACTCAATTTGCACTTTCACGTTTTTTGCCGAGGGACGCAGTGCTCCGGCAATTTGGTTTGCAAATCTGTCGTCAGCTGCTTCCTGTGAGTCGAGTAGGTAGTAACGCCCATCACCTTGCCGCGTGAGAGCTTCAAGAACTTCATCGTTCAAACCCTCGGCACTGATTCCAGCCGCGTCGAACGCGATGCCCTCATCACGCATCGTCGTGATCAACCGTGCCAGACTTTCTGGTTTTGCATCACCAAGGTTGGCGGCACCATCGGTCAGCAGAACGATTCTGTTTTGTGCACCATCAACTTGTTGCTCCTGTGCTTTTTCGAACGCCAGTTGCAGTGCCGCTTCGAGGTTCGTTCCGCCCTCGCTGGGCAACTCATCAACCAGACGAACAAGTTCGCTCGCTTGTGATCCACTGATTTTGTCCGCCACCAGCCGCGGCTGACGTGCAAAACTAATCAAAGTCACTTGATCGATCGCTTTGAGTTGCTGAGCCAATAGGGAGAACGCGCGACGAACGGTATGTTGGCGATCGATGCGTTCCATCGATCCCGAATTGTCCATCAAGAAAGTAAGACGCAGCGGTGAATCTTCCGCACGCCCCGCAGCCGCCGTTCGCATGGAAACACGAAGCAAGTTCCTTTGTTGCAGAAATGGATGAACGGACTGTTCCAGACGACAGGAAACCTTTTCGTCGCGGTGAGGCAACGGATCGCCATAGTCGAAGGCATTCACGAACTCTTCGATACGAATTTTCGCTGCATCCGGCCATTCGCCCCGTGCCAAAGTTGCCTGAGCGAGCTTGAAGGACACATCGCTAACGTGTAACGAAAATGTTGAATAGGGTTCGACAGCAGTACGAGTCTCGTCCAGACCAACGACTGATTTTTTTTCTTGTAACGACTTATCAACCGCGGAGATACTCGCCGGCTGAGAGCCGCGATTCGCTTGCCTTCGCAGTCGAGAAGTGTGAATGTCGAGTGATTCTGATAAGACGATTTCCTCAGCGACTTCGCTTCGATTCAGTTTGCTACCGGCAATAATCGGCTGGTTTTCTGGGATTGCGAACGACGATGACGGTGCGGGCGTGGGCATGACGTAGTCAAACGAATGATTGATGGTGCCGTCATCAAATCGCTTTTCTTTTTCTTCAATGCCTAAACTTGCGATCTCTGGCAGAGATACCGGAGGCGCGGTGGGGTTATTGGTGTCGATTGGGAGGTTGCCATCAACGCCACCCCGCATCATCCACAACTTCCTCTGTTCTTGCTCACTGGCTACTCCGGACTCCACCCAACCGCTACTTGGTAGTCCGTCGCGCTCGTTATCTACATCGCCCAACGCAATTCCTCGCCCAGCAATCCGCGATTTGTCCAATCCGCTCGAACGTTTGGCCGAGGTGGCTTCTGACTTCCGCTGACTCAAATCGGATTCGGCAAAACGAAGCGTTGGCCGATCATCTAAGTCGCTTGAAGGAACTGCCGAGGGTTTCGCTGGTTCGGGACCGTTTACCGAGTAGCTGTGGGTTTCGTCCTCCAATTGAACAGCCTTGCCAAGTCGCTCGAGTTGAATTTGAGACTCGCCGGACCCAGCGCCTGCATTGCCATACGCATCAACATCGAGGCTTTCGCCATTGGATGACAAAGCTGATTTCGGATCTTTCGCGTAGCCACGTCCTAAGTAGTCGGGTTCATTGATGGTTGTCGGAGCCGGATGAGTGTCGCCCGAAATTGTGCCAAAGTCGGCACCGTCATTGCGGAAGTACAGTCCAGGCTCTGAAGCAGATTCAGCCATGTAGACTTCGCCGTCCGCCATGTACTCGCGTTCAAAGCCAGCTTGTTGGGTTAGTGCGAGGTAACTGGACCTGCGAAGGAACAACGTCGACATCAACATCAGTCCGAACAATCCAGCACCGACCGCGATCGCCGCAACTCGATGCAGGCCCCACAGCGACGGACGCCTAAACAATGAAAATATGTTCGATGTTTGCGTTTCAGGCAGCACCACATCACATTCGTTCGATTCTCCGCTCAGCACAGCCAAGAGGTGTTTGCGTTTTTCTGCGGATAACTTCCAATCATCGTCTTCGGATGGCAATTCGCTCTTTGCAGCATCCTGCAGCAGATTATGAACGGATGTCAGTTGTTGTATCAGCGCTGCCAATTCAGGACGCTGTTCAATCGTTTTCGATAGCTGATCACGCTCGAAGGGTGACGCTTCGCCAAGCACGAGTGCGGCAACGCGAGTTTCGAGTTCGGGGTCGATGCGCTGGTTGTGAGATTCTTCATTCATGACTGTTCGTCGATTCCACGATTCCGCAGCTTTTCGGCAAGCTGCTTCAAAATATGATGCAACCGATAGCCAACGTTGCTGATGCTTAACCCTGTTTGTGCACTGATGTCGCTGTAGCGGAGGTCTTCGAAATATTTCAACGTCACCAATTGCCGGTCCGTGTCGCTGAGTTCCAGCAAAGCGTCCCGCAACCTGCCCATCGCTTCCATACGCAACAGCATGTCTTCGGGCGATTCCTGTTCGTCAATGTTTGCCGGTGAAGTATTCGCACTGATGCTGAGTGGTTCCCGTTTGTGATTGCGGATGTAGTCAAACGCCTTGTTCCGAACACACCGAACAAGCCAAGCGGGTGGATCATCGACCTGGTCCCAGCGAGTGTGAAGCAGTAGAAAAACGTCTTGCACAATCTCTTCGGCAACCGCTCGACGGCCTGTCAGCGAGAATGCGTACCGAAGCAGCGTCGACTCCTGCGATTCAAACACGTCCCGCAGGGTGAGCAGGTGCGCACCCTCTTCAACTGGCTGATTGACTCGCGAGGTCGGTTTCAACATGAGTTCAGTTCGATAAGCATGGCGATCAACAATCACGACCCAATCATCCTCTCATATAGGATGACTCGCCAGGAAAGGTTTTCTTAGGAACTATTTCACGGAAATTGTAATCGGACGAGGAAAACGAGCGTTTATTGCGGTTTTCAACGAGCGGCATCCATGCTGACGACAACGCTGAATATGCGTGGTCCCTCCTCCCCGAGCATCGCTTCGCTCGTTCGAACCACCCCAAACTTCCGAGGGTGCTGAAGTAAGTGCGATTGATTTGGGCCGGAGGCCGAAACATTCTCGGCCGATGGCGTCAGCCGTCGTTGTTATACACAATTGTGTCCATGCGCAGCGATTTCCTTTTTTCGGCCCGCAAGGCGACTCTTTTGCATAGCCAAGGCCCACGGCCTGGGGCTTCCTATTCAAGAGCCACAACATGTTGCCAATCGTCGTAACCTCGCTTGCTGGATTGTTGATGGCGCTTCCGACCCTGGACCAGCGTACGTTTGCGCTGATGTGGATCGGAATGACGATGATGATCACGGTGCTGATCAACAAACCGGCTTATCTCGCCTTTCGATATTCACTCCTCTCCGGCGTCGTGTTTACGGCGACAGTTTTTCACTGGATGCCGGGTGTCGGCTCGGACAGTCTCGGCATCAGTATCATCGGTGGCACGATGCTCGCTTCGGTTTCGCTCGTCTGGGACGCATTCCGCTTCGCGATGCTGGGCTTTTTGGTCGGCGTCATTCGGCCGCGTGGTTGGTATGCTTGTCTGGTTTGGCCGATTGTTTGGACGGCGCTGGAAGCGGTCTGGCCACATCTGTTTCCCTGGCGAGTCGCGCATACGCAGCTTGGTTGGCTGGCATTTGTTCAAGGCGTCGAACTCGTAGGAACACCGGGAGTTGGATTCTTGGTCGTTTGGACCTCCACAGCCTTTGCGTACTCACTGCACGCCTTGCACCATTCACTTTACCCTTCCTCAGCTAGGGTCGATCGCAGCCACGGGAGGGCCAGCTTGGTCGGAATCACTCTCGGTCACGTTGTCGTGACCGTTTTGCTAGTCGTTGCATCGGCGCTGTGGGGAACTCATCGCATCGACCAGATCGAGCGGATTGCCGACGAATCACCCCACTTGAAAGTCGCGTTGATTCAACCGGGCGCCAACCGAGCGAAGATGCGCCAGTCGCTGCAAAGTCAATCGCGAGCGGTCAGCGATCAAGTCGACTTGGTCGTTTGGCCCGAGTCCTCGATCGGCGGATTCTCAAAGGACTTACACAGTTTTCGATTGGAGGCCGAAGTGCGTGCGATGGTGAAACGCAGTACCGAAACGGACCCGCGGCCTTGTCCTGATTTGGGATGCCACTTGTTATGTGACGGCCCAAGTTTTCCCGGCTTGTCCAATGTCGAGGGCCCGTTCCACAACACGGCTTACCTCGTCGATGCCTATGAAACGATCATTGGCCGCTACGACAAACGTGTGCTGATGCCTTGGGGCGAGTACGTTGTCGGCCAGCAATACATTCCGATGCTGGGTGAATTGCTCGGCCACGGTGAATACATCAGCGGCGACTCGGCACATTCGCTGGTAATGCCCAGCGGCGAACGACTGGGTGTGTTGATATGTTACGAGGATCTATTGGAGCAACCTGTGCGCGAGACATGTCTCGCCGGAACGGACGTGTTGTTGAACCTGAACAATCTCACGATCTTCAACGGTTCGGCTGGAATGTGGCAACACCAACAAATCGCCACGTTCCGTGCGATTGAAAACCGCCGCTACTTGCTACGCTGTGGCATCACGGGGCCAACGACGGTTATCTCAGCCGTTGGCACGGTTGAACAACAAGCGGCTTTGGACATTCCGGCGACGCTGGTTGCCGCTGTGCCGCTTATCCATTTACAAACATTCGCCGCAAGGTACGGAGCGACGATAAATTGGATTTGTCCGCTATTGGCGCTGACGCTTTTAGCTGCCCAATTGCTCGTCCCGCCGCGGCGCACGTCCCAATCGTCGACCGACCAAGAACATCAGAGACAGCAAACCGGTTGAAGCAAACATCACACTGACTTCGCGAGCCATCGCGACCGCGTCACCCACTCTTGTTAGTGAGAGCAAACTTGGCGAAGTTGAGTCGTCGGCAATATTGAATTCAATATCCGATTCCCCCGCAGTAAAGCTCGTCGATACGGCAATCGAATCTTCCGGTTCAACTAACGCCACGCGCAACGTGTAATTGACATCAACCTTTCCGGCGAGAGACGCGGTTTCATTCGGCTCCACCGTAATCTCGGTTGTTTTATCAACACCTGAACTTATCCCATCCTCTTCGATATACCGAATTTTGATGCCATGCGCCGATTGATTGTTCAGGACTACGTCAATTTCGGTGACTTCTTCGTCGGAAGAACCATGCACCCATGAGTGAGCCGGAAACGCCAAGAAACAAAAGAATAGGAAGATCGGTAGTTTTTTCATCATTCAATTCTCTCAAGTTAAACGAGTCAAGTTTGGTCAATTAATGAAAACGTCGTCGCACTGGGCGAGTTCGCAATCCGAGTCTGTTATAACTCACTCCGAGGAGCGTCCACCATCAAGGACTGGCAATCACCTCTCGCCCGGCTCGCGTACACAGCGATCCAAGTATCTGCAGGTCGGTTGATTCCGTCAAAAACTGTGTGCTGCCATCAACCAACAATCCATGCGCACCGCCAGGATGTCGGCTTGTGATTTCATTGTCATCCTTGCCGTTGATCGGTCCGTTGTCTTGGGCGAAGCAGTTGTGGCCGGAAACCCACAAGCCGCCTTCAGCCGCAGGTCGATCCGCGTTCTCCAGCACCAAGAACGTATGGCTGGCCCCGTCACTGACATCCGCCATCGCTACCGGCGCCTGGCGAAAGTAGACACCCGGAGTTGGCGGAATGCCGATGGACAATAGTGTCCCAGCGTCCCAACCGCGACCTCGGCCAAAACCAGGTAACAGGCCCGTTAACGTACTGCCATAATTCCCGCCGTAGTCCGACTTCCCAGGCCACTCGTCCACAGCGGACGGACAGCGAAAGACTTCCAGGTTCGTCGAGCCGACGACCGCATTGCCAGGGCTATCCATAGCGGTGCGGAAGTCGTATCGCTCAAAAATCGCTGGCTGTTCTAGAAATGGCAACGCTAGGGTTGACCAAGAATGGTTTTGCGACTGCCGAGCATCGCGGCCCGGCGGCAGCTTCTGGTACGTTGATTCAAACGCAGACAACGCGATACCGATTTGTCGCAAATGGTTGCTGCAACTCATTCGCCGCCCCGATTCACGGGACATCTGCACCGCGGGCAGTGAGATCCCGACCAATATCCCAATGACTGCGATCACCACAAACAGCTCAATCAGCGTAAACGCCAATCGCTGGCAGCAGTTGTGACAACGACTTGTTCGTTGATGATCAAAATATCGCATCATCGTATGGATGGCTGTGAACGGGCGCAAGTAGACCCCTCACGTAGAGTAACGTACGCTGCCTTGTGGGTCAAGCGGCACGCTCTTGATGGGTGAGATCGTTCCGATGCGTTTGAGTCCGGTTGGTTCGTTCAACCGAGACTCCGTCACCGTTGAGATGGTTTTAACACCTCTTGTGTGAGAGTTCGTGCACTCAAGATCACTTCGCCTCGAGAGTAACTGTCGTTTCCATGGGAGTTTTGTGCTCGGAAATGGTGATGCTTCCATAGCCGTCATCGACTTATGCCAACCAACGATCGAGGTTCTTGCGAACGAATTCGTCGTCAATTAGCCACTGATAGGCGTTAATGACTCGATCCAGTTCATTTGCTTGACCAGGCGATAGTACTTCGTTCGCGTCCAGACAACGATTCGAAGCCATCAATCCCTGTCTTCGCAGTACTTCGTTGATCCCTGGAATGCAGCCTGCGAATCGATTGGCAGAATCGAACACGGCCGCGTTGGCATCTGTAAGGGCCACGTTTCTTCGTAGCCAGTCCACGGCTAGAGTCTCTGCCAACCGAGCTTGTTGAATGTCCTTCAGCATCTGGACAGCGCTGCGTGTCCATACCGCCCACTGGCCCAACAATCCGCCAGCAATGAATCGAGTCGTTCCTCGCGATGTAAAGGGCGTGAGCAGATCAACGATAATATTGTCGTCGTTGCCGGTATACAGAGCCAAGTCGCCGCGTCCAGAATCCATCACGGCGCGAACCACGTCCCAAGTTTGATAGCGATTGAATGGCGAGATCTTAATCGCAATGACATGTTCGTTTTCTACTAAATTGCGCCAAAACGAATAAGACAGCACACGTCCACCCACGGCAGGTTGCAGATAAAATCCAACGACCGGGATGAGGCTTGCGACAGCCGCACAGTGACGAATCAGTTCCGCCTCCGATGCAGCATGTAGTGCAGAAAGACTGAGAAGGCCAGCATGATAGCCGTGACTTGCCGCGACCTCAGCCTCAGTCGTTGCCTGAGCCGTTGGTCCACAAATCCCAGCGATTCGAATGAAAGGCGTTGCAGAGGGTAATGTTTCTGAAAGCCATGTCGAAACCAGTTTCAGTAGTGGTTCGTACAAAGCATGCTGCGGATCGCGAATCGCGAATTGAGTCGAGTGAACTCCCACGGCTAAGCCCCCAGCACCCGATTCAACATAATAACGGACGAGCGCTCGTTGATGTCGCTCTGACCATGAGCCGTCATGATTGAGTGCTAATGGACACGCTGGGATCACTTGCCCAGCATTCAAAAATTTCCTCCACGATTGCATGTTTCAATATCCTTCGCCACGGACCTCAAAGTGCGTTGGCTTGTTCAATGTCGCACCGCCGCGTTCAAGCCATGTGGCTACCCACTGGATCATCTGTTCCAGTGATACTTCTGGACGACCAAACATGGCGTGTGACTTGGATGCATTGTTCAACCACGCGAGTTTGTCTTCGGTACCAGTAATCGTGGGCTTGATGCCAAAGCGATTGCCAAATTCTTCAGCCAGATCACGAATTCTCAAAACTTCTGAACCTGTAACGTTCAGTGGCACCGCTGGTGTGGCGGCATAACTCAACGACTGGAGGATATAAGCGATCGCGTCGCCTTGCCAGATCACGTTCGCGTAACCCATCGTCACATCGACTGGTTTTCGTTGGAGCACTTTTTGTGCAACGTCAAGCAATACGCCATATCGAAGATCGATCGAGTAGTTGAGTCGGATCAGCACGACAGGTGTGTTGTTCCTCTTTGAGGCATCGATAAAGACGTGCTCTTGGTCAACGCGTGAGCGTGCATATTCACCCGGTGGATCGATCGGTGAATCCTCTGTCGATCCTCCCGACTCGGGTGTGGTAAACGCATAGACGCAGCCAGTCGACAGCATTGCGATCCGTGAACGGCGGTATCGTTCGGTTACAAGTTGGGACGTCGTAATGTTGATCCGCTGCAACAGCCCCGGTTGTCCACTCGTTCCGAATTTGATGGCGGCCAGTGAAATGATATTGTCTGCGTCGGGCAAGGCAGCGACCTGATCCGCCTCGGCTAAGTCCGCAGCGATTACCTCAAGTCCCGCGCGTTCGAACTGGCTTCGTTTTTCTGGGTCAGAGAATCGCGAGACTGTGATCACTCGATCGTTGCGTCCGGCCGACTCGATTGCTCGCTGCAGCATCAGGCTGATGTGGAATCCCATCTTTCCTCCCGCCCCCAAGACTGCGAAGCGTCCGGGAAGATTGCGCACCACATGGATGACATTTTCATTTGGAGTTGAAATGACGCGATCAAGCTCGTCTTGCGTCGTGGGGGTTGGAATCATGTCGATACCTGGAGTGGTGAGTCGGCCAATTGGCTGTCTAAAATACTCGATTAGCACGATTGGCAGGTACCCATGCAGCGAAACACTTCTGGAAATCCATTGTTCGGCAACGAAGTAGAAATCCGCATTCTGCTCCAAGACGATCTTGCCTTCGTTGACGAACTTGTACAACAAGCAGGTTGGAACCAGCTTCAGGATGATTGGTTGCGAGTTCTTCGCTACGAACCACGTGGCTGCTTCGCCGCATTTCTCGACAAGCGATTGATCGGCACCGTAACGACGACCACTTACGGAAAGGAGTTGGCGTGGATCGGTATGATGTTGGTTCACCCAGACTTCCGCAGACGAGGCATTGCCACAACATTGATGCGACACAGCATTTCGTATCTCCGCAACAAACATGTCCAGTGCATCAAGCTCGACGCGACGCCCGATGGGCAATTCGTTTACGAACAACTTGGCTTCACCGCCGAATGGAAGTTTCACCGGTGGGAATTCGGAGCTGATCAATCCGCCAATACGATTCATCCCAACGCAGCTATGTCGCGAGACGACGGGCTGGACCGAGCGGCCTTCGGCGCGGATCGATCAAATCTGTTGAACCAGCTCGATGAAGCATCGTTTACGATTTCCACGGAAATGGGTTTCGGCATGCTTCGCTCTGGTCGTCGAGCGTCCTACCTGGGACCAGTGACCGTCTCAGGAACGGATCATGCGGAGCAGATCATTCGCACGCTGATGGATCTGAAGCCCGGTCGCATTTTTTGGGATATTCCAGGTCCCAATCTCTCAGCCCAATCGATTGCGGAGCACCTCGATTTTCGTCAAGTCCGTGAGCTGACGCGGATGACACTGGGGGAAATTTCAACCACGCCAAACATAATGTTACAATATGCTATCACTGCTCCTGAGACTGGTTAGTGTATTCGTCAAGCTCCAAGCAATCGTGTGGCTCGCCAGCAAGAATTCTCCCGACACGCCTCTACTTTCTGAGAATGCATCCTATTCGCTCTGACCAAATTGATCGAAGGTGCGTTGAAGACACGCCCCGCCTGGTCGCCGGATTCCAAACGTATCGCGATCGGAAATGCGCTCATGGAGGTAGCTGGATGGAAGGCGTTCCCACCGACGGACGAATCGGCATCTGGGTACGCAAACGCGAATCATGACGCACGTGAGTCCGCCGGGGACGAATCAATTCGTCTCCGATCTAAGTGGGCATGTTATCTACGGTGGTATCAAGCCAGTTTTCTCTCCCGATGGCAGTTGGTTGGCTTGGCAGCAAGTCGTCTACTATTCGCAGCCAAGCGGTGGTGAAAAGCTCGAAAGTTTCCCTGTCTGGTTCGCACAAGGTGATGGAACTGGTTTGACGCAGGCCTTTGAAAATGCCAAGAACTTTTCGTGGTCCCCAGACAGCCGATCACTCGTCAATCCCGACACCGACGAACGCGTCGAACTACCGAGCGAGGATGAACCTCGCTCCAGCGAAATTCCCGAGACTTGGAGATTCCCGAAACGTGGTTGATCCGATGATGAATCATACGTGTCCGGTACCTTTTCGCGAATGTCACGCTGGATCAAGATCAAAACGGTCGGCGTTCATCACTTTGGTCCAGGCAGCGACAAAGTCCTCAACGAACTTTTGCTTGGCATCGTCACTAGCATAGACTTCGGCGATCGCTCGCAGTTGCGAATTCGATCCGAAAACGAGATCCACCGATGTCGCCTTCCATTTAATATCTCCCGTCTCGCGATCGAGCCCCTCGAAGAAGTGTTCGCAAACCGCCGACTTCTTCCAGACCGTATTCATGTCGAGCAGGTTGACGAAGAAATCATTGGTCAGCGCTGCCGGTTTGTTCGTGAACACACCTAGCTTCAAGGTGTCTGCATTGACATCCAGCACACGCAACCCGCCGATCAACACCGTCATCTCGGGTGCTGTCAGCGTGAGCAAGCTGGCGCGATCGACCAGCAACTCTTCTCCCGATCGATCCAGAGTTGCGTGACCAAAGAAGTTGCGAAAACCGTCTGTTTTCGGCTCCAGTACCGCGATGGCTTCAACATCCGTTTGTTCTTGCGATGCATCGGTGCGTCCAGGAGTAAAGGCAACCACAACACGATGCCCAGCATTCTTTGCCGCCTGCTCCACGCCGGCACAACCGCCTAAAACGATCAAGTCAGCGAGCGATACTTTCTTGCCGTTTGTTTGCGCACTGTTGAATTCCTGTTGGACCTTCTCTAGTTTCGTTAGTGCCTTGGCCAATTCAGCCGGCTGATTGACGGCCCAATCCTTTTGAGGTGCAAGACGTATCCGAGCACCGTTGGCTCCACCTCGTTTGTCGCTGCCACGGAACGTCGACGCCGATGCCCAAGCAGTCTTGACGAGTTGTGAAACAGTCAATCCCGATGCCAAAAGTTTATTCTTCAGCGCCACGATGTCTTGGTCATTGATCAAGTCATGATCGACCGCTGGCACCGGATCTTGCCACAACTGAGGCTCTGCGACTTCGGGGCCGAGACAGCGTGAGTACGGTCCCATGTCACGGTGCGTCAGCTTGTACCACGATTTGGCAAACGATTCTTCAAACGCTTTCGGATTCTCATGAAAACGTTTGGAGATCGGTCCGTAAATCGGGTCCACCTTCAATGCAAGATCTGTCGTGAACATCATCGGAGCATGTGACTTGTTTGGATCGTGAGCATCGGGGACGGTTCCCTTTGCTGAGTCATCCTTGGGTGTCCACTGATGTGCACCCGCGGGACTTTTCGTTAACTCCCATTCAAATTTGAACAGGTTGTCGAAGTAGTCGTGCGACCAAACTGCTGGAGTCGACGTCCACGCACCTTCTAGACCGCTGGTAATCGTGTCGCTAGCTTTTCCTGTTCCGAACGTATTTTTCCAACCAAGCCCTTGCTCCTCCAAGCTGGCACCTTCGGGCGCCGGACCAACTGACTTGCTCGGATCAGCGGCACCGTGGGCCTTGCCGAACGTGTGTCCCCCAGCGATCAAGGCAACAGTCTCTTCGTCATTCATCGCCATGCGACCAAACGTGTCGCGTATGTCCTTGGCAGCGGCGAGCGGATCGGGCTTGCCGTTGGGACCTTCGGGATTGACATAGATCAGACCCATTTGTACGGCAGCCAGCGGATTTTGAAGTTCACGCTCGCCGGTATAACGTTTATCACCCAGCCATTCGCTTTCGGGTCCCCAGTTGATGTCCTGTTGTGGTTCCCAAACGTCTTCGCGACCTCCCGCGAATCCGATCGTTTCGAACCCCATCGACTCCAGGGCACAGTTACCCGCAAGGACCATTAAGTCGGCCCAAGAGATTTGCTGACCGTACTTTTGTTTGATTGGCCACAGCAGTCGCCGCGCCTTGTCGAGGTTGCCGTTGTCGGGCCAGCTATTGAGCGGTGCGAATCGCTGTGTGCCGTAGCCAGCACCACCACGGCCATCGGAGATTCGATACGTTCCGGCGCTGTGCCACGCCATCCGAATGAACAGTGGTCCGTAGTGGCCATAGTCGGCTGGCCACCAGTCTTGCGATGTCGTCATCAACTCGTTGATCTCTTTTTTTAACTTTGGCAAGTCGAGCTTTTGAAACTCTTGGGCGTAGTTAAAATCTGCACCCATCGGATTGCTCTTGAGCGAGTTCTGATGCAGGATTTGAAGGTTCAGCTGGTTCGGCCACCAGTCGCCATTGGACATAGCACCTGCGGCCGTATGACGATTGCCTGGGGCGGCAACGTCGCCCATCACCGGACACTTCGCGGTGCTGGCTGCGCCGGTGCCAGATGAGTTTGCTGTTGGCGAGTCATGGGCGAATGTCGAGGTGGCGATGCACAGCACCGCGAGGCTCGTCACTCGACGAGCTAGCTGAATCGTGGGGGTCATGATCATTCCTTGTGTTGAGTGATGGATTTCGATGCTTGCACATCGACTCACGTAAGTATCCGCGAATTCCCCGTACTCATCCAATGCATTTGTGAGATACTAGCCATGCACAAAACGCATGGCAAAAACAAGAAGCCTCGTTCCGTGGAAAAACAACGTAAATAGTTTGGTGTAGAGCCTTTAGGCGATTCAGGTTTCCGGTAATGCTTGGCGGCTGAGGCCTGGATACCAACGCGTTTCATTAGCCAAACCTTTTGTCGAGAAAGCGATCTCCCCATGGATATGGATCAATTGGCGCACTTTCAGTGTGTCGCTGAACTACGCAACTTCACTCACGCAGCGGAGCGGTTGTCGATTTCCCAGCCAGCACTCAGTCGTTCAATCCAACGACTGGAGGAGGAGCTGGGCCAACCGCTGTTTGAACGCAAGCCGCGCTCCGTGGACTTAACCGACGCTGGGCAACTGTTCCATTCGCGGGCGGAACAGATCCTGTTGATTCTCGAAGATTGCAAGGCCGAGATCTGTGACGACGGTCAGAGTGGTCGCATTCGTATCGCTGCGATTCCAACGATAGCACCGTTTTTTCTGCCGAACCTGCTACGAACTTTTTCCGACGCGTTTCCCAAGGCAAGTTTAATCGTCCAGGAAGACACGACCGACAACTTGATGCGGCGATGTAAGCAGGGAGAGTTGGACGTAGCGATTGTCGCTTTGCCAGTCCCGACGAAATACGTCGAAGTGGAAAGTCTGTTCGAAGAGGAACTGAGTCTTGTTTTGCCGTGCAATCACCCATTGGCAAAAAAGAAACAAATTCGGATAAGTGATGTCGAGCATTACCCGTTTGTGTTGCTCGATGAAGCCCATTGTTTGTCAGAGAACATCACGTCATATTGCCGCCAACGCTCGATCCAGCCAGTTGCGATGGAACGCACCAGCCAATTGGTGATGGTCCAAGAGCTCGTCACACTCGGGCACGGCGTATCGCTGATCCCCGAGATGGCCAAGAAACTTGACCAGTCAACCCGACGGATCTACCGATCGATGCACGGCATGAAGCCAACGCGAACGGTTGCCGCGGTTTGGAATCCCTATCGTTTCCAAAGTCGCTTGCTTCGCGAGTTCCGTGAGCACTTGCGAGCGTATTCAGAAGCGTTCGTGCAGCAATAGTTCATCCGCAAGAATCACGACGCGGGAATCGCATTGAGCGTGTAGAAGGCTTGTGGGTGCAAAAGACGCTCGCCTTGTTGATCACGAATGCCACTGGCATCCAGTTCGTGTACGAAGTACGGTCTCAGCCCATCCACTATCAGTCGCACAGTCATCTGGTCGTTCGAAACCGTGATACCTCGAACCTCAAGTCTCTTATCTTGAATCTCATCGCTACCGTACGTGCTGTGATACAGATACGTGTAGCTATGCAGACCATAAGCGCTTGGGTCAAGTGCAGTCACAGGATCAATCGGCCTGGTAAACTGCAACTCGAAACCATCTGGCTTGGCTCGCATTTCCCGAATTTCAAAAGGAGTTTTTCCGGTCCAAACCAATCTTTGCAAACCGTATGCGGATGTCCCCAAACTGCTCCAGCCTCGATTCGTTAGCCCGACAAACATGCTGCCGTCGCGGCCTTGCTCCAGTCGCAAGACAGCCGAGGCGAATCCGGATCGAAACGGAAAGCATGCACCTTGGTATTCGCCATTGACCTTTTCTAGGAATACGCGAGTCACCGATGCTTGTGTGAATTCACCAACGAACAATTGGTTTGCAAAGGGACCGAACCTTCCATCGCTCGCATCGAGCACGATATCCGTCGTGGACTGTCCCGCCTTTTTGTAGGGGAACCAAACTGCCGGAGGCTTCATCGTTGGCATTGCGACCAGTGCTTCGGGTAACGGCAAACCATCAGGCACACTGCGGATTCCTTGGATCGGCGACCCCGGCTGACTCATCGACGCCAGCGCCTCGGCATGGTGATAGAACGCGCCCAAACGCATATGATGCAGCGAATTGGTCGCCACCCAATTGCCTTGCTGATCCGTGTAGAACATGTCGCCGTCCGCGTTTGCACCGATGCCCGACGGCGATCGCATCCCAGCACAAACGGGTGTCAATCGCCCGTCACTTGTGAATTTCAAGCCCCAACCACGCCATTTGGCTTGCCGGTATTTGAGCACTGGATCAGTAACCGCCAAGCTCGCTTGATCACGGCTCAGGTTCAAACCAATGTTGAGCGTCACCCACAAATTGCCATCACCGTCACGCTTCGGACCGTATGCGTATTCGTGATAGTGACCCGTGACGCCCCAATCGTTTGTCAAAGTTTGGTATTCATCAGCAACACCGTCATCGTCGACATCACGTATTCGAGTCAACTCCGTCCGCTGGGCCGTGATCAGCGAATCACCGTCCCGTAGCAACCCAAGTGGTTCGTGCAGCGCTGATGCAAAACGCTTGAACGTCACATTCGTTGCCGGATCATCGTAGACGCCGCCGAGCACCCAGATCTCTCCCTTGCGAATAGAAACCGCAATTCGCGAATCATCCAGAACGGCGATGCCGCTGACCTCCAACGCGATCTCATCCGCCGGTTTCCAATTTGCCGAGCGTGATTCAATTGCCGCCGACGAGGAAACGATCGGCACGATTCGATAATAGTCAGCTTCGTCTGCCACCGACGTCGTCGCGAACACAATGGCGAATGCTGCAATCGTTAACTTTCGCACTACCATTGATAGGTCACCGTTACTTGAGTTTGAGTGGGCGTTAGCACATCGAGTTTCGCGGTGACCGATAAGCGAGCAAGCGTCTTGGCCAGTGCCGCGACTGTTGAGGACTCGCCCGAAAGATCAACAACTCGCTTCAACCCATTTCCCGTAATTGCTTCGATTCGGTCAGAGATAGAAACCTTGTCGATCAAGTAATCGAACGTCGGCACGCCAGAAGCATCAAGTCGGTAGCCGCGGAACGTTGCATCGGCAAGCTCGCTGGGATGGTCAAACGTGAACAATGAATCCCCCAGCGGATCAATACTTGGAGCCATGCGTTCATACCACGTACTACGCGCGTCAAGGAACTTGCCTTTCCACGCAATCGCCAGTCGACACGACTTAGCATCGAACGCGAAGTGCATTCCGTTGGGATTTCCAACGGCAATCGCATGGGTCCCCACACCATTTAGAAACGTTCGCAGAATGATGGGTTGGTCCGTCGGTATCAGTTCGAAGTCCTGAGCAAGTGCCTCGGCAATTTTATCAGGAGCCCCCAATTTCTTGCTGTTTACAAGATACGACCACATCGCAGCGATTTGTCGCTCGGCATCGCCATTAAGGATGCCAGGATGTTGGCTCTTACCATCGGGAAAGAACGTCGGCATGCGAGTTCGCGCCTTCAACGCAATTGGATTCATCACGAAGTCGTGGAACCATCGCGGGCGAACACGGGTCGCAATGCCACTGATGTCGATGCCAATCACACCCGGCAGTGCTTCACCATCAAACGCATGACACTGGATACACCCGATATCCATCAGCCGTTTGCCGTCGATTGCTAGATCGCTGGCGTTACCCAGCACTTCGGTTTCGTCCGCATCATCGGCTTGATCCACCAGTGCCAATTGTATCGGCAAGTTCGCCACGCTCGTGCGGGAAAACACTGGCATTCGAATCGTCATGTGGCGGCGCAGTGTCACGTCGGCATCGCCTTTGAATACACGCTCAAGCCACGCGGGCGTTGCCTTGAATCCAATCCCTGTCAGTGGCGGCGGCAATCGCCCTTCATCGCCCAAGTCCACCTTGCTAACTGTCTCGAAATACGGCTTGCGAAATCGACCAACGCCACCAAGCCCATCTCGCTCGTGACAGGCGTAGCAGTTGTTCTGGAACATCACACGCGACACGTCGTCAGTTGCCGATGGCTCGCTTCCGACATTGTTGCCCCTGCGATTACCGGAATCACTCAGCCGAGCGATGATCGCCACACGCTGTTGCACATCAAGCCGAAACTCAGTGGCACCGTTATCGCCCAAACACGAACCGGGTGACTGCCAATTCAACTCATCCAGTGGCTTCGCAGGGTGAGTTGCTTTGATACCTGGCACGTCGTGGCAATTGATACATCGCAGCGACACGAACCACATTTTCCCCGCCGTCACTAATCCAGCACTATCGTTCTTCGCTGCATCCCGCTTCTCCGCTGCATCACTGCGCATTTCTTTGGGCACGCCATCCAGCAAATACTCCGCTATATCCGCTGCCTCATCGGGCGTCAGTTTCAAGTTGGGCATGCGACCGGATGGACGAGTGACCAATGGATCAATCAAAAAATAAGCCAACGCTTGACGCGTATACTTCTCCTTGAGGTCACCGTGGGGAACCGAGGCCACACGTCGAGCGGCTCCGGAGAGTCCAAGGTCCGCAAGTTCATCGGGATCGAGTTCCTCTAGCATCCGGTCAAGCGGCGATTCGGATGCTGCGGTGACATCGTAATCAGAGTCAGGATCGTGACAGGCAACGCAACCAACTTCGTGATACAGTTTCCGTCCGCGCTCGCCATCGCCCTTGTTCCAGAAGTCATGTTGCAGCGGGTTGGCGCCTCCCGCCTTGAGCGCCGGGTACGCTTGAATCTGTGTCGACAAAAACGCGACAAGAGCCTGAATCGACGTCGCTTTGTCCTCTTGAGAAAGCGACCGCATCACGTCGGGCATGGTTGTTCCCGGCTTAGCCGTGTGCGGAGCGGCGAGATACGTGGCGATCCAAGAAGACGACAGCCGCGTGCCCGCCGAATCCAGTTTCGGGCCGCGTTTTGCAGCTAGGCCGGCGTCAGTGGAGCGATGGCAAACGGTACAGCTCAGTTCACTGATCAACAGTTCCCCGGCGACCGCCTCATCGATCTCGCCATGACGCCCAAAGCGATCGAATGCGGCAACGAACGGCTCAGTGGAAGCTGTGTCTTCAGCCCCACGAATACTGGCGGCGCTCAATAGCAGAAAACAACCGACTCCGATTGCCGCGCGATAAAAATCTGTCATGAGAGTTGGTTAACGTTTTTGTATCCATGACTTGAATTCAGGTCGGTCCTTCCAATCGTCCAAGTACGGAGCGTAGGACTCGACCTCGGTCCACAGTCGCGGCGGCGGCTCGTTCGCGTTCACCGACTTCTCAGGATAATCTAAACCCGCAACGCTTGCCTCGACACTCTTGTTCCAAGCCAACAACCTGCGTTTCATCGACTCAAATTGTTGAACATCCTTTGTCGACAAATCCTCGGTCTCGTGCGGATCTTCAGCGAGATTGTACAGCGAAAACTTATTTGATCCCAGTTTCTCGGTGAGTATCTTCCAGTTGTTGTCGATCAACGCAGCGTTGGTTTGATAGCGAAATCCCAGCGGTGACACTCGCTGACTCAGCTCTTCGTCGAACAATCGCACCAAGCTCGTGCCGTCTTGTGGCTGCATTCGCGTCGAGTCGTCCAGGCCAACAATTTCCGAGAGCGTCGCGAAGATATCAGTCGTACACGCGGGATAGTTCGTGACTCGCGGTTGATTGATGCGACCAGGCCACTCGATGATCGCAGGCACGCGCAAGCCGCCTTCGTAAATTGTGCCTTTGTGACCGCGCAGTCCGCCAACTGTTTCGGGGCCAAACTGCTTCAAACCCCCGTTGTCACTACAGAACCACACCAGCGTATTATCGGCGATTTTCATATCACGCAATTCCCTTCGCAGAGTACCAATGCTGCGGTCCATCGCCACCAACTCTCCGTAATGATTCTGGTGATCGAGTTTCTGGTCAGCAAAATCTTGCTTGTCGCTGTCGGAGGCAACAAATGGGCTGTGTGGACTGCCGAACCAAATCACTGTAAAGAACGGTTGATCGCTCTTACTCTGGCGACGAATGAATTTCATTGCTTCGCCAACAACGACTTCGGAGGAATCGCCCGTGAAGGATTCGAACTTTCCATTACGGCTGAGGATCGGATCGCGATCGAAGAAATTCGTGACTGATAACCAGTGATCGAAACCAAATTCGCCTGGATGATGATCATCCGATGCCAGCACAGGTGCGCCAGGACCTCGCAAACCGTTCAAGTGCCACTTGCCGAAATGCCCAGTAACATAGCCTGCGCCCCGAAGGGCGTGCGGCAATGTTTTCTCTTGTCGACGCAGCGCGTAACCATGACTCTGGACTCCGCTGCGATCGTTTGTGCGACCGGTAAGCACCGTAGCTCGCGTCGGCGAACACACAGGAGCACCCGCGTAGAAGCGATCAAACCGCAATCCCGACGCTGACATCGCATCCAAGTTCGGTGTTTTCAAAATCGGATGGTTGTAGTAGCTCGTTTGCCCCCATCCCATATCATCAGCCATTACCAAAACGATGTTTGGCCGGTCGCTCGAAGCGGCCTTCACTGAAGGCGTACACAACATTTGAGAACAAAGAATTGCGGACACCACCGTAGCGAGTGTTGCCATCCGTTGTCGCAAGCAATTACGACTTACTCTGTGGCTAGGTGGACTCAACGCAACAGTCAACTTGGCAAGGAACCGAATCATGTTGAATCTCATTCTGTAAATGACGGCCGACGCATGCACTTGTGGTGGGCGACTGAGTGCAAAAGAAGGCCAAAGCACCGCGATCGGCAAACCGAATGACGATCCTTCGGCGACAGAGAACCAGGCAAACCGATCCCAAACCTCAGTGTCTTCGCTCGCATTTCACAAGTCAATTACCAACACCCCCGCCCCAACCACCACGGACATCATGTAAAGCATTTTACAACAGATCTGGGCTGAGCGTTCGTCGTATCTCTGGCCTTCAAAATCAGTGTCGTCAGCGACATTCGGGACTTCGTAGCGGTTCGGTACGCGAAGATCACAGCCCATCACCAGTGGACATGCCTCGTCCGCTTGCGAGCAGGTCATCACCGCGCAATACCCTTGGGTCGGATTGGGCGGCGAATCGAAGATCTTGGAGAAACAAACCGGAGGAGTAGATGATTCGGAGGAATAGACACTGTAACGAGGATTCGTCGCGCGAGGATCATCGACGGTGATCCTCAGTCCACATCGCTGGCGAGCTGCGACAGCGCGAGGGTTAAACGCAGTCGCCTCGGTACCGCCAGAGAATGTTGCAACGCCGTCTAGGCCATAGTAGGCAGCCGCAACCTGTGCCCAGATTTGTGAGAGATGGCTTCGTCAAGAGTTGTGTGTGCAGATGAACGTTAGTTTCGCAGGCTCGGACTTCGATAATTGCTCAAGAATGTGGTCTGCGACCTGGGCGAGATCGCCTGCTCGATCGATTGAGATCTCGTCAAAATGCGATTTTGCCTTCTCCAAATATTTTACAAGCGATGGATAGATTTAAAACTCAGACGCAGTTTCTCGTTTCGATGTCATGGAGCACCGCTGCCTTTCTTGCTGGCGACTAAGAACGATTCGAATCTTGCTGATTCCAGGGCGTCCCGGTCGAACTCCTGAATTAGACAAGCGGACGGGCCATTCGCGTACCCCTGGTGCGTGCTTCGATTGGCAATCGCGGTGGAAGCCGTGAGGTCGAAAGCGAAACCAGCAGAGTCATTCGTTCCGAATGACGCTACCAACAGGCTAAGATTTACTCAAAGAAAAACGTCGGCAACGGCAGGCTTACGTGCAAGCCTCAGCTCGTACAGCAGAATAACCGAAGTGACGAAAAATTTGAAAATGAAAAAACCGAGGAAAGCAACAAGCGCCGCGCTTGGTCTCACCTCGGTTTCACAATTACCCTCGAAGTTTGGCTATCGGCTAGAGTTGCCCGCTGAGTACTTCCGACGAAGCCTTGGTTCCTAAGGAGCCCCAGAAACCGAACGGACTTGGGGAGCCTGGAGCCAATCCAGCAGCGTTGGTAGAAACGTGAGCACTCAGTTGATTACCGGCCTCGATCGAGTCAGTGATGAACTTCACGGCACCGTCACCCATCAATATGTGACAACCACCTTGGTGCCGGCTACCTGGCGGCAAGATTCCTTCGTCATGAATATTGTTGTCCATGCAAATCTCGCTGTTCGGCGGCGAAATTGTCGAAAAACTGGTGTATAGAGGCCGAGCGTAGGCCCACTTATAACCGCGTTTGTCTTCCACTCCTCCGGTTAGGCTTGCTCCAGTCGCGGCCCAAAAGTTGGGACGAGCAGCGTCGATGGATGCCTTGCAATTCACAGTGTTTCCCTGCAGCCAAAGTGTTCCATTACCGGCAGTGCTCAAACCCGCGTGCGAGCGAACATCTCGGTCACCCAGATCCGTTACGATTTCGCCAGCACAGATTGTATTGGCAAGTCCATCTAAACAATCGCGAAATTTGGATGCTTGACGAGGAATAAAGAATCCTCGGCATGCGGCTCGTGTAGCATTAGCTGCTGCCGTCGTAGCAGGGGCAGCATTGTCATTCTGTGCACCTATATGCTGGCGGTCAGCCGAATCGCCAACGCAGGCTGCGTAGTTGGTACGTCCTTGGGCCGGCAAACCGGTGCCTGGATCGCTCGGACATCGAAGCCCAGGAATTTCAGTAACCCATGGCCCGTAGGGCGCCGTATTTTGATTTGCGAGCGAGCGACGTGGGTCTGGACCCATGGACTGAAACGAATTACCCGATGCCACATCTCGCAATGGATTACTGATTTGCTCCCAAATCGCCTGTTGTTCCATGAACGGAGTGATTCCTATCAACCAGCTCAATTCATAACGGTTATGCGCCGTGAGAATCTCGGCGGTCGTGGTTGCCTGCGGATTAGGCGTTCCTGAATTAACCATATTCGTCGTACCGCCACACTGCATCGGCAGTTGATCATACGCGGCATGGTAATTGTGAATCGCCAAGCCGATCTGCTTAAAATTATTGCTGCAACTCATCCGACGCGCCGCTTCCCGCGCCGCCTGTACTGCAGGCAACAGCAACCCTACCAGAACGCCGATAATGGCGATCACCACAAGAAGTTCCACCAAAGTGAAACCCTGTTTCGTTTTCCACTTTAAACAAGTCATTGCAAAACCTTTTGATAAGAAACTAGAAAAAAACTAAAACGAAGACTAAGAAATTGAAATAACCGACGAGCTTTAAGAACGTCGGCACTAGCTATTCGCCACCCTCAGCAACTGCACTCGTATCGGTGCTGTCAGGATTCTCGGCGACAAATCTTGCCAACTCGTCCTGGCTGGCCACTTCACTGGCCGGTCCCGATTCACTGCTGCATCCGAGCATCGGTATTGCAGCGACCGTAAGCATCAAAAACAACCCAATACCTCGCATGGCATGGTCCTTACAGAAATGTTTTGAAAAGAAGAAGTAGGCGCACATCACAAGCTGAGCAAAGGATAATTATTCAGCCCGTATTCCAAAGTGTATGGGGCTTCAAATGCGTCGTCCATACACAAACAAAAAAAAATTTACAATTGCTACCAACCTGGACGATTTTGTTGGACCTGGGTAACAAGCCCGTTGAACTAAACCGCTCGGCTTAAGAGTTTGGTTGGATGTTGCTAGAGTGGTTGGCGCTGACCGTCGGCGTTAGCGCTGACGATCGTTGTGAGGTGGTTGTGATCACTGCAGCGTGAACTCGGTGGGTCCCTTCTCGCA
>JBGSIA010000220.1:0-25463 GCA_041751935.1 Pirellulaceae bacterium | reverse complement strand
GCTTTTGCATGGCGTCCGTTCCGAGTGAGTTGTTTGGCCGCGAAACCAAAAACATTCATTAGGACACGGACGCCATTTTCATCCAATAGCAATCTGTGATCTCGCCGCAGGACAGCCTGCTACCAAGCCGACTGCACCCATGGGTACATAGGAATAGACCCTGGGGACTTTATCAGATTCACCAATCCATCTTTTAAATTGGGTGTTCGATTCATCTGGGGAGTCGAAAGCTCATTCAACTACACCTTCACACGTAGGTTTTCCGCACAACTTCAAGGCTTGAATCGGCAAAATGGGTTCTATTATTCATTTTCACCGACTTTCGATCCCGTCACAGCGTTGATGTCAAAGGAGAACGTGTTTCTCAAGCAAGACAACGGAGATCCGTTAATTGAGCGAATGTTTGGATACCATATTGATAATGAACGGCTAGTTGCGTTTCTTGAAAATGCAGCTCGCGAATCAGGTATTGAGCTAGTCGATGCAACAATCGACGAAGCGATTGCCGGCGAATGGGGTGTCGCGGGACTTCGCTTGGGCAACTCACGAATCCTCAGTGCGGATCTCTACGTTGACGCCTCTGGTTTTTCTTCTCAACTGCTAGGGAAGACTCTAAAAGAACCGTTTGATAGTTTTGCCGATTCTCTCTTTTGCGATTCCGCTGTCGTTGCTAGATGGGACAGAAGTGTCGAAAGAATCAAGCCGTACACAACTGCTGAGGCCATGCAAGCCGGATGGTGTTGGCAGACAGATCACCCAAATTCGATTGCAAGAGGATACGTGTATTCCAGTCGATTTGTTTCGGACGTAGACGCCGAAGATGAATTTCGAGCGAAGAATCCGATGGCTCGCAAAACTCAACGACTTCGGTTTCGTTCCGGGCGCCATAATCGGGCGTGGGTAAAGAACGTCGTCGCGATCGGCAATGCATACGCTTTTGTCGAACCATTAGAGTCAACGGCGCTACACTGCATCTGCTTAACAAGCCGATTGCTTACCGAACTCATCGTTGCATCTTATAGACATCCATCGCCATCTCAGATTGATTTGTTCAACGCTCACATTGCAAAGCGATGGGACGAAGTTCGTTGGTTCCTCGCAGTCCATTTTAAATTAAACACTTGTATGGATACTCCTTTTTGGCGAACTTGCCAAGCAGACACTGATATTGGTCCGGCGCAGCGTCTAGTGGATCACTTCTTAGAAAATGGGCCGTGCTCTTGGGGATTGCAGCAGATCATGGACACCGAAAACATTTTTGGGTCCGAAGGATACTTGTCAATGTTTCTTGGCATGAAAGTTCCGTGCAAAGTGCAACATGCTCCTTACGACAGTGAACTGCGTCTGTGGGAAAAACATGTCAGCCAGAATTTAGCACGCGCCCGAAACGGCTTGTCCGTCGAACAGACTCTATCGCGAGTGCTCTCCCCAAATTGGCAGTGGGTTCCCGACTATTTCTCCCACGGCTATTCGGAACGCTTCAACCAAGTCTCCTAATAACCAAATTTTATTAAGACACCAAAACGCTATTTCAGAATCGAAAAATTTAATGAAGTTATCATCCGCTAGATATCGCCGACGCAAGTCCTCTCAGCAACGACGACGATTGTTTCTTGAGCAATTGGAATCAAGACGATTGCTTGCTGTCATTACAGTTACAAGTCTTGCCGACAACTCCGCGACAGATGGGTTGGTGACATTGCGAGAAGCGGTGCTTGCCGCAGAGACGGACACGTCTGTTGACGGTTCCAACGCAGGTAGCGGAGCCGATCTAATTCAGTTCAGTCCGCACCTATTGAGCAGTGCCGACCAGTTTATCAACCTGACAAATTTCACGACAAATTCTGTAGGACGTTCTGCTTTCGTAATTACGACTGCACTCACGATTGAGGGGCCTGATGGCGATTATGGCATCTCAATCTACGGCGGCTCGAAACGTCATTTCCACGTTACATCAAGCGGCAGCCTGAAGATCAAGAATATAACAATTGAAGGTGGCTACGCAGCGGGATCGAGCAGCAGCGGTGGCGGTGGGGGCGCAGGCCTTGGCGGGGCGATTTTCAATGAAGGTACACTGAACATCGACAGTTCCCTATTGAAAAATAATTTGGCCCAAGGCGGGTCTGAGTACGGCAACTCGGGCGGCTACGGCGGGTATGGAAATGGTTGGGAGTCCTCATCCATAACTTACTCATGCGGTACATGGGGAAATGATACTTGCTATTACACTGTCGCCCTTAATGGTACCGCCGGATCTTCGGGAGCGTCCGGCGCCGGTTTTTCGTTCGCATCCGGAGGCGCTGGTGGCTCGGCAGGAATCGGTGAGCATGGCAATGGTGGAAACGGTCAATCTGGAACTCCCGGCGGATTTGGAAGCGGCGGTGGCGGTGGCGGTGGCGGTGCCGCTGGCGACGGAACGTATCAGGGGAATCAAGGCGGTGGTACTGGCGGCACGGGTGGTGCTGGGGGTATCGGCGGGTTTGGCGGCGGAGGCGGAAGCGGAGGAGCGGGCGGAGGAGCTGGTAAATCGACCTACGGCGACAGTGGCACCGGTACTTTCGGAACCCCTGGACTAGGAGGCAGCGGGGGAGCAGGAGGATTCGGAGGTGGAGCTGGTTCGGCAGGTGCTAACGCACTCGACTGGTACTCTTCAAGTGCGGGCAATGGTGGCGGTGGCGCCGGAATGGGAGGAGCCGTATTCAACAACGGCGGAACCGTTTCGATCATAAACAGTACGTTTGCGAGCAACACCGCCTACGGTGGTTCCGGGGCAAATCCCGGTCAGGGGCTTGGCGGTGCCATCTTCAATCGCAATGGAATACTTGCCGTGCTAAATAGCACGTTCAACTTAAATTCCGCTGGCAATTCAGCGGGAGCGATCTACTCACTGGCGAACGGCACAAACGCTTCGGCAACAATCAACAACTCGATCCTCTATTCGGCATCCAGCACGGTCAAGGATTTCGTCGCCAATGTATCCGGCGGCGGAGTCAGTTCGTCGTCAGGACTAGCCAATCTGATTGGATTTCACACGGGCTTCCAGGGAGTGATTGTCTCGTCCGCTGATCCGATATTAGGTGGGTTGAGTGATAATGGTGGTCCGACATCAACTATTGAGATCACGTCGTCGAGTCCGGCATTCAATGCCGGAAACAACGCAGCCGCCAGTTCATTGACCGCGGATCAGCGAAACAACAACTATGCACGCGTGATGTTCGGACAGATCGACATTGGCGCTTTTGAGGTCCGTCCAGTGACCACGCTTTCCGCAAACACGATTGCGGAAAATGACCCCGCAGGAACATCGATCGGATCGCTTACAGTGAGTGAACCAATCGCGGGCGACACCTACACGATATCGCTCGTGGGAGGTGCAGCAAACAACGACCAGTTCTTCATCGAAGGAGACCAGATCAAGGCAAGCAACTCTTTCAACTATGAACAGAAGCCTTCCTATACCGTTCTTGTTCGTGCGACCAATCAAACGGGCGACACTTTCGATCGCCTACGATCGATCAGCGTTCAGAATGTAAATGAACCACCATCAAACATTGTGGTCACGCCCTACACGCTTTATGAAAATGCAGCGGCAGGATCTTTGGCTGCGCTCCTAAACGGCCAAGATCCTGAAAGCTCTTTTACCAGTCTCACTTATACGTTGGTGCCGGGTGTTGGCGATGAAGATAATTCGCAATTTTATGCAAGCAGTTTCTATTTGCGAGCGAATGCTGGACTCGATTACGAGGCGAAATCCAATTATTCCGTTCGCGTACGTGCCACTGACAGTGCTGGATTGTACTTTGAAAAAGCAGTTTCCGTTGCAATTTTAAACGTCAACGAGGCGCCGACGGGAATCGACCTAAGTGGACAAGTGATTGCAGAAAACGAGCCCTCTGGCACAGTCATTGGAGAGTTCTCTACCACCGATCCCGATGCGGCTGATAGTTTCATTTACTCATTTGTTTCGGGCGCAGGTGATACCGACAATGCTTCCTTTACAATTGACGCGGATTCCCTCAAGTCCGTCGCACCATTCGACTTTGAAACTAAGGCGAGCTATTCCATTCGTGTTCGCACAACCGACGCGGAAGGTTTAACATACGACCAGACTTTTGCGGTCACAGTTACAAACTCAAACGACCCTCCGTCAGCGCTGTCACTATCTTCGGCAAGCGTGCTGGAAAATCAATCGACTGGAACCACGATAGGTACTTTCTCATCAACTGATCCTGACAACGATATAAGTTTCACTTACACACTCGTCTCCGGCACCGGCGATACCGACAACGCCAGCTTCACCATCGTTGACGATACGCTGAAAACGGCCGCGAGTTTCGACTTCGAGACCAAATCGACCTACTCAATTCGCATCCGCACGACCGATTCGAGTGGTTTGTTTTTCGAGCAAGTGTTCGTAATCGCTATTACGGATTTGGATGACGCTTCACCCACGATCAGCAGTACATCACCCGACTTGACGAATAACGGCGTCCTAGTGACCGGCACAAATAGTCTCAATATTATATTTAGCGAACCGCTTGCCTTTCCCTTGGGAACAATTGAAAACCCGGCTTATTCGGCAAAACAAATTCTCAATGCCTACCCGAATTCCCCAAGCGGAATCTATTGGATCGATCCCGATGGCGTTTCGGGCGCTGTCGCACCCTTTCAAGTCTATTGCGACATGACCACCGCCGGCGGCGGCTGGATGCTCGCGATCAATAGTGTTGCCGGCAGCGAATCCGCCACGAACGATATTACAAGCAATACAGGCTCCGTTGGACTCTTATCTGGACATACTCGCAGTCTAGACACCTACTTCATGGGAGCCGGAACCGGGGAAATTTTGCATCAGATTGATGCCTTGAATGTATCCCAGGGAGTTTTTGGCGGCAGCTATCTAGCTGATTCTTACCACCAATCGTTTTCATTGAGCGACTTTGATTTTCTTGGTACGCATACCAATTCGGGCCTTCTTAGTGGAAGTTTTGGTGCGCCGTTTCAAGCTTCGCCTTTGGGCAATTCATGGTTCTATTCAGGTGCCGATACAACCGTGCCTGCTTCGCCTTCAAATGGCACTTCTGGACCGCAACGAATTAGCGGCGCAGGCGTCAACAGTTATCGAATTTGGGTGCGGGAAACCACAACACCTCCCGCAGTCGCGGCGCCACTGTTAGGGCCAAATTCAGCGAGTTTGTATGAACTGCGCAATCAAGGTGCCGACGGCATTCTTGGCAATGCCGATGATGTGTTGACGGCACTACCGGCAGGTTACGTCAATAACGTAACGACGCTCAACTTCGCAGGACTCAGTGACGGCGTTTACCGCCTAACAGTGTTGGATTCACTCACTGATACCGCTGGCAATGCTCTTGACGGGGATGGGAATGGCATCGCGGGCGGCGTCTGGGCTCGCGATTTTGTGGTTTCCGGAGTGATCCCGACTCGATCCTTGTTTCCCGAAGTCATTGCTAGTGGAGACCAGTTTGGTTTCAGCGTCGCGTCGTCAGAAGACTTTGTCGTCGTCGGAGCATTCGCAAACGATACCGGTGCGGCCGAAAGCGGCAGCGCCTACGTGTTCAGTGCAACGACCGGCGCGTTGGTGGTGAAGCTCACCAATCCCACTCCAGCGTCAAATGATCTGTTTGGCTGGAGCGTTGCGGTCTCGGGGAATATCGTGGTCGTCGGCGCGATCTTTGACGACTCCACGGGAACCGACAGTGGGAGCGCCTACGTGTTCAACGCGACCACGGGTCAACTCGTTGCTACGCTGGCCAATCCCTCACCGGCGACAAACGATCAGTTTGGTTCCAGCGTGGCGGTCTCGGGCCAGACGGTCGTCGTCGGCGCACGGCTTGACGATGCGGGCGCAGTCGACAGCGGTCGTGCCTATGTATTCAACGCGAGCGGTGGGGCGCCCACCGCAACACTGAGTAATCCTATTCCAGGAGCCGGTGACGCATTTGGTGGCAGTGTTGCTATTTCAGGAAATACGGTCGTCGTCGGGGCAAGCGCAGACGACACCACTGGCACTGACAGCGGCAGCGTGTACGTATTCAACACCAGTGGAGGAGCACTACTCGCCACCCTGACAAATCCGACACCGCAAGCCGGTGATCTGTTCGGTTATAGCGTGGCGGTGTCTGGCAGTACCGTTGTCGTCGGTGCTGTATCTGACAATACAGGATTCACTGATAGCGGAATCGCTTACGTATTCGATGCCAGCGGCGGGCCGCCCGTCGCGACGTTGAACAATCCAACTCCAGCAGTCAATGACGAGTTCGGTTTCAGTGTCGCGGTCTCAGGCAACAACGTTGTCGTGTCGGCAGTTCGTGATGATACGAGTGCCACTGACAGCGGCAGCGCCTACCTTTTCGATGCAACCACTGGGGCTCTGGTTCGCACGCTTGCTAACCCAACACCAGCAGGAAGTGACTTGTATGGCTATGGCGTAGGGATTTCTGGGAACAATGTTGCTGTAGGCGCTCGGAGTGACGATACAAGAACTGCTGACGAAGGTGCGGCGTATGTGTTTTCGCTCGAGCCTGGTCAATCGTTAGTCTCGGTGTCCGGTTTCTCGTTTGACGTCGATGTCACATCGATTGGCACGGGTCAATTGCAACAAGGCAGCAACAACGCGTTTGATGGTCTGAATCGATTGCAGGTGAATGGCGTTGACTACACACCATTGGCCGCACAAACCATCACCACCGCTGACAACAACCGCACGGTAGTGACGCCTGTTGTCGCCATGAGTGGTCTTTCCGTCTCGCGGGAAATCACGGTTCCGAATGCTGGCAGCGAAGACTTCGCCCGCACGATCGATGTCTTCACCAATTCAACGGGCAGCGACATCACCGTACCGGTTCGCATCGTCGGTAACCTGGGCAGTGACGGAGCGACCACCGTCTTCGCCACTAGCGACGGTGACACAATCGTCGAACCGACCGATACTTGGTTCGGAACTGACGAAGCCGATGGAAGCGGTACACCAGCAATCGTACACTCGTTCCGCAACACCTATGGCAAGGTGCCCACCAACGTCCAGGTGGTTGGCGACAACGTCGTGCTGGATTACTCGCTAACCGTTCCAGCGGGTCAAACGGCGAGTTTGGCTCACTTCACCGTGCTGGCCACGACGCGAGCGACTGCGATTACGGCCGTAGGAGCACTAACTGCGGGTGCTCAATTCGCTGGTCAAGCCGGACAGTTTTTGACTGCCGGTGAGCAAGCATCGCTGGCGAACTTTACAATCGGTTTTGCTCCCACGGCGCTCAGCCTATCGACGACAACGATTGACGAAAGTCTACCGATCGGTACCATCGTCGGCACATTTACCAGTACCGATCCCAATCTGTTGGATGCCTTTACTTACACGTTGGCGTCTGGTTCAGGCGACGGTGACAACGCCAGCTTCACGTTTGATGGCGACGGGTTAAAGACCGCCGCTGTTCTCGACTTTGAGACAAAAACATTCTATTCAATCCGCGTTAGGACAACCGATTCGACCGGTCTATTCTTTGAGCAGGACTTCACGATTACAGTCAACGATCTGGACGAGATTGCACCGACCGTGGTTTCGGTTTCGCCGTCGCTAGATGACGGAGTGCTTGCGGCGGGGACGACATCGCTGCAGATCACCTTCAGTGAACCGATCGTGGGCGGTGACGTTGCCAGCAATTTTGAACTACGCAATCAGGGTGCTGATGGGATTCTTGGCAATGCGGATGACGTGTTGGTCATCCTCAGTGCCACGTATTCGGCCAACACGACGACGCTGAATTTTGCGGGTCTCGACGAGGGCGTGTTTCGATTGACGGTCAAAGATTCCATCGCTGACGGCACCGGAAATTCGCTCGACGGTGATGACAGCGGACTGACCGGTGGTGATGACCGCCGCGATGTTGTGGTCGGGGGCATTGGCAGCCAACCACCGACGACTTTGCTACCCAGTATTGGATTTGGACAGCAGGGTTCTCAGTTTGGATCCTCCGTCGCCGTCGACGGTGACCTACGTGTGGTGGGAGCCCCGTACGCCGATCTAAATGGTTTCACCGATGTTGGCGTGGTTTATGTATTTAACGCCACCACCGGCGCGCTGGTAGTGACACTGGCCAATCCTACTCCGGCAAGTTTTGACTACTTTGGCTACAGCGTAGCGGTCTCGGGCAACACCGTCATCGTCGGGGCCTACCGTGACGATACCGGAGCGAGCAACAGCGGCAGCGCCTACGTGTTCAACGCCACCACCGGCGCGCTGGTGGCCACGCTGGTCAATCCCACTCCGGCAAGTTTTGACAATTTTGGCTATAGTGTGGCGGTCTTCGGCAACACCGTCGTCGTCGGAGCCTACAGTGACGATACCGGGGCGAGCGAAAGCGGCAGCGCCTACGTGTTCAACGCCACCAACGGCGCACTATTGACCACGCTGGTCAATCCCACCCCGGCAAGTAATGACCAGTTTGGCTTCAGCGTGGCGGTCTCGGGCAACACCGTCGTTGTCGGGGCCCGACTGGACGATACCGGGGCGAGCGACAGCGGCAGCGCTTACGTGTTCAACGCCACCACCGGCGCGCTGGTGTCGATACTGACTAATCCGACCCCGGCAAGTGGTGACCAATTTGGCTTTAGCGTGGCGCTCTCGGGCAACATCGTCATCGTAGGGGCGATCTTTGACGATACCGGGGCAAGCGACAGCGGCAGCGCCTACGTGTTTAATGCCACCACCGGCGCGCTGGTGGCGGCACTGGCCAATCCTACGCCGCGAGGTGGTGACGTGTTTGGCATGAGCGTAGCGGTCTCGGGGAACACCGTTGTCGTCGGGGCCAACGGTGATAGTTATGCTGGAGTGGATGCCATCGGCAGCGCCTACGTGTTCGATGCCACCAACGGCGCGATTGTGGGGACACTAGCCAATCCCACCCCGGCAAGTGATGACTACTTTGGCTTCAGCTTGGCGGTCTCGGGCAACACCATCGTAATCGGGGCGATCTTTGACGATACCGGGCCGAGCGACGGCGGCAGCGCCTACGTATTCAATGCGACGACCGGCGCGCTGCTGGCAACGTTGGCCAATCCCACCCCGGCAGCTTCGGACACCTTTGGCTATAGCGTGGCGGTCTCGGCCAACAACGTTGTCGTAGGGGCCCGCAATGAAGACAGCGTCGCGAGCGACAGCGGCAGCGCCTACGTGTTCAACACCACCACAGGCGCGCTGGTGGCCACGTTGGCCAATCCCACGCCGGCAAGTAATGACTACTTTGGCGTAAGCGTGGCAGTCTCAGGCAACACCGTCATCGTCGGGGCGCTCTTTGACGATACAGTGGTGAGCGACAGCGGCAGCGCTTTCGTGTTTGACGCCACCACCGGCGCGCTTGTGGCCACGCTGGCCAATCCTACTCCAGCAAGTGTTGACTACTTTGACTACAGCGTGGCGGTCTCGGGCAACAACGTCGTCGTCGGGGCCCCATTTGACAATACTGGCGTGAGCGATAGCGGCAGCGCTTACGTGTTCAACGCCACTACCGGCGCGCTGCTGGCCACGTTGGCCAATCCCACCCCAGCAATTGGTGACCGGTTTGGTTACAGCGTGGCTATCTCGGGCAACACCGTAGTCGTCGGAGCCTACAGTGACGATATCGGAGCAAGCGACAACGGCAGCGCCTACGTGTTCAACGCCACCACCGGCGAGCTACTGGCTACGCTGGCTAATCCCACACCGGCAATTGGTGACGGCTTTGGCTTCAGCGTAGCGATCTCGGGTAACACCATAGTGGTCGGGGCTCTACTCGACGATGCCGGGGCAACCAACAGCGGTAGCGCCTACGTGTTCAACGCCACCACGGGTGCATTGGTGGCCACGCTAGCCAATCCCACCCCAGCAACTAGTGACATCTTTGGGTCCAGCGTGGCGGTCTCGGGCAATACCGCCATTGTCGGGACCTACGCTGACGATACCGGGGCGAGCGACGGCGGCAGCGCCTACGTGTTCAACGCCACCACCGGCGCGCTGCTTGCCACACTGGGCAATCCCACCTCCGCAAGTGGCGACCAATTTGGCTTTAGCGTGGCGGTTTCGGGCAACAACGTCGTCGTCGGGGCAATCTCTGACGATACTCTAAATACCGATCAGGGAGCCTCGTACGTATTTAAGCTGGATGCCAACCAGACGCTTCACTCCGCGTCTGGCCGGTTGTTTGACGTCGACGCCTCTTCGTTCGGCACCGGTCAACTCATCCAGGGCACCAACAACGCCTTCGACGGCCTAAACCGACTACAAGTCAATAACGTTGACTACTTGCCGCTCGCCTCACAATCAACCACGACGGACGACAACGGGCGCACGATCGTGACTCCGTCGGTCACGATGAGCGGGCTCGCGGTTTCGCGAGAGATCACCGTTCCCAATGTTGGCAGTGAAGATTTCGCTCGCACGATCGACGTCTTCACCAATTCAACGGGCAGCGACATCACCGTTCCCGTGCGCATCGTCGGCAATTTGGGCAGTGATGCCAATACGGTGGTGTTTGCGACTAGCGATGGTGACTTGATCGTTGAGCCCACCGACACTTGGTTTGCGCCCGACGATGGCGATGGGACGGGCTCGCCCGCGATCGTGCACTTGATCCGCAGCAGCGAAGGGATTTCACCGACTTACATAGATGTCATCGGTGACAACGTTGTTTGGGATTACTCATTGACCGTGCCTGCCGAGCAGACGATCAGGCTGGCCCACTTCACGGTGCTGGCGACCAGCCGAGCCGATGCGATCGCGGCGGCGAATGCGTTGGTGACGACGACGGGGTTTGCCGGTCAGGCGGCCGCGTTCTTGGAACCGGCGGAGATTGGCTCGCTGGCGAACTTCGTGTTTGCCAAGGATTACGGCGATGCACCGGTCGGTTACCCGGTTGCCGGGCACTTGCCGGTCGGGCCGACGCTGGGGGCGACGCGTGATGAAGAACTGGCTCCGCAATTTAGCGTCGATGCGAGCGGTGATGGGGCCGATGAGGACGGTGTGACGTTTGGATCGATGCAGGTCGGCGAACTGGGCGTGACGATTACGGTCAACGTCGCCGGTGGCGGCGGGTTGCTCGATGGCTGGATCGATTTTAATGGAGATGGCGATTGGGACGACGCCGAAGACAGAATCTTCAACAGCGTCGCCGTCATCGACGGGGACAACCTGTTTTCGATCGATGTACCCGCCACCGCTATCGCGGGGACAACATTCGGCCGGTTCCGATTGAGTACGGCCGGCGGTCTGGGCGTCGATGACACGGCGGCGGATGGCGAAGTCGAGGATTATCAGATTACGATCCTGCCCGATACGATCCCGACCGTGACACTGTCGTCGGCCCTGAGTGGACCAACGAATGCGACCAGCTTTGAGGTGATGATCGGCTTCGATGAAGTAGTCACGGGGCTCGCACTCGATGCTGACCTATCGCTGGGTGATATTCTCATCAGCCCTGCTGGTACGACGACCGCGACGCTTGTTCAAGTTGAGCCGAAGACGTATCGCTTGACGGTGACGCCGACGGTGGATGGTACGGTGACGGTCGATGTGATCGGTGGCGCGGCCTTTGATGGAGCTGGCAACGGCAATACGGCTTCGTCGACGTTGTCGGCACAGATTGATCGGACGCCTCCTTCGCCAGTGATCACGTCGCTGCAAACCAGCCCCTCGCACGTCGTGCCGCTGCAGTTCAGCGTCGACTTCGGCGAACCGGTCAGCGGTTTCTCTCCGGACGAGTTTGTGGTGGTCAACGGGATTCCGTCGAACTACACAACAACCGATAACCAAGTGTTTGTGTTCAACGTGTCGCCGCTGCCCAATGTGACCGTGACGGTGGATGTTCCCGCAGGGATCGTCAGCGATGCGGCTGGCAATTTAAGCGTGGCGGCGACTCAGTTCTCGTTCCAGACGATCACATTGGATTTAGGCGATGCGCCAGCACCGTATCCGACGCTACTCACAGATGACGGTGCTTCGCACATTGTTGGCGGTCCAAGACTTGGGGCTTCGGTCGATTTCGAACAGGATGGCCAGCCTTCGATTGCCGCCAATGGCGATGGCAGTGACGAGAATGGGGTGACGTTTGGATTGATGAAGGTCGGTAACTCGCTGGCCGGAATGAATGTCAATCTTCAGAACGCGGCCACGGCGCGCGTCGATGCCTGGATCGACTTCAATCAAGACGGCGTTTGGGACGCGTCGGAGAAGGTGCTCGATAGCGCTGTGGTTTTCGCTGGATTGCAAACGCTCAACGTGGTCGTGCCAGCGACAGCGGTTGTGGGCGAGACGTACGCTCGTGTTCGGGTCAGCTCGGCGGGCGGTTTGCTTCCAACGGGCCAAGCAAACGATGGGGAGGTCAAAGATTATCGCGTTTTGATTACCGAAGATGTGACGATCGACGTGACGTCATTGACCAGCAACGATATCACGTTGCAGTCGACGGGAACGCATATCGAAGCTCGCGACAATCTCAATGGCGGAGCGGTCTTGGCTTCGGTGGCGATCGCGACGACGCGGTCGTTGACGATTGCGGGTGGCGAGCAGAATGACAAGGTGCGGGTAGACTTCGCGGCCGGTGGGTTCTTCTCGCTGCCTGATGGAGTGACGTTCGCCGATCCGGCTGGTACCGATCATTTGATGGTTCACGGCACCGGCAGCTCGCGTGCGACGTATGTTTCTCGCGACAGTGTTCTTGGCGATGCGAGTGTGCTGGTGCGTCAGGGTACGGCACAAAGCCTGATCCACTTCTCCGGGATTGAACCGCTGGACATCACTGGAATGCAAACATTCGGCGTCGAAGGGGCGTTGCAGGTGGGCGGCGAGACGTTAACGATTGAATCGACACTTCGCGCGGCGCTGGATGAGCTGACCACGATGGACGGAGGCACGATTCGATCAAGTGCGGGCATAGCGCTCGGTTCCGGCGAAAGTTTGTTAGGCTTCGGAACGATCGATGCGACGTTCGCGGGTGAGAACGGATCTACGGTTTCGCTGACCGGTGACATGACGATCGGTCGTTCAAACGCTGCGAACGGTTTTGACAGTCGCGGCGATGTGGTGGTCGGCAGCAATACGCTGACGCTTCTGGATGCAAATCAAGCGGTGCTTGGATCGTTAACGTCGCTGGGCTCTGATGCTGTAAACGGAACGATCGTGGCTTCGAATGGCGTGTTAATCGATTTTGGCAACAACTTGGTGGGTCGTGGAACGCTCGATACACCGAACGAAATTCTTAAGCCGACGGTGATCAACGGCGCTGTCATCGGAAACAGTGCCGCAGCAGGGATTACGCTTGAAGGGCACATCAAGGGTGTAGGATCACTGGACCATGTGACGATCGAGGGAACATATAGTCCCGGTTTCTCGCCTGCCCAAGTGACCGTGGGTAGCGTTGTCTATTCGGCCGATGGCACGACCATCTTCGAGCTTGGCGGTACGGTCCCCGGAAATGAGCATGACCAGATCATTCACGAGGGGACGGCGACACTGGGAGGCCAATTGGTCGTCGATTGGATCAACGGATTTGTTGCCAGTAGCGGCGACGAATTTGTGTTGATGACCGCGACCGACGGGATCATCGGCCAGTTCGATTCGGTAAACTTGCCGACCGTCACCAGTGGCCAGCAATGGATGTTGATTTATGGCGATAACGATGTCCGTCTGAGGTTGACCCAGCCGATGGATGTGACAGCACCAACCGGTCGCTTCAACCCACTGCCGCTTTCCACAAACACTGGCGAAATCACGCTGAACGTGACTCTGGAAGACCAAGTCGGGGCCGATGGCGTCCCAGCGTCGGGTGTTGCGAGCTATGACGTCTTCGTCGCCGTTGATAACGGGCCGTGGACGTTGTGGATGAATGATGTGCCGGCTTCGCAGACGCAGTTGACTTATCAAGCTGATCCCGATCGGCGGTATTGGTTCCGTGCGGTGGCGACCGACGTGGCGGGGAACGTTGAAGCGGATTCAGGGCTCGCGGAAACGAACACGCGAGTGCTCGACTATGCAGCTCCTGTGACCCAGGTAAATTCCGTTGATGTCGATGAGTCTAACGGGAGTATGACGATTCATTTCAGCGGTGCAGATGTCGCTAACGCTGGATTGAAGGAGTTCCAAGTGTGGGTTTCCGTCGACGGTACGGCAGCGGTTCCGGTGGTTGGCTCGCCGATCAATGCCGGAACGTCGACCGGTGGTGTGCACAGCGGTTCGGTTGTGTACCAGGGAATGCGAGACGGTCAATTGCATAGCTACCGTTTCTACAGCGTGGGTGTTGATCACCGAAACAATGTCGAAGAGATCCCTGCGGCACCGCTGGATGCGGAGACTACTAAAACGTTTGCCACGCTCGCAGCACTTCAAGCGACGAGCATCGACGTTCAAAGTGGTCAAACTCAACGGTCATTCATTACGCATCTGGACGTGCTGTTCAATGATGTTGCCGGCGTCGCCGATCTCGCGGCGAATAGTCGGCTGCGCGTGGAACGTTTCGCTGTGAATGCCTCCCCAGCAGACGCTGGGACGGGAGCGATCGTCAATGGAGTGAGTGCTGTTTCGAACGGGAATTCGATTCGTTTGAACTTTGGTGCTGGCGGTCTTGGCGGTGTCAAGGCTGCTGGTGATGGGTTCTACCGCGTGTTGTTAGACATGGACGGTGACGGCCAATTCGATGACGGGCACTTCGAGTTCTTCCGATTGTTCGGCGACACCGACGGAAACGGTAGCGTCGAAACATCCGACCAACTGGGGATCAGTGAGGACATCAACGGTGACGGACGCATCGATTCGCGTGATCGACGCGATGCAAAAACTCAGCTCAATAACGCGATCGACGCGGCGCTGCTGTCATTAATCGACGATTGAGTGCTTCGTCTTTCTAGGCGATTTGCAAGTTGGTTTACACTGGGAGCGTCGAGACTTGATCTCCGGTGACGTAGAGCGTTCGATCGAGTGCAAACATTCGCGAAAGATCTGGGGCATTGCTCCAGCGTGCCCAAACGCCAGCCTGGAAGGGAACATTGTGCCAGGCAATGGATTGGCCATACGATACAGGAATGATGTCTGGATCAGCGAACTCGGAACGCAATCGAGCTCCAACGATACGTGCGAGCTGCAGTCGATCTCGCAGTGCCATATTCTCCCTCGTCGCTCCCTTGGCGTGCGAAAACCTGCGATGGATCGTGGGCATGCTCGGGTTATCAGGCTTCTTGGACTTACTGTGAACGGGCCGACTGGCGAATCGTCTGTTCAATTCAGGCAGGTTCAATTTTCAGAGGTAGCGCAGCCGGACAATTTACTTTTTGTTCCGTGGTTCAAGAATTTCAAATTCCAATGTCGGAGCTTGGTCTTGGCTACCTTCGCGGCTGACAAAGTGCAGAGGTTTATTTCCCGGACTTCCACCCGCTAAGATGAATGTCACAAATTCTTCGTCGACACCACTGATGAACTGTGTTAATCGTTCGTCGGTGATGTTTAACGCTGAATAGCCTTCACTGCCCGTGAGCGTTTGCTGGGCGACCAAGGGGACTGAATCAAAGCCGAGTTCCGAAAGAGAATTGCTCCAGGTCAAGGAGCGTGGCCCTATTTCCTGCCAATTGTCCGGATACTGGGCTGGGACACCGTAAACGCGAATCTGTGAGCCGGCAGGTGAATTACCGCCTGGCATATGGAGTGACAATGTTGCCCTACCAACATCTCGCATCTTTTTCTTGTTATCGCCAAGATCGAAACGAATGTAAGCGTGCTGAATATCCACAGCGCCACGAATTTGGATCACCACCGACTGAGTATCTCCTAACTGCTCCCGACTTCCACCACCTTTTCTAATCGTTGTATCCGCACCGCGCCCCTCGCTGGTCTTGATCGTTAAACGTTCGGCTACCAGCGGCTGCGCAATGGCGTTGTCAGGGGCGATCGGATCAGCCGCAAGCTCGGGCATCGTCAAGCTACTGTCGTTGAGCGGTGACGACGTCGCATCACTTCGATTGGCGGTATCGTTGATCGGTGATGTGGAATCTAATGTGGCCATCTCTGAGTTTGGCGACGATTCAAAGGCCGAATTCAAGTTGCCTTGTTGCTCATCTCGTTCTTTCTTTTTCTTTTTTCCGCCCTTCTGTGAATTGTTGCCCTCGTTGTTTTTCGAGTTGTTTTTTTCCTGATTGTTATTAGTTGGAGCACTCTGCGTTTGTGGGGAGGAGATGTTGCTTGGCGGTGGAGTTGAACCGCCACTCGCAGGCTTGTTGCTGGGAGTTTGGGTCGGTGGTTGATTGTTTGCCCCCGATGCACCTTGGTTGTCCGCAACAATGACGGCCGCCTGATGCGGCGAACCGGACGACGAAATGAACACGTACTGGATAATCCCTAAAAACAAAAATGCTCCAACGCCGGCGGCAATCCAAGGCCAATAACTGGGCAATTTGAACGCTGGCTTTTTCTCCGGCGTCGCAACCTTTGGACGCGCGTAACCAGGAGCCGGACGCGGGACTGACGCTGGCGGCATCATGGACGGTGGTTGAACAACAGGCACCGTGGCAATTGTTGGCAACGAGCCGAATGGATCGTCAAAGACCTCCGCCGCCACTGGTTCGACGGCAAACGGATCGGGCTGTTGCTTCACAGCAACGAGATTGAGTGATGCTTGCAGCTTATTGATCGTCTGCGCCACATCCGATTTCGCTTCGCACTCGATGGCGGCTTCGCCAAGTTGTTTCTCAAGTTCCGATGCCGAACGCGGTCGGTGTCGCGGTTCCTTGGCCATCAACCTCGCGATTAGTCTTGCGAGAGGCTCAGGGATCTCTGGATTCAATTCGTTAACGGGCGTCGCTTGATGGATCAGCGTCAGGATCAATTGTTCAGGCACGTTACGTGCTCGGAACGGCAGGCGACCGGTACACATCTCGTACAACACAACGCCGAGACTGTACAAGTCGGTGCGGTTATCGAGCGGTTCTGAACGAGCTTGCTCAGGAGACAGGTACTGGGGTGTACCGATTACCGTTCCACGTCCGGCCAAACGATCGACGGGAACTTGAGCCAGTGCTAAGCCAAAGTCAAGAATCTTGACTCGATCGATGGTTTCTTCGATCCAAATATTGGCCGGTTTGATATCGCGATGCACGATGCCCTGGGAATGTGCCGCATCGAGTCCTCGCGCCATTTGAGTCGCGTAGTGGATGACTTTTTGATAGTCGAACTTGCGGTGCTCCTTGGTCAACGTTTCAAGCGTTCCGCCTTTGAGCAACTCCATGGCCATGAACGGAGTGCCCCCGATCTCGTTGACTTCATAGATCGTCGCGACGTTGTCATGTTTAACCGCGGCCATCGAGCGAGCTTCGTCGATGAAGCGGCGACGACTGTAGGGAGTTGCTGCGATCTTTTCGTTCATCACCTTGAGGGCAACGGCACGCTTCAATCGAGTGTCTTCGGCTCGAAAAACAAACCCCATTCCGCCGCGACCTAATTCGCTCAGCACACGGTACGCGCCAAGGACTCCCAACTCACCCGGGCGCACCGGTGGAGCGAGAAACGCATAATTAGCTGTCGAAGACCCTGACATCACGTAATCGCCGAAAGGAAGACAAGTTTCGCATTAACTTCTGCGAATCTTATTATGCGTGCTGGCCATCCTGCTGTGTCATGGAAATGAGTCGATCAGGCAGGAAAAAACAAGCCTCAGGCGTCTAATCGCGAGCGGGGGGCAGGTTTTTCGATGATCGAGTCGATCTGAATCGCTTTCTTTCCCTTGAACGCCCCGGCCCGCGCATTGAACTTGGGGATGTCCTGGATGGACAGTTCCAGCGGTTCGTGAACTTCTTTTTCCGTCGTGATGATATCCCCAACCGCCAAATCCATCAATTCTCGCGTGCGAATCGTGGATCTTGCGATGGTGACCACCAAATCAACAGGGGCCGCGTCAACTCGCCGCGAGATCGTTTCTCGCGTTTCTGGCGTCGGCAATCCTTTTCCGTAACCGACCCAGCCGTTGCGAGACAGTTGGGCATTGAATTTTTCCACCGTATTGAAAGGGATGCACAGATTCATCATCCCTCGATTCTTACCAAGCAGAACCTCAAAGCCGACAAGGATCACCACTTCATTTGGCGGTACGATTTGAACCAACTGTGGATTGCTTTCGACACTGTCGATCGACAAATCCAGCGTCACGATGTTCTCCCAAGCGGCTTTCAACTGGCCGATGAACGCGTCCACCACACGGCTAATCAGTCGGGTCTCGATTTCTGTCAGTGGACGACGAATCGTTTCACCCGGATGCGGATCACCACCGAGCATGCGATCGATCACTGCATAGGACAACGACGGCGCGATATCGAGAATCCAGTGCCCGTCCAGAGGCTCCGGTTTAAGGACGTTAAAACAACTTGGATTGTCCAGACTGAACACGAACTCGCTGTAGGTCAGTTGGTCAACGCTGAGCAGCTTGACTTCGACCATCGTTCTCAGCATACCGCTGATCGAGGCACCAAAGTTTCTCGCGATTGCCTCGTGGACGGAATGCATCGCTCGCATCTGGTCCTTACCGACACGTTCGGGGCGTTTGAAATCGTATGCGGTGACTCGGGCGCCACCAAAGGACGAGCCTGCTCTGGCAGTTGGCGAAGCGACGGTCTTTTTCTCGCTCGCAGATTTCGGCGAGTCAGCTTTGGGTGGCGCTCCGCCAACTTGCTCCATTGCCTTGAGCAAACTTTCGACTTGATTCTGGCTGAGTGTTTCGTCGGACATGGGCTGGGTCTGAGTCAGACATCCTTTCTAGCTCGATGATTTCATCAAAAGGGTCACGCCCCTTTTGGGATACTCACGACCGAATGTGGCCGTCACCGCGAACAATGTATTTATAACTTGTTAATTCTCGCAGACCGCATGGGCCTCGCGCATGAAACTTATCGGTAGAGATCCCTATCTCCGCACCAAGCCCGAAGACGCCACCATCGTTGAACCGAGTGCTTGCGTTGACCATCACCGCAGCACTATCCACGGCGGCCGTAAAAGCTTCCGCGCTTCGCAGGTCATCGGTCACAATCGCGTCTGTATGATGAGAACCGTAACGATTGATGTGCTGGACAGCTTCACGCAGCGAATCAACGACCGCAATACTGATCGTCGGGCCCAGATACTCTCGGGACCAATCGTCCTCAGTCGCTGGAAGGGCATCAGCGAGCAACTTCGTTACTGTGTCATCGCCGCGCATTTCGATTGCGTACGGGCGTAATCGCTCGGCGATCAGCGGCAGAGCCCGGTCGGCAATTTCGCGATGCACCACCAGCGACTCACAGGCGTTGCATACTCCCATCCGTTGGCACTTTGCATTCTCGATTATGGTCGCTGCCATCTCGATGTCTGCATACCGGTCAACATATACATGGCAGTTGCCATCAAAGTGTTTGATCACCGGCATCGTCGCTTCGGCGGCCACGCGACGGATCAGGCTTTCGCCACCGCGCGGGATTGTCACGTCGATCCATTCGCCCAGCGACAAAAACTCGCCCACCGCCGTTCGATCCGTCGTTTGCACTAACTGGACTGCGGCTTCGGGGATTCCAGTTTCACGGCCAATTCGCTGCAGGATGTCAACGATTGCCTGGCTGCTGTGGATCGCCTCTTTGCCGCCTCGCAAAATCACCGCGTTGCCGCTCTTGACGCATATCCCAGCGGCATCGGCGGTCACATTGGGTCGACTTTCGTAGATAAAAAAAACGACACCGAGCGGGACGCGTCGTTTTTGAATTTGCAGCCCACCTGGACGCGTAAAACCATCAATCACCTCGCCAATCGGGTCCGCAAGCATCGCGATCTCGCGTAGTCCCGTGGCAATCCCAGCAATGGACGTCGGTGTTAATCTCAGCCGATCGACAGCGGCATCGGTTAGCCCGTAGCCAGGCGCCGCGGCAAGATCTTGTTCATTAGCAGCCAAAATTCTGTTAGTGAGTTCGACCAGACCGTCCGCAGCAGCAACCAACCAACGATTTTTTACAGCCGTGTCCAAACACGCTAAATCGCGAGACGCCACCCGAGCCGCTTGTGCGGTGCGCCGACAATACTCGGCAATTTCAGCGATTGGTGCGATACTGGGCACGTCCAAAAACTTCCTCAGGTCAAAACAGGGGGCTGGCACAAACGATCAAACAGCAACTTCGTCGATTCTCGACAAACACGCCATGCGGGTCAACGTCGATCCCACTTTTAATCCGTTATCCTTTAGGCGGCAGAGCCGCAGTTAGTAATGGTTTTTTAACAGGCGTGCCGAATATTGGCTGTTTGTCGGTAAGGCAATTCCACTTGACACGATTGGAAATGGAAGCGTCCAGACGGATTGCTGCTATCAGCATCGTCATTTTGAGATGGTGAAGTTAAGCTTGACACTCGGCCATGTCGCGGGCGTGGTAGCTGCTACGAACAAAGGGGCCACTGGCGACTTTCTTGAACCCCATGCTGCGAGCGATCTCCCCAAGTTCATCAAACTCTTCAGGTGGCACATATCGAACCACCGGCAAGTACTTGTCACCAGGTTGCAGGTATTGACCGAGGGTCAAGAAATCAACCCCATATTCTCGTAGGTCGGCTAGCGCCTCGAGCAACTCGCCACGCTGTTCACCCAAACCGAGCATCAATCCGCTCTTGGTTTTCACCGATGCGTCGTACTGTTTTACTTCCCGCATCATTTGCAACGTCCAGCGGTAATCGCTTTTCGGACCACGCACTCGGCGATACAAACGGGGAACCGTTTCCATATTGTGGTTGAATACATCTGGACGAGCTGCGATCACTCGCCCAAGTGAAGCTTTGCAATGAACAAAGTCAGGCGTTAAGACCTCGGTCGTTGCTCCAGTCAATTCGCGTACAGCGACAACGCTCTGATAAAAATGCTCGGCACCTCCATCCGCCAAATCATCACGTGTGACACTGGTGATGACCACGTGCTTGAGTCCCAACCGCCGCGCTGCTTCAGCAACCCGTTGTGGCTCATCCAATTCAGGCAATTCCGGTGGCCGACCGCGCCGGACAGCACAGAAACCGCAGGGCCGCGTACAAACGTTTCCCAAAATCATGAACGTCGCGGTTTGTTGGCTGTAACACTCCATGCGGTTAGGACATTTAGCGTTCTCGCAGACAGTCTCCAACCGCAATTCCTCAAGCAATTCGGAAGTACCGTGATTGGCATTGCTGCGTGGAACCGGTCGCCGCAGCCATCGTGGTAGGCGACCACTGGCGGAAACAGCGGCACCCTCAGGCATCTCGGGCGCGGAAACTACGGGAAGTCGAAAGGCCATGAAATGCTTGAATGTGGGAATCGGATTGGAACCAAGTAATTGTAGTGGCCGTATCCATGGCTGCCAGGGCAGGCTGATTTACCTAAGCGTTGTCAACTATTTTGCCCTCACTACGGTCGTAGCGGCACTCTCGCTATAATCGCTGCCCTCATGAGTAAGAAACAGAAACCGACGCCGACCGCAAAAACCACCAAATCGGGCGGCAAGAAATCCAAGCCAACGATCAAAACGATCGCTGAAAATCGCAAGGCGCGACACAAGTACGAGATACTCGACTCCGTAGAGTGCGGCATGATGTTGATTGGCAGCGAAGTGAAATCGATGCGTGAAGGCAAATTGTCGCTCGACGAAGCGTACATCCGTGTCAAGAACGGCGAACTCTGGCTGATCGGTGCGGACATTGCACACTACAATAACGCTGGGATGTGGAATCACGATCCACGACGGCCACGCAAACTGCTCGTTCATGCGCGCGAGTTCGCCTTGTTCGCCGACCGAGCCCACGAGCGAGGATTAACGCTTGTTCCGCTACGAGTTTACTTCAACGATCGTGGTATCGCTAAGTGCGTGATGGGCTTGGTCAAGGGCAAGAAGTTGCACGACAATCGCGAAACGCTGAAAAAACGCGATACCGAACGTGGCTTACAACGCATGATGAGAGGACGCTAATGCTGGCGATCAATGACTTGACGAAATCGTTCGCCCAGCCGGGAATGAGCGAGCCGCTATTGATTCTCGACATTCCCAAGTTCGAAATTTCCGCTGGAGAGCAAGTGTCACTGATCGGGACCAGCGGTGGCGGCAAGACAACGTTGCTGCATCTGATCGCGGGATTGCTTCTTCCAACCAGCGGTACGATTCGCGTCGACAAGACGGAATTGACGAAACTGAGTGAGCAGGGTCGCGACCGATTCCGAGCCTCGACGATCGGTTACGTTTTTCAAACCTTTAATTTATTGCCGGCATTCACTGCGATTGAAAACGTACGGTTGGGAATGACGTTCGGGCATGGTCGGATTGATGTTAGCCGTGCCGCGGATCTCCTCAATCGCGTGGGACTGAGCGAACGTTCAAACTATCGTCCTTCGCAATTATCCGTGGGACAACAGCAACGAGTTGCGATTGCGAGGGCCTTGGCCGGCCGGCCCAAAATTCTGCTCGCCGACGAGCCAACGGCGAACGTCGATCCAGCGAGTGCCGAGAGTGTTTTGAATTTGATTCGCGAGACGTGTCGTGACGAGAACATCGCGCTGGTGCTGGTCACTCACAGCATGGACGTCGCCAATAAATTTGATCGCGTTGTACAACTAGAAACGATTAACCGCGTTCTGCACTCCGTCGCAAATTAACCGTAACCGATCTCCCCAGAGACTCGATGGCCTGGAAACGTTTCAGCGAATTCGCCTCTCCACGTTCTAACTCTCCCTGTACTCATGTCTTTGATTCAAATCGCTTGGCGAAATTTTTGCTATCGATCGCTGTCGAGCGTTCTCACCACGTTCTCGTTAGCTCTTGGTGTGGGACTCGTGGTGTTGGTGCTATCCATTTACGGAATCATCACCGAAGCTTTTGTTCGCAACGCCTCTGTCGGCTGCAATCTCGTGGTGGGGCCGCCGGGAAGCGATCTGCAGTTGGTACTCAACAGCGTGTATTATCTCAGCCAGCCCGTAGAGAACCTGTCCTACGAGTATTACATGGAATTCCTCGACCAACCAACTCGCGCGGATCTTGTCGCTCGTTACGGTGGTGATCCCCAGCTTGGCGAGCGTGCGGGAAAGTTCTCCGGTGCAATCGCTGGTGGGTTTGCTATTCCGCTGGCGCTCGGTGATTATCTGGGGGAGTTTCGCTTGGTCGGAACAACACCTGAATTTTTCGAGAAACTGAAACATGGCGTCGACGTCGACCAGTCGTTCACGTTTCGCAATGGACGAGCGTTTCAATCGCTGTCGCCGGAACATGGTTTCTTCGAAGCAGTCCTCGGCTCGCGAGTGGCCAATACGCTCGGTTTAGCCGTCGGTGACACGTTCTCGCCAGCTCACGGAAATCCCGAAGGTATGGAACACGCCCAAAAGTTTACTGTCGTTGGAGTGCTTGACCCCACGGGAACTCCCAATGATCGTGCGGCCTTTGTCAATTTCGAAGGCTTCTACCTGATGGACAAACACGCGCAGCCCATATCCGAGGAAGAACGAGCGGCAATGGTTGGTCCGACAGTGACATACGAAGGTGACCAACCGCTATCGATCCCCGAGCGTGAGGTAACATCGATTCTCGTTCGAACCGGCAGCATGTTATTCGGTGCAACGCTTCCCAACGTGATCAACGAATCCAAACAAGCACGGGCGGCTGCCCCGATCGGCGAAATCAACAAGCTGATGACATTTATCGTCGGTCCACTGTTGACGGCACTACTGATCATCACGCTGATCACTTGCATCGTGGCCGCGGTCGGCGTGTTGGTGGCAATCTACAACTCAATGAATGATCGCCGTCGCGACATTGCCGTTATGCGAGCGCTTGGTGCCCGTCGAGATACCGTAACAATGATTATCCTTTGCGAGAGCCTGATTATCGCAGTCATCGGCGGCGTGTGCGGTTGGCTGATCGCACACCTTGCGATCTGGCTTGCCAGCGGTCGGATCGAAGACCAAACCGGAGTGCAAATCGGCATGTTCACCACCAGCACCTACGAACTGTACGTGCTGCCGCTTGTTGTCTTGTTGGCGCTGTTGGCCGGATTCCTGCCCGCGTACTCCGCCTATCGCACCGATGTTGGATCCAACTTAGCAGCTTAAACCGACCGTCGTAGCCAAACCGCGATCGCTTGTTACTGAATTGTCTTTGGGTCGCGAGCATTCAAAAAGACGCTCGCCTTGGCGGTTGCAATTATCTCAAACTTGACAGACGCGCACGATATCTATACCCTTAAGTGCAGTTATTGTCGGCGTGGTTATTGATCCGAGAGTCAGCTGATGTGGGATTGTGAGCGATATTTGTTTGGCGTGTGGATGCTAGTCGCCGCAGCTTGCGTTGGGGCCATGCCTGTCGGAATTGTTTTGGCTCAGGGCACGTCAACCGACGCGAATTCGCTGCAGGCCAATTCGCTACAAGCCAGTTCCATGAAGGCCAGTTCCGCTCTGTTGAACGTCGCCATCGATATCGAGCAGTCGCCGTTCCAGTACTCAGTAACCCTGGCTGACAATCGCGTCAGCCGCTTGGTCGAGAAGCTAAAGTCGAAAGAGCTCAAGCTGGAATACGATCGTGAGTATGGTTATTTGCGTTCGCTATTGTCTGCTCTGGAGATCCCTGTATCGTCCCAGATGCTGGTGTTTTCCAAGACGAGTTTACAGGCACAACATATCTCGGCGAGGAACCCGCGGGCGATTTATTTCAACGATGACACCTACGTCGGTTGGGTCCGGGGCAGCACGTTGATGGAGATATCGACAGTTGACGAAAAGCTTGGAGCAGCCTTCTACACCGTCGACATGATGCCTTGGCGAGCAAAGATCGAGCGAGCCGATTATGACTGCCTGGGCTGCCATGCGACATCCATGACGCGAGGCGTGCCTGGACACACCGTTCGTAGTGTCATGCCCCACATCGATGGCAGTCTCGATGCTCAAAAACCATCCTACATCAGTGACCACGCGAGTCCTTTGTCCGAACGCTGGGGTGGATGGTATGTCACTGGACGACATGGCGAAATGCGACACATGGGGAACGCGTTTCTTCGCGGTGGCAATCTCGATACTCGCGACAACGGTAATCGGCTTAACTTGCGAGAACAGTTCGATACGCTCGGGTACCTAACTCCCTACAGCGACATAGTGGCGTTGATGGTGCTGGAACACCAATCGCAAATGCACAATGTCCTGACTCACGCTAACTTCTCGGTGCGACAACTGCAGCACTACCGTTCAGAACTCCCTAAAACGCGGGATTCTGACCAGGAGTGGCAACAACAACTAGCAATGCTTGCCAAAGAAATCGTCGACTGCGTGTTATTTTGTGGCGAGGCTCCACTAACTGCACTTTAGGGGAACGTTCGTCGCTTTGGGATTGATATAGCCACAAAAAAGGCTCGCGTGGAGAATGGAGGTTCTCACACCACACCAGTCACCACGGAGCCAAGGATGGCAAATCGTAATCCCAAGGGTCGCCCG
>JBGSIA010000219.1:0-96196 GCA_041751935.1 Pirellulaceae bacterium | reverse complement strand
GCATCGGGCGGAGTGGAATACTTCTCTACTTCGGATGGCGTGGCAATCACACCTTGCTGATGCCCACAGCCGATGTAAGTAGCGGTTAGCGCCATCACTGCTAAGCCAAGTAGGACCTTTTTCATTCGTTTGTTCCTATGTACGTCGTGGAAAAAATTATAGAGCGAGCCTCGTTAACCCAACGTCAAGCAAACGAGGCTCAACTAAAATTTACCGGGCTGATTCACAACTGAAAAACGCTCCGTCCAATTACAGTGCGCCTGACGCAATGGTTTCTTTCGCGGCACGTGTCCCCAGTGCACCCCACAAACCGAACGGGCTCTTCTTACCAGGTCGCGGACCAACGGTATTTCCAAGGCGTACGGTAAACGAATTTTGGTCGCCAGCTTCGATTGAATCGGTTACAAATTTCACAGCACCGTCCGCCATCAGAACGTGGCAGCCGCCTTGGTGTCGGCTGCTGGCACCATACACACCTTCTGCGAAAACAGCTCGCCATCCGTCGGGGTCGCCGGAGCAAATCGGCTTGTTCGGCGGACGAATGGTTTGAACACCCGTGTTGATGGGACCACTGTGTGCCCACATTAAGCCACGCCCGTATCGCGCGCGCCACGTATCGGGATTCTGGATGGTGGTGGTGGCGTCCAGCCAGAACGTCGGGTTGGCTGGGTCGATCGAAGCATCGCATGCGTCGATGTCACCACTATCAACGGCTACTGGATCGGCGCTCACCGCCGCATTTCTGGCAGCATTCGTGCGGACGTCGCGGTCACCCAAGTCCGTTGCAATTTCTGCACAGGCAATCGTGTTCGCTAAGCCGTCCAGGATGTCGCGGAATCCAATTTTTGTTCGCGGCGCAAATGCTCCACGCATTGAAGCTTGAGATGCCTCGGTGTCACCACCTCCAGGCAATCCCGTATAGGCACAAATGGTTCCGTTCCACGCACAACCGACAGGACCAGCGTACAAGCGATGGATACCGTCACCCAAACTCGCTGCATAATTGGTTCGCCCTTGGCCAGGTAGACCGACACCTGGGTCACTTGGACAGCGGAAAGTCGGGATCTCAGTATTAAACGGCTGGTAATTCCGCCCGCCATTGGGAGCGTCAGTATCCGCCGAAGGACCAAAGGCGGGGAACGGTACTGTCCTGGTCGATCCATCCAAGTTCAAGTTGAACGGATTCGAAAGTTGCTCCCAAACCGCCTGCTGTTCGACAAACGGCAGAATACCAACCAAGTAGCTGCCCGATTCGTGGTTGCTATCGGTTCGCTGACCCATCTCCCACTGGCCAATCGTGAACGGACCATTGCCGTGCATCGGCATTTGGTTGTATGCAGCGTGGTAATTGTGAATTCCAAGCCCGATTTGCTTGAAATTGTTACTGCAACTCATTCTTCGAGCTGCCTCACGGGCGGCTTGAACGGCGGGAAGGAGCAATCCCACCAAAACACCGATGATGGCGATCACCACCAGGAGCTCGACGAGCGTGAACCCAAGCCTATGGTGGGTTCGTAAAGAATTTCTCATGGCTAACTCTTCAGTCAAATGGAGTATTAAAAAGAAACGAACGAAATAGAAAAGCCTGACCCCACCAAAGAGCCGTGACGTAACCACCAACATTTGGTGCGATGAATAATGTCCCACAAATAGCGGTTTCGGCGGAAATCTACTCCTCTAATTTTGCAAGTATAGGTAATCGCCACTCCTTATTCAACTCGTATGCAAACGGATTGGCGGCTAACGCCATCGTTTTGGTACACGTGATTCGTAGCCTTTGAAGCTAGAGTTCGACAACCTCAGGCAATCCCTGAACGATCAACAGTCGACGATCGACTGCGACGTCACGCAGCTCTTGCGTCGAACCATCAGGCCATGCGATTTGGATTGTCGGTAAGAACGATTGGTTCCCTAACCCGAAATGCAGAATTGGTTCGTTACGGCCCAAGTATCCGTTGCCGGCAACCAGACACTCCGTTCGCACCTTGCGTGAATTGCGATCTGAAAGTCGTACGCAAGCGCCGATTGGCAAACGTTCACATGAGCGGCCAACAAGGCTCAGTTGCAAATAATGATTGTCTGTCTTGGTCTCGTTGAGCAACAGCGCCGTCGGTTGCCCCAAGTGCGTAATGACCAAATCGAGTCGCCCGTCTCGATTGAAATCAATCGTAGCCATTGCACGACCAACGTGACTGGACAGCGAATAGCTTCCCGGCAAGCCAGCATCCACGAGTTGAAAGGAATCACCAGCGTTGGCAAAAAACTGAAAGGGTTGATTCGGAGGTGCCGGTTCTCCGCGGATGTTGTCGACGTGGCCGTTGGTGACCGCGATATCAATCAGACCATCGTTATTAATATCAATCGGTTGAGCACCAAAACCAACAAGCGGTAAACTTGGATGCCCAAGACCAAACGCAAATGCTCGATCTCGATACCGTCCAAAGTCATTAATAAACAGGTTATTGGGTTCTCGAGCAAAATTGGTGACGAATAAGTCGAGGCTTCCTGTACTGTCGAAGTCAGCGGCAGCGATCCCCATACAAGCCGTTGAATTTCCCGCAGCATCGAAGGCAACGCCAGAGGTAATCGCAACGTTGTTCCAATTCGGAATTCTTGACTCGATCAATGAGTTTATAGCTGTCGTTGGTTCATCTTCGCGGAGTCCTTGCGATGGAACGATCGACCACAATTGATTAGGCATCTGGTCGTTCGCCACAAACACGTCGTTGGAGTTGTCGTTGCCAAGGTTTGCTATGACTAGACCCAAACCGGTGGCAGCCGCCGATTCATCTGACGTAAACTGGCACAACACAGGCCTGCCATTGGGCTGATTGAGATAGTAACGGTCTAGGGACGGCAGGTAACGCGACGGCCCGAAACTTTCCGCAACGTATCCTGCCTCATCGACCACAGGAGATTCGAAAGCTTTGTCATCGCGTAAATACCGCAGTTGGACTAGGTCAGGCAAATGATCGCCGGAAATATCTGCGATGGCAGCTGACGTATCGAACCCGTTCGTCGATTCCTCAGCGTCCCACACGGTGCGAAAAAATGTCCCGTCACCTTGGTTAATCCATAGGGAATCTGTTCCTAAGTTTGCCGCGTACAGGTCCTCGAATCCGTCTTGATTCCAATCGCCGGCAGTTACGCCGCAAGTGTAGCGCAGTTCAACAACGTTTGCCTGGACGGTCACATCGATCAGTTCTAGTTCCAGTTGGCGATAAAGCGTATTGGACTGATTCGACACGAGCGTAGGTGGATCAGCCGCACCTTGCGCGAAATATAAGTCCACACGACCGTCGAGATCGAAATCGATCGCGGCAACACCACCACCCATCTGCTCATAGATTGTAAACCCCGAGAGTTTGGGAGACTCCCTCGTTTTGAATGCATGGTTGCAATTCCACTCCGATGCTATATCGGTAAACCGCAATTGAACAGACGACAAATCAGCTCGCTCGCGAGGCAGACTACTGCGAGTCGATGGCCCAGCTGCAGTTTGCGAGATCGTCGACAGTAGCGAGCGAAGTTTATCCTCACTCGATTGATATCTGCTTATATCGATGCTGCAAAGACGCTCAGCTTCCGTCTGAAAATCGGTCTGGGATTCGACCAATTCCACTCGCCGACGATTGAGTGACTGAATTGACGAGCTATCCGGCGAGCGATGCATTTGTTCAATAGCAAGCCATATCGTCGCTTCTAAACGTCGCCCCATGCCCTCAAGCTGATCCGCGATTTGATGAATGATGTCTGGGTCTGGCTGATCCATGCCTGCAATTTGCTGTGACTTTCGCGTTAGATCATTCAATTGATTGAACCGTTGTGCCAACCGTTCTGCTTGCTCGACGTCGCCCAAGGCGAGCAATGCTTGACGCAGTCGTCCAATCGCGCGAACATCGGAAGGTTCCGTCTTGATCGCTTGAGCCAGACTAACGATCGCTGTTTCAAAATCACTTTGATGGATTGCCAGTGTACCCACCGCAACGTGGAATTCGGGCTCTTGTTTCAACTTGTCTTTGAGTTCGGGGTCAGCATCGATTTGCTGTAGCCACCAAGTCAATTGTTCGTCGTCTTGCAACTCGGAAATAATTCGGCCGTAGAAGGCCCAGATCGACGGTGCCGTAGTTTTACCCGTGAGTTCTGAGTGGATCAGCGATGCAGCATCCTCCAGGTGGTGCGAGCTGAATGCCTTCCTCGCTTTTCCGCAGTTGCCGATGGGGTCGTACCGGCGGCTTTCCGACTGACTCTCGAGTTCTGCCGTCGCCCGGGCATCATCAGCGAACATTCCATCCGCTACAAAGAGCAGTGATCGCAGCTCGTCTTCGAGGATGTCGCCCGCACGACACAGCTGTTGAATCAATTGCGCGGCTTCGAAACGGCGGCCCTGGCAGTTGTAAAGAAATGCCAGTTGACGACGAGCAAGATCCGCATCGGGCACTCGGGCGAGAATTTCCCGATATTTTAATTCAGCCAAGCGATAATCCTGGGCAGCCACCGCCCAATCCGCTGCTTGGCCCAATGCCGCAATTCCCGCTTGTGGATGATCCGGTGAGATTTCACTAAGTAAATCGATTGCTAGCGACCAGTTTTCGTCAATTGCTTCAAGCTCCGCTAACTTAAAAATTCCGACGACGTCATCGCGGCTTTGCAATAGATTTTGACGCAGCATGTTTTTGGCGTCTTGATTCCGACTTTCGCTAATCGCAAGTTCGATATCCGCGTCACTGTGACGATTTCCCGCGTCACTGTAACGATGGGTTGGACTCGTAGCGGCCGATGGATCAGTCGTCGTCGTGAGTTTGGTCTCCTGCTTGCAACCGAGCAGAAAGACACAGAAAAGCGATAGCACAAAGCACCACAAGTCAGTGATGTTATTACGACCGCTAGGACTAAATGATCGCAAAAACAGGTAACGCAACGACTGAGACGAGCACCCCAAGCAACCGTGAGGACACATATACATTTCTCGTTATGAATGAACAGCATCACTCGAGATAGAATACCAGCGATCCTCATGGGCAAGCAACGCGGCCAAGGATCACAAGCACAAAAAGCGTTTGGTTCTACCGTTAAAAATCTCGTTGCAGGAGAATCCAAACGACGCGAACGATCAAGGCTGCACTTCCAGGACGATTGGCCGAGTAGTGACACCACCGTCGACAGCTGCATCGAGATAGAAATATCTTTTTCCAGGTGTAGCCGTGATGTCAGCGGTGATGAAGAACTCTCGCTGTGACTCGCCGGCAAGCAACAGCAAGCCGTTCAGTCCGATGTTGTCAACATAGACGCCGTGGGCGGGCGTACGTCCGGCGAACTCTTTGCCAAAGCTAATTTCCGCGTCAAAGTCCTTGTCTCGAGTCACTACCACGCGTGCTGATAAGGTTTCGCCGCGAGTAACATTGAGCGTCCACACGGCGGGAGAGCTATCGCCATTTGCCTGGCCATCAATTGGTACGATTTGCGGCGTCGCTTGCGGTGCGCCGGCGAGGGTTAGTTTGCCCACGGGCCCAACGCTCCGCTCAACCTGTCGACCAAGAATCTCGGCCGAAGCAGTGACCTGTGGCGCGACCTCACCTTCCCAGGGCGGGCATTGTTCGTCCGCCCAAATGCTGGCCATCGCTTCGTTTTGGCCCGCTTGCAGTACAACCGGAAACGTACTGTGCAATCCCGCGGGCAACTCGTCGATTTTGAACGTGACTTCACCCTCGAAGCCGTCCATGCGATTGACTTTCAGCACACACTCGCGGCCTGTTCCTTTACGGATGGGTTTCTTGATTTCAACCAGGCTGGCCGTAAATTTCGGTTCCGCTGCGCGAATCCGCATTTGGTATCCATACTTCTCGCCGCCTTGACCACGCGTGTCGGTAATCGCAACGGTGTAGTTGGCGTTGTCTGGCGCGGAGAACAATAGACGACTGTTCTTCCCAGCGATTCGTTGGGGGTCATCATCGTTCTCGTAAAAAATATCAAACACAGGTAATCCATTAGCTACCGGTTGCTCGTTACGTTGCAGAGATCGAACAACGTAAGCCGGTTCGCCCAATGCATGCGTCAAGTGACTGGTACCGAAATACGTCCAGCGATCGCCTTGTCCTGGATAGACGTTGAAACCAGAATCTGGGCCGCGCGGGTGCATCCACAAACGCGTGACTTCACCTGAGGCATATAGGTAGTCATTCAATCGCATTTCTTCCCAAGCGAACAAACGAAAGTCGTTACTTTGTGAACTGTCTTTACCACGGAAGGTAAAGTACGAATCACGAACTGCCTGCAAACGCGTTCGCAAGACTTGGTTTCCGGCATCGTCGAGAATGGTCACGATGGGATCGAGTTGGCTGTCGCTTATCGCGTCGGCATCGATCGCCCACATTTCACCACGGCGTGCTGAAAACCGATAACGATCGGCTTGTTGGGGCGAAGCAATCACACCACGGATCTCGGCCCCGCGAGGAACATCGGTCATGGCATCCTCGCTTGTCCGCATCTTGGGTTCATCAACAATCGTAAGAGATCCCAAATCCATATAAATTGGAGCAATCGACTGTTCTTCGTTGGCATGCGACGCAAGCGCTCGCGGAATCTGGCGAGTCATGATTTCGCCATTCATCAAGGCGACGACAAGTTTTAACGAATCACCCTCGTCGACAATTGCAGCGTCACTGGGTGTTTCACCAAGCGGCTCAAGCGTTGCCACTTGTTGCCAATCACTGGTACGGACAACTTTGATATTCCCCGCTTCGCTGAGCACGATTGCCACAGCACCATCGGCTGAAGATTCAATTTGCACGATGCCCGATTCATCCACAAACCGTGTCGCGATAAGAGGATTGATACGCGGCTTGTCTTGAGAAAGCAAACGCCAAGCACGTAATCGATTGTCACCGCTTCCGGCGATGATAAACTTGCCGTTGGAGGTGACATCGATTGTGAATACTTCGCCTTCGCTTTGGCTGAGCGTATCCAGACGCTGTCCATTTTTTACGTTCCAGACTTTGGCTGTTTCGTCACTCGACGCACTAACGAGGACTTTGCCATCGGGTGAAAACGCCAAATCCGTGATGGCGCCGTTGTGCCCTTGGAACGTCTGGACCAGATCTCCGGTTTCCGTATTCCACATGAGAATGTCTCGGTCGTAACCGCCGGTGGCGATCGACGCTTCGTCCGGCGAAAACTCTGCGACGTAGACGGAATCACGGTGCCCAACCATTTCTCGGAGTTTTTCACCCGACTCGACTGAGTACACGGCGACTGTGCCATACGCGCCGGTGATACCTGAGCCCACGAGCAAGCGTGATCCGTCACGAGAAAACGATAGCGAGTTGATCTTTCCCTTTTCGGTTGTGATCGTGCGAAAAGGCGTCCCCTTTGCTGATTTCAACTCGATTGACCCGTATCGCGCTGTGGCGATCAACTTAGCGTTCGATGTGACGGCGATCGCGGTGACGGGCTGAACCACACCGTCGCCGGTTGCAATCGTTGGTGTCCTCAGTAAACGCTTTTTCGGCATTTCACCTTCGGGACCAGTAGCACCGTGTTCGATCCAGGCAGCAATAACGGCTAGTTCTTTTTCGCTTGGTCCTTCCGCATCATCGGGAGGCATTTTCGGTTCGAGCTTCCCGCTGGCCATCAGCAACAGTCGGCTACTCATGGGTGCGCCGGGGGTAATCACGGCGCCGCCCTCGCCGCCATGCATCAGACCGGCAAACGTTTCCATTACAAGTCCACCCTGGTCGTCATCCGCGGCGTGGCAGCCAATACAGTGGGCCTGGAAAATCGGAAACACATCGCGGACATAGTCGACATCGTCTGCTGCACGTACAGGTGCCGCACCGACGAATACGATCAGCGATGTAATCGCGAGACAATGATGAAGATTAAACATAATGATCAGTGATTGAAAATGAACTCAGTATTGGTCAGCAAACTCCAAGCAACGTCACTCAGCGCGGTTGCTTGGTCCTGGTCATACTCGGCGACGATTATTAGCAAGTGCTTTAGTTCGTCGTCGCTTGGTTGACGAGCGAGCGCCGCCACAAACAATTCGCCAATGATGCTTTCAGGAGTGTGGCCGGTTGCCAGCAAACGGTGAATGCGGTTGGTTTCCGTTTGTAGTTTGGGGTTGAGCGTTTCACCGTTGGATAGATGCAACACCTGGACCATGCTCGGTTCGGCACTGCGTTCACAATCGCAGGTGATCTCGCGCGGGTTGCGACCAAACGTATCGAGAAAGTAGGAACGCACCGCTGAATCGTACAACTCGATCGCCCGCGTACCGGCTGGATAGAAATCTGTTTGCTGAACGTCCGCACCTGGAAAGGCGACTTCCTTGAAATTGGTGGTCGTATCCAGAACTTGATCAACCGCATCGAGCAATACCTCGGCCATCAGTCGCCGCGGGTAATACCGAGCGAGATACTTGTCATCGCCATAGTTTTCAGCCAGCGCCGCGCTGCTGCGGCCATACGTCTCACTTTCCAAAATCGTTCTCATCAAGACTTTCAAGTCAAATCCAGAATCAATCACGTGCTGTGAGGCAGCAGCCAGCAGCGGTTCGCAAGACGCGGGATTACTTTGCCGCAGGTCGTCGACTTGTTCGACCAAGCCTCGTCCAAAAAAATTGGCCCAGACACGGTTGGTGATCGCGCGAGCGAAGTACGGGTTATCGGGATCGGTCATCCAAGCAGCAAGCGTACGGCGACGATCACTGGGGTCGTCAAACGCCAGTGGTTCGGCATCCAACGGGGCTGGCGGTTGCGGTTTACCGAGACTGGGTTGGATCAAATCACCGGTCGTGGAAACATACAGTGTGCGAATACCGTCGCCGTTACGCGATTCGCCGCCCCAGCCTTTTGCACGAACGCGAGCGAATAAGTTTGCCATCCCATAGTATTGGTCATTGGTCCATTTTTCTAACGGATGGTTGTGACACTTGGCACAGCCGATCGACAACCCCATGAAAGCTTGGCAAGCGTTCTCGGTCATTTCTTCGGGCGACTGGTGCAACGCATAAAAATTTGTCGCCCCATTCTCGGTACTGATTCCAGTCGCCGTAAGAATCTCGCGTACGAATTGGTCCCACGGCATGCCGCTACGGACAGCGTCGTGGACCCAGCCGTAATAAGCCTGCACCGCCGCAGGACGCAACCGAGTTCCGTTGATCAACAGAATGTCGGAGAAGCGATACGTCCAGTAATCAACGAAGTCCTCGCTGGCAAGCAGGCGGCTAATCAAACGATTCTTTGCGGCCGCGTGTGACGGGCTCGATGCCACATCCGCGAGATATTCGTCGCGTTCGGCAAGGGTGGGCAAACGACCAATACAATCGAGGCTAGCACGACGGACAAAGGTTTCATCGTCACACGCTGGAGATGGTTTCAACCGCAATGTTTCCAACTGAGCCAAGTTCAAATCATCGATAAAGTTTTGTCGCGGCGCATTTGCATAGACGGATTGGGGAACATCATAGGGGAACGGGACCGTCATTCGCGCCAGCATCACTTTGCTGCCGAACCAGACCAGGACCGCGCCTTCGCCGCTACCTCGAACGCTGACTCGGCCATCCTCATCAACACTGACGACGGCTTCGTCCGTTGCCGTGAACTTGGCCCAATGGGTAACATCGCTGCGCCGCCCATCGTCATAATGCGCCGTCACGAGCACTTGAGCCGTATCTCCCAACTGCAACAGCGATGTTTCCGGCGTGACACTGATTCGTTCTAGCTGGGGGTCTTGGCTTGTGGGTCCCTTGGCACCACTGGCAATCCAATTGGCGATCACTTTGTAGTTGTGAGAATCGACCGGAAGTTTAAGTCCCCCCTTGTGCGATAGGGCACCACTGGGTTTAGCCAGCAACAGCGAACTGCCCGGGTCCGCTAGCTCGACACGTCGTCCACGCGCTTCCCGAGTGATTGAAAAGTAGTCGGCCTGTGCATCATAGCCGCGCAGCGACAAACGGAATCCACCTCTACCGGCGAGCGCACCATGACACGCTCCCATGTTGCAGCCTTGTCGAGCCAAAATCGATTGCACGTCATGACGGAAGCTCACGTCGTGTGAACGATCCGCATTTCGCACGACAACTTGTGCTGAAGCGGTTTGTCCACTTGCCAGTTTCGCGGTGATGACCGCTGTACCATTTCCCTTCGCAACAACACGATTGTCGATAACAGTCGCGACGGTTTCGTCACTGGAGTGCCACTGAAATCCTTCTTCGACTATCGAGCCGGCATAGTGTGAGTCGACTTGGTCAACAAGCAACAGTTGCTGCCGTGAGTCCGCACCATCCAAATCAATCGACTGTGGCAGGACGGTCAGCTGGTGATTGCTTGGACGAGGATCGTCGGCATTGGCCGTTACCAAACAAAACAGGCCAATCGTCAACCAAGCGAGGTGTCGATACTGCGAAAAATTCATATCAATTCAAGTCTTGAAAAAGGCTGTTGAGTCAGAGGATCGGAAAAGGGGTCTGGCCCTTTGGAGGCGAGAGGGTCAGCCCACTTTTCGGACAGGCTTTTATGCAAACAATTCACTGATCTCACGGACACCGAAGTCGACCAGGGGGAACGGTCGACCGGCGGGCCCCGGCAACTCGGCGTGAAGATCAAGCCCCAGGCTCTTGAACAACGTTGCGATGATCTCGCTCGGCTGTGTCGGACGGTCCGCGGGCACGGCTCCAATGGGATCACTAGCACCGATCGCACGACCGCCCTGGACGCCGCCACCGGCGAAGGTACAAGAAAAACATTGCGGCCAATGATCGCGTCCACCGGCCGGATTCACTTTCGGAGTGCGGCCGAATTCCGCTAGGCCGCAAACCATCGTGTCGGCAAGCATGCCGCGATCATGCAAATCGGCGATCAGTGCTGAGTAGCCTTGATCGTACAGCGGGGCGACGATGTTTTTCATGCCCTCGATGGTGGTGAACGGTTTGCTGCCGTGGATGTCCCAGGTGATTTCGTTGAACACCGTCAAGAAAGTATTGATAGTGACAAATCGCACACCGGCTTCGATCAACCGCCGCGAGAGCAAACAGCATTGTCCAAAACGATGCATACCGTAGCGTTCGCGAACCGATTGTGGTTCTTTGGTCAAGTCAAACGCTTCACGAGCTTGGGGGCTGTTCATCAAGCGATACGCCGCCTCGAAGTTTGCGTCGAGCATCTTGGCTGACTCTGTCGCTTCCAATTCATGCATCCGATCCTCAATCACGTCGCGCATCCGGCGGCGACGGTCGATGCGCACATCGCCCAAGGTCGAAGGCGGCAACAAGTCGGGAACTTTGAAGTCCGGTTTGCTGGGATCGGCCATCAATGCGAACGGGTCGTACGCTTTGCCGAGGAACCCGCCCGCCTGTCCATTGGGCAGATTGCCGCCACCGCGTCCCATGGTTTCGGGCAGCACAACGTGCGCGGGAAGGTCACTGCGTCGTCCGCGCATGTACTGCAGCACCGCGCCAGCGTGAGGGTAATTCACACCGCCGGTGAATTGGCGACCGGTTTGCAGCATTTGCCACCCCGCGTCATGTACAGCGGCGGCTGTGTGATAGCAGGAGCGGACGATGGAAAACTTATCCGCGACCTCCGCATGCAGCGGCAGGATTTCTGAGAGTTGGAAGTCGCCTTTGGTCGAAATCGCCTTGAATGGACCTCGGACTTCCGCCGGAGCTTCCGGCTTCATATCGAACGTATCGAGTTGGCTGGGTGCCCCCAAGTTGAAAATCATGATGCACGAACGCTTGTCGTGCTTGGGGTCGATCACACCACGCTCGGCGGCCGCTAAATACTGCGGCAATCCGAATCCGAGCGCACCAAGCGTCCCGATTTGTAGAAAATCTCGACGAGTGGTGCCGTCACAAGTATGGGCGGAGCCCCGAGAAAGCAGGTTCAGCATGGTGGGTTCGGTGGTGGGAGGGAGGCGAGTGGTAGGCTCGGATATCCTCTAGGTTAACCGATATTATAGGTGAACATTCCAGAAATGGATGCAAAAGTTGCCACTGCGGTTGCATAACGCAGCGCGGTACGGTTTTCGCCGCTGCGAGAAGGTGTTTGCCGCTCGCGCGTGCTAGCCAACTTCGGTCGCGCTGTTAAACTGATCGATGCTGACGCGATGGGTTCATTCTCCCTGAGTTTACCGGATCGTTACGCACCGATCGTTGACATCCCGACACATAGCCTGACTCGGCACCCCCAGTGACGTTTGATCAGTGACATTTGATTGGTTCGAGTGAATCGTTCAGACGCCTGAGCCTCGCTGCTGGAGCTGTAATTGCTAATTTAGCAGCCTGTATTTGCAATGAGCACCTCGCTACAGACCACCCCGCTTGACGCTTGGCATCGCGCGGCCGGTGCGAAAATGGTCCCCTTCGCAGGCTTTGAGATGCCGATCCATTACGGATCGATCGTTGCCGAGCATAACACCTGTCGCGGATCCGGCGTGCTCTTTGATGTGTCACACATGGGGCGGTTGCGGCTTGACGGCGATGGTGCCGCCGACCTGCTCGATTGGTTGCTGACTCGACGCGTCACGGATTTGTCCGTCGGCCAAACGCGATACTCACTGATCTGTCGTGAAGACGGCGGTGTACTTGATGATGTGCTGGTGTCGAACCTCGAGACACCATCGGGCCAGCAATATTTTCTACTCGTGGTCAACGCGTCCAACCGGCAAAAAATTTGGGAGTGGATTCTACCCCACCTCGATCGCTTTCCCGGTGTGCGATTGACTGACCGCACGGAGCTGACCGCGATGATCGCCGTTCAAGGCCCGAAAGTGATGGCGGCATGCGGTCGATTCTTTAAGTTCGATCCGAATCGATTGAAGTACTATCGCTCGGTGATCACTGAGCATCTGGGTAAACCCACGATTATCAGCCGCACGGGGTATACCGGTGAGGATGGCTTCGAGTTGATTGTTCGCGCCGAAGAGGCCGTGAGAGTTTGGGAAAATATGCTGCTTGCCGGGCGCGATGCCGGGTTCACCGCTGCGGGACTCGGGGCGCGCGATACGTTGCGGACCGAAGCCGGGATGCCGCTCTATGGACACGAATTATCCGAAACCATAACACCGGTCCAAGCTGGACTCACCTTCGCTTGCAACCTTGCCAGTCGTGACTTTGTCGGTCGCGATACGATTGAACAGTTGATGACGACGGGCGCGAATCAAACGCGTGTCGGTCTGCTTCCTGATACCAAGCGAGTCGTGCGCGACGGTTCAGCAATTTTCTCTGCGGCGCAGCAGCCCAGCGATCATCAACCCAGCGATCAGCTACCGATTGGCCAAGTTACAAGCGGATGCCCGTCACCGACGCTGGGGTATCCCATCGCCATGGGGTACGTCAACTCCAGTCATAGCAAAGCGGAGCGAGTCCTCGTCGACCTGCGTGGCGAGATGGTCCCAGCACGAATCGTTCCCCTGCCGTTTTATCGACGACCTTCGTGAGCGTCGTTGAATTCCATTGTTCATTATCAACAGCCTCAAAATGCTAAGGAGCCGCGATGTCTCGCGATGAAAAAAATTTGTTGTTTGCCGAGTCTCACGAGTGGGTCGACGTCAGCGATACCGGTGGTGAGAAGATCGCGACGATCGGTATCTCGGCGTTTGCGATCGAGCAACTCAACGACTTGGTGTACATGGACTTGCCGGCTGCCGGTCGTGTTCTAAGCAAAGGTGAAGAGTTCGGTGAAGTTGAATCCGTTAAAGCGGTTAGTCCTTTGTACTCACCGATCAGTGGCGAAATCATCGAAGTTCACCGTGACTTGGCGGATAACTTGGACCAGTTGAAAGACGATCCCTACGACTTCGGTTGGATCTTGAAAGTTCGGATCAATGACGATTCGGAACTGAGAGCCATGATGGACCACGCGGCATACAAAGAACAATGTTCGGAAGCAGGTTGATTTCGTGAGCGGATATTTACTTCATACCGACGATGATCGTAGCGAAATGTTGGCAGCGATCGGCGTCGAGTCGATTGAGCAATTGATCAATGAGCAGGTGCCCAAGTCGGTCCAGATGACTCGCCCGCTGATGCTGCCATCGAGTTTGGATGAGATGGCACTGGAGCGACAGTTGCGAGCGATCGCCCGCGAGAACGCATCGGCATCGTCTCACGTTTGCTTTATGGGTTGTGGTGCCTACGACCACTTCATTCCAGCCGTGGTGGATGAAATTGCTGCCAGAGGCGAGTACTACACTTCGTATACGCCGTATCAAGCCGAAGTTAGCCAGGGCAATTTGCAAGTCATGTTCGAGTACGAGACGCTCGTGACTCAATTGACTGGACTCGATGTCAGTAACGCGAGTTTGTACGACGGCGGCAGTGCGGCTGCGGAAGCAGTGTTGATGGCTTTGGCGATCGTCAAGGGCCGCAAGCAAGTGGTGACGTCATCGGCGGTCCATCCCCAGTATCGCGAAATTATCGAAGCCTACCTCAAAAACATCGATGCCGAGCTAGTGGTCGTGCCCTGCGACACAACGGGCAGCTCCCAGCCACTGGTCGATGCGATCACCGACAAGACCGCATGCGTGCTTGTGCAACATCCAAACTACTTCGGACGTTTGGAGGACGTGGCGAACATTGCCCAGGCGGCGCACGGACAAGGGGCGCTGGTGATTGAATCGTTTGACCCAATCAGTGTCGGATTGCTCAAGCGACCCAGTGATTTAGGTGCGGATATCGCGATCGCCGAGGGCCAGTCACTTGGCAATCCGCTCGGATATGGCGGACCGTACTTGGGAATCATGGCATGTCGAGCCGACTTGGTGCGCCGACTGCCGGGACGCATTGCCGGCCAGACCAGTGATCGCCGAGGCAAACGATGTTGGGTGCTGACGTTACAGACTCGCGAGCAACACATTCGCCGCGAGAAAGCGACAAGTAACATTTGCAGCAATCAAACGCTGTTGGCACTGCGGTCGACCGTGTACCTGAGTCTGCTTGGGCCCCACGGATTGCGCGAGACCGCCGCGGCGTGTCATCGCAACGCAAAACTGGCAAGCGAGCTGTTTGTCGAGTCAGCGAGATTCGAGCGACTGCATGATGGGCCAGTGATGAAAGAGTTCGTCCTGCGCGACCGTGCAGCGGAGGTCCATTCGCTGTTGAAGTTCGCACGCCAACAAGGAATCTTGGCTGGCGTGCCACTGGGTGATGACTATCCCGAATTCGCCGACTGTTTCGTTGTGGCGGTAACGGAAAAACGAACGGAACAAGAAATCCGACGGCTAGTCGAAGTACTACAACAAGCTCCCTGTGGCGTCTCCGTGTGAGTCTCAACCTCGCGCACATTAAATCAAACGAACATTGACAATGCGAAATCAACAAGCAACTCAACTCATTTTTGAACTCAGTCGTACAGGTCGCCGCGCGCATCGCTTAGCGGTGTCCCGTGAGGCAATCGACGCTGTGGTCGCTGACATTCCCGAAAACATGCTCGCCAGCGAACCGCCGCCGCTACCCCAAGTGTCGGAATCCGATGTTGTGCGACACTTTGTGAATTTGTCGACGCTCAACATGAGTGTCGATACGCATTTTTATCCGCTCGGCTCGTGCACAATGAAGTACAACCCCAAACGCAACGAGCGGATGGCTGGCTTGCCAGGGTTGGTCGACGTGCATCCGATGCAAGACGCCGAGTCAACCCAAGGGATGTTGAGGTTGTTGTACGAACTGCAGCAAATGCTTGGTGAAATCAGTGGACTGCCGGGCGTCTCGCTGCAACCAGCCGCGGGCGCACATGGCGAGCTAGCGGCGCTGCTTGTTGCTGCGGCCTACTTTGCCGACCGCGGCGAAGATCGTCGAGTGGTGTTAACCGCCGATTCGGCGCACGGCACGAATCCCGCGAGCGCCCAAATGGCAGGCTTTACGACTCAAACGGTCAAGAGCGGTGAAAATGGATTGGTCGACCTCGCGGACTTGAAAGCCAAACTCAACGACCGAACCGCAGTGTTCATGTTGACCAACCCCAATACGTTGGGCCTGTTCGACTCACAAATCGAACAGATTTCCGAATTGGTGCATTCGTCGGGCGCGTTGATTTATCTTGACGGAGCGAACATGAATGCGATCTTGGGGATCACACGACCAGGAGACTTCGGCGCGGATTTGATGCACTTCAATCCGCACAAGACGTTCTCTGGCCCACATGGTGGCGGCGGGCCAGGAGCTGGACCTATCTGTGTGCGAGATTTCTTGACACAGTACTTGCCGTCGCCAATCGTCGTCGTTGAACACGATGAAGAAACGGGCGATGAGGTTTATCGATTGCGTGATCCGTCAAGCAAGACGATCGGCCGCGTGCGTAGCTTTTTCGGCAACGTGGGCGTGTTAGTGCGCGCCTACGTGTATTTGCGAACGTATGGCGCCGAGGGGTTGCGACACGTCAGCGAGGATGCAGTGCTTAGCGCGAATTATCTGCTCAGTAAAGTAAAGCACATTCTGAACGTTCCACATGGCGATCGCTGCATGCACGAATTTGTTGCCTCGGCATCGCGACTGAAAAAACAACGTGGCTTGTCGGCGATGGACTTAGCCAAGCGGATATTGGATTTTGGCTTCCACGCACCGACGGTTTACTTTCCGCTGGTTGTTGAAGAAGCGGTGATGATCGAACCAACCGAGACGGAGAGCAAAGAGACACTCGACGCGTTCGCTGAGGCCTTGTTTCGTATTACGGAAGAGGCCGCCGACTTGGTGCATGAGGCCCCGCACACGACCAAGATCAGTCGCCCGGATGACGTAACGGCGGCTCGTAAGCCAATCCTGCGATGGGAAGCGACGTGACAGCACGCGCGAGGATGACCGGTCGTTGCATCGATCTTGCTGCATTCGTCGGCTCACAAAACATGGCGATTGATCAAGCCCTGAGTGAGTCTCCGTTAACCGCTCCCACGCTCCGATTTTACCAGTGGTCTGAACCCACCTTGTCGCTGGGGTACTTCCAGCGTCTGGTAGATCGACAGCATCACTTCGCTAGCAGCGAACTGAGTTTGGTCCGCCGCAGTACCGGCGGCGGAGCAATCGTGCATCACCACGAGTTGACTTACAGTCTCGTTTTATCACCAGAGAACCAACGATGTCTTTTCGAGCGATCAACGGCGACGGGTGCGTGCATGGAATCGTACGCTGCGGTTCACCACAGCGTGATCGAAACTCTGAGAGAGTTTGGTGTTGCCGCTGAGTTGTTTGCTGGTGACTCGCGAAATAGCGTATGCGAACCGTTGTCGGAACCCTTTTTGTGCTTCCAAAGGCGTTCATCGTGGGACGTGATCGTCGGCGGCTACAAGATCCTTGGCAGTGCCCAGCGTCGGGTGCGGGGTGCGCTGCTGCAACATGGGAGCGTGCTGATGCGATCCTCGCCGCATGCGCCCCAGTTGCCTGGGATACTCGACTTGAGCTCGCGTTCGTTGGATGCCGAGCAATTGTCCCGCGCTGTTCGTGACTCGTTGGCGACAAGAATGCGAATCACGTGGAAAAGCAGCGATCTAACGGTAGATGAGAAACGATTGGCCGGTGAAATCCAGACCTCCAGGTTTGACTATTCTCATTGGACTCAGCGGCGCTAAAGCAACCGCACACCCCCAATGGGGGCATAGCCCTGCGTGTCATTTGGGCAAGGTTTATGGGTGGCTGAGCGAGCGTTATTATTCCGTTGGGGGTGTTTTCGCTGCCTAAATTTGGAGTACACTTAGACCGTTCAGCCAAAGTTGTCTTGACTTGAACGGCATAACGGCCCGATCGATGCTTTAGTTCGGTGCGCAATTTTTCTGGGCGAGAATTTTTTCGAGACAGTTTTTGCGATTTGTGTCCTACAGCAGATGCTCCGGTTAACTGCGGCGCAGTGTAAGCAATCATGATTCAATCAGTGCGGACGACGACATCGGACTTATTTTTCTTTCTATCCAAGGCGTCTTCAGCGAGTCTTCACTCGGTAGGATAAATTTCCTGCAGTGTTTAGCACGGGTGTTAATGGTTGCGGTTATTGCGGGCAACGTTAAAAAGGGTTTCGAATGCAGGTAAAGCTCAGAGTCTTGACGGGAAGTCAGCAAGGCAAGGAAATTGCGGTCAACAGCGAAAAATTCTTGGTCGGCAGGAGCGATTCTTGTCAGTTGAGGCCCAAGAGTGAATCGGTAAGCCGCAAACATTGCATTTTGGTGATTCGGGATAATCGCGTATTGATCCAGGATCTCAAGAGTCGCAACGGGACATATGTGAATGAAACCAGGTTGCCGACGGACCGCGCTAAGGTTCTCGAGCCTGGCGATCGGTTGCAGATCGGCAAGCTAAGTTTCGAAGTGGTGATTGAGCACGGGCTGCAGTCCGCCAAACGGCCGGAGGTGGTTGACGTTTCCGATGCTGCCGCGAGAACGGTGGAGTCTGGGTCGCACGACAGTCGTTTCGAGCCTGTTGACGTCACCAGTTGGCTTGACGAAGCGGACCAGATTGATCGTGTCCGTAAGTTGTCCGACCCCGAAACGCGTCAGTTCCGTTTAGATGATCCCGTTTCATCGACGCCGGGTGCCGATTCGGATAGCAGCGAAATGTCGGTTGACGAATCTGCGCAGTCGAAGGTCGTCGCTCCTACAGATCGCAAAGCGGAAAAGAAAAAGGGACCGCAAAAGCTGCCCACTGATTTAAAAAAATCAATGACAGCGAATTCTCGCGATGCAGCGGACGATGCGCTCAAGAAATTTTTCAGTGGACGGTAGCCGATTTTTTCAGGACGGACAGCGGCCATTTTCATTCACTGACCGATTTCTTTCGAGATCGGTCGATTACCCGTAGGTCGGGGACGATGCGATCAGTGCTTCTCGCTTTAGCGAAGACGGCGTCCGTCATTTTCGTCAGCGTGATAATATCTGCAGCGACGGCAAATGCGGAGCAACTGATACGTCTTCGCAACGGCTTGGTGCTTCGTGGTTTCATCATTGAGATTCCCTCGCTGGACCAGAACCCGTTCGCCGTCGGCAGTGCTGGCGAGATACAGTCTCGTCCCATCTGGATGGTCGACGATGGACTGCGTCGAGTCTACATCCACAAAATCGGCATGGTCGCCGATCCGCCCGTTGATGTCGGCGACCTACAGCAAACCATCACTCTGCCACAATCGGTTCCTCTTGGCGGCAAAGAAGTGCAGGGGCTCGGCGCGTTGCTCGCCGTGTCGTCGTTCAATGACTACGGTCGTCGCGAAGTCTGGGTCAATGGGCCCGACGGAATGCCGTTGCCCATTTTTCAAGGGATTACGGAGATCAACGCGCGCTATGCAAAACTTGCGAGCTTAAAGTCGACACCGTCGTATTTGTGGGATATGCGTCTGGCGACAAGCACACTCGATTCGACGACCTTGAACTCCATCTTCAAACGCTGTCTGGACATGAACGATCTGGACGCTAGGTACGAAGTGGTGCGATTTTTTATCGAGACCGAGCGATTTGCGGACGCCAAGGAAGTGGTGAAGGAAACAGTCCGTATGTTTCCAGACGAGAAACGACTTGAAGCACAAATTGCGTCGATCACCGAGCGACAGGCGAACCAATTGCTTAAGGAAGCAGAGGTCCGTTCCAAGGCCGGCCAACCCGAACTCGCTCGCAAGATTCTTCAAGGTTTTCCGCTCTCAGAAGTGGGACGCTTGACGAGGATACAAGTTCAGGACTTGCTCGACAAAGATCAAGGGATGCGCAGCCAGATCAGCGACTTGCTGCAGTCGTTTCGCAATCAGGTCGAGGAGTTGGACGTAGCACAGAAAAAAGCGATTGCTCCGCTGATTGAAGAGCTTGCGAATGAACTGTCCGTTGGCTCGCTGCCCCGTTTGAGTGACTATTCGCGGCTACGCCAAGCGCCAGAGGTCGCCGTCGATAGCCGCGTTGCATTGGCAATTTGCGGCTGGCTGTTAGGCAGTGGTTCCGGAGAACAAAATCTGCCCATTGCAATCTCGCTGTTGAAAGTACGCGAGCTAGTATCGGAGTATCTATCGACCGAGGACGCCGCGCGACGTGCGACGATACTGACTCAGTTGGCCGATCTCGAAGGGGCGCAACCGGAGTATGTCAGCCGAATATTGAAGTTTATCTCTCCGCCGCTGGACTTTCCTGAGGGCAGCGCCGATGAGCGTGTGCCGGGCATGTACCGCGTCGGCGGCGAGGGCGTATCGGACGACGTCCAGTACACGATTCAACTACCGCCCGAATACGACGAACAACAGTCGTATCCGTGCATCGTTGCGCTTGCACCGCCGGAAGCGAATCCCGAAAGTCAGATCGAATGGTGGTCGGGAAAATACGACGAAGCGATGACGTCACGATTGGGACTGGGTTCGCGTCACGGATTCATTGTGGTCGCACCGAGTTGGGTTCGCCAAGGTCAATCACTCTACGAGTACACACCGCGCGAGCATGCGAAGGTGCTGGCGTCGCTTCGCGACGCCATGCGGCGCTCGCAAATCGATTCGGATCGCGTATTTCTATGCGGACATGGCGAAGGAGGCACGGCAGCTTGGGATATCGCACTGGCGCATCCAGATCTGTGGGCAGGAATGGTCTCGGTCGGCGGTGAGCCTCGCAAGACGGTACTCCACTATGCGGATAATGCTAAGTACGTGCCGCTGTACCTGCTGATGGGCGAGAAAGATGGTGCTCCGGCGCCGTTGATTCGCAGCGGCCCGACCATGGACGACTACATGAAGAACGGTTACGACGCAATGGTCGTAATGTACCGCGGGCGAGGACGCGAGTACTTTTACGAAGACATGCCAAACATCTTCGACTGGTTCTTAGTACCCACACACGTTCGCACAGCGCCACCGAAGGAAATTGAAACCGCGACCATGCGCTCGGGCGACCGTTTTTTTTGGTGGCTGGAGATGGCAAGCATCAAGGATGCAGTGGCCATCAACCCCATTCTTTGGGAACAAGCCGAACGATTGCGGGCGGGCAAGGTCTCTGCGTCCATCGGCGCCGACAATCAAATTCGAATCGGCCAAGGACCTGCAGACGCCTTTACCGTTTGGCTCAGCCCCGAGATAGGGCTGGACATGAACAAAAAAATCTCCGTTCGTTATCATACTCGTCAAAGTACCTTGGATTACCAAGGCGACCTGAGTGTGATGCTTGAAGATGCGCGGACCCGAGCCGACCGCAAACACGCGTTCTGGGCGCGCGTTTCGATACCGTAATCTGCACTACAGCCCATCGTTTCCCGCCGTCGTGAATTTCCCGGAATCCATGGCACCTGATCAGTCCATGATCATCTAAACTACGTTGGTCTGGGTCGCCACAGGCCAGTCAGTGAAAACGGCAGCTACACCTTCCGGGGAGACGGTTACGATGAAACGGCGTGAATTTTTGGCCGATACGGCTGTTGCCTTTACGGGCGCGGCGTTAGCAGCAAACTTGGCAACCGCCCAGGAACCGTCTGCAGCGTCAGGCGAAAAGCCGCATCGAGTGCGACAATCCGTGATGGGTTGGTGTTTTAAGCCCATCAGCGGTGTCGACCTAGCTCGGGCTGGAAAGCGAATCGGACTGGAAGCGATCGAAGGCATCTCGGCGGACGATTACCCCGCCGTTACGTCGCTCGGAATGAAGATCTCGTTGGTTGGCAGTCACGGCTTTGCTCAAGGCCCGCTCGATCCAGACAATCACGCCATTGTTGAAGCAAAATTGCGTGAAGGGATCGATCTTGCCGTCAAATTCGGCGCACCAAACGTCATCACATTCACAGGAATGCAGAAGTCCGGTATCTCCGACGAAACGGCGACAAAGAACTGTTTACAGTGCTGGAAACGTGTGTTGCCGTACGCTGAAGAGAAAGGCATCGGCCTGGTGTTGGAGCACCTCAACAGCGTCGATGACACTCATCCCATGAAAGGGCATCCAGGATACTGGGGCGACGACATTGAACGCTGTGTGGACTTGATTCGCGCAATCGATTCACCGCAGTTTAAATTGCTGTTTGATATCTACCATGTGCAAATCATGCATGGCGATTTGATTCGGAATATCAACCGTTATCACGAACTTGTGGGGCATTATCACACCGCAGGAAATCCCGGTCGCGGTGAACTGGACGATACGCAAGAAATCAATTATCCAGCAGTGATCCGAGCGATCCTTGCCTCCGGATACAATGGATACATCGCTCAGGAATTTATTCCCACCTCCGATGATCCGCTTCGCTCTCTGGAGCAGGCCGTCCAATTATGTGACGTATAGTACGCGCAGGGCGATGGACACGATTTACAACCAGTCGACTGATTTAAGTACGGACGATTTTCTTCGCATTGGCGTCAGACCACAAGAATATCGGTTGACAGTCATCCGTCGGGCGGCACTTCGCGCGGCATCACAAGTCACTCAAACAACCGTGGCGGCGGGTCTGCGGAATCCCGTTGCGAATTTGCGTGACACGGACCCAGGATCGCCCTCGCCATCGGACCAGCAGTTACAGCGAGAACTATCGCGCGTAATCGCTTCGGCCTATCGAGTCCTTGACCCACGTCGGCGCAGCGACGCTGCCGAGCGGGCCTATGTGGGACGGATACTACCCAACGCGCTGCTCGCTGCTGGCCACACGAATTTTCATCCAGGTCCGTTTTCGGTCGAGGAACTCGGCAGCTCCGATGAAGACGAAGCCGGCGTGCTGCTCGTCGGCGATTCGGTACTGACAGATTTCGCCGGCTCAGCAACCTGGGTGGCGAATACTCAATCGCCGCCGCTGGAACCGATCCAAACCGATGAGTTCGCTCGCATCACACGAGAAGACTTGCTGCCAACGGTTCGTAGTCGCATCGACACTGTTCGCCATGCGATCCAGCAACCGCGTGCAATCCTGGCCTTAGTCGTCGCCCTGCTGCTCACGTCCGGCTGGCTGATTGCTTGGCAAAGGACGCTTCCGACCCCAGTCCCCACCGCCGCGCTGGCGACAAATTCAACTGCGACCGATGGCTCGACTCGCAATAAAACTGTCGAAGCTGACAAACTCCCCAGCGAAGTAGTCCAACCAAGCGAGCCCGAGCCTGCAGGCGAGCCCCAACCTGCAAGCAAAACCGGACCTGCAAGCGAAACAGAGTCGATCGAGTCGATGGAACAGCCGACCATACGATCGCTCGCTGCCGAATCGTTAGTTCAAGATCCAGTTGTTAATCGCAAACCTCCGCCGCCCTGGATGCTGGTTGTTCAATCAAAGCATTCACCCGCGATGGGCGTGGATGCATTGACAACTCGACAACTTCCATTGATTGCTCGATCGACAATGCCACCCAAGCAACCTTCCGAGGACGGTTCAGCGGCTCGCACTCGGTTTCCTATCTACCCAGTCGATGAATGTGCCAACATGCGTGTGCAATTGCTCGACAGTTTGGTTTCCGTTGACTACTTCAACACACTTGATGAAGTGATAGCTTTGCAAAAGGAGACCGAGGCACTGACCACGCAGCATCCGCCAGGTTCCATCGGCCATTTCACTGCATCGTTGATCGCCTCCGCCCCGTTATGGATTTCGGCCAGTCCCAACGATGTGATTCAACGTTGGCAGCAATTGGCCAAGGAGTACGATCTCACCTTCTCAGAATTTGCGGTGAGAACTTTTAGCGAAGCGAGTGAGCTGGACTATTCCGTGATCATGGAATCACAACTGGTGGAGCGAGGTTTGATGCTTGCCCATACATTGCTTTCTCAGGAAGATGCTACTGCGACACAAACCGTGCTGGACCTGGTGCAACTCAAAGTTGCTCGAAACGTTCGTCGCGAGCACACAGAGCAATTGGATGAGTTGTACGAGGTACTGAAACAATTTCGCCGAACCGAGCGTCGCGTCGCCCAGCGAGGTGAAATCGCTGACACTACGTCTGCTGAAGCCGCAATCATTGGTCGACACTTATGTCTTGTCTCCCAAGCTTGGGACCTTGGCATGCCGTGGTTAGCAGCCGGGAACGATTCGCGTTTGGCAAAGCTCGCCAACGATGAACTCCGTTTGCAACGGTCAACCGATACTACCGCTGACGCCTGGGCGAAGCTCGCATCGGACTGGCGAAACTATGCCGATCGAATCGATGGCCGAAGCTCCCATGTGGCATCATTGCATGCGGTTGGATTGCTTAACCAAGCAATCCAATTGGGTTCGGCGCTGGAGAAACTGGATTGGACTCGCGAGCGTGAAGCGTTGCTAAACGCATTGCCCGACTGTATGCCACAAGCGACCATGTTGCTGCAAAAAGTGCGTGATTCGGAGCAGCAAAACGCCACAGTTCGTCCACAACCAACGACTGATTCTGTCACTGTCAAAACATCAGAACCGATGGAGATGGCACCGATCTATCTTCATGGCACGATCACAATGGACGGTTTTTCGCTCCCCATCGAACTTCGTTATCAAGCGGGCCAAGTGATCGGGCCGAATCAGTTGGCCTCGGTCCATTCGCAACTCAACCAGTGGCTGCGAACTTTTCGGCTTACCTGTCAATCGACGTTAGATGTCCACACAGCGTGTAATTTAGTTGCGGGTATCAATGCCACTGCCCAGGGCGTCCAGCAAACTGTCTACCTCGATAACGCACCGGTCGAAATTGATTCGCTTGAAGGCGTCGGTTCCGCGCTCCTTGTGCCTGGAGAGCACTCCATTCGCTGGGATGTCGATGCAACACGTGTCGAGACTCTTTTTTTGAACTTGCAGCTATTGACCAAGCCGGATTGATTGCCAGGACGCCTGTTGTCGACTGCGCTACAATCCTGGAGTGATCACTCATCAATCGATCCTTACGAACTTTCCTAGAGACATTGGTATGAATGCGACATTAGCCCCCCCACATCCCGTGACACTTGCCGAGTTGCGGGCCAGCGGCTGGCGAAGTCGAAATGTGAAGGATGAAATGCGTGACAACTTCACACGCATGCTTCGCGAAGGCGAGGAGCTGTTTCCTGGCATCATCGGCTACGATGACACGGTGATCCCCGAAATCAATCTTGCGTTGCTTGCCGGTCACGACATCCTCTTCCTTGGTGAGAAGGGGCAAGCCAAGAGCCGGTTGATGCGGATGTTGACACGTTTCTTGGATGAATGGATTCCCTTCATTGATCATCCCGATTTGCCAGTTCACGAAGATCCGGAGAATCCGATCACGACGCGCGGTCGACGACTTGTGGAGGATACGGTTCCCGAGCATGTACCGATCGGATGGTGGCATCGATCCGAGCGATACAGCGAACGACTCAGTCCAGGTACAAAATTTGCGGATATCATTGGCGAGATCGATCCGGCGAAATTGACTGGCGGCGTAAGCATGAGTGCCGAGGAGGCGTTGTCCTTCGGGCTAATTCCCCGCATGCATCGGGGCATCTTTGCGATGAACGAGTTGCCCGAGTTGGACGACCTCGTTCAAGTCGGCCTGTTCAATATCCTGGAGGAACGCGATGTACAAATTCGCGGCTTTCCGATTCAATTCGATTTGGACATCGTCATTTTGTTCTCGGCGAATCCGTCGACCTACAACCGCAGTGGCAAAGTGATTCCTCAATTAAAGGATCGTATTGGCACCGTCGTCCAGACTCATTATCCCGCCGATCGCGATCGAGGTATCGAGATTCTGCAACAGGAAGTCGGTGACGATTTGCAAGGCGAGTACCCCGTGCAAGTCCCGTACTTTATGTACCAAATCATTGAAGAAATCACCAACCAAGCTCGTCGCAGTAAATACATCGATCAAGCTTCGGGGGTTTCCGCTCGCTTCTCGCTGGCCAATTTTCGAACGATCGTCGCATCAGCACGACAGCGAGGGATTATGCACGATGAGCGACCTGCCGTACCGCGGATCAGTGATCTGGGGCACTTGTACGCCAGCTCCCTCGGCAAGCTGGAACTCGATTTGATGGGAACACATCAAATGGGTGAGCGTCAGGTGCTCGACGCCGTTATCTCACAAGCGATTCAGAAAGTATTTGCGGAATACGTCGAGGAGCATGGACTGTCGGAGATCGCCGAAATTTTTCGCAGTGGCGTTCGCGTCGAGGTCGGTGACTTGCTTCCCAGTCAACAGTACGCCGAGCGATTGCAACGTGTCCCTTCAGCGTGGGACAAAGCCTTTGAAGTCAACGCGAGCGAGAACGAAGCGGTTCGCGCAAGCTGCGTTGAATTTGTACTCGCTGGACTATTCAGTATGGACCGTATCAGTCGTTCACAGCGGCATGGAAAAATCGAGTACGAATTCTGAACTCAAACCAATTCCATCACCTGCCAAATTCATCTCCTACAAAATTCCAACGCTTATGCCTTTCCGTCCTGGTGGAATCATTCATTCGTACCAAAAGTACGATCCGAGCCGTATTCCATCACCAAACCAAGAACCACCGGATCTCGTTTCGCCTGCTTTTGAGCAAGCGTTGATGTACGGCCGATATCGCGAGCTGACCGAAGAGGAACTTGCCAGAGCGATTCGTCTTGACCCCAGCCAAATCAATGGACTCGGGCAAAGCCTGGACATGTTGCGGGCGATGCTCGAGGAACGTCGTCGTAAAATTCTTGCCACTTACGAAACGGACTCCGTACAAAAGAAATCTCGCAAAGCTCTCAATCAATCAGCGAAACAAGTTCAGATTCCCAAAAAACTTGAATCGCATTTCAAGCGCGCCATCATGCAAGAGCAGCCGTATTTGCTTGAACGCGTTTGGTACGAACTCAGCAATGATACAGGTCGCGTTGCTGCAGGTGTGCTTAACGTTTTGGAGCGAATGAAAGACAAGCACAACATCGCGGAACTCGCCAGCAACTATGACTTTACGGGAATCGAGTCGATGTCGATTCCTAAAGCTTTGGAAGTCAAATTGGAGCTGGAACAGATCGACGAGCTGCTCAAACAACTCGAAGAAGCCGCCAAGACCGCTCAAATTGGGCTGATTGACATGGACATGCTGAGCCAGTTTGCTGAGCCCGGCGATATGCAGCAGCTCGATGAAATGCGTCATCAGGTCGACAACTTGATGCGAGAACTGGCCGAACGTCAAGGCTTGGAGCAAGACACCAAAGGCGGTGCCTTTCGTCTGACTCCCAAGGCGCACAAGATTTTCCAGAGCCGTTTGCTCAAACGAATTTTTAGCGAACTGGCGCCATCCCGCTCGGGTCGACATGAGGGCGATGTTGTTGGTGAAGGTGCCGTTGAACTCCAGCGGACCAAGCCGTACGAGTTCGGCGACTCAGTCGCCAATATGGACTTACCGCAAACAATTATCAACGCCCTGTTGCGGCACGGCAGTGAGCGGCCATTACGACTTCATGGCGATGATATCGTCGTGCATCAAACTCGAAACCATCCCAAATGCGCAACGTGCGTTGTCATGGATATGAGCGGGTCGATGCGCTATGACGGACAATACATCAACGTCAAACGCATGGCGTTGGCGCTGCAGGGCTTGATCTTGTCGGAGTATCCTGGCGACTACCTGCGGTTCATCGAGATGTACACATTCGCCAAGCTACGAACAGCCGGTGAAGTGATTGAACTCATGCCTAAACCCGTGACCATTCACGATCCTTGGGTGCGACTGAAGGCCGACATGAGTGATCCGGAAATCAGCGAAACACAGATTCATCCTCACTTCACCAATATCCAGCACGCGTTGCAGCTTTCTCGCCAGAACCTTGCTGCGACCGACACTCCCAATCGTCAGATCGTGCTTATCACCGATGGATTGCCGACCGCACATTTTGAGCAAAACTGGCTGTACATGCTGTATCCACCCGATGCGAGAACCGAAGAGGCGACCATGCGCGAGGGAGCGATGTGCAAGAAGGAAGGCATCACGATAAACATTTTCCTTGTCCCCAGCTGGTCGCAAAGTGAAGCGGATATCAAATTCGCGTATCGCCTGGCACAATCAACCACCGGTCGCGTATTCTTTACTAGTGGTAAGGATCTGGACCGCTTTGTCGTCTGGGATTACGTGCAGAATCGTCGCGAGATTCTTGGTTAGTGACTCGTGTCCGCCACTGTTCAGCCCTTTGTTTAAGCCGCAGTCCATTTAAGCTGCGGTACCCGTTTTGCACTATCATGGGCTACACTGATCAAACAGGGCACAATGGTACTGGGAGTAAAAGGGGGAGACCGTGATGCGAACTGAAGCTTCTTATATCTGTGACGGCTGTGGCGAGGAGATCGTAATTCCCCTCGAACCGGGTGAGGGCCACCATCAGCAGTACGTGGAAGATTGTCCGGTCTGTTGTCGGCCAAACATCATCCATGTCGAATGGGAAGATGAAGAGACTCGTGTTTGGGCCGAGCCCGAACAGGATCGTTTCGGATGAAGGTCACTCTTTCGCTGTTGCCAGGATTGGGAGAATCATTCGAGGATGCTCAAGCGGCCGTGATCATCGATGTGCTTCGCGCAACCACGGTCATCTGCACCGCGCTGGACGCCGGCGCCAACGAAGTCATCACCTGCGTTGACGTCGACCAAGCAAAATCAATTGCTCAATCAAGGCTGACGCGACCACTGCTGTGTGGTGAGCGACAATGCAAAAAAATCAGCGGCTTCGATCTGGGCAACTCGCCAGCCGAATACACGGCAGAAACTGTTGGCGGACGAGACTTAGTGATGACTACCACCAACGGGACTCGAGCCATTGCTGCCGCCGAGAAGGTGCCGGAAATATTTGCCGCAAGTTTTCTGAATCTGAGTGCACTCGTGCATCGACTGGCGCGCTACCACCGCGTCCAACTCATTTGCGCCGGGACCGATGGCCAGCTCACTGGCGAAGACGTACTACTGGCCGGCGCAATTTTGCAACGGCTGCTAGCAATGCAAGAAGTTACTTTCGCCGATGATGCTTGCCAGCTTGCGACCCATTATTGGGAAGCAATAAAGAACCTACCGCTTGCCGAAGCATTCAGTTCGACGCTCGGCGGTCGAAACCTCGCTTGCGCAGGTTATCTCACGGACCTGCAGCTCTGTGCCAACATCGACGTAACAACAATCGTTCCTCGCTGTATCGCTGGAGGACAGGCGATCTTTTCAGCGATTTAACGTGTTTTCGTGAATTGCGTTTTAGAGAGTTTTAGTTTTTCTCGACGATAGATTGGCTCGTTCTTCCGCAAGTCGATCGACGCAAGACGTGGAAGATCGAAGCGATATGAGAATAGAAACTACGCTGAACAGACCTAGCTGAATTTGGCGTTTGAAATTTCCTACGACATGCTGAGTCTGCTGGCGCGGTTCCATCGCTAGTGATCCGTTAATTGGTTGGTCGATTTCCAAGGTTGCTGTGTCGATCGATTGATTTGGTCCTTCTTGTGATGACGCCAAGGAACGACACGTAGCGTCTGCCTGAGCCATCGCATGGTTGGCCAAATCGATCGCGGCAATTGCCCCACACAGAATGTCCTGATGCTGTGGTTCTTGACTCGCTAAGGTAAATTTCGGTAGTGGACAGTCAGACGGATTATGCGTCGATGTGAATTGTGTGGTTCGACTCTCCCCAGCGTCGTTGTTCCATTTCCGAGGTTGCACCAAAGTTGGCTCGATGATCTCAAATGCAAACAAGCGATGTTGTACCGCATCGGCCACCAAGGGCTCATTGACTAACGACAATCCCTTGGACTTTGATCGACTTGCCGTATTGTCAAAATATTGAAATGGTACTTGCGAATCGGTTGCCTGGGATGACCCGGGGGCCACCACTACAATCGGTCTGGGATGCGATGCAAATGGTGGTGTTGCCACGATCCACGGTAGCACGCCGTCATGCTCAAAATTTTGCATCGGTGCTGAGTGATCTGTTTGCGGCGCTAGCGGTAGTACGACTGCCGAATCTTTGTCGTCATCTTTCAAACTAACATCAAAATCTTCGCAATTTCTATCTGGATCTTCATGATCATGGATGCAGTCCCAGTCTTCGTTGTTGCCCGCGTTAGGGTCCGTGGCGTCAGGCTGCGAATCGTTTGATTCGTCCAGCCAATCACGCCCAACCGTGAGCGCAGAATCAACACGACTAGATGCCTCGGCAGTCGCCGCACCGACGCCGCTTGCGCTTCCTTCAGTGCGTCGGATCTCTACTGGATGACCACCAAGCTCGCTTGGTGGTAACGATAGGAGCGAATCTCCGGCATTAATCAATCCTGCCAGTAATGTACGCGCCTCCAACCGCTCAACGCCGAGCCTTGTGGCAACACTTGGAGAGGATTTTCGTTTGAATCTTAGTTTCGTTGAATACGGCATTCAGTACACTCCTTTCTAACCTGAATTCGCGATCATCGCGTCGAGCAAGTGGCTCAATTGGGATTGCGTCTGTTTTACCTGATGCAAAAACTGATTAAGCAGTTCGCGATGACTTTCTAAGTGTTGTCGATACACTTGATGAAATGGCGATTGTTTGACCGCTTGCGCCTGGAGTTCTATTGCCTCGGTCAATTCATCAATGGCACACAGGTGCATTCCCTGGGTGTGATGGACCGCTGCCAAATTGTGCAATGCGCCTGCCAACAGACTCAACGTTTCAGGCGTCCGCTCGTAAAGACATAGTTGGCTTCGCAGACAGGTCTCGGCCTTTGAAAATGCTTGAGCGGCGGCATCATGATCCGTGGAATTGTGCCCGTCGACCGGACGCCAGAGCAATTGACCCAAATTGTTGTAGGCAACCGCGAGCTGTTGCTGTAACTCTGCGTCCCTTGGTTGGCTGTCGGTCATCGCTTCGAGGTTGTCGACCAATTCGCGAATCGTTCGCAGCGCTGCTGGGTATTCTCCTTGACGAACCAGCGCTGTCGTTAGACTATTTTGAGAAACCGCAAGTTGACACGCGTACGATTGCAGGTTCGTGTCGCTACTTTCTTCACCGGAACGAAGCGACTTCAAGGCAGAGATGTTGGATTGAAGTAAATTGATTGCTTCGTCTAGGTTTGAGTCAATCAACGTCACGGCCATTGTATTGCGGCACTCGATGAGTTGCTGCTGCAGAGCGGTATCGTCAGGTGTACTTTTAAGTGCCGTCATCAGTCTCGAAAGAAGTTTTCGAAGCCGGTTCGCAGAGAGTGAATGTTCACCTTGATACCAAAGCAACTGTGACAAGTTGTTTTGAGTGATTGCCCATTCTCGTAACACGCCCGGTAGCTCGGCGTCGGTGTCTAAAAGAGATCGTTGCATTTCGCTTGCTCGTTCGTAGTTTTTCACCGCCTGTACAAACTGGCCTTGCTCGTGCTGTAGAGCGGCGAAGTTTTGCAAACACAGCGCCATGTCAGCCAGATCACGGCTGTTTAGTTGATTTTGTTGATGAAGCAATTCATAACTGGAAACCGATTCTTGGTATTTCTTTGCGGCTTGGTCCGGTTCACCGAGTGCCGCATAAGTTGCGGCCAACCGATACTGGACCTTGGCCAATTCACCTCGGTAATTTTTGGTGTTGTCGACGTAACGCAAGTAATCGAGATAGTACCGCTGGGCTTCTCGCAATACGTCGGCTCGCAGTGCTTCGCCACCGGGCAGTTTGGCCAATCGTTTGGACATTATGCCACCGAATCGATCCACCAATGAGTGAGCTTGGTCCAGGTGCAAATGAGCAGCTGCGGTAGCTTGATCTTTCAACCGACTTTGCCGCGAAACCATCGCCGTGGCGATGGCTAATCCACTCACGGCAAGTAACAGTAATGCAAAAACGGTCGCGACCAATCGTTGCCGTCGCGCTGCCCACTTCATCGCCCGTTCAAAGGGCGTCGGTCGACGCGCCAGCGTGGGCTTGCCAGCGAGAAATCGCCGCAGGTCTTCCGCCATCTCGCCCGCGGTTGCGTATCGATCCTCTTTCCGCTTCGGGATCGCCTTTTGCACAATAGTATCCAGATCAATCGCCACTGCTGGATTTAGACGTCGTGCAGAAACGGGTTCTGTGAGTTCGATGGCAGCGAACAATGTTTCGCGATTCTGGGACTTGAATGCGGCCTGCAGGGTGAGAAGCTCATATAGCGTGATTCCCAACGAATAGATGTCGGTACGGTGATCCACTTCTTGAGCTCGACCGGCAATCTGCTCGGGACTCATATAGCGCGCCGTCCCCATCACTTTGCCTTCGGCCGTCAAGTTCGCGAGCCCACGAACACGCGCAAGACCAAAGTCGGCGACCCAGACCTTGCCTCCGGAGTCGACCAACAAATTGGATGGTTTGATATCGCGGTGAATGACGCCCTGTTGGTGTGCAAAATCAAGAGCGTCAGCAATGCAAATGACTAACTCTACGGTGTTTTGGATGTAGTTGTGATTGCGAATGGACTGGACCGTGCTGGCACGATCCGTGCCGACCGCTTGAGTCGATCGCCCAGCCAACTCCGACGCGACGATTGCTGACGAACTCTTGACACACGATGGTAACGCATCCATTGTCGTCTGTTGCTGTACCATCGCATCTTGATGGGGAACCGGCAGTGCCGCTGAGGACGCGAAAACTTGGTCCAGTGTCTGGCCATCGATCAGTTGCATGCTGTAGTAATGCACACCACGTTCACAGCCCACGGCGTATACTGGCACGATATGCGGATGGTGCAGTGACGCCGCTGCTTGTGCTTCATTTCGAAACCGTGCGACCTGCTGTTTGTCCAACACAGCAGCAAACGGCAACACCTTCAACGCTACTTTTCGCCGCAGTGAAATTTGCGTTGCTTCGTAGACAATGCCCATGCCACCGCGACCGATCTCGCGACCAAGACGGTAGTCACCCAGTTGCGAGTGGCCCGCGTTTACATCATTCGATTCGCCTTGGCCAGCTGTTCTAGGTTGGCCCGTTTTCTGTTTGAGTTCCGCATCTCGCGACGCTCGGCAAAGAGCTTGCAGCATCTCCAGATGCTCGCTCCATGACGCACCAAGTTGCGGGTTCCGCTCCAGCAGCAACGCAGCGGCAGTTTCATTTCCGCATTCCAAATGTGTTGCATAGCGGTCGAGCAATTCAGCAATCTGTTGTTGATCGTGATCAGCTAGGCTTTGAATCATCATGCGTGCTATTCCATTCTCAAACGTAGTTGTTCGATAGCGCGTAACCACAACATCCGCACGGCGCCTGTTGACCGCCCCAGTCGCTGCGCCACCTCGTCAAATGCCAGTCCATCCAAGTGCCTCAGTCGGATTACTTGTTGATAATCGGTGGGCAATTGCTCTAGGGCCGCTGCCAGTTGCGAAAGTGATTCTCGATGATCAGCTTCTGAGGCTGGTGACCGCCCTTGATCCACCGCAAACGCCGATAGCCGCTGATGCGTCTGATTGACCGATGCGGACAAGTTGTCAATAAGCTGCTCGCGTCGAACACTACGTTTCGCAGCGGACATATGCGTCGCAACAGCCTGGGCAATGTTGTGGACCAAAACACGGCGCAACCAACCAGTGAACTCTTCTATTTCGCTGCCACGAAACGAATTGAAATCTCGGTGCGCCTCCAACAACGTTTCTTGAACAACATCCGAGGGGCTGACTCGATGGTGAACGCGTCTATCCAGTTGGTTACGTGAAAGTACGTTTAGGTATCCAGCGTAACTTGCTAGCAACTGTTCAACACTTTCTAGATCGCCGTCTGTCGCCCGACGAAGCAGGTATGACGCTCCACCAGTATGCGTTGAATTGATCATCCATCACTCCCTAAGCGTCTTGGCTGCATCGCAACTGGTTTGTCACGCAAAAATTTTAGAAAGAAGAGTAAACAGATCAATCCGAACGCTGTCGAGAACGGGGCTTCGGCGATGGCGAACTTACGACAAACCAACCACGCTTCGCTGTTGCGAAACCGATTGCCCCGCTGAGAATTCTTTTACATTCTTTTGAGGCACAGCGCAGCTTTGTTTCGCCTACAGTTCGTCTGATAGGGGTAGTGCTGGCGATTCAGCTTCGACGATCATCGGAAAGCCGCTAGCCGTGCGTTCCAATCCAAGGAGACTTATCATGCGACCGCGATTCACACCATTCAAACTGCTCGTTCAATGCCCGCTTCTGGCCATGCTGGTGTGGGGCTCGGCTCCATACTCAAAAGCAAGCCAAGTGACGTTGCAGGTTACTGCTGCGGACCCGACGTTATCCGCCGATCAGAAGCAAACCAGCTACATCCGCATCGCACTCACGGGCGGCGAAATTGAAACGAGCCAAGACCGCCCGCCCGTCAACGTATCGATCGTGATCGACAACAGTGGCTCGATGCAAGGCAGCAAGATCGAACAGACTCGCAGCGCAGCGATCGCTGCCGTGAACCGACTTCGCGACGATGATATTGTCTCCGTTGTGCTGTACAACTCCAACGTTACCGTACTCGTTCCCTCTACCAAGGCCACCGATCGAGAAACGATCGTCGACAAGATTCGATCCATTGAAGCGGACGGCAGCACTGCACTTTTCGCCGGAGTCAGTAAGGGGGCTGCCGAGGTGCAAAAATTCCTCAACAGCGAGTCGGTCAATCGCGTGATCTTGCTTTCTGACGGCCAGGCCAACGTGGGTCCAAAATCTCCAGCGGAACTGGAACGATTGGGCGCATCTTTGGTGAAGGAAGGCATTAGTGTCAGCACACTTGGTCTTGGCCTTGGATACAACGAGGATTTGATGAGCGGGTTAGCGCTCGCTGGTAGCGGCAACCATCTGTTTATCGAAGGCGCCGAAGACTTGGTCGCATTATTCAGTAAGGAATTCAACGACTTGCTCAGTGTCGTCGCGGGAGATTTCGAAATAGAAGCGACTTTGGCAAAAGGTGTTCGCCCCGTAAAAGTACTCGGTACTCAAGCGGACATTGTTGGTCAGCGAGTGCATATTCCGTTGACCCAGTTGTACTCGAAGCAGCAACGCTATTTTGTCCTTGAAGTCGAGATCGATGGGGGTGAGGATGGAACATCGCGTCCGTTGGTGGATGTCTCAGTAAACTACATCAACAAAGTCACGCGTACTCCCGAAAAGCTTTCTGCCGCCCTGCAAGTACGTTTCTCAAGCGATGAAGCCCAGGTCGCCAAAGATCGCAATTTAGAGACTTATGCTTTCTGTAGCGTGCAAATTGCTAACGAGAGAAATCGACAAGCAACTCTCTTGCGTGATGCTGGGCAAGTAGATGAAGCGGAAAAACTGCTTCGTATCAACAGCAAAATGTTGATGGATGTGCGGCTACAGTGTGTGGAGAATAACGTGACATCGGTGCTGCCGCAGCTCGACCTGAACGTTAAACTCAACGCCAATCAGGCGGCAGAAGTCAAAGACGATGCCAAATGGGAATACGGTCGCAAAGCTATGCGTGAAGCGCAGAACTATAATCAAGCTCAGCAGCAGACCCTACCCAGCAGCATCCGATCCGAAAGCAAATAGTTTGCCCTTACGAATTCTCTTGTCGCTCGTACTGCTCATCGCGGCGCCGTTGCTCCTGCTAAGTTGGGTATCGGCGTCGACGATGAGAGAAGATCGGTTGGCCGCCGCACAACAGATTCGCGCGGTGCTTCGAGGGCGACTTGCGGAATTGGACACTTCGTTGCATGGTATTTTCGAAGATACGTCCAGACAACTCAGTGAGCGTGTTCGACGGTCGGTCGGGGCGGACATTACGCCGACAAGTGAATTGACTCGCTTGCAGTACACCGAACCACTGGTGCGCCGCTTGATTCTCGTCAATAGCGACAATCAAATGATCTATCCGCCACCACCAAGCGGCAGTGATCCGGCTCGGATCGAGGACTACGGAGCCCTCGCCGCCCTGGCTGACTCGCGACCTCGCCCCAGTCGTGAAGCGGGTGATACCAAAGTAAGCCAATCTAAATTGCAACAATCTCGTGCAAGCTCCACTTCGTTAGCGTTGCCACAGCCGGTCTATCACGTTTGGTATCGGGACGAAGGAACGCAACTGTCGTTGTGGTGGCCGCGCGAGGACGGATCGGCGATCGGTATTCTGCTCGAACGTGCTCGCTGGATCGCCGAGATCACTGCACGACTGCCCGACACACAGCCAGTCGTGCTGCCAAATTCACGGTCGTCGGTGTATTCATCCTCAGCACCGCCTGTGCCACAAGGTGTGACGACTCTGGTGGACCAATCGGGACAAATCGTTTATCGCTGGGGAGACCGCGGAGATCTTCCGAACGAACCTCAGGTCCAACTTGTCCTGTCGGAACCGTTGGCGAGCTGGCAACTGCGATACTACACCCAGTCGTCGCTCGTCGCTCCCAATCGTTTCACACCGATGTATGCTGCATTTGCCGGATTGGGCGTGTTGCTTGTTTCCTTGGGTGCGTACGTTACGACGAGTTTGCAGCGACAAATTCGACTGGCGAAACAACGTGTCACGTTCGCCAGTCAAGTTTCGCATGAGTTGCGAACGCCATTGACGAATATTCGGCTCTATACCGAACTGGCCGAGCGCGACGTAAAATCAATCGAGCATCCGAGTGCCGTTCCGCTTGCCAACCGATTGGCCGTCATCGACAGTGAGACACGTCGATTGAGCCGACTTGTATCCGGGGTCATGGAAATCATTCGCGAGGACGGACGCGCTCGGCCGTTGCGAATTGAAACCCATCATGTGGACGAATTAATCGACAGCGTCTTATTGCAGTTCGAGCCGAGTTTTGCCGCGGCTGGGATTGAGGTCAAGCGTACTCGCGGTGCTGATGTTTCATTGTGCTTGGATGCTGATTGCTTGGAGATGATTCTCGTGAATCTGTTTAGCAACGTCGAGAAGTATGCCGCGTCCGGGGGTATCGCGCGGGTCGATTCACGTGTTGATGACTGCCTTGTGGTCATTCGCGTTGCCGATCATGGTCCCGGAATCGCAAGGCGACATGCGAAGCGAGTGTTCAAGGCGTTTCGACGTCTGGATGATTCAGTGTCCTCGCCCAGCGGCACAGGGATCGGTTTGACAATCGCACGCCGCGCAGCACGTCGACATGGCGGCGACGTACGATTGTTGAGTTCCCAAACGGGTGCTTGTTTCGAAGTCACGATTGTTGGGAAGCCAACCAATGCAACTTAAAATTTTGGTCGCCGAAGATGATGCCAATACTCGAGCGGCGCTCGTTGAAGTCCTGCGCGAACAAGGCCACGATGTGACACCGGCGAGCGATGGGAAACAAGCTGAATTCCTGATCCAACGCCAGTCCTTTGATCTGGCATGCCTGGACGTGATGATGCCCGGTGCCAGTGGGTACGACTTGTGTCGGCTGATCCGGCATCAAGACGCAAAGATGCCAATACTGTTCATCACGGCCAGAGGAGAGGAAATCGACAAAGTCGTTGGTCTGGAACTCGGTGCAGATGACTACATTGTCAAGCCATTTGGAATTCAAGAAGTGTTGGCCCGCATCCGTGCGGTGACTCGGCGTTGCATCGCGAGTGCCAGTACACCACCGATCGACGACGCGCTGGGAACCGACGACTTTACCATGGACGACTTGCGCATATCGCCTCGCTCGCTGCGAGCGATTCGGGGCGACGAGGTGATCGAGCTTACCCCCCGCGAAGTCAAACTGCTGCGCACGTTATGGCAGCGACGAGGCCAAGTCGTCCGTCGGCTGGACCTGGGCCGAGCCGGGTGGGATCAAGGCAACGCTCCCGAGAGCCGTACGCTCGACCAAACCATCAGCCAATTGCGAAAACGCATCGAACGCCAGCCGCAATCTCCCCGCATCATCCAAACCGTATACGGCGTTGGCTATCGATTCGACTAGGCAGTCAACACTCCTTTGCCGTGATTTACTGACCAGTTCGGCCAATCCGCGTTTCGACGGACTTGCTACACCGATGGCGGAACTGGGATTTCACGGGGTTCAGGGCTCAGTCAAAATTCAAGTGAACATTGAGTCCGCTGCTGTTCGCGGCTACACTGGCGGAACGACAGCCCTAAACAAAGCTTTATTGCTTGGATCTGGCACACCAACGTCACACCATGACCGGCAACCATGACCGAACTTTGTAGTTGACTTCATGTTTCACTTTCTGACCCACGTATTTCACGGTCGACAGCCACTGTCATCCATTGCGGAAACAAACTCACGTTTGTTGAAGGAGATTGAACGGCTAAAGTCCATTGAGCAAGAATTACTGGCGTTGAAGTCGCGCTATGAAGCCCTTATCAATGGAACGCGTGTGATCGTGTGGACCACGGACGCTGAGGGCAAGTTCATCACTCCGCAAGTGTCTTGGGAATGCTACACGGGCCAGAGCTGGGAGGAACATCAAGGTTTCGGTTGGCTTGCGGCATTGCATGAAGAGGACCAAGTCAACATCGAGCGATTGTGGGGCATGGCGGTCGCCGCCAAATCCGTCTATCGCGCTAACGGACGATTATGGCACGCAGCAAGCCAAACGTATCACAAATTCGTCGTGGAAGCGGTGCCCGTGATCGATGAGTTCGGCGAGATCGAAGAGTGGTTTGGAACCATTAGTGATGTACACGAGCTGAAGACTCGCGGTATCAAGCATCCGCGTCCGACCGTATCACGATAATTGGATCTTGATAACAATCGGACGCGTCGTCGTGAACGACTGACTAGGAGTAGAAGTTGTAGTCGGGGTTGCGAGGATCAAAGTCCGCATCGGTTAGCCCAACATTGACCTTCATATCGAGGTAGTTGTACTCTTCGATGATCTCCAGTTCCGCGCCTTGGCGTGCCGGCCAATCGAAAGCAACGTATCGAATCGGAATGTTGTAAGCATCGTCGATGAAGATTTGGGCTTGATAAAATTCCAACTCTGGTCGCCTTGTAGGCTGAGTCACCTGCAATACGGTGCAGGTGCGATCCTTGACCCGGGCGTTCTGACGAAAATCACAAGTCACGTCGCTGTACTGGCGCGCCGACTCGCCTCGCTCGATCAACTTGACGATCAAGTTCTCAACACCAATTTCGGTCATCGGATAGCGTTGGCCACGCATCGCCAACATTCCGGTCGGAGGTAGATTCACTGTTGGCAAGAAGCGGCCTTTGAAGCCTCCTTCGTGCGCCACGATGTTGCCATCATTTGCGTTCTCGACATAAATCACTTCACGTCCTTTTACCGTGGCCGGCTTAAGGAAACCCAGGTAAACGCTCAGCGGTTGTACCAATTGGCCATTGACGACTTTGCGATTACGGATTTTGGCAAACATGTACTCATGTTCGCCAAGAGTGCCGCCGATGCGTTCGCGTTTGACGAGCATCGCGGTATAGTCGTTGACATTTTCTCGACAATTCATCAGCCCGCGACGAGCGATATCCAATGCTCGGTCCAACGGGTGTGCCACCGCAGCGACCGACGGCCCGAGGGTGGCTGCTGTCGCCACGCGATGAATAGGTTCGGTAAACTGTGGATCTTCGCCGAGAACGGTTCGTGTCGCGCCGGTGGCGGCGAACGCTCCGAGAAGAGTGACAAATTGTCGTCGCTGGAGTTTCATGGCTACATCCCTGGCCGGTAATTGAGTGCGCACGTTCGACATGCCGCAGTGCTTCCGAAAATGTGTATCGCCATCAAAGCGGTTGCTCGGTGACAGAAGTCGCAACCGCAGTCCGATGCGATGTAACCGGTACGATCCGACGTGCTGGTCGTTGCAATCATCCGCTGGCAACACTAACGCGTCGTTTCACATCATCGCTAGAGCAATTCCCTCAAGCCGCGTCGCGATTGATGCTCGGAAGGATGGGTGCGTCAACGGACGCGGAATTGGGTCGAACTCCCAGGACTCGCAAGCCAATTTGCCGCACCGGCAGCGGCCGACCACCTGTACGTGCCAACAGCCCTAATGCGAACAACCGACCCAGCGACGAGAGGCCGAATAACACTAAATACGCTCGTTCATCGCTGCCCAAATAGGCCAAGATCCCACCGCCAATCAGCGCGCCTGCGCACCAGGAGGTTGTGTTGGCAACATTGTAGTACGTCAACATTTTCGTCCGCTGGGCTACAGGCAACGCTTCGAAAAACAGCAAGAAAAAGCCGAGTTCGTACGCCGCCCACCCAATCCCACCGACGATCTGGGCGAAGGCCAGCCACCAAAAATTGCGAGAGATGATCCACATTGCCGCTAAGGGTACGATGCTGACACCACCGATCCACATCAGCGTTTGAGCGCTGTGACGCTTGGCAATCTTGGCCCACCAAGTCAATGCCACCACCTTGGAAAGAAATGCTGTCGCCAACAATCCGACGTACGCTAAATAGGTATAGCCCAATTCCTCCAGCATGAACGGCGCGAAGTACGGACTGCTGATCTGGACGAATCCCTGAACGACCACCAAGTAAGCGAGCAACCGACCGCCGCTGGGAGCCGGTTTGCGTAAGTCCGGCAAGCGAATTTTTGTCGTTTCTGATTGGAAAGCGGATGCGGCTTTCAGCTCACTCGAGACGGGACTGATCGGATCGGGTGTGCGATGCATTGCCAGCCAACCGACCGACCAAAAACGGAAGACACCAGCAACAAAAAACAACCCAGCGAAGCCGTACAGCGTCTGTTGATGATTCTGCGACCAATGCAGTACTAATCCGCCACAGACAAACGACGCAAAGGTTGTTAGTTGCGAAACTCGCGTGCGACAAGCAAAGTAATGTGGACGCACGCGACGCGGCACGATGGATTCCATCCACGTGTTCCATGCAGGCCCGGTCGACAACCCGCCAGCCCAATAGACTGACGCAATTAACAGCAAGGTGCCGAGAGATATGGACCCGTAAAGGGCGGCAAACACCAATGGGAAAAAAGCCAATCCCTGAATTGTCGCGCCGAGTAATATCCAGCGCTTTTCGCCACCGATCCAACGAACACCCCGCAGGGAAATCAATTGCGCGATGCCGCCGGCCAGCAGCGGTACGCTGGAAATCAGTCCAGCGGAAACTTCGCCCAATCCGATCGCCAGGGCGAATGCCGCCAAGTAGGTCTCACCCAGTCCAACCATCACTCCGAACGTGGCGCCATCGGCCATGCTGGCATGTAAGTTATCGCGAGTTAAATTTTTCTCGCTGCGGTCCGTCGTCAATTTCATCAACACGAAAGTGATTCTTTATTCATCGCCGTCCAGGGGAGCGGTCGCCGGTGGGGTTTGGTTGGAGAGATGGTTTGCCCAAGAGAACTTACTCAGACGCCAATTATCTCACATAAGTTCGCAGCAATCTCAAGGCCGATTCAATTGACGAAATCGACGCCGTTTCATTTGCCGTGTGGTAGCTAGTCGTTGGAATCTGCAGCGTTGTACCGTTGATCTGATTCTGTGTCGCCGCAGCCAACCGCCCCAATTCAGTACGCCCCAACGACAGCGGCTTTTCCCGAGCCAGATTCAGCTCGTCGACATACTTGTCCTTGAAAATATAGGAAATCCCTAGTTCGTCACAACGGTCTTTCAACTCCTGCGTAATCTCCGAGGCGAACTCGGCGCTAGAGTCACGCGTTCGCAGCACGACCTGCTGATGAGTTGCCGCTTCGACGGTCGGAAACGGGCTCGTATCCAGCACGATCAACCGCTGGGTCGTCCGGCTGTGACGTTGGAACCAAGCCAACGCATAACGCCAACTGCGTCCAGCCTCCTCGGACGCTGTAAACAAAGCAGTTCCCTGAAATCCACAACGAAACAAATGCACGAGCATGGCGACAGATAAGACGTTGTCTAACTGTGCTCGAACAAACCCGCCGCCGACGGCTAACCGATCTAAGAACGAAACAGGTGTTCCAGGTTGCAGGAAGTCCAATCCTTCCACCTCAAAAATCAAGTTGTACCGTTGCGGACAGATATAGGAACGCGTGATCGTACCTTGTCCCAAATAGCTGCCAGCATACGGCGTATGGGCCTGGACTCGCTGGCCTTGGAAACGGTCCGAAATCAAATACATCATTTGTTCCGATACACTGTCGCCGGTCAACTCGCCGCGATTTCCAGTGATGAATGCAGCGTACTGAAACTCGTTCGGACCAGTACAAACTAATCCGTGTCGGTCCACATGTGCTGAAAGAATTTCGCCGTCTCCGTCGCGGCCTCGAGCAACCAAGACACCCTGGTAGCGAGTCACTTCGACCGGCAGTTCTTCGAGTTCGCGTCGTAGGACACGAAAAAATGCGTCTTCGGCGCCGACAACCGACGGTTCGCGAACCAGTCCGCGCAAGAGATGCAAAAAGTCGTCCAGTTCGTCGTTGCGGTCCTCGTCAAGTAAAACCACTTCGTCAATCGTCGCGAGTCATCGACTCACGCCTTCCTCGCGGTGCAGAAACCAATCAGTGCTAGACTGAAACAACCTTGACTATCGCTGGAGCTGGCAACAAAATCCAGATCAAGAATTCGCCACGGCGGAGATTGTGCCCGTAATTAGGGCCAGAGGACGAGCGGACGTTTCTTGTGCTTCATTCGCTCTCAGATTGGGGCCGGAAATCATGAGGCAGGGAATGGCCAAACGCCAATTGGTGCTTAGCCGTTAAGCTTGCGGCGAATTTGCTCCAAACGCTTTTGCAACTTAGATTCAAAACCGCGATCGACGGGCTCGTAGTAAACTCGCTGCACGCCCAGATAATCCTGGGCCACGATTCCATCGGGCGAGTCGTGACTGTATTGATAGTCCGCTCCGTGCCCAAGTTCCTTCGCTCCACCGTAGTGCGAATCTCGCAAATGAATCGGAACCGCAAGGATCTGTTTTTCTCGCACATCGCGTCGAGCCTGGCCAATCGCTGTGGTCGCCGCATTGCTTTTGGGTGCAAGGGCCAAATAAGCCACGGTTTGACTGAGAGTCAGTTGAGCCTCGGGCAATCCCACGAATTCACACGCCTGCATCGCCGCGACCGAAAGCACAAGCGATTGTGGGTCCGCGTTCCCAATGTCCTCGCTCGCGAGAATGACCAGGCGGCGACACAAGAACCGTATCTCTTCGCCGCCTTCGAGCATCCGCGCCAGCCAATACAACGCGGCATCGACGTCACTGCCACGAATGCTTTTGATCAATGCGCTTGCCAAGTCATAGTGATCGTCGCCAGTGGCATCGTAACCGGCCAGTCGTGCACCGAGTGACTCTTGAGCGACTTCTCGCGTGACACTCGTACCACGAGCCGTGCTTCTTACCGCGATCTCCAGCGCCGACAACGCGCGGCGGGCATCACCCTCACAAGCTTCGCTCAAATATTCGATCGCCGCATCATCAACATGTGGTTTCATCGCTGCCAATCCTCGCTGTGTGTCTGCCAGCGATCGTTTTAGTAAGGCCGCAATTTCGTTCGACGCTAGCGCCAACAGTCCGAACAATTGACTGCGGCTGATCAATGCACTGTTCACTGCGAAAAACGGATTGCTGGTGGTGGCACCAATGAGCGACACGACACCCGCTTCCACATCCGGAAGCAGGGCGTCTTGCTGGCTCTTACTAAAACGATGAATCTCGTCGATGAATAGTAGCGGTCGAGGTTGACCGGTAGCGACCAAATCCTTGGCCCACACGAGGACTTCGCGAACATCTTTCACGCCGCTACTGACTGCGCTAAGAGTACGCAACTGAGCTTTTGTTTCGATCGCCAGCAGATGAGCCAACGTCGTCTTACCCGTTCCCGGTGGCCCGTGCAGAATGATGGAGCCAAGTTGCCCAGAATCGATCATCCGCCGCAGCAGCTTGCCAGGGCCTAGAATGTGTTGCTGTCCCACGTATTCGCTCAAGCGTTGAGGACGCATGCGTGCTGCCAGAGGTGCGACAGACCGCAGGTGCTCTTCCTCGGCATCGGCAAACAGGGAACGATTTTGAGCCACGAACTTGACTTTCAATGAAACAGCGAAAACGGCGAATGATTATCGTAGGACTAATTGCCTTGGCCGTCACCGCCATCTGGCTAGCGATAATCATTATGCAAGTAGACGATTGGAGTCGTGATTGGTCGACGAACGTTGCCGAAGTGACACCCGATGCCCGGGACAAAGATTTGCAAAGCCCTCGGTTTACCGAATCTTTGGACGCCGTCACTCGCCGTATCGAATCCTGGACGCGTCAACAGTCGAATTGGACGCTGGAATCGATTCGTGGAACCGATCGAACCAACGAAATTCATTTAACTCGTAAGACCCGGTTGTTTCGCTTTACGGATGACATTCATGTCCGCCTGAGCCAACTGGCGGACGGCAGCGTCCTGTTCACAGCCAAGAGCCAGTCACGCGTCGGCAAAGGTGATCTGGGACAAAACCCTCGCAATCTGAAAGAACTACTGCAGGGAGCACAAAAAATTAGCAGCTCGCCATAACTCAGCTCAACTTTTTTCAAGTTCAGAGGCTTGGGGAAGGCCGAAATCAAGCAGTTGCAGATTGGCCGGAGGGCGTTTGTGAGTAGCCCCGCCACGGAGCCACGTAAGATCTCTGCTGCGGTCTTTTAGCGTCGCCGCGCGGCCCTCGCACGTATTCTAATCTCGATACCGAGCGACGAAGATCAGCAAGGCAAAAGCACGGTCGGCATAGAAAAACGCGACAAGGGCAGCCGGAGTCACAATTCTTGAGCAAAATCCGCTTTTTACTTGATCGGTTTGCTAACTCGACACCAGACCAAAACGGAACAATAGAATAAAGAACAACTTGCGAAAACCTTCGGACACAACTGCCGTTATCTATTTTTAATGACAAAAAATTGACCTGTGCTATTCAACGTTGAACCAGATCTCGACGTCCGGTTCGTTTGGCGAACCAGCTTTCAAAAAGTTACCCACGGCGAAATCAAACCGGCCGTCTTTGTCAAAATCGGCAACTTCAAGTGAGGCATGATTGTACCGACCGCTTTCCATCATTGATGGCACGAATTTTCCGGGTTCAGTTTGAGTCAAAATAACAATCGACGACACGCCAATACTCGCGAACTCTTTTTCGACACCTCCGGCAAGTAGAGAGCAGGCAACAATATCCATGTCACTGTCGCCGTCAAAGTCGGCCGCCTTGGCGTTGAGTACTCCTGGCATGTTCACGATGGCGTGATGGACGTAAGGGAATGTGCCTTGATTTTCCAGCCATTGAATGCTGTGGTGCGGTTTGAAGCCACGGTCGAACGAGTCGCCATTGGTGTAGAGCACGTCGAGATCTCCGTCTAGATCTAAGTCGACGAGGTTGATGCCACTTGAACCATATGCCGGGTCTGACGCTTGCCAAATGACGTGGTTTGAAAAACTGCCGGTGCCATCATTAAGAAATGCTTCGACAACTTCGTGTTCCTGGCTGATCAATGCGACGAAGTCAAGATCTCCATCGCCATCCAGGTCCACGGGGGGAACGTTCACGGTACCACTGCGTTTGTCGATGATGCGAGATTCAAATTGTGGTCGCTGCTCGTCGTCAAGCCCCACGTTCACCATCATGAAGATCTTGCCCGTTGTACGCCAACCAAATTCACCTACTAACACGTCAGTATCACCATCGCTATCAAAGTCGCCTGATTGCACATCCGCAACGCGACTAAGTCCATCACCGAGTACGATCGATTCGAAACGATCACTATCAGCCGATTCACGACGAATCCAAATAACACGTCCCAGATCACTGTCGTTCGCATGGAACTCACCAATATCTGCGACGAGTAAATCGACCAATCCATCTCGATCGAGGTCGCACGGTTCAACGTGTACGGGTTGCAAAAGCGTAGCGAGTTTTCGTGCCTTTCCTGAGCGATCCACTCGTGTATTTTGCTCATCGAACCAATGAGCGTTGACTGCTCCCGTGTTGACGTCACAGTAAACCATCGCTGGCATCTCGTTTAATCCGATGTCTATCCAGCGGACGTTGGAAATGCCGGGAGAACGATCGCTAGTGGCTCGCACGGACGCGGTCGAAAACGGCAAGGTAGTCTTTGGATAACCAAATACTGAAGCGGGTGGCAATAACTTGTCCGGCGATTGGATCTCGAAATACCGTCGCATAATGGCTTTGCTTGGTATTGCAAGATCGGTACGACCAGTGAACTCATAGATAGAAAGTCCCTGCTCGATTTCGCCAAGCCACTCGTCTCTACCAGCACTAGCCGGTTGTGGTGGCGCGTGACAATCCCCACAGAACTTTTCGATTGACTGACGATGTTCCGCAATAAAAGCCTCATTGCTAGCGATGCTAACGCCTGGTTGATCATTAGCAGCTTGAGCGTTTTGTTCAGGAGACGAGGTGGTGGTTGACGTCTGGCTATTGGCAGATTGGGACAGTTGCTTCGCGGAATTACCGCAGCCCAGGTAAGAGATAAATCCGAACAGCAAAACAAAACTGCAGACTCGGCCGTAAAATTGCATGTTGATAGCGGAAAGATTCTATGAAAAAATGGACAGTGTGAGACAATAGCACCAGCATGTAGCACAACATGAGGGTTGACTGGACTCGTGTTGGCCCGCGCGATGCGTCGTTCACGATCAAGTAAATCGCACGGCGAACTGCATTTAGTTTAGATTCACTTGCGTCGTTGCACCACCGCGGCCCAGACGCTGGCGCAACGCCCACCAAAATCCTGAGACAGCCGTGCAATTGACCGCTCCCCTACAGAATAGTAACAGACATTGGGGTGTTGCATGGGCTTATGCGCGATGCTGGAAACTCGCTCGTGCCGGGTTGGTTTCGCTCGCAATCCTCGCTCTCACAAGCTGCGTTCCTTCCGTACCGCCGAGCACAGCGATTCCCCAGACAGCCATTTCCACTAAACCTCTGAGCGACATGAAAACGGCTGTGCGCCGCAAGATGTGGCATGAAGCGTGGATGCTCGCCGATCCAGTGCTTGAGAAGTATCCGAACGATCCAGACGTATTGGCCATGGTTGCCCTGGTGGCACACCAGATGCAAAATCTTGACCGATCGTCGGAATTGCTAGTTCAAGCTTGTCGAGCGGAGTCGTTCGTAAACGAGCAACGAGTGCAACAAGCGATTCTATCGCTCATTCAAGTAGGACGGCTTTATGATAGCATGGACCTACTTGAGGAGGTTTTGATCGAGCAGCCGATGCAGTTGGAAACTCGCCGCTTGCTGTACGATTTGTGCATGGGCACGGAGGATCGCCCTCGCGGTATGCCGCACGGTGAATTTCTAATTCGGCATCGAAAATTCGACGTGGATTTCTTGCTCGCCATGAGCAACACCCAGAAACGTACTCAAGAAACGGAGACGTTGATTGAGATGGCTTCACGCAATCCCAGTGATATTCGTCCACTAATTGGCCAAGCTAAAGTCAAGTTTGACAGAAGTCAATTTGATGAGACGATTCGACAAGTCGAAAAAATAATAGCAAATCATCCTGATTTTCAACCTGCACAATTACTTCTTGGACGTGCGTTAGCGGGTGCGGAAGATTTGCAAGGCGTTCAAGAATGGTTGTCGGACCAAGATCCGTCAATCAAGAGCAGAGCTGACTACTGGCTCACGCTGGGTGATTGGGCGAGAGCAAAAGGTGAACACCAAACTGCTGTGCGATCCTATTGGGAGGCAACGCAACGAGAACCTGATCGTGCGGAGCCGTGGTCAAAGCTGAGTGCGTCGCTACAAGTTCTCGACAACAATAAACTAAATGCTTATCAAGACCTGCTTGATGCTGTCGATCGACGAGTCTCGTTGTTGAGTGCATTGAACCAGTCTAAGAGCCGTTTCGAACGTACAGGAAAGATTTCGCGAGCCGTGTGTCTGGGCGTCATCAAAAGTCTTGAAGAGTTGGGGAGACTTTGGGAAGCCGAAGCTTGGGCGTCAATCGCAATGACGCTTCCCGACGATGACACTGTGCCCGTTTTCGAAACTCGCCAAGCGATTCTAGCCAAACTCTCAAACGACACTCCATGGCAAGTCACCGCAGGATTTCGAGAATTCGAGACGAGCTTGAACAGCCTCAGTCTGCCCACCATCGAGAGTCGGGAGCGAAATGAGCAGGTGGTCAATCCCGATCAGCATTCGATTGTTAGCGGCCAATCCGATGAATCTGACGGCATATTTCGCTTGGACGACGAAGCAGCAATTCGCGGCGTACATTTTCTGGCGTCAACCGGCGATAACTTAGACGAACCAGGGATCATGCTCTATGAGACACTCGGCTGCGGCGGTGGCGCAATTGATTACGATTTGGACGGTTGGTTCGACCTGTATTTCGTAACTGCCGGCGGCACACCCCCAAACCGAGACTCTTCGTCCAACGCGCTAATGCGAAACCTACACGGTACGTTTTCAAACGTGTCGGAGTCATCCAGCACGGGTGACACTGGTTTCGGCCAAGGAGTTGCCGTCGGCGACATTAACGAAGACGGCTTTCCAGATTTGTTGGTGCTAAACTACGGTCCCAATTCACTTTATCTCAATAACGGTGACGGTACGTTTTCGGATCGGAGTGAACAAATCAATTTGGCGGGCAACATTGACGCCGACACTGCGTGGTCAACAAGCGGTGCGATCGCCGACCTCAATGCCGATGGAATTTCGGATATCGTGATTCTGAATTACTGTGGCGACTTGGGGCCGGTAAACGATCCCTGTCCCATGGCCGGTTCGAATTTGGTTCGCTCGTGCAGTCCGATGAAGTTTCCGGCACTTGCTGATCAATTTATCCAAAATCGAGCGGATGGAACGTTCGCGGATCGAACAAGTGAGTGGAACGCGATTCCGGAGGTGCCAGGACGTGGCCTGGGGGTTGTCGTGGGTAATCTTGATCGCACTGCGGGCAATGACGTCTTGATTGCCAATGATATGACGAACAACCACTTCTGGAGCACCTCAGCGGAGGGGGGCATGTTCCAATTCAGCGAGTCCGCGATGCCCCGTGGTCTTGCTGCGGACGATCGACTGTCCGCACAAGGTTCAATGGGAATCGCGTGTGCTGATTTCGATTCGGACGAAGATTGCGATTGTTATGTCACAAATTTTGATGGTGAATACAACACGTTTTATGAACAGACGCATGGTGGTGTGTGGCAAGATCGCACGAATCAAGTCAAGCTGACTACACCGACCTTGCCCTTGGTAGGGTTCGGCACCCAAGCGGTCGATTTGGATCGCGACGGGTCGGTTGAGCTGGTCGTCACTAATGGTCATGTGGATTTGTTTTCTCGAGGAGACGAACACGTCCAATATGCACAGCCGATGCAGATCTTCCGCCGAAGAGCTGACTCAACCTATGAGTACATCGAGAATCAGCTAGGTGGCAATTATGCTGGAACGCCTCACGTTGGACGGGCACTCTGGAGTCTGGACATTGATCGCGACGCCCGCGCTGATTTCGTCATCACACACCAAACGGAACCAGTTGCGTTGCTTATGAATAAATGCAGAACCCAGAAGAATTGGCTGGAACTACAACTTTGCGGAACCCTCTCCAGTCGAGATGCCATCGGTGCCGTAGTAACCGTCTCAAGCAACAGCGAGCGCTGGGTTTCATTCCAGACATCCGGAGGGGGGTACCTTTGCAGCAATGAGCAGGTTTTGCGATTCGGACTTGGATCAATTGGTGAGTCCCTAGGTGTTCATGTTCAATGGCCAAACGGCGATTCTCAGCGATTTGACGGTTTGGTACCCAATCAGCGATGGTTGCTCATCCAAAACGCCAGTGAACCTTCGGTCTTACCCTAAAACTGCCCAAGAACTAGAAAAATCATCTGAACCGGATCAGCCAGCGACCAGCAATTGATATTTCTGCATTTTTTTTGCTGCGTTCTTGCCTATTGTTCACGGTGAAAATTGCGTATACTAGACAGCGCTCGCGTCCGTAAATGTTCGATTTTTCGGACTTACATCCATTCCTATTTTCACATTTTGATGAAAGGTATTTCATGAGAGAACGCATTAGCGGGACTCGCGGTTTTACTCTAGTAGAACTTTTGGTCGTCATCGCAATTATTGGAGTATTGGTAGGGCTGTTGCTCCCAGCAGTTCAGGCGGCTCGAGAAGCTGCGCGGCGAATGAGCTGCAGTAATAATTTCAAGCAACTCGGTCTTGGAATGCATAATTACCATGCTGCCTACGATGCGCTTCCAATTCATGGCACTGGCCCAGTGGCCCAGCCTCCAGTAATCACCGCAGGCAATGGTCAACAGAATTGGTGGAGCAATACAGACGTTAGTGCACACTGGCGATTAAGTGCTCTCGTTGGCATTACTCCATTCATTGAGCAGCAGGCGATTTGGGAGCAAATCTCGAATCCACTTGTTAAGCGTACCGATAATCAAGCGATCGCCCCTGGAGGCGTCGCGACGAGTCCGTGGCCAGCAATGGGACCAACTCCACAGCAGCTCCAGTACCCGCCATGGGCAACGGATATCCCAACTCTGCGATGCCCCAGCGACCCCGGCGTGGGATTGCCTGCATTAGGTAGAACGAACTACGCGCTCAACTTAGGTGATTCGATTGTTTTTGCTCACCAAGGAACCGGGAACTACCAGAACCCCTTGGATGCGACCTACACCTCGAATGCTCGAGCAGCATGCCGTGGCGTTTTTGTCACTCACTCGAAAACGGCCTTCCGAGATATATTGGACGGCACGGCTAATACCATCATGATGGGTGAAATTCCCACAGACTTAGGTGATGGCGACAAGCGGACCGTTCAAACGTTGAATCCAAATGTTCAGCCCAATCAGTACAACAACCCCAAGTGGTGTGAGGATCAGTCCCAAATCGACCCTGCCCGACCACAATTCTGGAAGACGACGGGTCTCACTTTTGAAAATTCGTCGAACCGGCGAGGCTATCGTTGGGCCGACTTTTTTGTAACCAACACAGGCTGCTTCACGATTTTACCACCAAACACGGAGTTGTGCGGTGTCAATAACATTGGAAACTACGCGACGGCAGGGGTTGGAAGCCGACATCAAGGTGGTGCACACGTTTTGATGGCTGATGGCGCGGTAAAGTTTGTTACCGATTCAATCGAAGCGGGAAATAATCGCGCGGCAAATGTCCAGCCGGCCGGTACGGGAGCTACTGCTCCTGGTTCCATGAGTCCCTATGGACTGTGGGGCGCGTTGGGAACTAGAGCCAACAAAGAAACAGTATCAAGTTTCTAATCGTTACTGAAAGTCAGTTACAGCAACACCTCGAGTTCCCCAAAGGAATTCGAGGTGTTTTTATTTTATTTTACCTGTATCCGTCACTCTTGATACCGATCCTGAAGATCCTGACGCGATATCGAACGCAGTTCTACTTAGGTGCTGGTGATTCATTCATTGAATTGCTCATCGCCGCCTCAGATGCTTTCTGCTCGGCTTCGTATGCTGCCATCGCATCCGCAGTAGCGCTCTCGCCAACGTTTGTGGGGGCTCCAGATCCGCCGCAGCCAGTGACACACGCAACCATGGCTGTGCATATTGCCAAACTCATTAAGAACTTGTTCATCTTTGATTTCCTGAATCAAGACAGTTTTCAAAACGCAAAACACGAAGCTCCAACCACTGCAGCTCGATTGTTTTGCATAAATGCTGACGAGTGTTCATTGTACAGGATAGTATCAGACAACCAAGGCCATGCGGTACGTCGACAGCGTACAGGGCGCCGGTCGCGACCTTTCGAATCGTTACCGGCTACCGCAAAACAGAGGAGCTGGATTAAATGTCGCACGTTGTGAAAATCGGCTTGGCACCGGCGATTAATTCAACACGAGCATGCTCACGAATCCTTACATAAGCTTCAGTTTTTCCTAATGGCACAGTCGAAGCTAACTTTGGCGTTCCAGGATGGAGCAACGGATTCAAACGCCTGGTTCTCAGGGAGTTTGCTTACTTTGCATCGCGAGGGCGAGGAAATTGCGATGGTAAGCAACAAACTGTATCGTCGGCTGAAAGTGAAACACGCCGCCTTCCGTTTGTAGGAAACGGCGATCCTAAGAGTAATTCGGTTCGGCCAATTAACGTACAGTCCAGTCTTTGCCGTGTGAGTCCTGGTTTAGCGATTTTGGCTGAGTTCGGCAATTTGATGCTGAAACTGCGATAACGAGGTTGACCCTTGCGGGGGAATATCGCTAGAAGACTGGGGGTAGTTCTCGGTTATCTGGCTCCCAGGAGAGCCAGGCAAATTTTCTCTTGGTATCGGAACACTCCAAGTGATTCACAGCTTCAAAGCATGGAAACGCCGTCGACGAAGCGCGCGACAGCAACGAAAACTTGCTGATCCCAACGCGTATCCGCGTGACATGAACCGTGACACCGTCGAAACAATGGTTTCAGTTCGCGACTTCACGATGACATCAACCGAGCGTCTTCATGGGCTGTGCGAAGCGGTTCGCTACACGGTCAATAGTGGCGTTCAGGGTGATATCGTTGAATGCGGCGTATGGCGTGGCGGCAGTATGATGGCGATCGCCAAAATGCTTCGCGCGACCGGCGATACGGAGAGAAACTTGCACCTGTTCGATACATTCGAGGGCATGAGTGAGCCGACCGCTGCTGACGTCTCGTTGGACGGACAATCGGCGACACAACAGCTAGCCACAGAAAAGAAGACCGACGCCAGCTCCGTCTGGTGTGTTGCTTCGCTGGGCGATGTGCAGTCGCATATGGCTCAGACAGAGTACCCAGAAAATCGCATTCACTACCACGTCGGTCGCGTCGAAGAAACGATTCCTCGATACGCACCGGAAAAGATTGCCCTGCTTCGATTGGACACCGACTGGTACGAGTCGACTGCACACGAGATGGAACATTTGTTTCCACGATTAGTCGATGGCGGAGTGTTGATCATTGATGACTATGGTCACTGGCAAGGGGCACGTCGTGCCGTGGACGAATACTTCGAGAAACATCGCATCGGCATGATGCTGCATCGCCTTGACTATACCGGTCGAATTGGAATTCGACACTCAGCCATCGTTCGCCATCCCGCTGCCGCGATACATCGGGAAGCTGCTTGATCTAGCCCCGTGAATGTACTTATCCTCAACACGGACTATCCCGCGTTCATTCGCCAGATGTACGTACAGCACGAACGTCTTGAGCATGCGTCGTACCATGATCAGTGGAACACTCGCGCAAACAGTTTGTTCGGTGTCGCGCACTACTACTCACGTGCGTTTGCGCAGTTGGGGCACCAGGCCGAGGAGGTGTTCGCTAATTCCCGCCCCATGCTGACGAGTTGGGCTCGGGAGCACGGCATGAGACCGTCCTTCTGGGATCGATTTCAGGATTTCCGCAGTTCGATTCGCAATCGATTTCATGCAAGTCATCAGCGGATGCAAACCGTCATCGCTGAACGCATTCGCTCGACGCGTCCCGATTTAGTGCTGAACCAGGACATGATTGCATTCGATTCCGATTTTTTTGAACCCTTGCGATCCGATATTCGGTACCTGGTCGGGCAACATGCATGCACGGAAGTATGGACCGAACGAGACCATAACTGGATACCGTTCGTTAAAGATCACCAGGAATGGTCAGTTTACGATTTGGTCGTTTCGTCGATGCCGTCATCGGTCGAGTGGTTTGCTCAACGTGGATGCAATGCAAAGTTGAATCGTTTGGGCATTGACGCCGAGATCATGAGGACCATACAGGCAAACCAGTCGCCGACCGAAGCCAGTTTTGTCGGGTCACTGTCTCGCGTCCATTCTTCGCGCCGAGAGCTTCTTGAAGACGTCGTTGCTTCACAGCCAATTTCGATTTGGACATCAGCAAAAGATGTCCACGCGAATTCTCCGTTGCTTCCCTACTGTCGTGGCGAAGTGTACGGGCGCCAGATGTTGGAAACGTTGAAATCATCGGCAATGACACTCAATCATCACGGAAACGTACGTCCCCATGCCAATAACATGCGATTGTATGAGGCCACTGGCGTTGGAACTTTGCTCATTACGGATTGGAAGCCGGACCTTGAGGAGATTTTTGATCCGAACGAGGAAGTTTGTGCTTACCGTTCGAGTGAAGAATGCATCGACCTGATTGCAAAGTATCGCCGTGATCGTACCGCCCGCCTGCAGATCGCGTCGCGGGGCAGTAAGCGAGCTTTATCGGAACATCGATATTTCAACCGGATGCAAGAATTGATCCATCACCTCGATCCAGCCAGAGGCAATTGATGCTTGCTCGATTGAAACGAACGCTTCGTCGCCTGACGCCAGGACCAACCAGGTTTGGACGATCCGTTTCGCCACAAAGTCGAAAGTTTGGGTTGGACCGAGGCAGCGCGATTGATCGCAATTTCATCGAATCATTTCTACAGGCCAACTGCGGTGACATTCGAAAACGTGTCCTGGAGATTGGCGACGCAACGTACACACGGAAATTCGGTTCCCATGCTGTGACAAAATCCGAGGTGCTGCATGCCCAGGAGTCAGAGATCGCCACGATTGTCGGTGATCTAACGGTGCCTGGGACCCTTCAGCCGGATAGTTTGGATTGTGCCATACTGACGCAAACGTTGCCGTTTATCTTCGATTTTAAAGCGGCGATTCGCCAAGTGTACGACGCTCTCAGCCCCGGTGGTGTTGTTTTGGCGACCCTGCCGGGAATCAGCCAAATTAGTCGTTATGACATGGATCGTTGGGGCGACTACTGGCGATTTACGACCAAATCCGCTGAGGTTGTTTTTGGAGAGGTATTTGGGAAGACGAACGTTCAAGTAGCAAGCTTTGGAAACGTGTTCAACTGCTGTGCGTTTCTTTACGGAATGACGGTGGAAGAACTGACCGACGACGAACTCTCCTTTGTTGACCAAGACTATCAACTGCTGATTACCGTACGGGCGATCAAGGGTTCGGACAAAGCATGCTAAAAAAGGTCTTCAAACGTTTGGGCATTGGTAGCGGTGGAAAAGTTCTGCTTTATCATCGCGTCGCTGAACTAGCATGTGATCCCCAACTATTGGCAGTAAACCGCCAACGCTTTCGCGAGCAATTGCAAGTTATCAAGAACGATTGGATTCCAGTATCACTCGGTGAATTGCTACAACGAGCACGCGATGGAAAGGACACCAATCGCTGTGTTGCAATCACCTTTGACGACGGGTATGCAGACAACTTGTTGAATGCGGCACCTCTCTTGAGCGAGCTTGGGATTCCCGCGACGATCTATGTTTCCACGGGCTTTTTGCACGGAGAACAGGAATTTTTTTGGGATCAGTTGAACCGATTGATCATCGATGAGTTACCCGACCATCGCGACTTGAACATCGAACTTCAATCCAATGGCATTTCGCGACAGTGGACAATTCCGCTGTGTGGAGTATCCGAGCTGAGTTGGGACGTCACCCTGGCCGAGGCACCAACGGCACGGCATGAGGTTTATCGTCAGCTTTGTGGAATTGTGAAAGTGCTGCCGGCCAATGAACGAACCGAAACACTTTCAAAGATTTTCTCTAAGTTTCCTCAGCAAGCACGCCAACGCCCCGAATACCGGACGATGGATACAGAAGAACTGCAAACACTTTCGAATATTGACGGTATCGAGATCGGCGCCCATACACAAACGCACCCCACGTTGTCTTGCTTGCCGGTCGAAGAACAACAACGCGAAATTGAACTGTCACGCAAGGTGCTGCAAGAAGTTACTGGATGCGAAATTCACACGTTTTCCTATCCATTCGGCACCAAGGCGGACTATTCGCCAGCGACGATTGCGGCGGTTCAACGTGCTGGTTTTAAATCCACTTGTTCAAATTATTCGGGGCAGGTGCACCGGCGCTGCAGTCACTTTGAAGTTCCCCGAAACCTCGTTCGTAATTGGGATGCAGCAACTTTTGCGAGGCGGTTGAGTTCATTTTAAGAGTATATCGAGAAAAGGTTCGAACACTCTCACCTGCAATGGGTCAGACCCTTTTCGGATACTTACCAAGGTTTCTGTGGAATCACTATGGCCATACAAAAGAAAGCCCTGCGGATACTGCAAGTCAGCCAAAACGATTCGTTTGGGGGCGCACAAATGATCGCCCGCAATTTGCACCAGCATTACCTTGATCTTGGCCATGATGCATTGATGGCGGTCGGCACGAAGTGGACTGGCGACGAACGAGTTTACCCGCTGCTTGATGACCGCAGTGGAACACGATCTCGCTTGCGCGTATCCACGACCGATCGAATCAAGCGAAAATTGTCACAGAAGTTTCATAAGCTGCGGGGGCTCGAGCAATACCGCTTCCCGAAATCCGCCTATGAATTCAATCGGTTGCTGGATGGAGTTGATGTCGTCCATGCACATAACCTGCACCGAAACTATTTCCATTTGGAATGCCTTGCCATGGCGTCACGTCGTTGCCATGTCGTACTGACGCTTCATGATGCTTGGTTATTCAGTGGACACTGTGCACATTCGCTGGGGTGCGACCGTTGGAAAACTGGGTGCGGTTCGTGTCCCGATTTGTCGATTTATCCACCGATCGCTCGCGACGGTACGGCCGAGAACTGGCAACGAAAGATGTCCATTCTCCGCAGCGCAGAATTTTTCGTCGCGACGCCAGCACAGTGGCTTGCCGATCAAGTACCCGCATCTGGGTTTGCTGAATCCGTTTGCGAGACGCGCGTGATCCGCAATGGCATCGATTTGCAGACATTCCAGCCAGGCGAACAAAGGGCGGCAAGATTGCGATTAGGCCTGCCGCTGGACAAAAAAATCATTCTGTTTGTTGCTGAGCAGCCCAGTAACAATTCTTTCAAAGATATTCAGTTATTGTTGGATGCTTTAAAACGACTGGACAGTCCTTCGGCATCGTCAAAGCATTTGTGTTTAGCGCTCGGACAGCGTTCAGCGGCCATCTCATCAAGCATCGAGCGCATTGTATTCGTTCAGTACCAGTCGGATCCGCAAGTCGTGGCGGACTACTATCGAGCAAGCGATTTGTACGTTCATCCAGCACGTGGCGAGACCTATCCGACAGTGATTCTGGAGGCCCAGGCTTGCGGGTTGCCCGTCGTAGCGACAAATGTTGGGGGGATTCCTGAGCAAATCGAAGACGGGCAAACCGGGGTGTTGGTATCGCCGGGCAGCGCCAGTGAAATGGCTGCCGCATTGGATCGTTTGCTGAGCAACCATGTTCTGGCAACGAAGATTGGTTGCCGAGCAGCGTCGAAGGCACAGCGTGAGTATTCGATGCTCGCTGCGAACTCCGCCTATTCCGATTGGATCGAACAGATCGTCGGCATGAAGTCGGTCCGAACTCGCGCGGCATGATTGACGGAGTCGCTCGCCTTACAGAGGATTCACATCCACGCTAACACTGAGCTGGGTTTGGCCGCCACCGAGTACGACACCTCGCATCGGGCTGACGTCGTCGTAGTCACGTCCAACACAAATAGGTATGTGCTCTGTTCGAGGAATACAGGCATTCGTGGGATCAAAATCGACCCATCCGACATCTGGTCCCGCATAAAGACTTAGCCAGGCATGAGATTCGTCGGTACCGACCAACCGTGGTTTTCCCGGCGGAGGCAGAGTCCGCAAATAACCGCTCACATACCTTGCCGGCAAACCGATGGATCGCAAACAAGAAATCTGGATGTGGGCGAAATCCTGACACACGCCGGCTCGCTTTTGGAATGCGACAGCGGTTGGCGTATCGACTTGAGTTGCCGTTGTATCGTAGCGAAACTCACGATGTATTTTTTGCGTCAGATCCAACGTAGCGGCGATCACACCACGATTCGGTGCGAAGGATGACTTTGCGTACTCGGCGTACTCGCGGCTGTATTTAACTTGAGGCGAATCACGTACGAACTCACCTACACGAGCCCAGTTCGGGTCGCTGTGAGATCGGATCGCTTCAACGATCGACTCCCAAGCTGGCGACTGCTGTTCGTGCATCCACTTTGCCGTGGCCACTTCCACAGTGCTGGTAACCGTCACTGACAATTTACGATGCAAAGATTCGATAGCGAATGACAAAATACGGTTGCCAAAAAAATCCGCATACTCATCGACGAAATCTGGCCGCGGTTGAATTTCGGTTGCAACGTTCAGGCAGCGAACGTGTTCTAGGGTACGCGGCAGCATTCGCAATTGATTTTGACAGATAGCCACTGAATCACCGTAGACGTACTCAGTTCGATGAGTCACTCGATACTGTGATGGTGCAAGCGATGCCGGAAGATCCATTGGAACGTTCATTTAACGAGCGACTCCCCGGCCGGTGAGTTTCTGGGCTTGGCCGGTATGAATGAGATATCGCGCGGACACGGCGTCCGAGAGTGACGGTAAGTCTTCAATCAACTCCCGCAATAAAGATTCCAATTCCTCTCGTGGTGACGTGGAGCTGGGGCCGGAGCTTGCTAAGACATAGGGATCGGACTGCCTCACGGCATGCCGCAAACTCAGCGCCACCTTTTGGTCAACACCGAGGGTGACATCCGCTGCAATGATTCCCATTTGTCCTACCAGCTCTTCAATCGACTGTGTTTGAAAGGCGATTGAACGAGGGTTTGTTTCGTCGGTGATTAACAAATCCAACACTGGCGCTGGCTGTAACAGCAACAAATAACGGGTCCGGTACGTCATCAAGCTGTCGGTCGCTTCGAGGACGGCTTCGAAAATGGATCGTTCATCGGCAATCGGATGGACGAGCGTCGCGGCGAGTAGCTCTGCGGTTTGGTACGCGCGTTCGATGCGTCGACCCAATTGCAGGAACCGCCATCCGTGAGTGCGCGTGATGCTCTCGCTAACAAGACCCGAAAACGCCAACAAGTCGCGAATCAAGTAGTCAAGCGTTTCAATGGTGCCAGCCAAGTCGAGGACCGTTGCTCGCGGCCGAACCAATTCGTCCTTGATTTGCATCACGATTCGATGAGCGTCCAGAGAGATACGATCGCGAACTGCGGACGCTTTGTCGGCTGCATTGAGCACGCTCATTCGCAGTCCGCGAGGCGGGTGACGATCGAACAGCGACTCGGGCAACACGCGATCCAGTGCCGGTAGCGATCCCATCAAACCATCAATGGCGTAATCGGGTTCGATCTGCCCCACGGCCGCAAGCGCCGCTGCCAAACGCGGCAATTCCGGAACTTGATTCTCTCCAGCTAATCGACCCATGGTCGTACGAAGCAAACGAGCGGTGGATTCGGCGCGTTCAATATTTCGTCCGAGCCAAAAAAGATTCTCGGCAACGCGACTTGGCAGCTCCGCACCGCTGCGAGTCAATTGGATCTTTGTCCCCGGCGGTTGCAACAGAGACACTTGTTGATCGACAGGTTGGTCATCGATCACCCAACAATCTTGTCCAAGTTGACCACTGGTCGCCCATTGCTCAAGTCGATCCGCATGGGGGCTGATTCGCACCAACCCACCGGGCAGCACATCAACGGACTCTGGCGAATGAAGATGAAACGTTCGCAGCGCAACATGCCAAGGCGAGAGTTGCCCTTGATGCCAAACCGGAGTCGTGCTGCGCGAGTAACGAACCTGGGCGACGTAGCGCTGTGGAAAGGCGTTGATGTTCGCGATCAACTCTTTTTTTGCTGCAGCAGAAATTTCGGCGGGAAACGTGGGTCGAACACCACTGACGGCAAACGCCGGTTGAATGATCAGAGAATCAAGGTTCTCCAACACGTATTTCTTTTCTATCTCGCTACCACACCAGTACGTAGCAATATTTGGTAGCAGCAGCTTTTCCGAGAGCAGAAACTGCGAAGCTGCCGGCAAGAACGGCAGGAGTGCGGGCATTTCTGCCAAAGTGCTTCCAAGGCAGTTGGCAACGGCCACGGTTCCACCGCGAATGGCTTGGGTTAATCCCGTCGCTCCCTCGATCGATGCTGGGTCCAACTCCAGCGGATCACACTGGTCATCAGAAACATGTCGCCATAGCACTTCGATATTCAGCAAGCCACCGAGAGTTTTTAGATTCAGTCGATTGGCACGCACAGCCAGATCAACACCCTGGACGAGTGTGTAACCGAGGTATCGCGCTAAGTACGTGTCTTCGAAGTGCCGGTAGCTGTTGTCACCGGGCGTCAGGATCGCAACGCGAGGGTTTTCACGACCGCTTGGTGCCAGCAATCGCAAACGGCTTCGCATCAGATCAAAGAATCCCGCTAAGCGACGCACGTTGCTTTGACGAACCAACTGCGGCAACAAACGACTCGTCAGAATTCGATTTTCAAGCAAGTACCCTAAACCGCTTGGTGCTCGGGTGCGATCGCCAGTTACCCACCAGGAACCGTCATTGTCACGAGCTAAGTCAGTCGCCGTGACATGCAATCGTAAGCCGCCAGCGGGTGGCAAATTGTGATAAGCACGGCGGTAGAATGGATTGGACCACAGCAGATCCGCAGGTATGACCCGCTCTTTGATCAGTCGTTGGGGGCCAAGCAAGTCCGACAGCACCGCTTCCAGAACTCGCATCCGCTGTTGCAGTCCATTTTCCAACGGCTTCCATGACGAGCTGCTCAACACCAGGGGCACGACGGACAACTGCCACGGTCGACGTTGATCCAACGATTCATCCACTACACTGAAGGTTGCTCCACTCTCACGAACGAAACGCTCGCTCTCGGCAACTAAATCATCGAGTCCCTTCAGACCGACGTTATTGAAGAAATCCGCAATGCTCTGCCAGCCCGGTCGCAGCAGGTTGCTCGAGGTCTTGCACTCATCGAAGCTCGCTCTTGAAGCCTCATACTGCAGAAACGGTGTCGTCGAAATCAACGTTGGATTCAACTAAAGAAATCCTCATTCATACCAACACCAATTTGGTTCAGCTCGTGCTGTAGGCTGTCGATAAATTGGTGCATACCGCCAGCGATCACTTCCTTGACGCTCGTCTTGCTCAATCGATGACGAAGTTGTGAGATGCGTTTCTTGGCTTCACCAACAGTGTTGTTTTTGGATGCGGAGTGAATTTCACGCAATGACCAATCCGCGCCCGCCACACAGAACAGGATACTTCGTGGAAAGCTTTGATTGAACAGGAAAAACTCGACGACCTTCTCGATTTCGATCATATGGTGGTGTCGCCGGTAGGCTTCAAAACCGCTGATCGCCAACAGCAATGCCGACCACTGCATATCATCAATCGCCGTTCCCACATCATCGACTTTCGGCAAGAGGTTAAAATACTTTACGTCGAGAATTCGCGAGGTTTTATCCGCCCGCTCCAGCAACCGGCCAACATTGACGAATTGCCAGCCCGAATCGTGCGCCATCGTGCCGTCCAAGATACCGCTCCACAGCAGCGCATGCTGGCGCACCGCTTCAAAGAACTCGTTGGGTGACTCCAGCGACGGGCGACGCGAAGCATCACGCACAAAATGGTAGAAGGAATTTAGCTGCTCGAAAACTTCCGATGATAACGTTTCGCGAACCGAACGCGCATTTTCGCGGGCATAGTACAAACACGACAGCATCGAGTTGGAGTAGTCGCGGTCAAAAGCAAGAAAGTGCGTGACCGATGCCTTCTCCGGTTTTCCATATCTCTCTTGGAACTGTTCGTCATCGGCGGTGACGCGGATCAATGGTTCCCAGGGGTCCACCAAACTTTCCTGGTGATCAAGCGCCAGGTCATGTGTGACTTCCAGGAACCGAGCCAAGTTTTCGGCACGTTCGACCTGGCGACTCATCCAGTAAATTGATTCAGCGACACGCGAGAGCATTTGACGGTTGGCTCGTTTTCAAGTTTGTAAGAGTTTTAAGTACAGATTCAACTAGGGCGTGGCGACGTCTTGGCCATAGTCGGAAATCACCCAGGTATCCTTGCTCCCACCGCCTTGGGAGGAATTCACCACCAGCGACCCGCGACGCAGTGCAACGCGAGTCAGTCCACCGGGTAAAACCCAGATGTCATCGCCACCACATAAGATGTAAGGACGCAAATCCACGTGACGCCCTTCGATTTTGTCGTCGATGACCGTTGGCACCCGCGACAAAGAAAGCGTCGGTTGAGCAATGTAGTTCCTCGGGTTCGCTTTCACTTGTTCAGCAAACTTCTGGCGCTCTTCGGGTGTAGCGTGTGGCCCAATCAAGATTCCATAGCCGCCGGATTCGTTCGCTGCTTTGACAACTAACTCATCCATGTGACTGAGCACGTATTTGCGGTCTTCGTCGCGCAAGCAAACGTATGTCGGTACATTCGCGAGAATCTGTTCCTCGCCCAAATAGTAACGAATCATTTCCGGGACGTAGGCATAAATCACCTTGTCATCCGCCACGCCAGTACCCGGTGCGTTTGCTAGAGCAACATTGCCCGCTCGATAGGCGCGCATCAGGCCCGCGACGCCAAGTACGGACTCTTTATTGAACACTTCGGGGTCCAAGAAGGTGTCATCGACTCGTCGGTAAATCACATGTATTTGCTGCAAGCCATCCGTGGTGCGCATATAAACACATTCGTTTTCAACGACCAGGTCTCTTCCTTCAACCAACTCCACACCCATCTGTTGTGCCAAATACGAATGTTCGTAGTAGGCGCTGTTGTAAACGCCGGGTGTCAACACTGCGACCGTGGGATCACAGACATCATCAGGGGCCAATCCTCGCAACATGTGGTACAGGCGTGCTGGGTAATCGAATACCGGGCGCACTTGGGAAGCGGCGAAAACTTGGGGAAAGTTCTTTTTCATTACCATCCGGTTTTGCAGCACGTAAGACACACCGGAAGGACAGCGCAAGTTGTCCTCCAGCACGTACACCGCACCACTATTGTCACGGACTAAGTCGGTACCTGTGATATGACACCACACATCGCGCGGCGGCTTCAGACCCACGCATTGGGGCAAAAATGTTGCCGCGGAATCGATTAACTCTCGCGGCAGCACACCATCCTTAACGATCGCTTGCTCGTTGTAGATATCGCTCAAAAAGCAATTGAGTGCTTTGATTCGTTGCTTGAGTCCTGCGTCAATATGTCGCCAAAGAATCGACGATACGATCCGCGGGATCACATCGAAGGGCATGATCTTTTCCGTCCCCGCACTATCGCTATAAACGGTGAATGTGATCCCCATGCGATACAACGAACGCTCAATCATTCGTTGACGTTGTACCAGTTCGCCGCCAGGGAGCGCGTTGAGCAGTTGCACGAGTGCTTCGCCCTCCGGCCTCGCGTGCCCACGTTCATCGAGCAACTCGTCAAAGAAACCTTGACAATCGTAACCATCCAACAGCATTCGTCCTGACGGTGGCGAAGGAGGTTGAAACGAGGTGGATTGGGACTGAGATTGCATCTGGCTCATGGTAGCGGTGAAGACCTATCGACGAATTACGGTTTGACTCTACGAGCAATCGCGTCCGTTTCCGCCTCACGAACATCTTGCTAACCAGTGTATCGCAAGGCGAGTGTCGAATCAGCCCCAACGCTGGAGCCAGGCTTCAAGTACCAACAAATTCCACAAGCGATAGCCATGGTTCTGTTCGCTTGCTTGATGGCTATCCACCAACCCTTGTACTGCATCGGGGCGAAAGAAAGCACCGATCTTGGCATTTGGTGCGAGCAATCCATCGCGAACGCGTTCACGTAATTCGCCTCGAAACCAATTTGCGATTGGAATTCCAAATCCCATTTTCGGTCGAGTCCAGATATTGTCTGGAATCATCGAGCCAAACGCGTCCTGCAAAATTAGCTTGCCACGACGTCCGCGAAACTTTAGGTTCACTGGCATGGATGCGGCGAGTTCGACAACTCGATAATCCAGCATCGGCTGTCGCACTTCAAGCCCATGAGCCATCGATGCGATATCCACTTTGGTCATCAAATCGCATGGCAAGTACGTCAACACGTCACTCATCGAAGCGCGAGTAACGACATCGCGTCCCTCGCTTCGTTGCCACGCTTGTTCTAAAAAGGCAACGGGATCTTCATCGGGAAGTTCCGCCAGAAAATCATCCGTATACAAACTCGCTCGCAACGACTCGGGAAAAATCTGCAGCCAGTTCATGTACCGCCGCACGGTGGGTTGACCGAGCGCCTCGAGGAATCGTTTGCCTTTGCGAACGATGCTGCGGCGACGATTGGAATCCGGCAGCTTTTGTATCCAGCCGATACCTGGCATTCGATGCAATGGCAAACACCGCTGGATGATCTGGCTCAGCCATAACGCGCGGTATCGTTCATACCCAGCGAACAATTCATCGCCGCCGTCTCCGGAAAGCGCGACGGTGACTTGGGATCTCGTTAGTTCTGAAAGGTACCACGTGGGGATCGCTGACGAATCGCCAAAGGGTTCGTCGTAATGCAATGAAAGCTTATCGATCAAATCGATGCCGCTGGGGTTGACCTCAAATCGCACGTGCTCGGTGCCCAGATGCTGGGCGACTTGGGCCGCATAATGCGTTTCGTCAAACTCAGCAACCGAGAACCCAATACTGAAGGTTCGCACACGATCCGCTGACTGCTGTTGAGCGAGTGCGGTAATCAATGATGAATCGATGCCGCCGGAGAGGAATGATCCTAATGGCACATCGCTCTGCAATCGCAATTGTACGGAGTCTGTTAGCAATTCCTGCAATCGCTCGACAGCGGCCGCCCGCGTCATGGCCACTTCTTGCGAGGGATCGAAATTCCAGTAGCGCTGGACTCGCAATCGCCCGTGCTCGTAAACCGCGAAGTGTCCTGGAGGTAACTTGTAAACTCCCTTCCAAATCGTTCGTGGGTGCGGAATGTACTGAAACGCTAAGAAGTCATCAATCGCGGTGGGATCAATGGCTGTACAAACTCCAGGAACCGCCGCGAGACATTTCAGTTCGCTGCCGAAAATCATTCGCTCTTCACTGAACGTGTAGTACAACGGCTTTTGGCCAATTCGATCGCGTGCGATGACCATCCGATGCCGGTTCGCATCCCAAATGCCGATCGCGAACATACCATTGAGGTGCGAAAAGCAATCTGTCCCAATGTCTTCATACAGATGCAAAATTGATTCGCCGTCGCCCTCGGTGGCAAAGTGGTGTCCAGAACCTTGCAGACGCTTTCGTAGATCAAGAAAGTTGTAGATCTCGCCGTTAAAAACAAGCCGCACGGTAGCGTCTTCGTTAGCCATCGGTTGGCGAGCGCCTGCTAAGTCGATGATGCTCAGTCGGCGAAATCCAAGCGCCGCTTGCGGGCGGTCGAGCCCATCAGCCGGCGCGTCGCCGATCCAAGTTTGAGAGTCATCGGGACCTCGATGCGCAATCGCCACGGTCATCGCATCAAGCGTTGCCGAATCAATCTGGGCGCGGGGCGAAGACCATACACCCCCAGTGATTCCGCACATATGTCATTCGTTTCAGTTGAAAGCCGGTTGATGAAGAGGAAAACGATAGAAGGTTCTCAGCCTGGGGGCCAAGTCATTTTTCGACCACCCAATACGTGGATGTGCAGATGAGGAACTTCCTGACCACCATCGTCGCCGGAGTTGATCACGGCACGAAATCCGAACTGCAATCCGGCGTCGGCGGCGACCTTGTTTACGACCATCATACAACGCCCCAAGATCGCTTCGTCCTCGTCGCTAAGTTGAGCAAGCGAAACGATTTCTTTCTTGGGAATGACCAAAATATGCACCGGAGCCTTAGGTGAGATGTCTTCGATCGCGATACAGACTTTGTCCTCATAAACAATCTTTGCTGGGATTTCTCGATCAATGATTTTGGTAAAAATCGAGGCCATGATGCTACTCTTTTTGTGGTTGTTCTTGTCCGGCGCGGAGCCTTAGAAATGCGTCCAGGAAACCTTGCAGTTCGCTGCCGTCCATAACGCTGTTGAAACTGCCGACATAGTGTCCTGTGCGAGCGTCTTTGACACGTTGGTCAGGATGCAGAAAGTAGTTGCGAATCTGGCTGCCGAAGCCGGTTCGTGCCTTGCTGGCGTACTTATCCGCTTGCTCCGCTTCGCGACGTTCTTCTTCGCGTCGAGCCATGCGTGAACGCAGCATCTTCCACGCGGTCGCACGGTTCTGATGTTGACTACGTTCGCTTTGACACGCAGCAACTGTCCCCGTGGGAACGTGCGTCAAACGAACCGCACTACTGGTCTTGTTGATGTGCTGGCCACCGGCACCGCTTGCGCGATAGACATCCTCTCGGACGTCCTTTTCCTCGATTTCGACGACGATCGAGTCATCAATTTCCGGCGAAACGTCGACGGCGGCGAAGCTGGTTTGCCGTTTGCCTTCACTGTTGAAGGGGCTAATTCGCACCAGCCGGTGCATGCCTTCTTCACCTTTAAGATAGCCGTACGCCATCGGTCCACGAACGGCGATCGCGGCGCTGTTGATTCCCGCCTCTTCGTTATCGCTCCGGTCGAGCAATTGAATTTTGAAGTCTTGGCCAACGGCCCACGCCGAATACATCCTTAACAACATCTCGGCCCAGTCGTTGGCGTCCGTTCCACCATCGCGTGCGTAGACCGTGACGATCGCTCCGGCACCATCGTTGGGGCCATTGAGCAATGCCCTGAGTTCCAAATCGTCGAGAATTTTTTCCAACCGATCAATTTCGGCAATCACTTCGGCAGCTAACTCGGGTTCCTCTTCCCCCAATTCCAGCAGCGGTTCCATGTCGCCAACGGCGCTTGACAATTCGTCCAAAGGTCCGACGATTGCACGAAGGCCCTTCAATTGGGCGATAACGGCCTGGGCGGCAACCGAATCGTTCCAAAAGTCGCTTTGCCCCATTTGGGCTTCGATACTTTTGATCTGTTTTTGCTTGTTAGCGTAGTCAAAGACTGTCTCGTAGTTGTTCTTGTCGCTTCTTGATGTCGTCGCTACGGCGGTAAAGTTCAGCGTCCATGACGATTTTGCTCTAAAAATGGCAATTGGGAACGAAGGTAACCGGAACAACGTTTATCATTTGCAACAAAGCGAGATTTGACAATGGCACGAGTGGTACTAGCGATGAGCGGCGGCGTCGATTCGAGCGTCGCCGCGCACTTATTGCTCGCTGCGGGCCATGAGGTAATTGGCGCTTTCATGCGTCACGGTGAAGCTTCGGCCCAGGTCTGCCGCGTCGACGACGAGAAGTCACCGGCAGAGACGTCACGACCAACCCTCCCCTTGCTAGGAGACGTTTCCAACGTTCGCGCCGACCATAAACAGGGGTGCTGTACCGCGTCAGACGCCGCCGATGCCCGTCGTGTGGCGTCCAAGCTGGGCATTCGGTTTTATGCACTCGACCTGCAACAAGACTTCCAGCGGATCGTTGACTACTTTGTCGAGGATTACATCAACGGTCGTACGCCGAATCCCTGTGTTCAGTGCAACAATTGGATCAAATTCGGACGCCTGTTCGACTATGCGGACGGTGTCGATGCAGATTTTGTGGCCACCGGTCACTATGCGAGGATTTTGTCGCCGCCAGACTCGGAATCTCCTCTCCCTGGACCACCTCAATTGCATCGAGGACTGGATGGCGACAAGGATCAATCTTATGCGTTATTCGGCATCCGTCGCGAGTTTCTGTCGCGGATGATGCTGCCGGTGGGTGGCTATTCCAAACCGGAGATTCGTCGCATCGCCACCGACTTGGGGCTTGGTGTTGCGGGAAAAAAAGACAGTCAGGAGATATGTTTTGTGACCTCTGGGCACCACAGCGACTTTGTGCGCGCGAAACGACCACAGTTCGCTGCCTCAGCCGCTGGAGAAATCGTTACCAGCGACGGTCGGGTCGTTGGTGAACATGAGGGTATCGATGCTTTTACAATCGGCCAACGCAAGGGACTGGGCGTAGCGATGGGCGAACCGTATTTTGTGATTCGAATCGAACCTCAAAGCAAGCGAGTCGTCATCGGTCTGAAGGACGAGTTGGCACGGCCTTCGCTGATTGCGGGCGAAGCAAACTGGCTAGTCGACATCGCGGAGATACCGGATTCAGTTCAGGTACAAATCCGCTACAACGGTTTACCCAAACCGGCGTCGATCCGTATCAACAAGCAAGATCCTGAACAATTTGAGATTACCTTCGGCCAACCACAGCTAGCGGTAGCACCCGGCCAAGCGGCAGTTGTCTTTAACGAAACTCGCGTGCTGGGCGGCGGTTGGATTCGATAGCGTCGGTCTGAACACCATTTTCACTGATAGCAACCTATGGGTTTGTACGAACGAGATTACGGGCGTGACGATTCGGACCTTTATGGTTCGTCCTGGCAGCCGATGCACGAAAAGCCCAAAAGTGCCACGATTGTCTTGATCGTGATCAATGTCACGATCTTCTTTCTGGATTTCTTGTTCGGTCGCGGCCAAATTGCCACAACGCTGGCAACGGGTCCGGACACCTTGTTCAAGCCTTGGCTGTGGTGGCAGTTCCTCAGCTATGGATTTGTGCATGACCCCAATGCAATTTTTCATATTTTGTTCAACATGATCGGCTTGTTCATTTTCGGACGACCGGTCGAACAGCGATTGGGGTTCGCTGAGTTCATCCGCTTCTATTTGATCGCCATCGTCGCCGGCGGCGTGATTGCCAGCATCGCCTATTGGATCAGGGGCGAACCGGCGAGCATCATCGGTGCCAGCGGAGCGGTGGTCGCCACGACCATTCTCTTTGCCTGCTATTACCCGCAACTTGAATTGCTGTTGTTTTTTGTCATTCCTATCAAAGCCTGGGTGTTGGCCGCTGTCTTTGTCGGCAGCGATATTCTTGGAGCCCTCGGTGTCTTTGAAGCAATGGAGCCAACCGGCAATGGAGCGGAGAGCGTTCGCACCGCCTTTGAAGTGCACTTAGCGGGCGCCGCATTTGCTGGATTGTATTTCTACCAGCGACTGAATTTTAGTTGGCTGTCATTTGACATCAGCGTTTGGCGTGCGTCTCTTCGCAACAGATCGCGACGTATGAAGTTGCGGTTGCACGACCCCGATCGGAAAATTCGACAAGAAGAGGCCGAAGCGGATCGAATTCTCGCCAAGATCCATCAGCACGGCGAAGCAAGTCTGACGGCGGCGGAGCGACGGTTGTTGGAACGGTACAGCCGGCGACAACGAGAAAAACGCCGCGGCTGAGAAAGCGAGTCCGCGGATCGTTCATCGCTCGGTTTCGTGCAAACTCTTCTACAGCATTTTTGAAAAGGTGTTGGACGTTGTTTCCACACGTTTTCCTGCGATTGTTAGCGGGCCTGGAGACCCGCTCTACAGGTAAATGCTGCCGCTCGCCTTGGCGTCCTGTGCCGGTCGTGCCGGTTGTTGCGGATGCTGTAACGAAAAACGAAGCCACGCGGATGTTGAAGCTCAACAAAAATCTGCGGATTCTTCCGGCACACGGTGAAAAATCGAGCTAGCTTTCCCACAGACGACCCTATTTTCTGCAAACTCAGCGAAAGCGGGCGTCAGGTACGGGTTAGCGTCTCGTCCAGTCCCTGAGAAAACTTGCTTCAAGTGGCTACACCATGAAAAAACTCATCTGCTCTGTTCTCGCCAGCTCCTTCGTTTGTGCCGGTCTCGCTTTCGGTGGTCAACCGTCACCGGTTCAATCCAACGCCCGTCCATTTGGGCTGCAGCCGTTCGCTCTGGTACAAAAGTCCAAGAGTGATTCTCGTTCCATCGATTTCAACAACAATTACCTTCCGTACTTCCGCGAGCTGGTCAACACGCAACTTGCCGAGAGTGCGGTGTTTTCCAACACCGAAGGCTTTCGCCTGGATGCTTCGCGATTGTTCCTACGTACCGAATCCGACTTGCCCATCCGTGTCTACTTCGTCCACGAAGGTGCTGGATACAAAAACACGCTGGGCTTCAGCATGACGCCAGCGGGAGCGGAGGAGACCGGACAGCCATACTTGATTTTCCCCAACGCGTCGTTCAATGAATCTGATGCGAACAAAAAAGGTCCCAACAGCACCAAACGAAGCCAGAGCGAACCACTTGTTATTGGTGACTTTGTGGAATTAGGCGCTGGTGCACCAGGAATTCAACTCGACTTCTTCTTGGTTGCTGACGGTGCGGGCAGTAACAATGTCGGCACTTGGTACAACAACCAAGAACGAAACGTTGACGGACTGCAGCACGTTGTGGCTTTCTTGATGCCGAACACTCGTTATGTCTTAATCGGTTTTGAGGATCTCTATAACGGTGGTGACTTGGACTACAACGACTGTTTGTTTGTTATCGACATCGGTGAAGTCAACGCCGCCAACTTGTTTGATATCGAAGGCACGTTGCCTAACTAGTTAATCGTTGACCGATCAAGTCACCCGTCATCACTCGATTCAAACCGTCATGAATTTCTCGAACACTCTATCGTCACACCACAGGAATCGCCTACAGCGACCTGGGTGCCGTCGCGCCGCCGCGACGGTGGAGCTGGCACTCGTTCTGCCGGTGATGATGATCATTGTGTTTGGAACTTTGGAAGTCTGCCAACGAATGTTACTGCGTCAAACGGCAGCTGTAGCGGCATATGAAACCGCTCGATTGGCTGCCCGACGCACAACAACAATCCCGCAAGCTCTCGCTCGCGGACAATCGATCTTAACCGATCGGAATGTCGTCGGCGGAGTCATTGAAATCAATCCAACACCCCTAGCGACACTGGCCACCGGTGGTGAACTGCAAGTGACCGTACGGATTCCTGTTAGCGGAAATACCACGGTCAACTACGTACTTCCCACCACCGGCGAAGTCGCCATCGTGACTACGATGCTTCGCGAATAACACCTCATCCATCACACTCGTCTCCACTGACACACATCATGCACCAGACCTCGACAACGCTCGGAGGAGCATCATCCGCCATGCCTGACTTCAATAGGGTTCGCCGCCGTCCACAACGTCAACGACGCGGCACGATCATTGTGTTGTCAGCGATTGTGCTCACTGCGCTGCTTATTGTCAGTGGTGTATGCATCAACTTGACACAACTGGCGACGGCACGAACGGAGATCCGGTTGGCTAGTGACGCAGCGGCCAAGGCAGGTGCAGTGGTACTTGGCCAATCACAAGATCCAGCTACAGCGCGTGCCGCCGCTCGTCATGTGGCTCAGTCACACGAAGTGGCCACGATGAGCATGCACATCAGTGATATCGATGTGCAGTTTGGTAACAGCCAACGTGATGCGAGCGGTAATTACAGTTTCAATCTGAACCAGTTACCGCTGAATTCCGTGCGAGTTAACACGCGGATCGCCGAAGATGCGATGACTCAAGAGGGTTCCTTCTTCATGAGTGGGTTCCTGCATCCGGACACGTTTGCACTGGACTACACGTCCATCGCCACTCGCGTCGACCACGACTTGTGTTTGGTTGTGGACCGTAGCGGCTCGATGGCCTGGGACATGAGCAATACGCCGTGGGAATATCCAATTGATCCGCTGCATCCCGAGCGAAGCATCATCCAAAACTACTTCATCAAACCGCATCCAACTCTCAGCCGCTGGGCGGCTCTAGTTCGCAGCACGGAGATCTTTTTCGAAGAACTCGAAGAGCTGCCTGTGGAAGTGAAGGCAGGTTTGGTCAGCTATAGCAGCAACTTCATTTTCGGTCTTTATGAAAGCGAAGCGAGTACCACACACAATGATTTGACAACCAACTACGACGAGTTGATCAGCTCGATGAATGCGATCGGCCAGACGGAGTTGATTGGAAACACCAATATCGCCTCAGGCATGCAGGCTGCGGTGCGCGTCTTGACGGGCAACGGGTCGCGAATCACGGCCAGGGGCACGATGATCGTCTTGACTGACGGGATTTGGAACCAGGGTACCGACCCAGTTGAGATTGCGACGGCCGCTGCGGCTGCAAATATCACGGTGCATACGATCACGTTCAGCGAACAAGCCGACATTGAAAAAATGGTTGAAGTTGCCGCAGTCGGTGGTGGAAATCATTACCACGCACCGGACGAGGAAACATTGCGAGAGATCTTTTCGGAGATCGCCAAGACCTTGCCCGCGGTGCTAACGAACTAGCCACTTGCCTCAGCGAAATTGAGGCAAGTTATCGCCGCGCTTGCCAGAGCGTGGCCTGGGATGAAAACACATACTTAAAACCTGGCACCTTCTGGCGAAGGTCGCCACAACTTCTTGCCTTTTATGAACAAGCCAATCCGTCATCGCCGACCGAGTCTTGCCGATCGCCGCGCCCGGCACGGTGCTTACACCGTGGAGTTCGCGATTTGTTCGCTCGTATTCTTCATGACCATCTTTGCTTGCTTGGAGTTGTCTCGGCTGATGTATGTTCGTCAGGCCCTTGATCAAACCGCGTATGAGTCCGCCCGAATTGGTGTTGTTTCCGGAACGACGCAAGACCAAGTCATTTCCCGTGCATCGACTTTGCTACAGGCGTACGGCGTTTCGTTCGCAAGCATCAACGTCGTCCCTGAGACGTTTGACGAAACAACTCGGGAAGTGACGGTGACCATCACCAGCAGTTTCTCGGAAAATTCCTGGATTCCTCAAACCTTTGTCACCGGCGATGAGATGGTTGCGACCGTTACCCTGGACCACGAAAATCAAGCATTCTTGGTTCCCGCCGATGCTGCCAATGACGACGTATTGCAGGACAACGACGAACCGCTGGATGAATAAGTTTTCGTTTGGCCGTCTCGCATCGAATCTGCTGCACGACTAATATTGGCGTCCATGGATAAAACAAACGTTGCAATTGTCGGTCTGGGAACCGTGGGAACAGGTGTTGCCAAATTGTTGTTGGATCATGGCGATCGAACGGCACGGCACGCGGGAAGAACACTGTGGCTGAAAAAAGCCGTTGTGCGTGATTTGAAACGTCCTCGCGGTGTCGACTTGCCTGCGGACGTGCCCACCGATCGGATCGACGATGTGATTAACGATCCGGAAATCACCGTCGTGGCACAATTGATTGGCGGCATTGAACCGGCACGCTCGATCATGTTGCGGTTGCTCGAATCGGGCAAGGACATTGTAACCGCCAACAAGGCGCTGTTGGCACAGCACGGCCCGGAGTTGTTCACTCGGGCTCGCGAGCTGGGGCGGAGCATTGCCTTCGAGGCGTCTGTTGCCGGTGGCATTCCTATCATCGCCAACATCAGCCAATGCCTATCTGCGAACCAGATTTTGTCGCTGGAAGGAATCCTCAATGGCACCAGTAACTTTATCGTCACGCAAATGGATGAAAAGGGTTCTGCTTACGCCGACGTACTCAAGCGTGCTCAGCAACTTGGCTACGCCGAAGCCGATCCGACGATGGACGTCGACGGAACCGACGCGGCACAGAAGTTAGCGATCCTGGCACATCTTGCATTTGGCGCCACGGTGAAATGGTCGGAAATCCCACGCACGGGAATCGATGGGCTCGACCCCGATGACCTGAAGTATTCACGTCAGCTTGGCTACCGGATTAAATTGCTCGGCAGTGCGAAATTGGCTGAGGATGGATTGGAGCTATCTGTTGCGCCAACGCTGGTAAAGATCGGTACGCCGCTTGCCGAAGTGCGTGACGCGTTCAATGCCATTCGTGTGGTAGGTGATGCCGTTGGGCCGGTGTTTTATCACGGACAGGGTGCTGGCCAAATGCCGACAGCATCCGCCGTTGTTGCCGACTTGATTGATACCGCAGTCGGACGAACTCGGCTGACCTTTCAAACATTGGAATACTTTTCTGCGGGTGTGACTCCGCGAGTGAAATTGCGCGACGTCGAGACGATGTGTGGACGATATTACTTGCGACTGCAGGTGGCCAATCATCCCGGTACGCTCGCCGCAATTGCCAACGTACTAGCAAAGCATAGCATCTCGATTGCTTCGGTGATCCAGCACGAGAACGGCGAATCCGGTGATGGCGATGAACCGATCCAACTCGATCCGGTACCGTTGGTGGTCATGACACACCGGGCAACGGAGGGAGCGGCGCGTAAGGCAACAGCCGAAATCGAGTCTTTGGCTGCAGTTACCGGTCCGGTTGTACGGCTTAGGGTGAAGGATTGACGGTTATTTCGGGGTACAGATACGTTTATTGCTATTTGTACCACTGCCGTTACCACGTGCCTTACACTTGCGGGCTACGATCGCTATGAAGCCTTTTTGTTAGACTTCGCGTACTCCTCTGCCCGCAGCTTCCTCGCTGGACATGATTTATGTCTCCGCTATGGATGATTTCGGGTCACGTACTATCCGCACGCAGCCAGCCATGATTCACGTTCAACAATTGACGAAGGTCTACAATGACCTCACGCGAGGTCGTTTCGTCGCCGTTGACCGCGTTTCATTCAACGTCCGGCCTGGCGAAATTTTTGGACTTCTGGGACCCAACGGTGCCGGCAAAACGACCGTGCTGCGGATTTTGAGTACGGTCCTTAGAAGCACCAGTGGCACTGCATTGGTCGCTGGTTATGACGTCGCCAGTCATCCTGCGGAAGTAAGAAGACGAATCGGCTTCGTCAGTAACAACACGGCGATATATGACCGCATGACAGCTTGGGAGCTGGTCGAGTACTTTGGCCGACTGCACGGTATGCCCACGGAATTACTCAATGATCGTTTGCATTCGCTGTTTGACCAGCTAAGGATGAACGAGTTTCGTCACGTTCCCGGGGCGAAGATGTCCACGGGCATGAAGCAAAAAGTATCGATTGCTCGGGCGATGGTACATGATCCTCCCGTCCTTGTGTTCGACGAAGCCACGTTGGGACTGGATGTGCTCGTGGCAAGAAATCTATTGACGGTCATTCGAACATTGCGAGAGGCCGGCAAGTGCTTGATCTTCTCCACGCATATCATGAGTGAAGTGGAGCGTTTGTGTGACCGCATCGCGATCATGCACCGAGGACGAATTCTGGACACTGGATCGCTTGAAGATTTGCGAGAACGCCACAGCGAAGACGACTTCGAAGAATTATTTTTTGGCTTACTCAGCCGCCACGAATTAGCGGAAAGAGACCAAGCGGAGGGCTACGAACCGACCTTGGGTCTGTTAGAAGATCCCTCACGAACGAGGAAGGTTCGATGAGAAAATCGCATAGTACTGTTGATCCCAACCGCATCGGAACGATTTCCAGTGGCGAAGAGAATCGGCCACGTCTTGCTGCGATTCTGCTGATATACATGCGTGAAATGCGTGATCAATTGCGTGACCGCAGAACGCTATTCACGATCGCCGTATTGCCGATCCTGTTGTACCCACTCGTCGGCACGTTGCTGTTACAGATCGCACAGTTTACTCGCCAACATTCGACAACCGTTTGCATCGTCGGCAGCGAACATTTACAGGATGCACCGAAATTATTGGGCGAAAATAATTTTGCGCCGGAATTCATTTCTGAGCCGGATCGAATGCAATTGGTGATCCACCGCTGGGACGAGCTTGCAGCGGATTTGGATATTAAGTGGCAAACGGAGCGTTGGGTTCGCGAAGGTACGTTTGATGCCGTCATCGTGGTGCCACCAGCTTTCGCACAGCAGCCACGTTCCGGTGACAACGCTGAGGCCAATGTGCAACTGCTGTACAACGTTGCCAGCGACGAATCGCTCGTCGCCCGAGACCGTGTGATGCGGATTCTGAATCAATGGCGCGGCGGTTGGGTGCGTGAGCGTCTAGCAGCTTCCGGCGTGCAGTTGTCTGTTTTAGATCCATTCAAGCTGACGGATATTGACATCGCACCAGAGAGCACACGTGAAGCGGCATTGTGGAGCAAGTTGTTGCCGTTTGTGATGCTAGTGTGGGCGATGACTGGCGCCTTTTATCCAGCGATCGATCTTGTTGCCGGTGAAAAGGAACGCGGAACACTGGAGACGTTGTTGTGCAGCCCCGCGCTGCGAAGCGAAATCGTTTGGGGCAAGCTAGCCGCCGTGACGACGTTCAGCATGATGACCGCGATCCTGAATGCTGGCAGCATGCTGGTGACGAGTACCTTCGTGATGGGACAAATCGGCGTCGGAGTCGACGGCAGTCCCTTGGGAGCACCGCCGTTGGGGCCACTGTTGTGGTTGCTGGTAGCGTTGGTGCCATTGTCGGCCCTGTTCAGTGCTTTAGCGTTGGCGGTCGCGGCGATGGCTCGCAGCAGCAAGGAAGGGCAATATTATTTAATGCCGCTGATGATGGTAACGTTGCCGTTGGTGCTGTTGCCGTTACTGCCGGGCACAACTTTGAGTGTAGGAACCAGTTTGATCCCCGTTACTGGTATGTTTTTGTTGGTGCGCTCGCTGGTTGAAGGTCAATACGTGATCGCCTTGTGGCATTTGCCCATGGTGTTTGGCGTCACTCTGTCTTGCTTGTGGCTGGCAGCACGGTGGGCAAGGCGACAGTTCGAGGACGAAGCGGTGCTGTTCGGCGACGGTGACCAGTGGGAGTTGAGCCAATGGGTGCGACACCTGTGGCGGGACCGTCAAACAGCCGCCACGCCATCGCAAGCGTTCGCCTGTGGAGCAATCATTTTAGTTGCGTTGTTCTTCGGCAAACTGGCCGTAACAGAAATGCCGGACGATTTCGCTGGTATGTCACAGTTGGTGCTTGTACCACAAATCGGGCTGATACTTGCACCGACGTTGTTGATGGCAACGATGTTGACCACGTCGCTACGAAAAAGTCTGAGGATTCGTATGCCTCATTGGACGACTTTGCCGTTGGCGGTGTTGTTGGGTTTGTCAATGCATCCCTTGTACATTTCCCTTGCCCAGTGGATCTCGTTCACCTATCCGATCAGTGAACAGGCGGCTGAGGCAATGCGACCCTTTGGAGAATTGATTGGCTCAGCACCATGGTTATCTGTTTTGTTTTTGATGGCGGTGGTTCCAGCGATTTGTGAAGAGTTGGCGTTTCGAGGCTTCATTTTTGGCGGCCTTGTCCGCAACCAGTCCAAGGTTCGCGCCGTCATCATCTCGGCATTGATGTTCGGTATCTCGCATGGCGTCCTGCAACAATCGATCGCCGCAAGCGTGATGGGAGTTTTGTTAGGGTGGATTGCATTGCGAACCGGAAGTGTGCTGCCGGGAATGTTGATCCATTTCACAAATAATGCGCTCTCCGTATCCCTGGAGCGGATCGCCGCCAGCGAATGGCAAGGGGCCTCGATTTTTGTTACCACGACGTCCGAAGGCGCTGCGTATCAGCCGCTGTGGATCGTCGTCGCCAGTGGTGTCGCTGTCACTTGCTTGCTCTATTTCGGGACGCTTGCGGATACGGACGAGGATTCCCAGCAGGATCGGATCGAATTGGATGAACTGAGATTCGATCCATCCTCGACATTACATCACGCACCGGCGTGACGAATTGCTCCAGCGTTTGGTTTTACGACTAAATCTGGAAATTCAGTTCGTGATCGATGGCGCCGCTGCTATCCCCGCCGCGGACACGAAGTTGCGGTTTTTCGAGCACGACTGTCGTATGCGGCGATACGGTTTTGGTGATCCAAACTGACGAACCGATGACGCTGTCGTGGCCGACAACCGTCCGTCCACCAAGGATGGTCGCATTGGCGTAAATGACCACTCGGTCTTCGATCGTAGGATGCCGTTTGTTGCCGCGAATGAGTTGTCCATCAGCATCCGTGGGGAAACTGAGCGCGCCCAAGGTTACGCCCTGGTACAGCTTGACATGCTCACCAATTTCGCATGTTTCACCAATCACAACGCCGGTGCCGTGGTCGATAAAGAAGTACTCACCGATTGTTGCTCCGGGGTGAATGTCGATGCCCGTTTGTTTGTGCGCCCATTCAGTCATCATCCGCGGGATGAACGGAACACTTAACTGCACCAACTCATGGGCGATTCGGAAAACGGTTACCGCTTCGAACCCGGGATAGCAAAACACGATTTCATCGGTCGTGTGGCACGCCGGATCGCCTTCGTAGGCCGCTTGGACATCAGTCGCCAGTATTCGACGAAGCTTGGGTATTCGTTTGAGAAACTCAATCGCCATCGCTTGCCCCTTGGCCTCGAAGTCGATATCGCTCTCGCAGTCCTGGTGACTGTGACTGACGCGATCCTCGTGACGAAGCGCGCGAGCAATCTGTGTCGTTAACTGATCATGCAACGAATCGACAAGTGAGCCAACGTGATAGCGAATATTGCCAGCATGCAACCCCGTCTTACGCCGATATCCTGGATACAAAATATCCTTCAAGTCTAAGAGAATCTCCACGACTGCAGTATAGCTCGGCAGCGCACAATGCCCCAGATGATTGATCGAATCGTGGTCGGTGTAAGTCGCGACGATTTGTTCAGTCAGTTCGGGAAGTGATTCTTTAAGTCGAATATCGGATGCCACAGAAAGTGTGTCCGGTGACAGGGTGATGAAGCGATCCGCCAGTGAACCAATCTTCTACCGGCCGATCGATGGCGGGTTGTCAAGCAAAAAGTCTCGAGGCCCACGAACGGTATAGTAAGGATAGCCGACTTGGGCACTTGGGGGACCCGGGGTAAACGGTTGGCTTTGGATTTGCTGTGCCGCTTGGTGTCCGAAAAGGCCCGGTTGCAGGTGCGAGCTGTAATCGTGACCCCCTTGTTGCCATCCGAGCGGTCCAGCAACGCACCCACCGCGGCATCCAGCGATCCCGCAGCCACAGGCCTTGCCCTTGAGTTTCGAGAGCATGCCGCGAGCGGGACCACAGGTACTGCACCCGCTGCTGCCACAGTTGCCACTGCCGCACGATCCAGCGGTTGGGCCGCATGATTGACAGCCGCCTCGCATTTGACCCTGCATACATCCGGTCGCTGCGATGAGCAGTCCGGCTAACGATCCGATTAATAGCCAACGATTCATTGCCGAATCCTTCCGCGCGTCCGTACCTGTTTCGTAAAACACTGTGCAGTTCTTTTCGACTTTCCGGTCGCTGCGATGCACAGAATCGCCACAACCCAGCCAGGACCGGCGAAATGGTGTCGGCAACTCTTTCGCAAACAACCTAAATTGTCGCGAGGCATGGTCGATCTTGCGTTTACAGCACGGAAATTGGTAACCGATCCCTGAGTTCCGATACCTCAAATGCGAAAGAGCCTCCGATGACTCGCAAGACTAGATTCAATTTGTTTCACGCATTGCTAGTGCAGGTCGCACTCGGATTGACAGTTGCGAACCTGGAGACAGCAACCGCACAAATCACCGCGCCGCGAATCCTTTCGGCGACTCCGGATCGTTACGCGAATTTGGAAGAGCAGTTAATCAATCGTTTGCATGCAACGACTGAAGAGCAACGTGCCTACCTTCGTTTCGTCGTGCAGAAAGTGCAAGAAGACAAGCTGGACGTGCGTCTGGTAGTGGCTGTCCAGCAGTACGCGATCAAACGTCATTCCCAGTTGCCGTTCTTGTTCTTTGAACGAGCGTTAAAGGTCGAAGCCGGAAAACGTGGTTTAGCCCTACCAGCAGTGCAACAGTTCGTGTCGACAGCGTCGTCGGATTCGTGAGTTCACTCTCGTTCTTGCCCGCTTAATGATGCGGCCTTTTTGACGAGTTCAATAAATTCGGCACGCAATCCGAAGTTGTCCTCGCCTTTAGCGTCCTGGGCGACTTTTTCGACATCGGCGAGCGTCCATGTGCCCGCGTATTCGCTTCGCCGCAGCTTCATACCAAAACCGACAACGGCCGTGGCAAATCGCACATCCTGGTCGGCGTCGGTAAACGACTTGTCGCTGTCAGTGACGGGGAATTCAACCAGCTTGCTAGTGTCAGCATCGGGAGCCTTGTAGCGCAGTTTCACAGTTAGCGTTTCATCACTGTCAGCGGCCACGGTCGTTGTCAATTTTTTCTGGTACTTCAGCTCATCAACGGCTGGAGCGATTGAATCGACTTCTTCTCCCGCAGGAACGATCTCGTACAGAGCAGTGACCGCGTGACCGGCACCGATTTCTCCGGCATCTTTTTTGTCGTCGTTGAAATCTTCTTTGGCCAGCACGCGGTTTTCGTAGCCGATCAAGCGATAAGCAGCGACCAACGTTGGATTGAATTCGATCTGTAGCTTGACATCTTTGGCGATCGTCACCAAAGTCGAATTCGTTTGCTCGACGAGTACCTTATGAGCTTCATTCTTGGTGTCGATAAAGGCGTAGTTTCCGTTGCCTTTACCGCTGATTTGTTCCAGCATGGCGTCGTTGTGGTTGCCCATGCCAAACCCAAGCACTGTCAAAAAGACTCCACTCTTGGCTTCCTGCTCGACCATCCGCACGAGCGCATCGGTGCCCGTTGTGCCAACATTGAAGTCACCGTCGGTACATAAAATTACACGGTTGACGCCGTCTTTGATGAATTGCTCACGAGCGGTTTGGTAGGCCAGTGAAAGGCCAGAACCTCCGTCGGTACTGCCACCGGCAGTAAGCTGAGTCAACGCGCGTCGAATTTTTTTGTCTTTGCCAGCAGGAGTTGATTCCAGCACCAGACCGGCTGAACCGGCATAGACAACGATCGCGACACGATCGCTGGCGTTCAGTTGGGACAACAGCATTTTGAAACCTTCTTGGACAAGCGGAAGCTTGTTCGGTGCATCCATGCTGCCGCTGGTGTCCAGCAAGAAAACGAGGTTGCATGGCGGTCGCTCGCTCGTCGTCAGCGTCTTGCCCTTGATCGCGATGCGAGCCAGCCGATGTGAATTGTTCCACGGACAGGAAACAATTTCTGCGCGGGCAACGAACGGGTGCTCGCTGTCGGCGGCCGGTGGTGCGTAATCGTAATCAAAGTAGTTAACGAGTTCCTCGATCCGCACGGCATCGGGGCGAGGCAGTTGGTTGGCTCGCACGAGGAAGTCGCGAACTTTGCTGTAGCTGGCTGTATCGACATCGACGCTGAAAGTGCTCAGCGGATGTTCGCTCACCCGTTGAAACGCGTTGTCGGTGATGGGCTCGAACTGATCGCCGGGGATACCAGGACCTCGGCCTTCGTCAATGGCATCACCAAAGGGTGCTGGAGCGTTCCCAACCGCGGACGCTTTCGCCCGTGGAACGATACCGAATTCGTCTATCGGTTCCGCGAGTATCCGTGATTCCATGGTTATTGATCGAGACATACGTTCGCGATTCTTGACGAGAGCGTTTTGGTCGGTGGTTTCTTCGCTAGGCATTGTCTGGGTTCCCAGCCCGCGTATCGAATCTTTTTTCGCTACTGGTTCGGCTGTGGTCGCACCGCCAGGAGCTAAGGCATCCACACCGCCGCCGATCCCACCACTCATTGCGTAATCGCCGGTTTTTGCGTCGTAGCCACCCGCGTCCTCGGTACTCAAACTACGATTTCGCCTAAGTGGGGCACTTGAAGCGGGTTCCTCAGCTGACAACCCATACCCTTCATTCAATTGACGCATGTCTTCAACTGCCGTTGGCTGTGGCTTTGAATCAACTATCGCTCTTCGACCCATTTCACGATCGAACTCGACTTCAGCCAACGATACATCACCCAACAATGGATCACCCAACGCGGGTTCCTGCTTGCTTGTCGATGCTTCCTTCGACAACACAGACATCTGGCTTGTACTGCGCAGTTCGGTGAACTCGCTTGAAGCGGGCAATTCAAAATATTCTTCCTCTTCAACCGTCGCTGAGATTTCTTCCACTCTCGCTGCCTCGCGCACTGCTTGTGTCGCCGGATAAATGAGACCGACCATGACGAAAACCACCGCCCCAGCGACTGCCAGGGCGAACCACGGTCGACGAGATACTGGGCCAATTTTTTCTTTTGTATCAGCCAGGGAACGGACAAGAATTGCTTCGCGGCGATCACTATCCAGTGGCGGAGTTGACTCGTGCTGGTAATGTGTCTGTAACCGTTCGGTCAATGTTCGCGTTTCGTCAACTGCGGCGGCCAGCTCAGGATTGCGTGCCAACTCCTGCTCAAAGTTCGCTCGTTCGACGCCTGATAACTCGCCAAACGCATAAGCCGTGATCCGCGGATCGTTCCAGATGGATTCAGACATAGTAAAACCTGTAAAAATTTGATGTGCGGTGGATGCAAACGCGATACAAGGGCGAGGGCTAAGTCGCCAGATGCGAACGCAAACTACGGACGGCTTCGTGCAAATGGAAACCGACGTTACTGACGCTCAATCCCGTCACGTTGGCAATCTCGCGGTAGCTCAGTCCAGCACTCAACCTCAATCGCAAAACTTCCTGCTGGCGCGGGGAAAGCTGCTCCAGACATTCGCTGAGCTGTGTTTGTTCCTCGGCTTGGCACAATCGGTCCGACACGTCCGGCGAATCGTCCGGAAGACTCATTTGGGCGACATCGATTGGTGTCGCAGTTCGGGTTCGTTGCATGTCAATCACTCGGCTTCGGCAGACAGAGAAGAGCCAAGCAGCGATCCGCGGTTCAATTTCGACGCGGTCGGCCCGGCAGAGCCTCAAAAATGTTTCCTGAACCGCATCTTGAGCCCCCGAAAAATCGCCGCCCAGCATCCGACACGCGTAGGCCAACAGCGGTCGCTCAAAGCGATCCACAACATCTGCGGGCCACGGTTGGTTCGATGCGTCGGACATGAGGAGAAATCATTTCGGAGGAAAAGCGACGGCATGGAAAAGTCAACGAACGACGACGGCTACTTATTAGGACGAAACCACAAAATTGTGCTATTGCTTCTGCATGTGTAAATGACCCGGATCGGCCAGAGGGCGGCAAACCCCTCCTTTTGTGCCGTCATGTACTTCAGCATTCGTCTTGACGTCGCTGTGGGAAATTGCGGAACGTTCGGATTGACGAACTGGTTTCTTGAATCAAAACCAGAATTTTTTCGATAAATGGAGTTTGCCCCGGTGTTCGCTCGGCTGCCGATCCTGACGATGTTCGCCCTCGCCGCGTGTTCTTGCATCAGCGGCGGCATGCTGGCGGCTCAAACCGTCTATCCCGGAGGCACAACGGTCCAAATCAACACCCCCGGTTTCGGTGATCCCTACGCTGCGCAAAACGGTGCTGTCGGCGGTTCATTGCTGGGTTCCGGATTCGCTCCGGGAAACTGGCTTCCCAACTTTTCCGGCAGCAATCCCACGCTCAGCAATCGATTGTGGATTCGCGGCGAGTACTTGTACTGGTTCGCCGATGGTATGGATACGCCTCCATTATTGACCTCCAGTCCGGCGGGTACGCCACAGAATCGAGCAGGCATCATCGGCGAAGCCGGAACGAGCGTGCTGTTTGGCGGTGGTGAATTGAACGACGACGGGTCACATGGATTTCGGACCCGAGCTGGATTTTGGTTGACGCCGCAAGGAGCCTTTGGGATTGAAGGTGAATTCTTCCAGTTATTCGGCGACGGTGACGGCTACTCCATTAGCGGCAACGGCTCGCCCATTATTGGACGCCCATTCTTTGACACCACCAACGATCGCGAAACGGCACAATTGGTGTCGTATCCCGGATTGGTCAATGGCAGTGTATCGATCTCTTCAGATACGGATTTGCGGAGCGCCCTGCTAACCGCACGCGCATCACTTTGTCCGACGTACGGCGGATGTTGTTCGCCTTATCAAGAGGCGGACCGTGTGGATTGGATCGTGGGCTACCGCCATCTTCAATTGGACGATCGGCTATCGTTTGTTGAAACGCTGGATTCTCAGGTGATCGGCGCACCCGGAACGATTTCTCTTGCGGAAAGTTTTAGCACTGAGAATCGCTTCAATGGACTCCAACTCGGCGTGACCTATCAAGCCAACTTTCGCCGCGCGTGGTTAGAGTCGATCTTGCGAGTTGCTGTGGGGGACAACGAGCAACGAGTCAATATCGCTGGCAATACGTCGATTACCGAGTTGGGTGTAACGACACCTTTCGTCGGTGGTTTGTTGGCGCAAACCAGCAACATCGGGACATACAAGCAAAACGAATTCACGATGATTCCCGAAGTCGGGATGACGCTGGGGATTCGCTTAACAAGCTGTCTGCACGCTACAGTCGGTTATTCCGTACTGTATTTTCCCAACGTCGTCCGCGCCGGTGACCAGATCGATCGCAACGTCAATCCGAATCTGATCCCGGAGCCCAACAACCCGGTCACAGGCTCGCTTCGTCCCAGATTCTCGTTTGTCGAGACCGACTACTGGGCCCAGGGGCTGAGTTTCGGGGGCGAGTTACGATTCTAATCCGGACCGCTGCTCAACCGACTTTGCCTCAGGTTCATCATTATTTTCTCGCGTCGATGTAATAAATCGAGATCGGTGTGTCACTAACGCTTTTGACACACGACTTTTCGATCTTTTTGCATCCTACTCACAGCGAGGAACTCTCATCATGCGTCGCTCTCTACGCCCACTCGTCAATCGCAAGCTCCAACACGATCCACGTCGCCGACTGAGTTACCAAACGCTCGAAGCTCGCCAAGTGCTTAGCGCGATGGCGGTCCTGGATACGGGTGTTGTAACGATCACAGCTGACGATTCATCCAATATAATCGCGGTTCGTTCTGTTCGCGAAACGCAGTCCTTAGTCGTTAACGTCGACGGTACCGTATTTGAATTCCCGAATGCACTTGTTCGCCATTTAGTGATCGACGCTCGGGGCGGTGGCGACGTGGTGTCGATCCACGAAAATGTTCGTCAAACCACTAGTATCGATGGCGGCAGTGGCAATGACGTCATCACGGGAAGTATGCAGGCCGATCGAATCGCTGGCGGTCCTGGGTTCGATGTCATACACGCTCGTGGCGGCGACGATCGAGTCTCCGGCGGAGATGACGGCGACTATATCGAAGGTGGTGATGGCAACGACATGATCGAAGGCGGCGGCGGAGGCGATATTTTGTTCGGCGGACAAGGTCGCGATTCGCTCGACGGTGGCGCTGGAAATGACTACCTGATTGGCGGCGTGGGGAATGACAATCTCGATGGTGGCGACGGCGACGACAAACTGAGCGGAGGTGAAGGGCGTGATCGCGTGTTTGGCGGTAACGGAAACGACTGGCTCCATGGTGGCCCAGGAAGTGACTACCTCGACGGTGGCGAGGGGCGCGATCGAATCAACTCGCGTGATGGCGAGGAAGATTGGATCTTTACTGATGGATTCGACGAACTAATTACCGATCGCCTGGATCACGTTGCGATTCCCTAAGCCCGATAGTCATGTAAGTCGGTTACGATACAAACTGAATCGACTTTGCCCTCCGTTGGTCATTAAGAGTTGCAGCGAAACGAGCCCTCCACGTGCAAGGATGCGAATCGATTGCCAACCGGTGATTCGTCTCGCAAGAACGACACCGAGTTGGTTGCTGCGCTGCTGGGCGGTAACTCGGCAACTTGGGAGGAATTTGTAGACAGCTACGGTCGAATCATTCGGTCACGCGTAGCCGATGTTGCTGGGGCATTTCAACTTGCTGGCGATCACTCGGCGATCGATGATGCGACCGCCGATGTGTTCGCGGCACTCTTAGCGGATGATGCTGCGGCTCTACGCGCGTTTGCCAGTCGTTCATCGCTGGTAACGTACATCGCCGTCATCGCCACCCGCTGCGCCACCCGCGGGTTTGCTCGTCGCCGTCCACGCACAGCGTCGGACAAGCAACTTGAATTGCGAACCGCCGCGTCGCAGTCGCGCTGGGCGGATCCCGCTTCGCAATTGATCTCCTCTGAACAGCGTGCGGAACTATTTCGACTGCTCGACGAATTACCCGAGAAACAGCAGCACGTCGTGCGGCTATTTTATCTCGAAGGACGCGGGTACTCCGAAATCAGCGAATTGCTGGACATGCCAATCGGCAGTGTTGGCGTCACTTTGCAACGTGCCCAACAAAAGCTGCGACAGCGGTTGGAACCCGACTAGGCTTACACTACGTATTGAACCCTCGCCCCTTGTGTCACATCACCCTTGATATCGCCCATCCGTTACCCGCACCAAAACTACCCGCACCAAAACTCGTGAACCGCGAAACGATCTTATCCAGTATCCAGCGACACCTCCGCGATCATCGCGATGAGTCTGTCGCAGTACGTTCACTGGGCGAGGTGGTACGTCGCGTGGCGACCGATGTGCGGCGTGATCAGCAACATGCGGCAAACGGTGACGCGACCACAACGAGTGTGATCCCGATTCAAATTGTTGCCGCGTTCATTGACGGCACACTTTCATCGGAAGAAACCGCTGCGGTTTGTGATGCGGTCCTCAACGACAATAGCGTGTTGGCTGAACTCGTTGCCGCCGTACGTGGGAAGCAAGAACTCATTCAGGCACCTCCGGAACTTTCGACTGAGCTTAGGAATCGATTATTAGCGCAAGCACCGATCGTGATTCCGCCGCCCGCCGAGCCGCAATTTGACCCTATCGACGAACCAACCTCCATTGAACGTCGACGGGAACCTCGATCGCCCGAAGCTTACGTCATCGCAACATTGATCGTCGCCACCGCTGCGACGGTTCTGGCGATCCTTTACTCTCGACGTTCTCTCGAGCCGCAAAAGCCGTTGGAACAAGAAATAGCTATCGCGCCCGCCGCAACACCCGAGATGGCGCCACACACTACAGCGGAGCCTGACGCATTGGTCACTCAAGAACCACAGTTAGAGGAAACTCCGCTCGTCAATCGGCAACCCATGCCGACAATTTCGCCGAGTGAATCTGCGATGGATGCACCAGTGCTTGCACCGGAGGAAAGGCAGCGGACGATGCCCGAGTCAGTCGTGGTGGATGCAAAACAAGATTCGCCGCTGCCAAAACCAACGCCACCAAGCGTGTCACCGATGCGTGATTTGGAGTGGACGCGGGTTAGTGGTTTAGTCGCTCTGCAAACTGTTGTCGCTGCCGCTGCCGATTATCGCCAGCGTGATAACTGGACCAGCGTGAGCGAATCGTCGCGAGCGTTTACCGAGGACAATTCGTCTCAAATAATCTCCGTTTTTGCCTTGCCGCTTTCCAGAGCTGAAGCCGAGTTAGGCTCCGGCGGTCGATTCGTTCTCAGCGGCGACACCGCAGTCGAGATGAGTACGACTGACGCGGGTGCTTCGATGGTGATTAACGTCCTGCATGGTATGTTGGCACTGGTGGACCTTCCCGCAGGCTCCGTGATCCGTGTCCAGGTGGGCGGACAAGATGTCTTGCGACTGCGGTTTGAAACGGAAGCGTCTGCGGTGATCGAGTACTCGCCCAGCGGGTTGCAGACCCAAGCTCACGGCGGCACGGTTACGGTCGAAAACGATGTTGCACCAGAAACATTAAAACGAATGCCCACTTGGATCGATCGCGCGGTCGACAATGTCGGCGTGCCGCGAACGATCCTGGCCCAGATCTCGCAATCGCCCAGTCTGGTGCCCGAACTGAATGCCCGTAGTGTAGCACTCGCCCGCCAAGCCCAACGCTCGCGGTCGGAATCGCGGATTCTGGCGACTCTCGGTGTTTGGCAAGCCGCACTGGCTGGAGAAAACTTGCCACGTCTGATGAATGTACCGGAGGCTGAAATACGCAATGCCGCGGTTGTGCGGCTGGTCGAATTACCGCCTTGGGACCCACGATACGCGTCGACTTGGGACGGCGTTGATCGTGCACTGCAGGGTCCACGCCAAACGCAGCAGATTCAACAAATATGTGAACAATTGCAAGTTGGAGTGCCCGCGGATGCTGTGCAAATCGACCTTCTCCTGATGGGACTCGAATCACCGGTACTCGCGCGGCGGGCAATTTGTGACTATCTACTGCGTAGGTTCAACCATGGTGGTCCGCCGTTTGATCCGTCATGGACGGGCCAGGAACAGCAGCGGGGCGTGGCACTCTGGCAGCGTACTTTGGGACGCGCTACGGGCTTGCGGGGCGCAGCGAATTAGGTTTACGTGATCGATCAGGCCCTAAAGCTGTTCGTTCAATGGCACTCTGTTTTTTTGGGCTGGACTTCCCTTCATTTCTCGATAATCTTTTACCCACTGTCCGCACTGTGACGCGATTTTTGGGTAACGCTGTTTGGCGTCGTGTTTGACGCCTCCCGCTGAATCGCGATGGACACTGTGTCCGTGAGTATTACTCAGGGTGCACAACGACCGTGACATCTTTCGTCACGGTTTCCCTCTCGATTCGCTAGAGCTTTATGCCATTCTCTGAACTTGGTCTGTCTGAACCTATCGCTTCTGCCGCCACATCCGCTGGCTACACCACCGCAACATCGATTCAATCCCAAGCCATCCCGGTGCTGTTGCAAGGCCGCGATTTGGTCGGTTGTTCGCAAACGGGAACCGGAAAAACGGCGGCTTTCGCGATGCCGCTTTTACAGCGATTGGATTTGAATCAGCGCGTTCCTCAGGTCCTCGTTCTAGCTCCGACCCGCGAACTTGCCACACAAGTTGCTGACTCCTTTCGCGAGTATGGTTCGCAGTTGTCGGAATTGGGCGTCTTGGCGATTTACGGGGGTGCCCCCTACCCGCCGCAGCTCGCCGCATTGCGCCGCGGCGTGCATGTCGTTGTTGGTACGCCGGGTCGAGTGATTGACCACATCAAACAGGGAGCACTGGACCTATCGAACATCAAGGCACTGGTACTCGATGAAGCCGACGAGATGCTTCAAATGGGTTTCATTGACGACGTGAAAATGATTCTTTCCCAGGCTCCCGCGCAGCGTCAAATCGCCTTGTTCTCGGCAACGATGCCCGATCCGATTCGTCAAATAGCTCGTGAACATCTGCACGACCCCGTCGAACTCAAGAGCGAGAATCGTCAGCGAACGGCCGACAACATCACTCAACAGTTTATCGTTGCCCCGGTGCGTCAGAAGGTCGAAGTGCTGTCACGTTTGCTCGAAGCCGAGACGACAGATGGTGTGATCGTTTTCGTTCGCACGAAAGCCGCAACGGTCGAAGTCGCCGACCAACTCGCCGCGCGTGGCTTCAACACCGCCGCCCTGAACGGTGACATCGTCCAAACGCAACGCCAGCGGACAGTGAACCAGCTCAAGCGTGGCGAGATCAACATTCTTGTGGCCACCGACGTCGCCGCTCGTGGGCTCGATGTGGACCGAATCAGCCACGTCATCAACTTTGACATGCCGCGTGAACACGAAGCTTACGTGCACCGCGTTGGCCGCACCGGTCGCGCCGGCCGCGAGGGTCGCGCGATCTCGCTCGTTGCCCCCAGTGGCCAGCGACAGATGCAAAACCTTGCTCGTGCAATCGGCCAGAGCATTGAGCAAGTGGACCCGCCGACAACAAAAACGATCAACGCCGCTCGTGCCGAACGATTCAAGCAGCAGTTACTGGGTGCCTTGTCGAGCGAGCATCTAAAAGGCTTCGCTTCTTTGCTGGCACGCATCAGTGAAGAAAGTGGTGAAAGCATGGATCGTTTGGCGGCTGCAGCTGCGACATTGGTACATGCCGGACGACCACTATTCGCCTCCGCTGGTGAACTGGACCAACCGCGACCATCGCGCAGCGAGCGTGAACGTGACTCACAAGGTCGTGACGACTCTCGTTCGGGCGAACGCAGCATGAATCGCCGCGACGATTCGCGGGTCGACTCACGTAGCGATCGCGAGCGTTTTCAATCGTATCGCGTCGAAGTCGGTCGCAGTCACGGTATCATGCCCAAGCATCTTGTAGGTGCGATAGCAAACGAAGCTGGATTAGACGGTCGCGACATTGGTCGCATTGATATTCAGGACAGTTATTCAATCGTCGACTTGCCCATTGGTATGCCCGTGGCGGTCTTTGAAATTTTGCAAGCGACCGTCGTTTCCGGAATCCCATTACGAATTTCTGAAGCTAAACAGTCGCCTCGTGCACATCGTAGCAGCGGCGACCACGGCCCCAGAGGCGGCAAGCGTTTTAGCAAGCACTCGCCGAAGTCCAAGTCCAATTTCGGCAAAACCTTTGCCAAAAAGAAACCTGGAAAAAAGAAGAGCCAGCCCGCTTCGTAAGGTGTTTCGGTCCTAACGATTGTCCCAGGCATATTTGGCTAAGCGGTAAACGAAAGGCGAGTCGGGGGTGAGGTGGCGGTGGTGGCGACTACAATGGAGTGATCCGTTGTTTGACGCTTTCACGAGATGGTCGTTTACGAGACTCCTTTCGATGCCGCACCAATCGATCGCCCAGTTCACTCGCCGCCAGGCGATTCTAGCATCGTGCGCCGTCATTCTCGGTGGTCGCACCTTGTATTCTCAAGATGACGTCGCCACTGCTGAGGGCGAACCGCTAGAAAGGTCGGGTACTGGATCACTTACATATGCATCGCCCCAGATCCAACGTTGGCGCATTGGTTTGGTACTCTCTACGCCTGTAGCTTGTACCAACGCCTATGCGACTTTCCCCATTCCCACGAATTGGCCGGAACAGAAGGTGCGAGTTGTCGAACAGACAATCGATCCCGCTGTGAAAGCTTGGACCACTCGCGAGCTACTTGGTGGTGCGAGGCAAGTTCTGGTGCAAATTCCTCGCGTGCTGGCGAACCAAACCGTTGAAATTACTTTTGTGCTTGAGGTCGAGCGAAGTCGAATCGTTGCCCCCGAAGACACTTCTGGTTTCCGCATTCCGTCTCGACCAGATCGCGACTTAAAACTGTATTTGAGCAACAGCCCGTACATTGACGCATCCGATGGTCGTATTCGTAAGGTGTCGCAAGAATTGGCGATGTCGGAGGCTGACAACGATTGGCAACGGGTCGAGCAGATTTACGAATACGTTCGCGAACATGTTGAGTACGTCAACGGTGACTTAAAAAATGCGTCCGAAGCATTGCGCGACGGCAAGGGCGATTGCGAAGAGATGACAAGTTTGTTTATCGCTTTATGCCGCAATGCGGACATTCCCGCGAGGATGGTTTGGATTCCAGGTCATTGCTATCCAGAGTTTTATCTCGAGGACGCTTCGGGAAATGGCACTTGGTTTCCTTGCCAGGCTGCTGGAAGTTACCAATTCGGTCGCATGGACGAGTATCGACCGGTATTACAGAAAGGGGACCGATTTAAAGTTGATGAAAGTAAGACGCAGGTTCGTTACGTCGCGGAATATTTTCGTTGTGATAAGAAAGGAAAGGGTAATCCTCGCCCCACGTTTGTTCGCAAACAATTGGATGTCGAAGCGACTACTCCTAACTGACAAGTTTCTCTACGACGCGACCGTGGATGTCCGTTAGGCGGTAGGGCCGACCGGCATGGGTGAAAGTTAGTTTCTCGTGATCGATGCCCAACTGGTGCAGGATGGTCGCTTGAATATCGTGCACATGGACTGGGTCTTCGACACAGTGAAAACCGAGATCATCGGTCTTGCCGATCGTTTGTCCGGCGCGTACGCCACCGCCAGCCATCCACATGGTAAATGCCTGTGGATGATGATCGCGACCAAGAGACCGACCGAGTGCCGCACTGGCTTCAACCATCGGCGTACGACCGAATTCACCGCCCCAAACGACAAGGGTCTCATCCAGCATGCCTCGCTCCTTCAAGTCCATGAGCAATGCCGCGCATGCTTGATCGGTTTGCCGACAAGTACCACGCAATCCTTTCTCAACGTCACTATGGTGGTCCCATCCCGAGTGGTAGAGTTGAACGAATCGCACCCCTCGTTCGCATAACCTTCGCGCCAGCAGGCAATTGTTGGCAAACGATCCATCGGGAGTTTGCGAGGCTCCGTACCGTTGGAGGGTTGCTTCGGATTCACTTGAAAGGTCCATTAACTCCGGTGCACGCGTCTGCATTCGATAGGCCATCTCGTAGGCTTCGATACGCGTTAGTATTGCATCGACCCCCAAACGCTCGTGACGCGAACGGTTCAATTTGCCAATCAGGTCTAAAGTCCGGCGTTGAGTTTGATCACTAATGCCCTCAGGCGTTTTGACATCAAGAATCGGGTCGCCTTTTCCACGAAACGGTACACCTTGGTGTTCGCCAGGAAGAAAGCCAGCATTCCACATCGCTGCGCCGCCGGACAGGCTCCCGCCGCTGGTCAGCACCACGAAACCTGGAAGGTCATTCGCTTCACTGCCCAGTCCATATGTCAGCCAGGAACCCATTGCCGGACGCCCGGGGATAGCGCTGCCGGTGTTTACAAAAATTTGTGCCGGGGAATGATTGAACTGGTCGGTGTGCACACTACGAATGATTGCGATTGAATCAGCCACCGTTGCCAAGTGCGGCAGCACTTCAGCGAGTTCTGCGCCGGATTGCCCGTGGCGAGCGAACTTGAAACGCGGTGAAAGCACTGCGGCGTTACTTTGAATGAATGCGTAGCGTTGGCCAGCGATCACCGAGGGCGGGATCGGCTTGCCTTCCAGGCTGACCAGTGTCGGTTTGTAGTCGAACAAATCGAGCTGGCTGGGTGCTCCCGCCATGAACAGGAAGATGATGCGTTTGGCTTTCGCCGCATGATGCAATCCACCGTTGAGCAACGACACCTGTTTGAGTAACGATGCTTGATTGTGTACCGCTGTTTCGTCACTCGCCAGAGCGTTACCGGAGCTGGCCACTAGCGAGGCAAGTGCCAGTTTACCAACGCCAATTCCACAATCGGCGAAGAAGTGGCGTCGGGTCGTTTGCGCCAAAAAATGGTTCTCGGTGTTCATCGGATTCATGGGAGCGTAATGGTTTCGTCCAAGTTCAGCAGGGCACGAGCGACATACATCCAACGATCCTGTAACGACGCTGTCTCGTCCGCACTTGCTGCAAAGAATTGCATCACTTGTTCAGACTCTTCCTCGGTGGGCAACCGAGATAGTAAACGCTGAAAGAGCGCGACGGAAATATCCGCTGCTGATGCGTCCTGCCCCACGTCCCGCAGCACCGCTTCGGCAGTCGCATTTGCTACTTCGATGAACAACTCATCATTGAGTAACGTCAGCGATTGCAGAGGCGTGGTACTGGGATCGCGTCTAGCCAAGCAAACCTCCCCAGTCGGTGCGTCAAATACGGCGTAGGCAGCAAAGGGCGCGGTTCGCTTACGGAAAGTGTAGATTGACCGTCGGAAGCGATCTGCGCCGTTGGATGTCGGCCACTGTCCGCCGCCATAGGCTAATTCGGCAACTCCGATTGGTTGCGGAGGATAAACACCGGGGCCGCCTTGTTGACGCACTAACAAATCCGCCGCCGCAAGCAAAGAATCACGAATCTGTTCCGCACTTAGGCGGCGGTAAGGAAAGCACGACAGCAAGCGATTTGCGGGATCGACATCGGGTGCTGCGGCGACTTGTTGTGAATAGGTGGCTGAATTCACCAACTGGCGATGCAAACGTTTCAATGACCAATCACCAGTAGCGAAATCCAAGGCCAGCCAATCGAGCAACTGGGGATGCGAAGGCGGATCGCTTTGAGTGCCGTAGTCGCCTGCGGTATCGACGATGCCTTTGCCAAAATGCTGGCGCCAAACACGATTGACGGTAACGCGACCGACTAGTGGGTTCGCATCACTGACAAGCCACCGAGCAAACTGCAGTCGGTCGCGTGGCTGGACGCCATCGCTCGGTGCAAAGACCGCAGGAATGCCAGGCTGGATTGGTTCACGCGGTTGCAGGTACTCACCGCGATGATGACGATGCGTCGTGCGATGATCTCCGGGGCTGCGCTCATGCATCACCAGCGTTCGTGTTGCCTGCGGCAATTCAGCTTCAAGTTTCTGTATCGGACGACGTTCTTTTGCCAGTAACTCGGACTGACGAATGTACGTTCGTTGCAAATACTCCAGCAGTGGATCTGCAACACCGGTGCCCACCGAGGGCTGCCTAGCGAGTTGTTGCTCGATATCCGAATCATGAATGGATGCGACGACCGGTACCTTGTCACGCGTGGTAACACTGATGCGAAAATGTCCCAGTGGAGCGGCGAAATGGCGTTCAAAAAGTAGCTTGACTTTCCAGGGGGAAGTGGAAGTGAAAGGTTTCTCGAAATTGACGACTAACCGATTCGCTTGTCCTTCGCGCGTCGCCGTGGACCATCCCGTACTGCCGTCACTGTCGATTACGCCCGCAGCGTCCGCACTGCCGCTGCCGACCGAGATCATGCCGAAGCTATGCGATGCATCACGCAGGGCGACAGCTTGGTTGTTGCCTTCGATAGCAAGTTCACTGAGAAAAAAGTCGCCACGTCGGCCTTCGTAGAATGCCATGCCGGGGCCACCTGCGGGCAACGACTCATGCGGCAGGGCTTCCAGTCGTAGCGCCGTGTACTGCAGCCCCTCGGGTGTTGGAGGAAACGTCAATTCGTATTCCTCGCGTTTGGTGATGTCTCCGCGTGCCAGAATGGAATTGTCTTTCGTAACCGTTAGGCGAGGTGTAGTCGCGACGAGTGCCACAGGGGTAACAACCTGCCAATCGCTCGCTTGCATTGATTGGGTCAAAACCCATGTCTCATAATCGGCCCTTACTTTGCTAACCGTCTCGTCGACGTTTGCTGCGGGGCCAAAGAACTCGTCGATCAGTGAGTTCTCGATAAAGCGAATCTGGGAATTCAGTTCCCGTGTCAACCGCTCGTTTGCAGCATCAACGAGCTCCAACTCCGGTTCATCGGCTTGATTGAGCAGGCCAAACATTGCGTAGAAGTCATCCTGGGTGATCGGGTCGTACTTGTGCGTATGACATTGAGCACATCCGATGGTCAGACCCATCCAAATCGTCCCCGTCGTACCAACACGATCGATCATGGAATAAAATCGGTACTCCAGTGGATCGATGCCGCCTTCTTCATTGAGCATGGTGTTGCGGTGTAAGCCTGTTGCAACGCGTTCGGCTTGGCTGGCATTGGGCAACATGTCACCAGCAATTTGCTGGATTGAAAATTCGTCGTAAGGCATATCCGCGTTGAGCGAGTCGATTACCCAATCGCGATACGGCCAGATCGTTCGCTCACGGTCTTTCTCGTAACCGTTTGTGTCAGCGTATCGCGCCAAATCCAGCCACGACGAAGCAACATGCGGCCCATAATCCGGTGATGCGAGCAGCTCATCAACCAGTCGCCGGAGAGCCTTTGGGCTCTCATCTTTAGCGAAACGCGAGACTTGTTCGACTGTAGGCGGCAGGCCGGTCAGGTCCAGAAACAAACGCCGGACGAGTTCATGACGGTCGGCTGGTAAACTTGGTTGTATCCCAGCTTGCTGCATTCGCGAAAGCACAAAACGGTCAACGACACCGCGACACCACTCGGGCAAATCCACATCCGGGACCGTGCTGCGTTGTGGTGGGATAAATGACCAATGTTGCTCGTAAGTCGCGCCGTCATCGATCCATTGTGCAAGCGTAGCGATTTCAGCAGCACTCAGTGGCGGGCCTTTGTCCGCTGGAGGCATTCGCGTATCGGGATCATCACTGAGGACACGAGCCATGATTTCGCTGGCGGCCGAATCGCCGGGCTTGATCACTTGGTATCCACCGGCATCGGCGATCGCGCCGCTGCGCTGGTCCAGCCGCAGGTCGCCCTCACGCGCGTGTTCGTCTGGGCCGTGACAGGTGAAGCACTGTTTGGCGAGCAGGGGACGAATGTCACGATTGAAGTCGACGGCCACTGCGGCGGTGGAGAGCTTCGCGATAGTCAAAACAACAATCGCAATTCGCAACGGGAAGGAGAGAGTCAGTCGCATGCCAATGATTATAGACGACGGTGAATCAATCGGCAGGTACTAGTCATTCTCCAGCGGCGAAAGATAATTCAGTGGCGAGTTCGATCTCTGGCGTGGTGTTGCGGACGCCATCATTCCGAGACGGCTTGATGCACGGCCATTCCCGTTGGATTCGTCCCTTATCTACAGATAATCGACTGGGAGACGCACCAAGCAACACAGACTTTGTCCAGTTTCTCTCGCAGTGAAGAATCAGCCGTAGAGCAAGCAAGACCTGCGTTCTTGATTCAGAAGGATGCCCCAATCGAGACGTTGTTTAACAAGACCGGAACCACCGCTCCTCGTCACCACCTACCGTGAGGCAAATCGTGCGGATTCCAAATGCGGAGCCAGCGGACGCTCATCGCCACACACACACAGCGTGGAAGCAATGCTGTTCAACGCCAATCCGATCATTTCGCAAATCGTCCGACGTCAGCTTTCTGCTGGGCGACGCAGATTCTCGGCACACGATGCGGACGACCTCACTCAGGAAATTCGCCTGAGGTTGATTCAGAACTTGCTCTGTTTCGACCGAGCCAAGCCACTTGAACGCTGGGTTGCCCGTGTGGCGATAAACGTTTGTCGAGATTGGGCACGGCGAATGCACCTGCGTTATACAGTCAACCTGGAGCCGGGCGTGGTGGGGCAATTGGCTAGCGAGGTTAAAGCGTCAGAGCCGACCGACGCACAACAAGAAGCAACGCGTTTACTCAGGTTCGTGCCTAGTTCAGGCCGAGTCATTGTGCGGTTGCGGTATTGGGAGGGGCTCACATTCGAGGAAATCGCCATGGCGACCGACAGGACACCGGGTTCTGTTAAAATGCAGCTTCGCGAATCGTCCACGATCTCAGGAAACACGCCGATTAAATCTTCGACATTACTGTAATCGGAATGTTACCATTGCGATTCTCATGCTTAATAATAGGCATGAAAAACTCAATAGTTCCGACTCGTCCCTCAGACAAGTGGAGCAGCGACACAGGGGGAATGGTTGCTTGTAGATGACGTATATGCAACAGATTACACGATAACACGGGTGCAGTCGGCTTGGTAGCAGGCTGTCCTGCGGCGAGATCACAGATTGCTATTGGATGAAAATGGCGTCCGTGTCCTAATGAATGTTTTTGGTTTCGCGGCCAAACAACTCACTCGGAACGGACGCCATGCAAAAG
>JBGSIA010000218.1:0-16249 GCA_041751935.1 Pirellulaceae bacterium | reverse complement strand
GGTCATCATGTAATGGTTGCCTGCACCGTGGTTGCCTTGATCGTGACGGATCGATCGGACGATTGCTAAGTCATCCGAGATGGCCGCGAGCTTTGGCAGGACTTGCGAGAAATGAATGCCAGCGGTCTGGGTCGCAATTGTCCCGAACTGTCCGCGAATCTCCAGCGGGGCCTCCGGTTTGGGGTCAAACGTCTCGTAATGGCTGGGGCCTCCATCCATCCAAATGAGAATGCAGGCATCAGCTTGACGCGTTGCTTGTGAATCAACCTTACCCTCATGAGCGTAGCTGGACGTTGCCCGCAGCACACCGGCCAAGCCTCCAGCGATCAATCCGCCAAGACCCAACTTCAACCCGTCGCGTCGCGAGACACCTTCACAATTCTTGTGTATCGAGTTCATTTGCCTAATCACTAATCTAGGATTGAAAATTCCGGCGAATTGATCATCGCCCACGTCAAGTCTTCGAGCACACCACGTCGGTTTTCCGCGGCTTCGATGATTCCCACGACCACTTTTCGCTCTTTGTCATCGGGGTATCGTGAGTAGATCGCCAAGTAAAGTTCGTCGGTGATCTGCGGCGGTGTCAGTGTGCTTTGAGCTAATCTCGCGGCGCGACTGCCATCGCTGCGAATGCGTCCTTCGAGCTGTGGGGAGTTCATCAAGTGCAACGATTGGCTAACCGTGGCCTCGGGTATTCTTTCGCAAGGCGGGTCCTGGTTTTCGTTGGGACGTCCGAATGTATCCAAAAAGATCGAATTCACTCGTGTCGTCCAAACTTGCCTCGCGCGAGTTTCTGGCGGCATTTCTGAAAGCTCGGCCGTGGTCTCGGTGGCATCCGTGATCGCGTCCAACATCACTTCGGCTCTTAACCGTTTGCGATAGTGTCGCGAGTAGTTGAGACGATCGGAAACGTTCGATGGTGTCGGCAGTGAACTGTGAGAGTATACCCGCGACAGCACGATCGTCTTGAGGAGCTGCTTCAGGTCGTAATTCGTGGATTGAAATTCACTTGCCAGCGCGTCGAGCAATGCCGGATTGGTCGGCGGATTGGTCGTTCGTAAGTCGTCAACGGGTTCCACCAAACCTCGCCCCATCAAAATCGCCCAAACCCGATTAACTTGCACCTTCGCGAAATAATCGTTCTCTTTGGAAGTCATCCAATCGGCTAGCGCTAGACGCGGGTCAACGTCATCTCCGCCACGGGGCGACTCGCCATACAGCGGAGTCGGCAACATGGTTTCACCAGAAAGCGGATGCTGGACACTGCCCTTGTGTGAAGTAAAAATGGTTTCTTCGCCACCGGAAATGGGTGGAGAAAGGCCAGTGCCTTTGTAACCCACTTTGGCAAAGTAGGCGGCAAACTGGTAGAAATCGGACTGGCTCCACCGTTCAAACGGATGGTGGTGGCATTTGGCGCACTCCAGTCGAATACCCAGAAATAATTGACTGGTCATCGTGGCAATTTCATCAGGGCTACGACGATCACGGTACATCGTTGTCGCGCCGTTGTGCCAAGTGCTGCCCTTCGCCGTGATCAACTGACGCACGAACTGGTCATAAGGCACATTGTCACGAAACTGTTGCCGAATCCAATTGTCGTAATTCAATACAGCCTTGATGCCGACACGATAGGGATTAGGGCGAAGCAGGTCGGCCCAAATGGTTGCCCAGTGGTCCGCGTACTCACGCCGGGCGAGCAACTTATCCACCAACACTTCACGCTTGTTTGCATCGGCTGAATCCAAAAATTCTCTCGCTTCATCCACCGTTGGCAAGCGACCAATCAAGTCGATCGACACTCGCCGTAAAAACACGTTGTCGGAAACCGCTGGCGACGGCTCGATCGACAACGACCGCAACTTTGCATCGACCAGTTCGTCAATGAAGTTGTATTGCGGCAGAGATTCAAAGACACCGTCTGGCAACGGTACGGTTTGAGGAATGGCAACTTCCGCCACACAAATTTGATTCATATAGCGAGCCATCACTGCGGTCTCGCCCGGCAGTGGACCCGCAACGATCGCCCCGTCCTTCTTGACTGATGCAACAGCATCATCATTGGATAAGAAACCGGTCCAGCGAGTGACGTCCCGGGTCGACTGGTCGCTGTAGTGTGCCGTTACGCGCAGGCGATTTTCTGCATCGGGTGTTAACGAAAACGTGTCTTGATCGAGCGAAACACGAATCAGCGCGGGTTCGTCGGCAACACGGCGTGGCGAGCCTTGCACAATCCAAGACACCAATGTTTGATAATCGGCTGAATCAAGCTCAACTCGTCGACCGCCACCATGGGGCAATTCACCCGTTGCCTTTTGCAATAGCAAACTTTCCCGCGGTGATGCCGGAAACAAACGCCGCCCGCGGGTATCACGAGTCAAGGCAGCGAAGTCAAAGTCCGCGTCGAATCCCAACAGCGATAACTGAAACCCGTTTTGTCCACGCTGTTTGCCATGACAAGCACCCGAGTTACAGCCGCTGGCAGTTAGGATCGGTTGAATGTCCAACTCAAAACTGATGGTGCTCGGCTGACCACCGGTTGCATCCGCGTCCTTCGCACGCCCGTCCTTCGCACTCACGACGTCCAGTGACACCATCATCAACGCGGCAGCGACGCACAATAGCCAGATCGGTGCGATGTGGGGAACGATCAACATGGGAGGGAATGCAAGGCGGGAGTTCGGGCAGGACCGCCATTGTACCCGGTCGACTGGCGTGCAGAATACCCTTTACCCCAGTCGTCGGGAAATACACAAATTATCCCTCACAAGCTCATCCGGAGCTGGACGAGCGGAGAAATGGCCGTCCTATTCTTCGTAAATCGAGGAAACTGCAGGCCGGCCATCCGCAGGTAAACGGAAAGTATTCCACGATGATGCGCGGAATGGCTGAAAACCCATTTACGAAGGCAATCTCCTTTATTCAGCGTAAATAGTATCTGCCCTCCCATTTTCAACGACCACGGCTCATCCATCACCGAGTCGGGAACGCCTCGAAGCGCGTTCAGAGCGTTGTTGCTATGGTCATCGAATACTTCCAACAGCTTACTGGTCGATGTGATTTCCGACGCGACGTATGCCTCTCCATCAACGGGGGCAATGTCCCATTCGCTCTGCTCCAAAATGCCAGGGACCCAACCCAAAATCTCCGCGAGATGAGTTGCATTCCAAGCAATCGAGTGGAGGTCACCAGGAGGTTGCCACTGCAAATTCTCGTCAGGAATTTTCGCCAACAGCTTGCGAGTCATAGCCATTTCGCTCGCAAGCTCATGGATCATCATTTCAGAAATCAGCATAAATCAACCCGTTGGTTAGGCAATCACGATTCATCAACTGTGCTGAGCCAGCGATAAGGGACAGCGAGGGCCGCGCTTCCAAACGCCACTGAACCAAAAATAAATTGTACTTTCGATCATACGCTACCCGGAAGTATCCGTACCAATTCACTGGCACGTCAATGCCACCGAAGTCGAGGAGAGGATCGAGCAATCCCGACGTCGAATTAGAACCGCCAAAGTGTCGCTGTTCGACCTCGGGTTCCCGTTGCCATGAGCGGTAGCGAAGAACTAGCGACGCAGAGAATTTCGTTTTGACAAGCTTGGAACGACCGTTCAAGCTCGCCCGAACTGCTATTCCACAACTTCACCACACCATCCGCCATAGCGCTAACAACAAGCTTATCATCATTGGTGAAATGAACTGAATTGGCACGACAATGATTGCCCTCGATTTGGCGCAACTGCTTGTAGTTACTAGCGTCAAAGATACGCAGAATTCGATCATCACTACTGGTAACGATTCGGTTTCCATCATGACTAAATGCTATTGCGACAGTTGCTCCATCGTGGCCGACGATGCGGTGCAATTCCTTGCCCGACCGCAAGTTCCAAATCACCGTTGCATGTTCTGGGCCGTTGGTTGCCGCCATTGAACCTGTGGAATTCACCGCCAAACAATTTAGATCAAACCGAACCACTATTTCTTGCTCTCGCTCACCCTTGCTAGGATTCCAAACTCGAAGGGCGCGATCCGCGCCGATCGATACCAGCACCGAACCGTCATCACTGTATTTTGCAGCCAACACCAAGCCCGCGTGCGCCGCAATGCTTCGCCGCTGGATGCCTTCAGGCATCTTTCTTATTTGAATCGTTCCATCTGCGGACGCGGTGGCTACATCTTCCGCCCCTGCGAAACTCGTTACATCAGTTAGTTGATCCGAATGGCCTGTAATTTCACGTAGCGGTGTGCCATCGTGCGTTGAAAACAGTCGCAATTTACCGTCCGAGCAAGCGGTAGCGACGATATGGTGACGGTCCACAAACGCAATTGCAGGAACAACTCCACGATGTCCAATCAATCGAATCTCAGTTTGAAAATGATCGATCGCCCACCATCCGATGACATTGACAATCACCATCATCACGACAATCGCGATCGCCTCATTCCGGCTCAGCCACTGACTCATGGTCTAGCCCCTGCTGTGCTGGTGAATTGGTCGGTCAATAGGGTCACGTCGATTTGTGCGCTTGTGAATTGGACGCTACCGTCACAGTGAAGCAAGTGGGCACCACCGGGATGCAAACTTCGGGTGCCCGCATTGGACTCCTCTGTATTTTGAAAGTGACATTCCAGATTGCCCGAGATGGAAACGCAATACGGAATCCAATCAGTGCTGGAATCGTCATTAATCCCCATGCACTTGGTGTCGCAATCGAGTCCCACACTAGAAGCCCCGGCCGCATGGAAGCCCCACACGCCACGATTGTCCGAATAATCGGGCTGGATTTGGAGCTCTGCGACCGCGACCGTGTGGGAGATTCCGTCGCTGATGTGTTGGAACGCGGTCTTGGTATTCTGCCCCATTACTCCGCGATACTCCGACTTGTCCCAGAATTCGATCCCCCAGCTCGCACTGCCATAGTTGGCGGCATAGTTGCTGCGAGAAAATTTCGCTCCGAATTGCGGCTCGAACATGATCGACGCGTTTGGATCGGAGGGACACTGATAGGCGGGAACGTTTGTCTCCCGAAATGCTTGATTGGAATCCGCCGTCGTATCCTCCGTCGCATCATACAGCTCATGGAGCGCCATCAACTCCATCATCGGCAAAATGCCGATTGCCCAAGTCGCCCGAGGTTGGTCACGTCCATTGTCTTCGTAGCCGCGTGGACGGATTGCCCCAGCCGGTAAACGCCCATACGCACTGTGATAATTCGCCAGCGCGAGTCCGATCTGGTGAAGTTGATTCTGGCATTGCACCCGCCGCATCGCCTCGCGAGCCGCCTGTACCGCAGGCAGCAAGATTGCGATCAAGATCCCGATGATTCCAATCACTACGAGTACCTCAACTAAGGTAAACGCAAACTGAGCCCTGCAGTGTGTCTGCGATGAGTGTTTCATTGTGGATCTTTCAATTGTTCGTCGGTCACATGAAACAATAACACATCCGGGTAAGGTTGCTGGACGATCGGCTGGTCGTGGAAGTAGGCGTTCTCAGGTAGCGTCAATTGGTAGGACGACATCAACACCCAGCCCGACTTCGCGGGTTTCGTCGAAACCGGATTGATCCGATGTCTCCAATCCATGCTCGCTGTCACATCGGGCAATGAGTCGACAAGCTTCCCTGGTTCACCAATCGGGGCCGCAAAGACCACAGTGATCGGTCGATGCTCCGGGTGCGATTCAATCCACTCAACCATCCGATAAGTGCTTTGTCCCCAATCGACATTGCTGAAACTCAAATGCCGCCAACCGTGATTCGGTCCACCGACAAGACCGTTAAAAAACGCATGTGACAATCCCGGATGAAAAACCTGATAAACAACAATCCCAGCCAAACACACCACAGCCAACGTGGGCCCTTTCCATCTTGGTAGCACGATCATTATCCGTGAAGCGAGTAAGAACACGAATCCATAAACCGGTAGGACATACCGTACATGATGTGTGAATCCCGTTTGCGAACTCACCTGTGCCAGAAAAATGATGGCGATGAACAGCGGTAACCATTCTCCAGCTTTCGCGATGCCACGAATACTTGCCCAAATCCACGTGCCTACGCCCAAACCGATCAACATTAGGTAACCCAGCGGTGTTTTGATAACCAAAGCGTCGAGATAAAAGTACCACCAACCACGTTCCTTCCACACACCATTCAAGTAACTGGGAAATCCGCGTTCAAACTCCCACTTCAAATAATCCAGACCCAGCAGCATCTGTTTGGGAAGCGGAACCGGGATCACGCCCAGCGGCCCACCTTCAAAGCGGTTTCCGGTTTGAAACATGGCCACATCCATTCCGGTCAAAGCGCGACTAATAAAGTGATAATCTCCCAGTCGCGTTCCACTGCCATCAAAGCCATAGCACCAATTGACGAGCAACAAGGTCAGCGAAAAGGTCCCGATCAACCGCAATGCATCGCGAATAGCGACCTGATCAAAGGGAGAGAACTGCCACGACAAAAAACTGGCTCCCCTCGCCCAGCTTCGGGGAGAGGGAGTGGGGGCGAGGGGCTGAGTCGACAAATCAAGAGCCCCTCGTTTCAAACCACCTTTGCACCTCCACCAGTCATACGCCCACACAACCATCGGCAACAACCCCATCAAAAACAACCAAGAAAACTTACATAGAATCGCCAGCGCCAACGTCGCCGCCACCGTCCACGACATCGGCCTTGATTCCAGCTTCAGCCACCGCCAAAAGTGATAGCCACAAAACAAACCTGATGCAGCCGCGGGCAAGTCCGGCGCCACGACTGCCGAATGCGTGATGATCTCGGGATTAAAGCACCACATCGCCGCCGCCAACCAAGCGGATGTGTTTCCGTAAAGGTCTTGCGCCCAGCGAACGATCGACCATAACCCCAAACCAAAAAACAACAACATCGTCGCGCGGCTGATCAGCAATTGTCGTGGAATAATCGATTGATTGTCAGACACCCATGCATCCGCAAACCGGTATTCCGAACGAGCGTAGGCAGATGCATAAGTTTGCCACTGAATCATTGGTTGATCAACCAACAAAGGCAACGCGGCAATCATCCGAGGCAACGGAGGATTGACGCGATAGGAATCCATCAATCCCGTTTCCAAATGATATAGGCCCGCAGGAATATGGGCCGACTCATCATTGCACCATCCCGAGTGAGTCACTTGGGTAATCCACAGGCCGCTAAATACTACTAAGAGAAGGCACCCACCAGCGACTGCACATGCAACTCGTGCCCAAGAACTTTGCTGTTGCAAACGACTTCCTTCAACGGCTGTTTGAATGAAAAATACGGGCACAAATGCTCCACTGCATCACGCACAGTCATCAAGAGTAGCGTATCAAGGTTCCCGCAACAAACACAGCTTCGCTGCAGTTCACTTCGCCACCCTCAAAAGCTCAAACCCCACTTCTGAGATATTTTTGCGAATTTTTTCAAATCTGTCTCAGATTTCGCTTGCCCCCCTCGCAACATCCCTTAGCATTTCGGAACGCGATGCCAACAAAACGCGTCGGGGGCTAGTAGAAACACGGAGTTGTTGTTCTGAAACAATACTCTATTTGCTGTAGCCACTTCACTTTTCGCTCGGCTCGCAATTCTGGACGTTTCACAACCGTTTCGTTTACAGGACTCTGCAAAATGCATTCAATTCTGAAGCACGTCAATTCGGTGTTAGTAATGAGTTCGTTGGTTTGTCTGGGGCTAGCACTGGCTTCGCCCCAGACCGGATTGATAACAGCAATGGCGGACTCGCGAATATTGCCACCGGTCACAGAGAGTTTTCTCGAGCTAGTTGGGGCAGGCAGCCAAGTCAAGCAGTGCCAAATCCCTGGTTCCGGATGCCCTGGAGGAGGGAATTGCATGGTAACGCCAAATGTAGGAGCTTCCTGCGCTCCCGCCTATTATTATCCAGTAAACCCGGTAAGCGGAGTCTCTTACGGTAGTTGCGGTGTCTGTACTAATCAGTCTGACGTCTACTGCGTGACGCTAACCGGCAGTTCGACCACTTGCACCGGCCAAGGTCCTTCCTCGCCATGCCCTGGGCAAAATTTTAATTGCGTATACTACGCCGGAATCGGTTTTGTTTGGGATTTTATGGGCAATGGCTGTAGAGGCGGTGGCGCCAGTAAGACGTGCATCTAAGGGTCAAGTCATGCACTTTCCGCAGGTCTTTTATCTTAGGTGTTTTTCAGACAGTAAAGTTCGTGACCCAACAGTTGTCTTGTTTTGTCGCGAGTCACATCAACGATTTTAGGGGCCGGTCTGATAATGGGGAAAGCCATGGAGAGGATTTGCCGCGGTATCGCCTGGTGTTGCGGCTGTTTGGCGGCTTTAGCAATGTCTAGTCTTGAAGCTCAGAACCCAGTTGAGATTAGAGAAAAACATCAGAATCGATCACGATTCTTTGGGACGATTTACGAATATGATGTCGACTACGAGAATGTTCTAGAAGCCACTCCCCTAAGTTCGCTGGGGCAAGCTGTCCAGCGCGGGCGCCGAGTTCTCACCATTGGTCATTTCGACAGCGAATCGTACCGTATCCCAATTCGCATTGAGCATTTTGCGGAACAGAACGAGCCTTATCTTGAAAGTGGTGAAGCATTAATATTCTGGGAAGCATTCGACGGTAATGAATCGAGGCGTTTTAATCGTTCGTTGTTCGGGAATGGTGAGTCTAGAATCGAACACGAGTGTCATGTTGATGCGGGCGCATTGCAGACAATGCTTGGTGCTGATCCATTCAAAGGATGCCTATTCGCATTGACGAATGCGAGCAACCATTTTGGAGGCATGCGAATACCGGATTGGAAGCCAGATATGTCTAAGCAAGTGGTGACGACGGGGTTCGAAGCAGCACTAGGAGAACTGCTAATTGTCAACGAGGAACACACTCATATACGTGCGGTTTTTTCTTCAGGGCCTGAGTTTCATTTAATTCGCACCGATGTTCTTGGAATGAGAGTTGAATCGTTAATAAATTTTGGAGGTACACGCTACCCGAGAGGGGGCACGTTCGATGCAAAAGCTTGGAAGGGAGCATTTACACTGCGTGCGGTTAAACCGCTTCCGCGAGAATTTAACGAATGGTTCACCGAGTGGCCGAATGGGAGCGTGGTGATTAATTCCATCGATGGTTCCGTGAAGCGGATTCCGTACTCAGATATTGAGAGCGAGAAAATCCGTAAGTTTTTTGATGGCGGGGCGGTCAGCGACATCGATCTAGCCGAACGCAGCCGAGGTTACTTGTTTTACGTCAACCTCGCCATGCTGTTCGGGATTGTTGTGCTCGTAGTGTTGCGGATACTACACGGTCGACGTCAACAGAAGTCATAGTTGGCCAGGAACAATGGGGTGCGATGTGAGTGCAAGACTCAGTTTAATCGTTGTGGCAATCGCGTTGAGCAGTTTCGGATTGGACAACCGTTGCCCTGGTCAAGTATTGAAGGAGGGATTTTGCGGCCGCGATGCCGCATATGCGAGTGCCAGAGATCTTGGAATTGTGTGGCGCAACACCCCGCAAGTCGAAACACTGGAGATGACGGAGATCGCCTCGTTCGGTCATTTAATCGCTGCCTTGGAGTCTCTCGGCCTTCACATTCATCCATGTTCGCTTTGCAAACCTGATATTCCAGCGATCAACGCAATCTATGAGAAGAATGCGGGCAACATTTCTGGGATTGCTTGGCTGCGCAAAGAAGTTTCCGTCGACACGTCCGAGGAATCGGCTCCGGGACATTATGTGATCGCCAAAACTCTTGCAGACAGTGAAGACATCGTCTACTACGATCCGCAATCCAACGTAGTCGATCATATCCATCTGGATGGAATTGATTGTCTGCCGCTATTGCTCGTCTCTCGCTCACCAATCGAACAACCGCAAATGAGCGACACGGCATTACGAGTCGGAGAGCGATTGCTGCAGAATCCGTGGACAACTATTGCCTTGGTGCTCGCTGCACTGTTGGTGCTGAGCATCTACTACTCTGGGTCATTCAAGGTCAGTCGCAGTACGTTGATACTAGCAGGTGCATCGTTTGCCAGTTTGTTCTTAGCGAGCATCCTCTTTTCCTACTTCATCAGCCTTTGGAAAAGAGATTCGGATCCTGCAATCGCGTTCACTGAATCGGTCTACGATCACGGTGACGTATTGGTTGACAGCGGTGAAAGCGTGACCGTATCGCTGGTCAACGGTTCCAATCGTGAAGCGAGTGTTGCAAAAGTGATCGGTAGTTGCGGATGTATGTCGATTGATCCGTCCCAGGCAGTCTTGGAACCAGGCGAACGCCTCGACTGTATCGTGCGATTTGATTACATCAAGTTTGGTAATAACCATCATACTGTAACTGCGATTGTCGATGATGATCCAGTGAAGTGCTCGATTCAGTTTGAAGGTGTTCCTGGCGTGTCATTGATGCCGCGACGCAAGTTGGCTGGGAAACTTGCCGTCAACTCGGGTGATACTTTAGTTCACGAGTTGCGGGTCGATAGCTATCGCGGTTCACCGCTCACAAACGTTTTGGTGGAACCGGAAAACTCCCGCCCTGTTTTGGACTTTGAGTTGGTTGGGACACCGACGTTTGCTGATGATGCCGTGCTTCCGGTCCGTGTTCGTGTCGCTGCGGACTCCGACGCTCGCGGGCTGTTCTTTGAACGGGTATTGATTACGGCGGGCATGGGTGATGATGCGGTCACGTGCCTCGCGGAGATTGGTGTTGAAATCGTTGATTCCAAGACACCTTAATGGGGCATGATCGATGTGGAGTTGGCTTCGTTACGCGTATTCGCTGTTGCTCATCGCGACTGCCATGACGAAAGTTGCTACTGCAGATGAACTGCTGCACTCGAGCGGTTTGCTTTCAATGCCGCTCATGATCACGGTAGCTGTCACGTTTGAACTTATCGCCGCAGGGGTCATCTGCTTTGCGAAGCCTCGGCTAGCCTTCTGGTTTGCGAACGCTACTTTTGTCGCGTTTAGCATGATCGCTGGAGCGAGTTGGTGGTTGGCGGCTGATTGCGGGTGTTTCGGCCCACGAACAACCGCAGGTCTGCCGCTGCTCGTGGATCTGTTGTGCTTATTGGGATTGGGGCTTTCCTATCGATCATCCCAAGCGTTGGAAGCGACGACGCTTGTCACATTACGGCACGCTTGGCCTGTCGCTAATTTGCTCTTGATCGGCTTAGCGATTCTGTTGACTGGATCGGTGCTCGTGATCACGAAAACGACAACGCCCCGTACTGCGATGCCTGCGTGGTTCGGCGAAAATCTGCTTGGAAAGCAATTTCCGCTGCTTCGCGAACGTCGCGTCGCGGAAGTCTTGACCGGAGACAAAACGGGCATACTCGTTTTCCTGCGTGCCGAATGTGAGCATTGCCAACAACTCGTGGACCAGTGGAAACGCGAGACGCGTAAACTGGATACGAGTACGAAAATTGTCAGCGTCTCAATGTTGCCTTCGGCATGGATATTCATGCCAGGAAATGTGTCCGCGACGGCGGTCCACGCTCCATCGACGTTCGAAGTTCGATGGGACAAAGAAAGAGAGCCGGTAGTCGAGGCGCCAATGTTGATTGTCGTACAAAATGGCATTGTGGTCGACATTCACACTGGGAACGCTGTGCTGGTGCAATTGATCAGTTCATCGAGTCGTTCATAGCACCCGCGACAGAAGCACGTACTGGTGAGGCCAACTGAATGCTGTTGTCGATCGTGATGCCGTGTTTAAATGAAGCGGAGACGCTCGCAAAATGTATCGGCGAAGCCACCGAGGTGATCCAGAGCCACGGTCTGCTCGCTGAAATTGTGATTGCTGACAACGGCAGCGACGACGGGTCTCAATCAATCGTGAGATCACTGGACGCTCGCTTGGTGAACGTCTCGAAGCGAGGCTACGGGAGCGCGCTACGTGGTGGTATTTTGGCAAGCAAGGGACAGTATGTCATCACCGCAGATTCGGACGCGAGCTACAACTTGTCGGATGTCCCGGCAATACTACATCAACTCGAAGCTGGTTACGATTTAGTTCTCGGAAACCGCTTTCTAGGGGGTATTGCTGATGGTGCGATGCCTTGGTCTCATCGATACATTGGTAACCCTTTGCTGAGCGGAATCGGGCGTTTACTTTTCGACGCTCCCATTGGTGATTTTCATTGCGGATTGCGTGGGTTTAGCCGCCATGCGTTTGACCGGATGCAGCTGCAAACTTGTGGAATGGAGTTTGCCAGCGAGATGGTGGTGAATGCGTCGCTCTTGAGGATGAAAATAACGGAGATCCCAACCACGCTGATGCCGGACGGTCGTAGCCGACCGCCACACCTGCACAGTTTTCGCGATGGATTACGACACTTGCGATTATTGCTGGGGTGTGCCTGGACCGCGCGATATCAGCTCCAATCGTCCTACCGTGGGCCGGAAGCTTGAAATTTCCCCCCGGTCGAATACGGGAAAGATTGGTCGGATCTTTAACAAGATTGATTAACCACGCGGCTATTCACCCGTCGTGGTCTGGATCGACTGCAAGACCGCTCGCGGTTCGTACACGGAGAAGGCGAAGTCCAACGCGATTCACATCGTCAGTGCTTGGGAAACCGACCAAGGAGACACGCTGGGACAGTTCGCTTGTTCCTTAGTCACAGATAATTCGTGATCCACGGGCGAAAAATCATTAGCGGGATCGTGTGAGCGAGAGCGGCGTTTGGAAAGAGTTTTACGATAGTTTTTACGTGAGGGGTGAATGACGTCTGGAGGAAGGAGGGCAGCGTGGACGCGTGAAGGCTGGACACCAACGTTTGGGGAGGGCGGCGTGGGCGGTTAAATGCGAAAGAGGCTTACCAGTATACGTACTGCAAGAAGCGTTCTCGATCGGCGGGGGGTAGGGCGTCGATGTCTTCGATGACGTAACGGTTCTCGTCGGTGTCGATGAGCAACTTGCCATTGTCGCCAAAATCGATCGCCTGACTTTGCGTCCAGCGGATGGTGCAACACTCAACGCTCGTTTCAGTGCCGGTGTCAGTGCTGATTTCGGTTTCCAAATCTAAGTCGAGATAGCCGTATTGTAGTTTCGCTTGACGCACGCGAATGACGCGTCGTATTAAATAGCGTCGCGATAACGATTCGTTGACTAGCGTGATGTCGGATGTCGGCCAATCTTGCAGTGCGGCGATGATCCCCAGTTCAACTTCGTCGCCGTCAGTACTCCAGTCTCGCACGCTGAGAAACTCTTGCGGGCGAGTTGCTGGGAACGTTCTGAGCACAAACACACTCGCGCCCACTCGCTCCCCGTCGATCCACAATTCCAATCGCTCGTGCTCGCCACGTACAAAATGAGTTTTCAGCGGTTGCAGATAATGCATTGTTGGAGGTGACGACTTGGATTTACCAATGTCCAGAGATTCGTTGTCTGGTGATTCACTGTCGGGCGATTCATCCAGAACGGCAGTCGCGGTCGTTTGAGCTTTCTCATTTGTCCAGCCGCCAGCGGTGGCGGCGGCGACGCTGGGCGTTTCGGCTTCGGCGTGGAGCAACCGATCGACGCTGGGGTCTTTCGAAACGGACATTTGAATCCGCACCAATCGTGCGTAGGTGCCATCGGCGGCCAGCAAATCCGCGTGCGAACCTTGCTCGATCAATTCGCCACGATCGAACACGAGAATTCGATCTGCGTTGCGCAGCGTCGACAGGCGGTGTGCGATCGCGATCGTGGTGCGGTTTTGAATCAGCGCTTGCAGTGCGTCTTGGATACTTTTTTCGGCTTCGGCATCGATATTACTGGTCGCTTCGTCGAGCACTAATATCTTGGGGTCGTACAACAACGTACGCGCGATCGACAAGCGTTGTTTCTCGCCACCTGAGAGACCTGCGCCGTGTTCGCCGAGCAGGGTTTCGTAGCCGAGTTGTTGACGGCAGATGAAGTCGTGTGCGCCGGCGGCTTTGGCTGCGGCCAGCCCTTCTTGGATTGTCGACTGCGGTCGTCCGAAGCTCAGGTTTCGCCAAATCGTTCCGCGAAACAAGAATGATTCTTGAAACACGATGCCTAGCTGGTCACGCAAGTCTTTGACGGAGAGGTTTCGCAAGTCGATGCCATCGACCAAAATGCGGCCTTCTTGAACATCATAAAACCGGCCTAGCAGATTCACCATCGTCGACTTGCCGCTGCCACTGCGTCCGACGATACCGATCATCTCGCCAGCAGCGACGTCGAACGACACGTTCTTGATGACGGGCTGATTGCGATCATAACCAAACGACACGTTCTCAAACACGATCTCGCCTCGCGGTTGGTGCCAGGCTTGCGGCTGCTGAGCGTCCAGGACGGTAAGCGGTGTGTCGAGCAGTTCTAAAACGCGTTTGCTGCCTGTGAGAAAGCTGGTCAGCCAGGAGGTGAAGTTCGACAGAGCCCCCAGCGGTGCGTAGAACATGGCGAGGTATGCCAGAAACGCGATCAATTCGCCCAAGGTCATCGAGCCGCCGATCACATCGCGCCCGCCAACGTACCACACGATCAGACCGCCCAGTGAGAACACCAGACCCATAGTGGCAGAATACCACGCGTTCGTTTTTTCGACCCACAGTCGCCAATCTCGCAACTGTTCGCTTGAACGTGAGAACCGTTGGTACTCGCGATCTTCCTGCGCGAATGCCTTCACAACTCGGATGCCTGACAGCATGCCGGACAACACCGACATCTGTTTTGCCGATGCATCCCACAACCGGTAATAGCGTGGATAGACCTTCTGCCAAAAAATCCAGGTGCCTAAAAACACCAGTGGCACGGGGATGAGCGTATACATCGCTAGTTTGGGGTTGATCCAAACGAGCATCACGCCGATGCCGATCAGTTGAGCGATTTGCAACAAGAAGCCGCCGGTCAATTGGTGCATCAAGCCGTGCATCGCTTCGCTGTCGTGCGCCACGCGCGAGAGCAGCGAGCCGACTTGATGTCGATCGTAGTACACGACAGCGAGGCTTTGCAGTTTGCGGACCATTTGCGAACGCAGCGTGCTAGTCAGTCCGGTGCCGATCGTTGTCGCCAGTTGACCTTTAATGACACCGACGATGCTGAGCAGAATTCGTGACCCGGCAAGCGCTAGCACGACTAGCAGCAAAGCGGTTTTGAAATCGGGTAGCGGTGTTGTGGTATCACCAGCCGGTGTGACGTGGCTGGCCAGTACATAGTCGATCATGTACTGCTGTAGCTTGGGCGGAATCAATTCGGCGATCACGCCGGCGATCGTCAGCAAGCACAACAGGATCGCACCCCGTCGGTAGGGCCGAAGCAACTCAACGGCACGGCGCAAGATATGCCCGCGCTGCATACAACGCGGACATGCCTCGTCGACGCTCGACAGTCGCAGAGAACACTGTGGGCATTGCGGTGGGTCGATGTCGGTGTTCAAGGCATCGGTGAGGTTCTCGGGCAGCAACGTCACCGACGGATCTTTCAAACGGAATTCGCGAGCTCGTTCGAGGAACCGCGAGATTTTGTGAAAGCGATTTGCCAGTGCGTTGGAGAATCGCAGCATGTCGACCCAATCGCCGCCGACCTTTGCTTGCAAAGTTCCGCCGCCGACACCGGCTTGAGTGCGGATCGATTCGACGACACTCCAGGGGATACTTCGCAGCACTTGCGGGAGTGCATCGTCGCTGAGCACAGACACATTTTCCCACGACACGACCAGCCACTGTGACACTTGGCGACCATCGAGTGCAACGTCTGTAAAATGAGCTAACCACAGATTGCGGTGAGCTAAACCGGCTTGTTCAAGACAACCACGTACCGCAGCGGGTACCAAAACAGCGTGTGTCAACCGACGGGGCTTCCATGAATGGCGGCAACGAGTGAAACAAATAACACGCTTAGAATAACGAGCTTCAAAAAAGTTCCCAGAGAGGAATCGACAGACCAAATCTTTACGCGCCTTCGCTCGATCGACATGCCGCTTTGACCGAACCTTCAACCTTCTATGGCAGCTTACCAGAGATGAATACGCTCGCTGTGAGCCAAATGTCGACGATGAGATGGAGTTTGTCGGCTCTGTTACTTAAGGCGGCAAAGCCACGGCAAGATTCACTACGGAGACCAGCGCAGCATAACAACGATCCGGGCGAGACTTCTGTCGGAGAGCTGGGGGTGCAGTCGGCTTGGTAGCAGGCTGTCCTGCGGCGAGATCACAGATTGCTATTGGATGAAAATGGCGTCCGTGTCCTAATGAATGTTTTTGGTTTCGCGGCCAAACAACTCACTCGGAACGGACGCCATGCAAAAGC
>JBGSIA010000217.1:0-28902 GCA_041751935.1 Pirellulaceae bacterium | reverse complement strand
GTCGTCGATAAAGAGTGTTAATCCGCTCCAGTGTTCGCTCAGACTAACCAGTGCCTTGCGGCACGGATCTCGCAACTTGTCATTGCCAAGCTCGATCTCTCGTTGCTTTGCGATTGATTCGATGTGAGCACGCAGCACGATCATTGGAGCGATCCGATGTCGACTGCTTCTCTGATTGTTTGCCAAAGCGTTCGGATTTGAGCTGTCGAATTTCCGCGTTTGCGAGATCGAGTTCGGCCTGCAGTTTGACGTTACGGGCGCCGGCATCGGCATGCCGACTCTTCCAGTAGCCGACATCGCATTTGAGTCCGCTGACTTGCTACCGAAGCTGAGCGTTCTCAGAGCGTAGCTGTCCGACTTCATCACGCAACTGCCCGACGAGAGTGGTGAGTGCGTGAAGTTGTTCAGAAACAGGACTGGCGAGAAGCGAAGCATTCATAATGCTCCGAATTAGAAAAAAAGACGCGACAACGCCAGCCCATTCCCTTAACTCCACTCCGTCGGCGAATGTTTACACTAAGTGCCATTCAGGTCCAATACCTCGTCGTGCTCGCGGCCGGTGTAGGTGTAGCGGGTTGCCATCGGCCCTGGTGGTGAGGATCGTACCGGCGGCGTCTGTGATCGTGGGTGTGCCATAGGCGGTGTAAGCGTAACGTTCGGTGATTGTACCGCCGCCGTCAGCGAGGGCGATGATGATTGTAGGTTCGCGTTTCACTCATGAGCGTTATTTTAACGATCATAGTCATCCGGATTTTTCATCAGACGATCGAGGATCGCTCGTTGTGTTGCTATGGATTTGAGCGACCAATTAGCCACGTACCGTATTGCTACGATTAACTTCGGTAGAATTGAAATAAAGCAGGCTGGACATTTGGACCGTCGCAACGCAATCGATGGCCCTGGAGCAGCGAGCTCCCGAGAAATTTTCGAAAATTCCCTACAAAGAATCTACGGTCAGAAAATGCAAAACGGAAGTAACTTTCGTTTAGCGACAAGTTCAAGCGAAGTTCGGCCGACCTGATTTCCAAACAAGTCTATTCAATCAAGGTTCAAGGTTGCTGTGACGGGGATATGATCCGACAAACCTTCAGTCGTGGAGTCTCGCACGATCTTGGCTTCGCTTATGCGGTCAGAAAGGTTGGGGCTGACGAAAATGTAGTCCAAGCGGCGATCGGTACCGTGATTCTCATCGCTGACCAAATTGGTCGGAAAGGTACCCACGAATGGTGCAACGCCAGATCTTGCACGAGCAATCACGTCGACAAAACCTTGACTCAAGATCGCTTCCAATCCGCCATAATCTAGTCGACCAGCATTCAGGTTATTTCCCTTGTCTCGCTGGTCCAGCATTTGGAAAAACTCAACCAGCGGTAAATCGCTGTCGTAGTGTTCACGGTCGGCTGGCGAAAACCCATTAAAATCTCCTGCCAAGACGATCTGCGGATTCGCATTCGAAAGCGTGCGGATGTCTTCTTTCAAAATCGCTGCTTCCTCAATTCGCCGTGCATAGTCTGAAGGATGAAAATGAATCACGTAAAACCAGACACCGCGAATGCGGCAACGGATTAATCCATGATGCATGCCCTGGCGAATCCGCTTGACTTCCGTGATCGGAAACCGCGAGGTCACGCCGGTCGGAAAGCCATCGGTTTTCAACAATACTGAGTGGGCATGGCCCCATACCTCGGCGTCCGCAGCTAATGCTTCGGGTGTGTATCCATTGAGTTCCTGCAGCGAAACCACATCAGGCGATTGAGCCCTCATCCAATTCAGCCAGTCGGTATGTCGTGGTTCTGGCTTTTTGGTAAATCCATACCAAACGTTATAGCTGACGATCTTCAATGAAGCACTCTCATCGCCCGCACCCAACTGCAGCTCCGTCGTTATCGACAGAAATGCAAACGCAAAAACGATTTGACAGACGGATTTTCCGATCATTGGTGAGGTCGCTTAGCGAGTTTGGTGTGAGGTGATGTAAACCATGCAGTGAAAGTCTACTGAGATGCTGCGTCGCTTAGGACTGGCTGACGCAAGAAGGTGAGAAGATCGGCGAACTCCTGGGGAGTAAGTACCGTTTCCATTCCCTCGGGCATCAACGAAAGATTGGTGTTCTGCAGACGCTCGATTTCATTTCGGGTAATCGTTCGCAGTAACCCGTTGGCTTGTTTCATCGTGACACTGTTTGCCGTCTCGCCGGCGATGATCCCCGACAAGACTTCGCCACTGTCTAGCAAGCACGTGTAAGCTTGATATCCAGGTTGGATGTCTGCATTGGGATCGAAAATATTCGTTAGCAACTTATCGTTGGAATGCTCGATAACGGTAGCCAAATTAGGGCCCTCATCATGCCCTTGCTCGCCCCGGCGGTGACAGTTCGCACAGGCGCGAGTGAAAACCCGGTGACCAGCAGTGGCTTGTCCTGGTAGTTCTAACGCTTGACGATACTTGTCAACGACTTCCTTGCGGGTTGATCGGCGTGCCGTTTCTAGCAATATCTTGGAACGGGCCGCGATCGCTTTGGCAGGATACTGGAGCAAGCGATCACGCTGAGTCAAATCGAGACTGCGAATCGGGATGGTTTGCGATTCGATCCGATCCAATAAATCATTCGTCCACACCTCGCGCGACAACCAAGCTTGTAACGCACGATTGCGAAGATCAGGACTGAACTCTTGCCATGACTCAACAAAGACCGTCGGCACATTCTTGTCACCGGTTTGCGCCAGCACATCGATCGCCTGTGCTTGGGTCTCTGGGTTCACCTGCGGACGAAGCCAATTCGCCAGCAACTCAACGCCACGGCCGCGATGTTTGATCGGTCGACACAGCACCGTTGCTGCGATCAATCGACTTGAATCGGGCTCGCTTTCATTTGCCGCAAGTTGCTTTGCAACGTCCAATAGTCGATCGACTTTCGCCACCTGAGCTGCAAGCTTTTCATTCGGATGGACGGACGCAATTTGATGTATATCAGTCCCCAACTGTTGCAGCAACAATAGAAATGTGTCCAGCGAAGTCAGTAACGCCAGCGGATTCTCGTCATCACCTGTAATTTCATTCTGTAAAAGCAAAGCAAACGAAGCATGGTCCTGGGCACCGATCGCTTGCCTCAGTAAGGGCAACCGATACGCGGCCAAAACTTCAGATTCGGCCGCAACGATTCCTTCAACAAACGCCGGACAATGCGCGAGCGAGGAACTCATCACGGCAGCAACCATGAATGAATCGCTCGGGAATCGACTGGCCAAGTTGACCAACGATTCGCTGGCCAGCGGTGAACTCCATTGACCAAGGGTTAACGCAAGCTGCAGGCAAACCTTGGCGTCCAAGTCGTGAACTAGTCGCGAGGCGGCTGCAAACACTTCAGGTGACTCATGAGATTCAGCCACTCGAAGAGCGTTTTCTCGAACGCGAGGATGGACGTCGGAAAGTGCGGTGAGCAAACTTTCCTTGGTGACCCTGCCGAGGCCTTCGAGAACCCAGATCGCTTGCAAACGGGCCTGTGGTAGATCGGCTGATTCAATGAGTTCTTCCAACAGTGGAATCGCTGCCGAGTCGGCTTTCCAGAGCAACAATTGTTGCGCCTTATCTCGCCGCCAATCGTTAGATGATTCGAGCGCAGCGACCAATTCAGCAGTCGTTGCCTTGTTCAATTTCCAGTCTTGACGAGCGTCTCCTCCGGCCGGCAATACGCGATAGAGACGACCGTGGTGATCGCCCAAGCGATAGTGCGGCGACAGTTCCGCCTTACCTTCTGGCGGCAACCAATCGGGATGTTCGATCATGTAACGATACATATCCGACACCCACAGACCACCGTCCGGTCCCGTTCGAGCCATCACCGGTCGGCACCACCGATCTTCGCTGGCGAAGAAATCATATACACCCTCAGCCAGTGGTCGCCTTGCCTGGAAGCTCACTCCGAAATCAGAAAGCACGTTGTGCTGAACCAGATTATGAAAGGGTTCACACGTAAGTGCATGAGCCAGTGCATCGCGGCCGAACAGCAAGTCGTCGTTATAGATCATGCCACTACAGGCAGACGTAAAGCGTCCCGACTGAGCAAAATTGTGAAAGCGTTTTTCAGGAGCGCTGGCGGGATGAACCTCGGGGCTACCCGGGCCGACCAAATGCTTCAGCGGAGTCGTTGTCGGTACATGCGGATTGCGACCGAGATAGCGATCCGAGAGCACATAGTGCCAAAGTGGATTTGCGTTCTGTGTTCCAAACCAATGTCCCCACGCATCTCGATTGCGACCATACTGCGAAGGACCGGATTCTAGCTCAAGTTCCCCCGAGTCGGGACGAAACCGAAAGTCGCGACTGCCTAAATCGTAATTGGTGCCCAGGCGATGTGATTCTACGCGAGTACTCAGCCCATGATTGGCATGATGACCACCGTTGGCACAGTAAACCCAGTTATCAAGTCCCCAACGTAGATGGTTCATGCGTAGTTGTTGGTTCCCTTCATTGAAGCCGCTGAGGAGGACTTCCCGTTGATCGGCGACGCCATCGCCATCGGTATCGCGCAAATACAAAACCTCGGGCGCGGCAGTCACCAGCACTCCATCTCGCCAAGTAAGGATGCCGTTGGGAAACCGCAAGTCCTCTGCGAAAACTCCGCTCGTCTCGTACCGCCCATCGCCGTCATGATCCTCCAGCACTCGCACTCGACCACCGGCTTTGCCGTGGCCATCCATTCCCAGCGGATAGTCGGACATTTCAATGACCCAAAGTCGACCGGCTTCATCCCAGTCAAACGCAACTGGATCAACCACGTCGGGTTCCGCAGCTACCAACTCGACACGAAAGCCTCGGGGAACATGAATCTTTTGCAGCGATTGCTCAACCGACAGTGGCTGGCTCTCGGGCGATGGCAACTCGCCCCCGAGATCACCTTTGCCAGGTGGCGTCTTTGGCTGAAGATCTTCTTGTGAGTGCGGTTGTTCGGCAGCGGTGTACAGCAGGCTCACTTCGTCATCGGCTAGCGCACGGTCGAACAATGCAACGTGAGCTAAGCTCCCCTGTAGCGGAGCAAAGAAATCGCTGCGCGCACCAAAGTAGCTGTCAGAGCTTTTCGTCGTGACTTCGATCGCAGCATCGATCTCGGGTTTGCCATTTCCATTCAGGAATACTTTGCCATGCGCGCCATCACGAATCATCACCACATGGTTCCATGTCTGCGGTTCCAGCGTGGTTCGCCCCGCAAGAACTTGATTACTAGTATTGCCATTGAAGAGAATGAGCTTTCCAGTCAAGCTTCCTTGATAGGTGCCGCCGATTCCCAGATGGTCGCCGGGTGCCAGTTCGTCGCCACTTGGACCGCGCGAAAACAGATACGCAGTCACCGGTCGAACATTGCTTGCCAAATCATTGCGAAACCAGAGCGACACTGAATACGAAGCGGGAACAGTCAACGACTTTCCCGCAAGCTGCCCCGCCGAGAAAGTCGCAAACGTCTTGGCATCAAACGTAACGTTCCCCGAAACTTCTAGATCTTTCGGCGTGCCAGTCAAGGGACTAGTAACGAGTGGCTCCAGCGACTGCACTGTTTGTGAATATTCGTCTGGAAAAACGAGAAGCTTAGAACGAGCCGCTACGTCTGCGGCCAAACGTTGTTGCGCTGCGGCGTCGCGAGCGAATTGTTGTTCAATACCCGAAGCCTGCCAAAACGTTTGAATTTCATCGCCGGTCAAGACTCGATCAAACACAGCTATCTCGTCGAGTTTCCCTTGCAGGCCAACTCCGTACCGAAATTTCGCTGATAGTTCGCTGGCCGGATCGAACGTCGCTTGCAGAGCTGGTTCCGTGGCTCCGTTGATGTGGATGCGTATGGTTGTTCCTTCCCGCACCACGACGGCAAATTGCCATTTGTCAGCGGGCCAATTTTCCGTGGTGATCGAACCGTTACAGGCAAGCTGCACCAGATGGTCGGCGCCCTGTTGCGCAATGATCTCTTCTCCGTCAGCTCCGATGAACAATGAACCGCTACGTTGGCTGGCACCGCTGCGTTCGCCGAGCCAAAACCAGAACGCTGTCGAATAGACATCCTTAATCTCATTATCCGCCTGGGCTGACAGATCGCCACCGGCAAAATGGATGGACCGATTGATTTGCGCGGGGCCAGAGAAGTTCGAGGCGACCAGTTGTTCGTGGTCCCCGATTCCCGTTCCACTGCCGACGCCTGGCAAGTACAACGCGTAGCCGGGGTTGAGTGTCGCAGGCGGCCCGCCGCTGACCGCATTGCGAGGTGCAGCGCCGTCTTCATCATTCAGGCGATAATAGGCGAGCGGTTCGGCTTGAAGAATTGTTCGAGCATACGGCCCGTGTTCGTCCTGCATTTGACGACGCGGCTTGCCGGTGACTTTCTCTAGTCCTTCGACCAAAGTCTCGACGATCTTTGTTTCCGCTTGGACTTCTAGACCAGCGGTTCGTGCAGGCCATGTCGTGTAACCGCCGAGAACGTGTTGTTCTGGAGGCGGAATATAACCTTCCGCACCGTTTGCCAATTCGATATTGAAATGAGCTTCACCGGGGGACCTACCGCGGAGCTTTAGTCCGGTGAGCGCATAAACTTCGTTCGGTAACGTGGCGATCGTTAAGTCGCCGATGCGGATCGCTTGCAGCTTCACGTTTGTCCGCTGACGCTCGTGTAAAATCGTGGCCTCTAGCGCATAAACCTCCGTCTTATTTTTCGGAAGCTCGTTTTCGATCTTTGCCACAATCGGCCGCGCCCATTGAAGACGCTCGTCATCTGGAACACGGTAACTAAGCGTGATGTTCTGTTCGACGATGCCAATGGGCACAAAGTCGTGGTATTCGATTTTGGCGAGGGCTGTTTCTGCGTAGCGTGCGACCACTTCCGCATAACGTTCATTGCTGAGCGACTTGGCGGGGGATCCATAATCCATCCACATCAAGTCACCGCTGGTCCCTTGCGAAATCGCTGCGACGAACGGACCATTCCCCTCGCCTGCTTGGCCCAGTAGAGACGCGATGTATTTACAAAACAAACCGTAGTAGTCCGCCGATACAGCACCGGCGCCGAAGTAGTGTTGTGAGTAATTGGCTAGAACTGCAAGCGGCTGCCCTGTGATGGTTTGCAATGAGACGACAGACAGCGAGGGATCGACTGGCCCCGAAGGACCAATGATTGCGGTGCTAAGGTATCCAGGGTGCATGTGGGCTCGTCCGGTCGCATTTCCAAAGGGATCACCGATCAGATGCTCCGACTCACGAATCCATCGACGATTGTGCGTGTGTTCCCAATCATCAATGGCTGCCCAACCGATCCGCGCCGGTTGCAAGTTTTTGTCAGCACCAATGATGGCTGCGGCAATTTTTTCCGGCAGCCATTCCGCATACGATTTATCTTGCCGTGTGCCCAAGCAGGCCATTGCTGCAGGCGCAGAATGCGTGTGCGTCGCCGAAACCATCATGCAATCGGTCGGTATCTGAGTCGCATCGCTGGCCTGTTGTTTGGCGGAATCGATCAACTCTTGGGTCATCATGCAAGTATCGACAACGACCATCGCAATCTTCGCGGAGCCATCGTCGATCACGATCGCCCGTGCATACAGCGAATCTTGAAGCTGCTCGGATTGGCCTTCGAGAAACCCACCGGCGACCCGAACCGGGAATGTCGTCGGAGAAATGTCAATCGCGATCGCGCCACCACGAATTTGCGGCGATGTGACAGCACCGGCAACGGGCTCAGTCGCAACGCGCACTTCTTGCGCCCTCAGGTTCTGCTTGATTTGAATCGAGTCGAGACAAGAGAGAGCAAAGAGCACGAAGGCGTAGCGAGGAACGGTCATGGTGGGGCTCGAATCCAAAAAAATTACGGCCAAACTGTGATTGCCCGCAAAAGTCTATCAGAGATGCTGGGCGCTCGCCAATTCGAAGCCTCCTCACTGAACATTGGCATGATGAGCTAAGCGTGGTCGCAAAATGGGAAATGTTAATTGCTTATAAGTTCTGGCTCGCCGAAGACGGTTTGTGTGTCGCCTTGATCAACCATCCACTTGTCGAGCATTTCCTGCATCGAAGCAAGCGTTTCTGCAAAGGCAGGTTTGCTCGCTAGGTTGTTTTGTTCTAAGGGATCGGCTTCAATGTCGAAAAGCTCTTCGCCTGGACGCTCACTGTACGCACGAACGATTGCCGCAGCGGTTGCATCGGTTTTTGACTTCTCGAGCCAACTGGGCCAATAGATATCTTCGTTCTTTTGTACCTTGGTTACGTGTGAGGCGAACTTGAACTCTGGGTGCAGATTGCGGATGTACTTGAATTTCGCCGTCCGCACGCTTCGCATCGGATAAACGTTGAAGTTTCCATCGCCACTGTGCACCGTGAAGATCGCATCGCGGTGCGATTGGGATTTGCCTTCAAGCACGGGCAATAGGGATCGCCCGTCCAAACTCGCATCGGTGCTACCACCAGCGGCTTCAACGATGGTCGGTAGCAAGTCAACCCAAGACACCAATGCATCCGAGCGAGTGTTTGCTGCAACATGCCCAGGCCAAGCGACAATCAACGGGGTACGAATTCCTTCGTCGTAAAGCGTCCATTTGCCGAAGGGCCACTGGGCACCATGATCGCTTGTGTGAATGAACAAGGTTTGTTCGCCAAGGATTTCTTGCGACAGGTCATACACGTCACCGAGTTCGCGATCCATCGTACGCACCGCTTCTAGGTACTTTGCTCGTGCCCGGCGAGTCTCCGGTGTATCGACATGCTTTTCAGGAATGGCGACATCGTTCGCTGAATAAGCTTCCGCCTTTGGCCAGGGAACATGCGGCCAATTCGTGCCCACGAACAAGCACAACGGCTTGTTGCTGGATCTGGCTCTCAGCCATTCACAAGCTTTCGAGACCGCCACATCCTCGTGGTAACGAAAATGTTTAGCGAGATCAAAACCGTACTCCGGAGTTTGTACATAATGTCCGACTTTGCCAAAAGAGACCACTTCGTAGCCAATTTCTTGTAGGTAGGCAGGCAGTTTCTTGATGTTCGGCTTGGGGCGCGAATGATTGGCTTCGGCCCCGTTTCGCGACGGCATCATTCCCGTCAACAATGCCGCGCGACTTGGAGCACACGAGGGCGAGGCCACGAAGGCTTGGTCGAAAGTCATGCCAGCTAATGCCAAACGTTCCATATTTGGAGTCGAGATCTCGGAGGATCCGTACACCGAACTGTCGGTAATGGTGTGGTCGTCGGACAAAAAAACTACAATGTGAGGAGGTGATGCTGCGTCGGACAACGTTGCGGACAACAGCACCAACACAGTCGCTTGGGCAAAATGCAAATGTCGGTTCACGGCAATTCTTTTTAAAACGGTAAGACATTGTCTTCTTGAATACGAGTTATGCACTTTAACACACTTGCGACTACCAGTGCATCACAAAGCCGCCGTCGACATTGATCGTTTGGCCAGTAACTTGGCTTGCGCGGTCCGACGACAGGAACACGACCATCGACGCGATATCATCGCCGGATTGCCACCGGCCCAGCGGCACGACACTGCGGATCTTATTCGTGGACCAATCCTCGTAGCTCAGTCTTTCTTGCTCAGTCACACTGTCATGCCACGCATGCCACACTGATTTATTGAGTGTCGTCTGGACCATGCCCGGGCAAACGGTATTCACGCGGATACCGTAACGTGCAAGATCCTTAGCCATGCATTGAGCAAAGTTGATGTTCGCCGCCTTGCTGGCACTGTACGGCGGATCGGTCTGTGACCCAATCTGGCCAGCGACCGAAGCAAGGAATACATACGTGCCTTGCAAGTTCTGAATTAAGTGAGGCGTAACGATATCGGCAACGTTCACCATGCCCAGGACGTTCACCTGCAGCGTTCTCGCCCAGTCTTGCGGACGGAGGTTTGTAAACGGAAAACCAAACTTGCCTGAACCAATCGCTGCACAATGCACCACATGCTGGATCGTACCACCACCACTGATGAACTCCGTAAACTTAATCTGTGTCTGTTCGTGATCGACGATATCGACGACCTGCGATTCGACAGAGACGGCAAATTCACATGTCAGTTCCTTGGCCACTGATGCGACTTGGTCCGATACGTCCCACAGCAGCAGCGAACACCCCTCAGCGGCAAAAGCTCGCGCAGTCGCCAAACCGATTCCGTTGGCTGCTCCCGTGATTAAGGATGTTGAACCGTTGAGCCCTAAATCCACAAATTGATTCCGATGGAGGTGCCTAGCGTAAAACATTCAGGATACACTAGTGCTTTGTCCACATTAAAAATTAGGGTTGGGCAAATCAGCCGATGTGCGTTAGCACCGGTTTTTTGCCGTGTGAACCGGTGCTAACGCACTCCGGCTAATCCTAAAACTCATTCTGGACAAAACACTTGGGCCGCGAGAACAAAATAAGGTACTTGCAAGAATCACACCCCGACGCGCACGCGAGGGATTCGTGGACAATTCCTGGCTTAGTGGACAATTCCTGGCTTACTTGTCGGGTGACGATGTTGCATCAAGTCGTTCTCACGGCACTAGTGTTTCGACATTGACCGTGATACGATCGACAACGAAATCAACTGTGAATAATACCGCTTCTGCCTTTGCCAACTTTCATGAATAATCGCCAGCAAAAGCAAAAATGTGTTTGGCTGTTACGCCTGGCCGTTCTGGTGTTTGTCCTGACTCACGCCGCGGCGTACGCGGAGCGGCCTCGGTTGGCAATTTTGACCGACATCGGCGGAGATCCCGATGACCAACAGTCACTCGTTAGATTGTTGGTATACGCAAATGAATTTGAGATCGAAGCATTGATCGCAAGTGCTTCGGGGACGCGCGGCGAATTGAAGGATGCAGTCACTCGCTCCGATTTGATTTTGCAGACCATCGAGGCCTATGGACAAGTCCTTCCGAATCTAAAACGGCATGCTGAAGGCTGGCCAGATGCAAAGGCGTTGGCGGCTGTGGTTCGATCTGGAAATCCAAATCGCGGCCGTGAATACATTGGTGCCGAACATGATACAGAAGGCTCACGTTGGTTAGTTGAGCAAATTGATTCTGGCACACACCAGCGTCCACTCAATATCGCGATCTGGGGCGGTCAAACCGATTTCGCTCAAGCTCTTTGGCGAGTGAAACAGGATCGCTCATCCAGTAAGTTCGGTGAATTCGTCAATAAATTCCGCGTTTACGACATCAACGATCAGGATGGTATCGCACAGTGGATGCAGTCACAGTTTGCGGGTATGCACTATATTCTGGCCAAAGCGCCCAACGACAGTGATAAGCGACTGGGAACCTACCGGGGAATGTATTTGACTGGGGATATCGAAACAACAACTAGCGATTGGATCGAAAAAAATGTTACGTCCCAGGGACCACTCGGCGCCCGCTACCCAATGAAGACCTGGACTGCGCCCAACCCGCATCAGTGCATGAAAGAGGGCGATACGCCGTCGTGGTTTTTTTTTCTTCCAGTCGGTGGCAATGATCCGACGGATCCAACGAAGCCCGGTTGGGGCGGCCAATTTTCTCGGCATGTTGATGGTTGGTTCCGCGACCTCACAGCGACTGATTCTTTCGACCCACGCGTTACAGTAAGTCGTTGGCGTGCAGATTTTCAGTCCGACTTTGCCCGACGCATTGCATGGTGCGTCCAGCAGAAAAAAATTTCCTTAAAGTAACGTTTGTGTTAAAAGTGCATTTATGTCGCAGTGTTGCATTCGGACAACGGCAATGATTGTAACGAGAAATGTGAAAGGCATTTCATTTATTTTTTCGTTTTCGCGGTACGCGTGACCAGGAATAAGAGCGTAAGGTTTATAGGCAACTGAACACCCGCAACTAAGGGGTGGCTAGGCCGAATAGAACTGGCATCTGCTACAGTTCGTACAATCACAACGCTTCGTCGAACACCTGGGGGCACTTGGTGGTGAGTAGGCACATATGCGGACCGAATACGCGCAAAGCAATAGGCTCGTTGCGGCGACCTAGCTGCTGCTTTGTCGCTGGCACTGTTTGGCTAAGTTGCATTACCTTCGGCTTTTGGCTACTGCTAAGTCACAATACGGATGACGGCAGCCCAGATTTGTCCGAAAATTCGACTGGGACGAATTTGGTTCGTGACGTGGTACATAAAGTGCTGCCAGAGCATCTTGGTGAAATCCTTCCGCCGCCAGGCAAATTGCATGTCGTGATGGCACTTCATCCAAAGTGTCCTTGCACAAAAACATCGCTCGAAGTGCTAGGGCGATTGCTGGCAATTGACTCGGATTCAACTTATTGCAGCTTCCTCGTGTCATTGCCGAGCGATCAATCCGTGTCCTGGATCGACACGCCGATTACGAAGCTAGCGATGAGCCTACCGAACGCAAGTCTTGCCGTCGACGTCGAGGCAAAACGTGCTCATCAACTTGGATTAATGAACTCCGGTTCTGTCATCCTGGTGCAATCGGACGGTAGTGTCACGTTTCGCGGGGGCATCACTTCTGGACGAACATGCAGCGACGAAAGTCCTGGTTCAGTCAACGCTGCATCTCTGATTCGACGCGAGATAATTGCAGCAATCACGACGCCGACGTTTGGTTTCCCACTTCAATAAATTGGGATCCAGTTCGCTAGGGGAAAAATGATGCAACTGAAAAATAAAACTTTCCCTATGTCCACAGGAGCTGCACGGGTCTTTGACCAAACGCTGCGGGAGAATCATGTGTTCGTGGACAAAGCGTTTTCCCTACTGCTGGCTGTGCAATGGTTGTTTGGAATCGGTTGTGCCGCCCTACTATCACCACTTTCTTGGAGTGGTGGATCAAGCGTTATCCACCTACACGTTTGGTCAGCCATCATTCTCGGAGGATTGATCACCGGCCTGCCTGTGATCTTAGTATTGCTGGCGCCCGGACATCAGATCACTCGCCTGACGATTTCGGCCAGTCAACTCATGTTCTCGGCACTGTTGATTCACTTGTTGGGTGGACGAATCGAGGCCCATTTTCATATCTTCGTGTCACTCGCTCTGCTCGCTGCCTACCGTGACCAGATCATCTTCCTTCCCGCAGTATTGATAACTGTCTTCGACCATGTCGTGCGAGGCAGCGTTTGGCCCCAGTCAGTGTTCGGTGACTATGCCATTGTTTCCTGGCGTCCTTATGAACATGGTGCGTGGGTAATTTTTGAAACAATCGCCCTATGCTTTCTTATAAGGCAGAGTTTAAATCAGACTGCGACCGTTGCCGAGCTACAGTGTTCTCTTGAAGGTCACCGAGACGAGTTACAGACAAAGGTTGCAGAACGGACTCGCGAATTGAATGATGCCAAGACCTTTCAAGATCGTATCTTGGATTCAATCGATGCTCAGATATGTATCCTGGACGCGGCAGGCACCATCTTGTTTGCCAACCAGAGTTGGACGGACTTTGCATCAATCCATGGCGAGCCGCTAGTGACGACCGGCGCCGAGGCAAACTACACGTCCATTTTCGATCAAGATCGTGGACTTTACTCCGAGTGCTCAAAAAACATTGCCACTGGGATCCGCGATGTTCGCGATGGAATCATCAACTCCTACGCAGGTGAGTATTTTTGCCAACGAGAAGATAGTTGCCGCTGGTTTCAAGTTCGAGTCAACTCAGTCGTCATGCGAAACGTTCGTGCGATTTCGCCCGTTCACATTGATGTGACAGCAGCAAAGCGAGCGAAAAACCGTGCCGCGTCGCTAGCTCAAATGGTGTTGGATTCGCCTGATGAAGTTTATATTGTGTCCCTCGATACGTTCAAATTCGTTGAAGTCAACTATGGTGCATGCCAAAACCTTGGCTACGATCGCGAAACACTGTTGACGATGAGTCCAACCGATATTCAAAGCGAGTTCAGCGAGATTGAACTTCAGGAAATTGTGCAACAACTAACCAGTGGAAAAGTGTCACAGTTGAGTTTTGCAACGCTTCACCGCAGAAAGAACGGTTCGGTCTACCGCTGCCGAATTAATGTACACTCCAGCGTGCTGGATGATGAAAATGTCCTTGTTGCATTTGTAACAGATATTACAGAACAAAAACGATTGGAAGAGCAGCTGACCCAGGCCCAGAAACTGGAATCGGTAGGACAGCTTGCCGCTGGTGTTGCACACGAAATCAATACGCCGATGCAATGTGTATTCGGCAATGTTGAGTTCTTGCAAACAAGCTTTGAACGATTGATGGTTCTCTCCGATCACGTCGTGACGCTATTGGAAAAGAGCGAAATGGACTGGAGCGAAGAGAGAAATGTCATCACAGAATTAAGAGATAAATTCAAATACAATTACTTGCGTCAGCAAACTCCTATCGCGATCCAAGAAGCCGCAGACGCGTCGACGAAAGTGATTTCCATCATCCGAGCGATGAAAATCATGTCGCACCCCGGCTCAACAGTAAAAACACCCATCGACCTTCACGAGATGATTCGCAATGCAGCGATGATCACTCGTGGTCGCTGGAAGTACGTAGCGACGACTGAGTTTGATTTTGACCCCAAGTTGCATGTGGTTGATGTGCTGTCAGCAGAAATTAGCCAGGTGTTTATCAACTTGATCGTGAACGCGGCTGACTCGATAGGCGAAAAACTTGGACATGAGCCAGCTGAGTTAGGAAAAATAACGATCGCTACTCGCATCGATAATGATTGGGTCCGAGTCACGATTAGCGATACGGGCGCTGGAATACCAGAGTCCGTACGACATCGCATCTTTGATCCGTTCTATACCACCAAGGACATCGGCAAGGGTACCGGGCAAGGCCTGTCCATTAGCCACAATGTAATCGTCAATCTTCACTCGGGAACGATCGATGTTGAGAGCGTGGAAGGAATCGGCACAGCATTTGTGATACGCATTCCACGTTATTCAGTCCCCATTGAGACGGAGCAAGGAAGAAGCAAGCAGGCGTCTAGGGGTATGTCGCCAGTCAATGTAAACGTACCGGCTGGATTGCCAGCAGTATCAAGCAGCTAACAACTTTTTAGAAGAACGATAAGGGTATAGTTGAGGGGCACAACATGAGCAATCAAGTACTGTTTATTGATGACGACGCTTCATTGTTAAGTACGATGAAACGAAATCTTAGTTTGGAATTCAATGTGCACACTGCCGAGGGAGCGGATGCAGCATTGGGTGTTGTTGCGGAGCAAGGGGCGTTCTCTGTCGTCGTCGTTGATATGCAGATGCCGAAGCTGAACGGGATCCAGACGATTGTGCTGTTACGAGAGAAAATGCCTGAGGCGGTGTTTGTCATGTTGACGGGCAACCAAGACCTGGCAACTGCGATTCAAGCCGTCAACGATGGCAATGTATTTCGCTTTCTCAACAAGCCGTGCCAAGTTTCTGAGATTTCAACGGCTATCCAGGCGGCTCAACAACAGCACAATCTCGTGATCGCCGAAAAGGAATTGCTGAGCTGTACGTTTGCTGGGGCAATCAACTTGATAGCCGATGTTATCGAGATGCAGGAAGACCGACATATTGATACAGGCCGAATGTCGGCAGCGCTTGTCGATCTCGCCTCGCAATTGTCGATCGATATCAGTTGGGAAGAGAAGGTTGCAGCGAGAATTTTTCTGGTCGGAATAGCCATGCTTGGGCCTGAGGATACCATCAAGTTCGTCACGCTTGATCCGACAACGACCGAACACAAAGCGATGTTTGCGCAAATCTGTAAAAAGTCGGCATCCATGCTGGCAAGATTGCCGCGATTAGGCTGGATCGTCGAGTTGCTAAAATCCGTGCCCAAGGCCGATTGTTTGGAGTCGGGATGTGACCGCATGGAAGCTGCTGCGGTCTTGCTGCGAGTAGTTTTCTATTGGAATTTCCTGACGAACAAGGGGATGTGTGTTGAGGCTGCGAGTGCGGTGATAGAAAGCATCATGCCGCGACTTAGCAGTCGGTTCATTGGAGCCATGCAATGTTTGCACGATAATCATGACGCACATGTGTTGACCAAGGTGCCGGTGTCGAAATTGCGTGCAGGAATGATTCCGCATTCGGATATCACGATACCTGGAGGCGGATACGCGGTCGCCAAAGGCCGCGTCCTGACAGAGGCTCAGGTGGAAAACTTGTTGCGGATTCCTGAGCTTGGTCGCATGACTATCTCCGTGATTGCAAACTCGATTTCGCGAGTTTAGAGCCTGTCCGAGATGGACGCTGCCCTCTCCGGCGAGAACGGAAAACGAGGAAAATGCGACCCGCCGCCATTGTCGTGGATACAGAACGCACAAACGATGCATTTGTTATCGTTTGACGCTAAACTGGAAGCCATGAAACGTTCTACCCGCCACGACATCCTGCTGTTTCCTCTATTTATTTGCTGTTCATGGAATGCTCGCGCAGAAGACTCCGTCGCGCGAGCGACTGTCCAGTTCAGTCGCGATGTGTTGCCGATTCTTTCGGATCGCTGCTTTCATTGCCACGGGCCGGACGCTGAGCATCGTGAAGCCAACTTGCGGCTCGATCAGCGCGAGTCGGCTGTTGATGATGTGGCTGTGCTGGTGCCCGGCAAGCCGCAAGAGAGCAAATTGTTGGATCGCATCACCACGGATGACCCCGATCAAGTGATGCCCCCGCCCCACTCCCATCGTAAAACCTTAACCAAGGAAGAGACCGATGTTCTGCGGCGATGGATCGCTGATGGAGCACCTTGGGGAAAGCACTGGTCGTTCGAATTGCCGATCAAGTCAGAGATTACCGATTCCAAGAGCAACCCCGTTGATGTGTTGGTCCAGCGGCGGCTAACTGAAGAAGGGCTCGGGTTATCGCCCGAAGCCGACCGACGAACACTGATTCGTCGAGTCACGTTGGACTTGACGGGGCTTCTGCCGACGACCGACGAAGTCAATGCGTTTCTCTTAGACGATTCGCCTGATACTTACGACAAACTGGTCGATCGGTTGCTCGCCTCCAAACATTATGGCGAGCGCATGGCCTGGCCGTGGCTCGATGCCGCTCGCTACTCCGACACGAGCGGATTCCAAGGTGATCCCGAGCGATCCATGTGGCCCTGGCGTGATTGGGTAATCGATGCGCTGAACAGCAACATTCCGTTTGATCAATTCACCATTGAGCAACTGGCTGGTGACCTGTTGGAGAACGCGACGCCCGAGCAACGGTTGGCCACGGGGTTCAATCGCAATCACATGCACAATGGCGAGGGAGGACGGATCGCCGAAGAAACGAGAGTCGAAAACGTGTTCGATCGTACCGAAACGACAGGAACCGTTTGGTTGGGCCTGACGCTCCAATGCGCTCGTTGTCATGATCACAAATTTGATCCGACATCAAACAAGGACTACTTCGCGTTTTTTGATTTCTTCAACCAGACGTCCGAGTCGGGTGGAGGAAATGGTAGCTTTGCGGTTCCGCCGTCAATGGATTTCCTCTCCAAAGACGCTCGTGATCGCTTGGAGTTGACTCGTCAAGAAGTGGCGACTCTCAAAGCAAAATGGACGGCACCGTCAACAGATGCCGACGCAGCACAAGCGGCTTGGGAGGCGGAGTTTCAAGATCGCCCTGCGACGATTTGGCACTCGGTCAAGGCAACCTCGGCCACGTCCACCGGCGGCGCGACGATCGCTATCAACGATGATTTCATCATGCATGTTACCGGCGAGCGACCGGAAAAAGATGTGTATGAAATCAAAGCAAATAGTGATCTCCACCGAATCACCGCCGTTCGATTGGAGGCGCTCGTCGATCCCGAGTCTCCCGCGAAGAGCGCGGGCCGAGACGAGGATGGAAATTTTGTGCTGAGCGAGTTCGAAATGTTCTTGCGATCGACTGATTCAGCCACCGCTGATAGGTTGCCTGTCGTGTTTACCGATGCGAGTGCGTCTCAAGAACAAAACAGCCTCGAAGCTGCGTTGGCGATTGATGGCAAGATGACGGAAACGGGCTGGGCTCCCTCGGCCCACACTCGCAAAGAACCAAGTCACGCAACGTTCGTGACCACATCTTCGCTGTATCTCAACGATACTACTGAGCTTTCGTTCGTACTTCATTTTGAATCTCAACACACTCATCACACGCTGGCTAAGTTCCGCTTGTTGGTGACGGATGCCGAGCAACCAAGGCCAGTTGATCGGGCAGTGATTGCAATTCTGGAGCAGCCGGATGACCAACGTACTGGCGAGGAACGAGTTGCACTCCGCGAGCATTTCTTGATTCATCATTGGCAGGCAACTGCCGAGCTTGTGAAACAATGGAAAGCAACGCAGCGAGAACTGAAGAAGCTGGAGAGGAGTAACAAACCGACGTCCGTGATGGTGATGGACACGATCGCCAAGCCACGCGAGACGCTGGTGCTATTAAAAGGCATTTACAACGACGTGACCGATGTGAAGGTCACTGCCAACGTGCCCGGCATGCTGCATCGGCTGCCGCCCAAAGAGGGCAATGCACGTTACACGCGGCTCGATTTGGCACGCTGGATCGTGTCGCCGGAAAACCCGCTCACCGCACGCGTGATCGTTAACCAGTATTGGCAAATCTTTTTTGGCAGAGGCATTGTATCCACTCCTTCGGATTTCGGACTGCAGGGAAGCCAACCTTCGCACCCGGATTTGTTAGATTGGCTGGCAGTTGACTTTGTGGAGTCAGGATGGAACGTGAAGCGATTGCATCGTTTGATCGTCACCAGCAATACGTATCGGCAATCTGCAAAAGTGACGCCGGAATTGCTCGAGCGAGATCCACACAATGAGTTGCTAGCGCGTGCCTCGCGCTATCGTATGCCGTCGTGGATGATTCGTGATGCGTCGCTTGCTGCCAGTGGACTACTGAATCGCAAATTTGGTGGTGCTCCGGTAAAGTCGTACCAACCTGATGGCATTTGGGCCGAAGCGACTTTTGGAAAAATCAAATATCAAATGGACACGGGCGACGATCTCTATCGCCGATCGTTGTATTCGTTTTGGCGAAGAATCGTCGGACCGACTGTCTTCTTTGATTCGTCAAAGCGACAAACGTGTGAAGTCAAACCAAACTTGACCAATACTCCGCTGCACGCGCTGACGACGCTTAACGACGTGACGTTTGTCGAAGCGGCTCGTGTGATGGCAGAGGACATGATTCAAAAACATCCCTCCGACCGCGAGCAGATTGTTGCGACGTTCATTACCTTGATGTCGCGGCCGCCGGAAACCAACGAGTTGGAACTGCTGGAAAAACGATTAGTGTCCACTCGTCAAAAATTTCTCGTGGCGCCCGATGAGGCGAAGGCATTGTTAACCGTTGGTGAAAAGCAGCGAGACAAGACGATCGACGTGGCTCAGCATGCGGCGCTCACCACGCTGATCAACATGCTCATGAACCTAGACGAATTTTTGGTAAAACCATGAACACAGTACTTGACCTTTCTCGCGTGTTGACACGTCGACATCTACTAGGGCAAACTGGCCTGGGGCTTGGTGCGGCAGCGCTGAGTACGTTGCTTGCCCCGTCAGTGTCGCGCGCTCAAGCCGGGTTACCGGGTTCGGCTGTACCGCTGTTGCCGCATTTTGCTCCGCGAGCGAAACGAGTCATCTATTTGTTCCAGAACGGCGGTCCATCGCACGTTGACTTGTTCGACTACAAGCCTCGACTTCGAGAACTAGAAGGAAAAGGATTGCCCTCGGAGTTGACTGACGGAAAACGCTTTAGCACGATGACGGCGACTCAGACAAAAAACTTCGCACCCGAGATCACCAAATTTGCTCAACGCGGTGACTGTGGTAAATGGATTGCTGAAGACTTCTTGCCACACACTGCCGCGATCGTCGATAAGCTGTGCTTCATCTCATCCATGAGAACTACACAGGTCAACCACGCGCCGGCGATCACGTACTTCATGACCGGTTCGGAAATCCCGGGCAAACCAAGCATGGGGTCGTGGTTGACGTATGGATTGGGCAGCGAAAACGACAACTTACCTGCGTTCACGGTGATGACTAGTCGCGATCGCGAAGCGTCGTGCGGCCAAATTTTCTATGATTTTTATTGGGGCAACGGTTTTCTTCCGAGCAAGTACCAAGGCGTAAAATTTCGCGGTGCGGGCGATCCGGTTCTGTATCTCTCCAATCCTGCGGGGATCAGTCGCCAGATGCGGCGAGACCAACTGGACGATTTGGCGCTGCTGAACCAGATGAACATGGACCGCTTGGGTGATCCAGAGATCGCAGCGAGAATTGCACAGTACGAAATGGCGTACAAGATGCAAGCATCCGTTCCGGAACTGACCGAGATATCTCAGGAGCCACAGCATGTTCTAGATATGTATGGCCCTCAGGTTCGCGAAAAGGGCAGTTTTGCGTACAACTGTTTAATGGCGCGGCGGTTAGCGGAACGTGGTTGCCGGTTCATTCAATTGATGCATGCCGGTTGGGATCAACACGCGAATTTGGATACGCAATTGAAGATCCAGTGCCAGGATACCGATGCTCCTTCGGCGGCTCTGGTGAAAGATCTTGCTCAGCGTGGTCTGTTAGATGACACACTCGTCATTTGGGGCGGGGAATTCGGACGCACTCCGTTTCAACAGCAACGGCCCAACTCGCCTCGCGGTCGCGATCATCATCCCTATGCCTTTTCGATCTGGATGGCTGGCGGAGGAATCAAGCCAGGAATCAACCACGGCGAGTCGGATGAATTTGGTTTCAATGTTGCATCAAACCCAGTTGAAGTCCATGACCTGCAAGCCACCATCTTGTATCAGCTCGGAATCGAACACGAGCGATTCACTCACCGCTTCCAAGGCCTTGACCAACGACTAACGGGCGTCGAGCCAGCCCGAGTGGTTAACGAAATCCTTCAGTAACAGCCGTGGGGTGAACCAATTGGGTAGTTGACGCTACTATATCGGCATCGAGACCCCTTTTCGGATACTTGCTAAGGACGCCTGATTTTGGATTCTTCTAACGTGAGCGAATCGACGATACTACTGCGAGCGGATCAATTGCGAGACGATCCGCGAATCCGTGAAGCGAAACGTTTGATCGCTGAAGCAGTCGCCGAGCATCGCGAACAGCTTACCTCGGCTTCGTCGAATAATCCGCAATTGGCAGTGAGCTTTCAGTCATGGATTGACCGGTTGACAGCAGTTCGTGGCGGCCCCCCACTTTGGCCGTATGTTGCTTCGGGTTTGGGCAACGGACCGTTCGTGGAATTGGTAGATGGAAGTATCAAGTTGGACATGATTGGCGGTATCGGCGTGCATGGTTGTGGGCACAGCAATCCTCGGATGATTGATGCGGCTATTGATGCGGCGATCGAAGACACGGTGATGCAAGGCAATCTGCAACAGCATCGACCGAGTGTGGAAATTAGCGAACGATTGATCGAACTGGCATCTCAATCCGGAGCGCCGCTGAATCGTTGTATCGTGTCCACAAGCGGCGCGATGGCAAATGAGAATGCGCTTAAATTGGTGTTGCACAATAAAACACCGGCCGATCGTATCATTGCTTTTGAGCACTGCTTCGCCGGTCGCTCCATCGCCTTAGCCGCGCTGACGGACAAGGCCAAGTATCGTCTGGGTTTGCCGCTTGCTTTGGCGGTCGATTACCTTCCGTTTCGTGACCCAGTTGATCCGGATAAAAGCCAACGCGATGCAGTTAATGAGCTGCATCGTTTGCTGCATCGACATCCCGGTCGGTATGCCGCGTTCTGGGCAGAGCCCGTTGCTGGCGAAGGCGGCTATTACGCAGGTAGCAATGAATTCTTTCGCGCGTTATGCGTGCCGCTGCGAGAAGCTGGGGTACCGATCGTGTTTGACGAAATCCAGTCATTCTCGCGCACGACGCGACCGTTTGCGTTCCAGCACTACGGGCTCGACGAGTTCGCGGATATTGTGACGGTGGGCAAGATTACACAGGTGTGCGCGACGTTGTACCGAGAGTCGTTTCAGCCCAAAGGGCCAATCATCAGCCAGACTTTTACTGGTGCTTCGGCGTCGATCGCGACGGGGATTGCAATGCTTGATGCGATTGCAGAAGCAAACTGTTTTGGTCCATCGGGGCGTAATTCCCAGCGAAGCGATTACTTCATGCAGGGGTTGGCAAGGCTAGAGAAAAAATATCCGAAGTTAATCAGCGGCCCGTTCGGCGAAGTCATGATGATTGCATATACGCCTGGCGACGGAAGTGCTGAAACTGCGAAGAAGTTTTTGGATACGATGTTTGATGTTGGGTTGATGGGATTCATCTGTGGCAGCGATCCGACTCGGATTCGCTTCTTGCCACCACCAGCCATCACGACCGAACAGCATATTGACATAGCGCTCAATTTGCTGGACCAGTCACTACAGCGGCTTGGCTAAATGCACAGGCGAGCTCCATGATGTAACAGCCCAACCGAACGTCGTTGCTGTCCCCCGACGTGGGCTGACCGTCCCACGAGGACAGCGAGGCAGAGCTGTGTTAGCTCCAACGAGAAAATGGGATTCTATTCCTTTGAAACGTAGCGCCAGTTCTTCAGGAACGTGATTAAGTGGGACATTTCCTCCGGCGGCAGCAGTTGCTCGAATCCATCGGGCATCAACGATACCCCACGAGTCGACTGTTCTTGAACTTGGTCACGAGGAACTGTCAGGTTTTCGCCACCGGATACTTTCAAGGTGATCGCATCGGGGCGATCATCGACAAGCAATCCATCGACGACTCGACCGTCATCGGTGAGCACGGTGTAGCGAACGAAACCCGCATCGATCGCGCGACTGGGATCGAGGATCGACACGAGCAATGTCTCCGGTGTTTGAGTTCGTGTGTCACTGATGTCGGGGCCAACGTGGAACCCGTGCTCGGCGATACGGTGGCATGCGGCACAGTGCTTCAGGAACAACTGATGTCCCAAGGTCATGTCGCCGACCGCCGGCATTTCTTGACGATATCGATCAATGACCTTGGCTCGATCTTCACCGACGGCTTGCAAAACGTTCGCGGCTCGCGCGGCGATATCGCTGTCTTTTGACTTCAACAATCGGGCCGCATCACTGGGGGACACCAGACCTCGCGGCAGTCGTTTGCTGGCCAACGCATCGAGAACCCAAGCCTGGCCCGCAGGTCGCGACAACGCAACGCTGACACTCCGCATTGCGATCGGCCAAGGCAATTGATCGATCGCCGTATCCAGCCACTGCACATGTTCGTCGGGCCCAACCGCAGCACATGATTCAATCGCAGCCACGCGTACGTTGGAATCGTCGGCTTGATCGCGCAGAGTTCTTAAACGCACGATCGATTCACTGTCGCCAAACGCAGCAAGTCGGATCGCAACTGATCGCTCGTGTTGCGTTTGCTGGGTATCGGTCGCAATCGAACTTGCCATTTCGATGACCTTGCTCCATTGTTCTTGTGCCGCCGTTGGTAACGACTTAACAATGGTCGTCGGATTCTTTCTAGCACGTGCGAGTCCCTCGACCCAAGCTTGGGCAATTGGAATCGACAACGGAGCGTTTACCCACAACGGTTCGACATCGGGTTGCATCGCTGCTAAACGCCGCGTCAAACGAGCAGCAATCGGCTGAGTGTCGACGGTTTCTTGATGCAAGCTCGCGGCAAGCAGTGGGGCGACGTTCGCATCGCCAACCGCTCCCAAAGCCAACACGAATGAATCCGAATTGTCCGCTGCATTGGCAGCTTCGGATAACGCAACGATAACAGAATCACCGAGCGGAGCCTCGTCGGTCGCCAGCGCGATGGCGGCAGCTAAACGGACGGCAGGTGCAGGGTCATTTAGCAACGTTGCCACCCACTGGGCACCTCCGGGAAGTCCAGTGGCGAGCATCACCATGGCGGCTCGAAGCTTGTGGTGGTCATGTTGCGACAGTAGCTCGCAATCGGCAAGGCTCAACGAATCGAACTTCGCCAACAACGCGGCGGCTCGCGATAGTCCGGCGGGCGTTTTGAGGCTCGAGAATATCGCACGGACCGCAACCGTCGATTCTTGGCCCAACTCAAACAACAACCGCGCCGCTTCCTCACGCTGCCAGCGATTCGGGTGGTCGAGCAAGCGAGCGAGATCGTTTGCTGTGGCATGCGTAAAGTTTGCTTCCAGCGTTTTCGTCAATGAACTAGCATCGCGAATTCGATAAATGCGTCCACAATCGTTGCCGTATCGTTCGTCGACGCGGTGCTTCAATTCCACCGGTACCCATTGCGGATGCTCGATTACCGCGCGATGCATATCAACCAGATAAACGCCTCCATCGGGACCGCCGACGGCATCGACCACGCGAAACCATGTATCACGACTGGCGATGGCTTCGCCGGGATCAAACACCGCCGTTGATCGCGGGACGGCGCCGGACGTATCCACGCTCGCCCGTTGAACGAGGTAGGCCGTTGGCTCGCACGCCAGCAGGTTGCCTTGCCAAGACGGTGGTAAGCCGCTGGCAGCGATCTCATGCACGCCACACGCAGCACTGAACTGGCCCGAGTGCAGATTACTGGTCGTCCAAGCAGGAGCAAGCGGATGCACCACGCTTTCGGCACCGCTGGCACTGACATCGACAATGGCCGAACCCGGTGTTAACCAGGGATCGTGACCGACCAGTGACAACGGCAGCACCGCCAGTTTCGCCGGATTGCGATTACTGACGCCCAGCCGGTTTCCAAAGTCATCGATCGACAAACCGTATTGGCTATCGCCGGCTACGGAGCCCCAAAACCCGCCGGTCGGATCAAACGCAAAATCATTGTTCAGCAAACGCACCGGAGTCGAGTGTGCGGCCCAGCGAGAATCCGTAGACACAATCGTGCTACTGCGCAGTCCACCGGCAACATAGATCCGACCATCAATCCCAAAAATCGGATGGTTAGCTCGAAGTTGCTCGTTTTCCTCGGCGAATCCCTCGAACCAAGTTTCCTCGTGGTCACAGCGGTCGTCGTTGTCGGAGTCCGCCATGTACGCGATGCGACCAGCAAGTGTGACGATCACGCCGTCGCGCCAGGGTTGCAAGCCTGTCGGGAACACCAACCCTTGGGCGAATGTGGTCGCCTGTTCGTAGACGCCGTCATCGTCCAGGTCACGCAGAATGCGGATCGTTCCGCCAAACGTTTTTCCATCGAGCGGACCTGTCGGATAATCTCGCATCTCCACGACCCACAACCGCCCCCGTGCATCAAAGCGAGCTGCAACAGGATCGATCACGTTTGGTTCCGCAGCTACCAGTTCAATCATGATATCGGGGCTGGTCTGGATCGCTGCCAACGACTCGCTAGTCGACAGAGCCTGATCCCGCGTCGCAAGATTCAACGACGGATTGTCGATCGTGACTTGTGCATTCTTGCTGGCCAGAGCATTCTTGCTGAGTTGGGCACTATCAACCTCGCTGGTTGCCGTTTGAGCGACCGCGGATAAATGGCTGCTGCAACATAGGAGCGAGAATCGCAAAACGAACGTTTGCACTCGACGCCAGCGGTTCGATTTAGGCATCTTGTTTCACTCCGGATTGCGTTGGTAAAGACGCGAGAAACTTAGTAATCAAGCTTCAACGAGGCGATCGTATTGATGAACTGATCCATCGATGGCATGCGTGTATCGACGTTCGGATCGAGAGCACTCATGATCGCTTTCGCTAAGCGAGTGTCCATGTCAGGTTTTCGTTCGAGGATGTCCGTTGGTGGCGAGGTATCATGATTCAGTGCCGCTTTGCCGGAAACCACTTCGCCTTGCCAGGGGTGTTGGAAGGTACACAAGCAATAGCATGTTACGCCGAACGAAAAGATATCAACTCGCTTATCGGTATTTTTACGGCGGACGATTTCCGGGGACATATACAATGGAGTTCCCGTTCGATTTCCGGGGACCATGAAGGCCCGTGTCGCTGGCAAGGTCAGTCCGAAATCAATCAGCTTGATCTTGCTCATATCCTTCTCGCAAATGAAATTGCGGGGACAGATGTCGCGATGAATGAAATCTCTCGCATGGACATAACGAATCGCTTCGGCCATTTGCCGAATCAACGACAATCGTTTGCCATGAACGGCGGCCTCATCTTTTCGCACGATCAAGGTTTGCAGGCTTGGGCCGTCGATGTACTCCATCACAATGATCGGTTCGCCCTTGAGCGAAATGCCGGCTTCGTAGGTCTCGACAATGTTGGGATGCTTCATCTCCAACGCAATCTGGCCCTCGCTGGGCTTATTGAAGGCCTTGAAGCGAGACTCGAACAACTCCACCTTTTCGATGTCGAGAACTTTAACGCCGACGATGCGACCATTTTCGTGTTCGCGAGCGACATAAAAGTTGCTCATTGTGCCGATCGCACTGGTCCGCATCCGCTCGAAACGAGCATCAACGTCAATTCGGCGTGACGCGGGGTTGCTTTTGAATATCGAGCGAAGTGAATCCAGTAGACTCATAAGTTATTTGCCACAGTAGTCAATCGCCCGAGCAATCTCGCTCTTAAGATTCTTGCGAGGAACAATCCGATCAATATAGCCGTGTTCAAGTAAAAACTCGCTCGTTTGGAACCCTTCGGGTAACTCGATACCGATCGTTGCTTTGATGGTTCTAGGACCAGCGAAGCCGATCAACGCTTTGGGTTCGGCAAATACCAAATCGCCAAGAGAAGCGAAACTTGCCGCCACACCGCCCATTGTTGGGTTCGTCAGCACGCTGATGAATAACCCGCCTGATTCATCGTACCGAGCCAGAGCCGCGGAAACCTTTGCCATCTGCATCAGCGACAGGATGCCCTCATGCATTCGTGCCCCACCGCCAGAAGCACTGATGATAATCAGCGGCAAGTTCTGTTCCGTCGCCCGTTCGATCAATCGTGCCAATCGCTCGCCCACAACCGATCCCATGCTGCCCATGATGAACGCGCTGTCGGTCACTGCAAATGCCACGCGGCGGGCGCGAATCATCCCAGTTCCAGTCAATACCGCGTCGGTTAATCCGGTTCGCTCTTGTTCACCGATCAATCGCTCTGAGTAACGCCTCCGATCGGTGAACTCCAATGGGTCCGTCGACCGCAAGTGCTCGTTCATCGGCTCAAACGTTCCTTCGTCGAGCACTTGCTGTATCCGCTCCTGCGCCGAGACGTAGAAATGGTGATCACACTTGGGGCAAACGTTGAGCCGACCAGCGACTTCTTTTTTATAAACCGACGCTCCACATCCTGGGCATTTCAGCCACAGACCCTCGGGAACTCCCCGTTTTTTGAAGGCGGGCATGATCTGGGAATCGAGAATTTGAGAATCCATTTCCGAGCCAGACGCCATTACAGCATCCGCTAACTTTTCGGTGTCCGTGTTATCGCTGTCCATGTCGTTGGTATAAAGGATTTGATTGGGACGGGTGCCAGAAGATTGCGAATCGACGGTAGACATACTCAGCGTCGGGAACCAGTGAACAAGAAAGGATACGGTAAACTCGTGCCCAATCCTGGGCAATTAGTACTTTAGCCAGTTTGCCCGCCGTTGACTGCCTCAAAATTGGTACCAAGCGGCACGTTTATTGTTGACCTACGGTGTGAATCTTGCCAAGTAAGCGAAAACTACAGTGGTAAAACAGCAAACGAACCGCTAATCTACGGTTCACGTCGCTCACCGGCGGTCGGGAAGTTTACCCCGCTCGCCGGCGTGTGACGTTCGTTTATCGAACGTTCCACCCTTCGGTTTGTCCACAAGGCAACATGGATCGTGTGATTGTCGAGGACGGTTCCATCGGAATCAACTCTCGTGCCCAAATCGCCAACCCAAATTGCCCGGTCGACTGAACCTCTTTTCCTGTACGAGCTTTTAGTGAGTGAATCCGACCCCTCCGACCCCAGCTCGGAGCTCCCCAAATGCGTGGCCCGAGAATCAGAGTCGGCGGATTATTGGGCTCACCATTTAGACGCAATTCGTGACGTCAACGTCAATCTGGTGGATGAAGTTTGCAGCGGCGAAGGCGACGCTGCCTCGAAACTGGCCTTGTGCCAGAAAATCATCGAGTACCAATTTAAAGATGAGTCGTTGTTGTTGTCCGCACTGACCCACGCTTCGGGTGCGTCAAGTCGGCTTGCCAGTAACGAGCGACTGGAGTTCCTCGGCGATGCGATTCTCGGACTGACAGTTTGCCAATGGTTGTTTGAAGAGTACCCCGAGTACAGCGAGGGAGACCTGACAAAGATCAAGTCGAGCGTTGTTAGTCGGCGGTCTTGTGGAAAGGTTGCTTGCCTGCTCGGTTTGGATCGCTGTTTAATCGTCGGACGCGGTGTGACTCGCAATCGCAGTTTCCCACGGTCGCTGGTGAGTGATGTATTTGAGTCCGTGATTGCCGCGATCTATTTGGATGGTGGCATGGACGTCATTCGTCCCCGACTAAAGAAGTGGCTTGCCGGTGAAGTGTTCACCTCAATCGAGACCCAGGGCGGCGGAAATTTTAAGTCTTCACTCCAGCAATACGCGCAACGAGATCTGGCAAGCACTCCAGTGTATCGCCTAGTCAGCGAAGCTGGGCCCGACCACCGCAAGTCGTTCTTGATCGCTGCGGTAGTCGGAGATCAAACGTTCCCACCGGCATGGGGAAACAACAAGAAGGACGCCGAGCAGCGCGCCGCGGCAAACGCCCTGGCGACCCTGCATTCTCAACCACTGCCGCACCCGAAAGAATACGGCGGTCCGGTTTAGAACCAATCCGAAAACCGAAGAAACTCCTGCGGCCAGTGCCGTCGGCTCACGGTTTTCGGATAGGTACTTAGTCAGGCGAGATTCTTGCCCCAGTGCATTGCCCAACTTTAATTCTTCGACGCACCTCGGTCTGGCTGCATTGAGTCGCAAATGCAGGAACGGGGGTGCAGTCGGCTTGGTAGCAGGCTGTCCTGCGGCGAGATCACAGATTGCTATTGGATGAAAATGGCGTCCGTGTCCTAATGAATGTTTTTGGTTTCGCGGCCAAACAACTCACTCGGAACGGACGCCATGCAAAAGC
>JBGSIA010000216.1:0-3259 GCA_041751935.1 Pirellulaceae bacterium | reverse complement strand
TTCGCAATGGTGGCCGAACGGCAGTGCGCTCAGAATCGAATCGACAACGGCGGGTGGCAGAAAACAGCGCACGAGATTTGGGCCAAACGTTGTCGTCTCAATCCCGCGCCAACTTGGATGCATCCCAACGGAGGACTGTATCTCTACGACACTGAAACGTTTGCTCGCATGTTCGAGAGAATCATTCAGTACTTGATCGTCACTTTTGGAGCCAACGATCAAGCCACCGACGAGTCGCTGATCATCAACCAACTGTGGAACGATCACGCCGAGACGATCACATTTATGCCACCTGACTTCAATGTCAGTATGTTGCAGACGCCCGAGTGGGCAACCAATCCATTGATGCAGTCCTTTGTCTACCACTTTATTGGTCCCAGCAAACCGCATCTGGATCGATGTCGCTGGAAGCGAAGTGATCCACCCGAGTTGCCTTATCCTGAAAACCGCCAGTCGATCGAACTGATCAACGAGTGGAAAAACGAACCGCCGGCCAACTACGACGTGGGCACAGTCTTTCGGCCAGATCTCGCTGCGAACCTTTTGGCTACGCATCCGAATCTGATCGTTTCAGGAACATGGTCTGATGAGCTGACTGTTTACGACGAAAGACTGACGAGCTTGGATGAGACATTTTCATCCCACTTGGTGCTAACTCGGTTTCTCATTCGTCTCGGCGTAAATGCTCGTCGATTCAAGCTCCGTATCAAGGAGGGCGACAATGCAACGCTTCATCTTGCCCGCTCTTGAGTACCACGTTGCTCATGGTTGCAACTTGTCCTGTCAGCAGTGTAGCCACTACAGCAACTTTCAATTGGCAGGCAAGCTGCCAACGGTCGCTGACGCGCAGTCCGAGTACTCGCGGTGGTCTCATCGACTAAAACCAACGCGATTCGCATTGCTTGGCGGTGAGCCGCTGCTCAATCCTGCGATCTTGGAGCACATTCAACTCGCTCGACAACACTGGTACGACAGTGAACTGATGCTGGTAACCAATGGATTCTTCCTGCACCGCTTCCCTGTGTTGCCGCAGGTTCTCGTTGATACGGCATGCCAACTTGAAGTTAGCCAGCACGGCACACATCAAGACTACCTCGAACGGTTCCGCGAAGTGAGAGCGATCGTGTGGAGTTGGCGTAAGCAGTATCCGAAACTTCGCATCAACATTCGCAAGTCGCACAAGGGCTGGATGCGTCAATACAACATCGTCGATGGCAAGCCGATGCCATTTAAATCGCAGCCAGACGCCGCATATCGCGTCTGTATGCAGCGAACTTGCACCCAGCTTGTAAACGGTTGCCTCGCAAAATGCCCCGCACTGGCCTACTGGCCACACCTAGAGACAAAAGCCCGCCTCGAATCCATTTCGGAGTGGGATTTGTTCCGTGACTACGAATCTTGCCCACCAAGCGCGAGCGATGAAGAGCTTCGCTCATTCCTCGAAACCAAGTCGATTCCCCAGTGCGCGTTGTGTCCTAGTAGGCGCGTCGCGTTTCGTCATCCCAGTCCCTTGCAAAGGAGTACGTTGCAATGATTGATAAGTTCCGTCCCAAGATGCCGCCTTACCCGTTCATTCCACCTTTCGATCCGCCGGATGAAGAGCCGCCGTACATCCCACCGGATAGTTCCAGTTCGGACGACGAGGCCGACGGTTCATCAAGCGAAGATCCAGGTCCGCGTCCGCCGTGGTGGCCCGAGGATTGGCCTTGGCCTCCACCTCCTGATGAACCAGTGGTTATTGAAGCACCACCTCCGCTCCCCAACATCATTTGGCCGCGGCTCCCACCAGACCATCCTTATCACTTGCCACCAGGTTATCACTATCCCGATAATCTGCCCGAAGGACATCCAGGACACTATTACCCTGAGTTGCCACCTTACCCTGTACCAGTGCCTTGATGTCAACGTTACTATTCTTGGTAACAAGGTAGCACTGGCCTGCAACTCTTTTTGCGGGCAGTGCTCGGATTGTTCGAACTTCAACGCTGGCCAATCCTTCAGTCTCGATGAGGCACGGGCAAACTTCTACACATGGAGGGGAAGACTTGCGCCCAAGCGATTCGCCATCCTTGGCGGCGAACCAACTCTCAACCCCGAGTTGATTCCAATCATCGAGCCCATCAACAGTTTCAACAATACCTGGGACTCCCCGGTCGTTCCCCGAGGCCGAAGGACTGTTCGTTACGAACGGATTCTTCCTTGATCGTCATCCCGATTTACCTCGAGTTCTGATCGACAATCGTTTTTGCATGGACGTATCGCAACACGGACGCGAGCCTGAGTACAAGAAGCGATTTGGCGATGTCTGCCAGCAGATCCGCGCGTGGCGCGACGCATATCCGTCGCTTGAGATCAACATCCGCAAATCCCATCGCGGATGGCGACAGCATTATCGCATGGTTGATGGCAAGCTGGCGTTTGATGCTGCGAGATTCCACGATTCGAGGCATCCGCACTGTCTCGATATTGGCATTGCGAGAATCGCACAATCCAGTTCCAACGGTGCGGGGTTGGAAATTCCCAAGGATTCCCTTGAACCGAAGCATGGGCTATAATATCCCCCATCATGGGCTGGGGGGCCCGAATCGCGCGTTGACGGGCATCATACAGGCCAAACTTAGATCGTCAAATTGAGAAGATAGGCATGAGAACGTATCTCGACAATGCGGCTGCTTTGCAAATCACTCGAACTTTGCTCGAGCATGGAAACGGCGTCACCTGTGACGCCGGGCTTCCCACGCACATCGCAGAATCGAAAGGCATAGGTCGGCCTACTTCGTTTATTGATGCGGCTTATGTGTTCACGAACGGGATGGGTGAAACCGACAATTTGGAAGATTTGCAAGCGGCGACTCGCGTTGGAAAGTGGCTGAATTCTCTGGACGGAGATCTGAATCAATGTGTGATGCGTTTGCAACTCCTTCAAGACCCAAATGCTCCTGGCTCAGAAGTCGGAGGCGTCTATGGAAATATTGCTGCTGTCTTGAAGGCAATTGCTGACGACATCGCGTTTGACATTGAAACTCCCAGACGCGACCGTGTTCGCGGCAACTGGCCTAAAGAACTTGAATGGAACTTTTGGTTTAGTCGGATGCTCTCCCTCAACACTAAAGCACTTCGAAGTAGTAAGAATGCATCGCTGCTTAGTGATTTACTTTTCTGGTGCATCGGATTTAGTCCGCTATCGGAAAAGGCAGATCGTCGAACTACTTTGATTCATCAGTGGCGTCTTGTGGCCGTCGCTTTTGCATTGAAGTAT
>JBGSIA010000215.1:0-2057 GCA_041751935.1 Pirellulaceae bacterium | reverse complement strand
GCTTTTGCATGGCGTCCGTTCCGAGTGAGTTGTTTGGCCGCGAAACCAAAAACATTCATTAGGACACGGACGCCATTTTCATCCAATAGCAATCTGTGATCTCGCCGCAGGACAGCCTGCTACCAAGCCGACTGCACCCCGGTTCGGATTCGCGATGAGCGCAAACGAAGGCGGGTCATTCACGGGTCCGATGTTCAGGAGGAACGTCTTGGTCGTCGCATCCACGCCGCCGTTATCTTGCCCACCGCTGTCCTTCAACATGACCGTCACCGGCACGCTGCCTGACTTGTTCGGATTGGGCGCAAACGTCAACGTTCCCGTCGCATCGATTGCGGGTTGACTTAAAAAGAAGGATGGATCGGTCGCCGAGACGACCAGCGGATCGAGAATTTGCGAGTTCTCATCCGTACCGCCGCCGTTACCGAGTCCCGCGACAAAGTTCACAACCGTCGTCACACCATCGGTCTGTTTCGCTGATGCCTCAGCCATCAAGTCAAACACCGGCGGATCATTCACCGCCATGACCGACACGATGAACGAGTGTTCGAAGATCCCATCATCCGCACCACCGAATACTCCATCTGCCCCGGCATCGACACCTAGAATGGTAATGATCGTCGTACCATTCACATCGGCAAGCGGCGTATAGCTGATGTTAGCCGTTGTTCCGCCAGTGTACGTGACCGTGGGCTGTGCGATCAGCGCCGGGTTGGAACTTGTCACCGAAAACTGTAATTCATGCCCGGGCGTTCGACCCTTCGTGATTCTAGCGACGATAACGGACTGCTGGGCCACATCTTTTAAAATCGGTAGCGGATTAGCGATCAAATCAAACGAGGGCGGCAGGATGGCTGGTCTGATTAGGAAGTCAACACCGCTAGCGATGTCAGTACGATCACCACTAACAGCCGCGCGACGTGAACCTTGGACGAGCGAATTGCTGAGCACAAACAGTGTGTCAGTGTCTTGTGGTACAGCGATTACATCGATGGTGCCTGCGCCATTGGGGCCCGACGTGTCTTGGTCGAGATTTGCAAGCGTGAAGGGGACGCGTTCTGCGAAGGCAAATTGGCCCACACCGATCGATTCTTGTGGTTCGAATCGAACGTTACCTGTCGACACATCGACACCAATGTTACGGAATGTGGGCACTGCGGCTCACCGATCACCGGCGAGCGGAAGACAAAAATGACGAAGAGCGGGGAGCGGGATTACGTTTACTACCGCTGCACGCAGTATCACAAAGGCGACCACCCCCGAATTCGTCTGACTGAAAACGAACTCGATCAGCAGATGCTTTCGATTTTTGATTCGCTTCGGGCTGAGGACGACGAATTCCGAATTCTGTTCCGAGAACAATTGCGTCAAGCGACGAACTGGGATCAGCGGTCTTCGGCCCAAAAAGCCAAGCAGCTACAAGAAGAACTGATCGCTGTTCGGGATCAGCAGGACCGTTTGCTTAACCTTCGGATGCTTGAAGAGATCAACGCCGATACGTTCGCATCGAAGAGCCGTGACCTGCGAGAACGAGAAGCTGAGTTGAAGCTGGAAATTGACGTGGCCGACCGTGGAAGGCACGAAATCATCGACATTGCAGTGAAAGCGTTTGAACTTTCGCAAAGCCTTCGCAGCAAATGGGTTGCGGCTGATTACGCCGCAAAGCGTCGAATCCTCGAAATCGTCTGTTTGAACTGCTCTCTGGATGACGTAAACCTATGCGCCACAATGAGAAAGCCCTTTGACCTGTTGGCCAAAGGGCTTGTTTCGAAAGATAGTCGGGGCGACAAGATTTGAACTTGCGACCTCTGCGTCCCGAACGCAGCGCTCTACCAGGCTGAGCCACGCCCCGATGTTGTTAGTTATGGTCCTTTGTTCCTGTCGCTTCGTCAATCCCAGTTCAATATTCGATGGGCGAAGGGTGCATGACCGGGTTTGTAGTTTGGATTGGGCTCGGCGCGAAATCTTGGATGATTTACGATTAGAAGTGTGCAACCGGGAAGCCTGGGAGCTTTAGACAACACTTTTCAGAGAAAGGCCATGGATACGGCCCAATCCAG
>JBGSIA010000214.1:0-118166 GCA_041751935.1 Pirellulaceae bacterium | reverse complement strand
GGCGGGCGACCCTTGGGATTACGATTTGCCATCCTTGGCTCCGTGGTGACTGGTGTGGTGTGAGAACCTCCATTCTCCACGCGAGCCTTTTTTGTGGCTATATCAATCCCAAAGCGACGAACGTTCCCCTAAAGTGCAGTCCCAGAGGACGGATGAAGAAAACGGTTTTAGAAAAACGGCTTAATTGCTTCATGGTCTCGCTGTGCGGGACGGGTTAGCGCAATGAGTTGCGATAACTCCGCTAAGCCAAACGGAAACAGAGCTAGGCTTTTTGCCGTGTTTTATCTACCCTAGAGAGTCGTCGACACGCGGTCGGCGCAACTCGTGTTCCCGTATCCACTTCCGAGCCAAGACTCTCCGCATGCTAAAAGCACTCGAGCTGGCCGGATTCAAGAGTTTCGCCGATCGGACTCGTTTTGATTTTCCCGACGGAATTACCGTCGTTGTCGGTCCCAATGGCTCGGGAAAATCGAATATCGTTGACGCGATCAAGTGGGTCTTGGGGTCACAGAGTGCCAAAAGCCTTCGAGGCAAGGACATGTCCGATGTGATCTTTAAGGGATCACAGACCCGCCCCGCTGCGGGCGCCGCAGAAGCAACGATTATTTTTGATAACGCCAGTGGTTCGTTGCCTGTGGATGCTCCCGAAGTCCACGTGACGCGACGAGTGTACCGCAGCGGTGAAGGTGAATATCTGATCAACGGCCAAGCAGTTCGCTTGAAAGATGTCAAGGATCTGATTCGCGGCACGGGAATCGGCATCGACGCTTATAGCTTGATTGAGCAAGGCAAAGTCGATCGGATGTTACAGGCGAATGCGAAAGATCGCCGTGCAATTTTTGAAGAAGCTGCGGGCATCAGCCGTTTCAAAGCAAAAAAGATTGAAGCTGAGCGGCGACTCGCCCGCGTGCAACAGAACCTGACGCGATTGGGCGATATCGTTGATGAAGTCGCATCGCGATTAAAGAGTCTCAAAAGCCAAGCGAGCAAAGCAGAACGCTACCGCCAAGCAACCGAACGTTTGAAGGAACTGCGGACGCAAATTGCGTGGACAGACTACGCCGCATTGAGCAGCGAATTCCAGGCGGCTGAATCACAGTTGGTCATCGCTCAAGAAAAACACGCGTCGTTTGAGGAGCTTCGCCAAGAGATAGCGAGGCAGCGTCAAGCCGCAGATGCAAAACTGCAGCAGATCGCTGACGAGGCGCGATCAATCGAAGAAGCTCGCGCTGCGGCGTTGCAACGGATTGCCGAGTTTGCTGGCAGGCGCGACGCGGATCTCGTGACGCTGGTAGACTTGCGCGAGAGTGTCGCCAAGTCTCTGCGGCGCGTCCGCTTATTGCAATCACAAGCCGGGTCAGCAGCGGCTGAGCTTCGTGACGCTAAGACTCGACTTGCTACTTATGCCCAGGAGCTTGCTCGCGTTCGTCAACGGTCCGCCGACGCGATTTCGCATCGCGATCAGATCGACGCTGAAATGGCTGCTGTTCGCACACGTCGTGATGCCGCGCAAAAGAACCACCTTGCCGCCGTGCGACGGGTCGCGGATTTGGATTCCAGTCGACAACGTATAGGCCAACGAATCGCCGAAGCGGGCCGTTTGCTAGCCAGTTTGGCTCGCCGCCAAAGTACTGCTGATGATTTGTTGCGAGCGTCGATTACCGATACCGGTACAGCCGAAAAACGTCTCGCGGAAATCGATACGGAGATTGAAACGATTGCCAAGGAGATGGAACTTGCTGAGGCCAAGCTTTGCGAGAGTCGCCGCACTCTCCAGAGACGGCGCGAAGAGATTTCAGCTCTGCAGTTGCGACTGCAAGGTGTGTCCGAACGAGTCAACGTGCTGGAAGATCTGCAGCGACGTCAAGAGGGTTTATCCGGAGGCGTGCGTGCAATCTTGGAACAGCTTTCTGGGGCCAACGAGCCGCTCGCCCGCTCGATGCATGGTATTGTCGCCGACCGATTCGATGTCGATGTTCACGTCGCACCGCTAATCGATGCCGCACTGGGTGAACACAGCCAATACGTCATTGTCACCGGGCCGGATATTCAACAAGCAATCCTCAGTGGTAAAATCAAAATCAACAGCCGCGTGGGTTTGATTCGTACCGACGATCTACCATCGCGGCGGCCCGGTGATCGCATTCGATTGGACGGACTCAAAGGTGTTATTGGACGCGGAGATCGGATGCTCAAGTGCCCCGCCACCCTTGAGCCGCTGGCAAAACACTTGCTGGGCAATACTTGGTTGGTCGACACATTGGCGACCGCTGTCGGCTTTCGCAAACTCAGTGGTGCGGGCTTGCGATTTGTGACTTCGTCCGGCGAATTGCTGGAGAACGACGGCACCATTGTCGTCGGTCCAACCGGCACTTCGACTGGACTTATCAGTCGCCGCAGTGAATTGGCATCGGCCCAGCAGGAAACCAAACACTACCGCTACCAACTCAGTGAAGCGGAAGTGGAAGCGTCACGTCTGGCGGTGCGAGTCGATGACGAGGCGGCCGAATTTGGTCGTCTCGAACAACGATATCGATCTTTGGTGACTCAGCGTGCGGGGGCGGAAGCCGAACAGCGACATTTGGCCGAACGACTTGCCGCAAGGCGAATCGCGCGCGACGAAATTGTTGCTGAAGTCTTGGTGATCCAAACGGATGCAGAGGTTGCTCGGCAAGAGGACGTGCAATTGGCAGCTCAATTCGCAACAGCAAAACGACACGTCGAAGAATGCGAAGCGGAAGCCGCCGAAGTCGACGAGATGATGTCTGGCACGCAAGCGGAATTACAGGCAGCGACGAGCGCCGTCATGGCCGTTTCAGTCGACCTCGCTCGCGCCGAACAAAAACACGAGGCACTCGCGGCAACTTTGGCACAGCAACAACGTGACCAAAGCCAACGCGAAGCCGCTGTCGCTGACGTTCGCACTCAAGCCAAACAGGGCCGCGGGCGAATCGAGCTTACCAACGCGAGAATCCTTGATGCCACTCACCAGCTAGCGTCGTTGCAGTGGGAAGCCCAATCCGCCGACGATCACTTGCGATCACTTGCTCAGCGGGCTGCGGAAGTACGCAAGGAGAATCGTGCCGTTCAGAAAGCAAGCGAACTGGCGATGAAAGAAGCGAGCGCCGCCAGCGAGGCTGTTCATGCAATCACCGCGACTCGCGACAACGCGAGACTCAGACGCGAAGCGCTGGCGGCGCGAATGATGGAAGACTACGAAATCGATTTGGCCAGAGGTGAGCCACCGGACCAGTTACAATTGATCGAAAATCGCGAGGAAGTGGAGGAAGACATTGCCCGCTTGAGGAACCAGGTGCAGAATGTCGGCTCCGTCAACATGGAAGCGTTGGAAGAACTTGACGGGTTACAAACTCGCTACGACGAACTTCATGGACAATATCAAGATCTGTCAGCGGCAAAGGATTCGTTGCAGCGGATCATTGGTCGAATCAATGCGGACAGCCGACGCTTGTTCCTGGACACGCTCGAAGCAATCCGACTGAATTTCCAAAAGCTGTATCGAAAATCGTTTGGCGGTGGAACCGCTGACCTGATTCTCGAAGATAGCGACGACCCGCTGGAAGCCGGCGTGGAGATCGTTGCCACACCTCCAGGCAAACCGACATTCAGCAATTCGCTACTCTCCGGCGGCGAAAAGGCGCTCACGGCGGTGGCCCTGTTGATGTCGATTTTCCAATACCGACCCAGTCCATTTTGTGTCCTGGACGAAGTCGACGCACCGTTTGACGAAGCCAATATTGGTCGCTTTGTTACTGTGCTGAAGGAGTTCTTGGACCAAACCAAGTTCGTCGTCGTGACCCATAGCAAGAAAACGATGACTGCCGCGACGACGCTGTACGGGGTCACGATGCAGGAGTCCGGCGTCAGTAAACAGGTCTCGATCCGCTTTGAGGACGTTAGCGACGATGGCGAAATCACCGAAAGCAACGACAAAGTTGCTTAGCGCTAGGTGATCGAATTGACCGAAGTGTCGATTCTCGCGTAAACTCTTGCCTGCCAATGTTTTCCACCACAAGAGAACCGACAACATGAGCTTCGGCGAAGGATCGGGAACCAGCTTCGAGACTATCCGCGGACGTAATTACCCAGCAATCCGGCAGTTCACCGTATTTTTGGAAAACCGCGTCGGTCAACTTCTCGAAGTCTTGAAACGCTTCGAAGGCACGGGAATCCGAGTCGTGGCATTGTCGATCAACGACGCGGCGGAATGCGCGTTTGTGCGTTTCTTGGTCAGCGATGCTGACCGCGGCCGCGATATTCTTGAACGAAGCGGGCTGGCGATCATCGAGACTGACCTTGTCGGCGTGGAGCTGCCGGACGGACCGCAACCGCTATTGCGAGTTTGCACCGCACTCCTGCAGGCTGAACTGAATATTATCCAGGCCTACCCGCTGATCATTCGACCGCATGGCCAGCCCGCGGTCGCGATTATGGTCGAGAATATCGAGTTGGCGATGGAAACACTCAACGCCAAAGGCTTTCGTATTCTGACCGAAGGCGACCTGCAAGACGAAAGCTATAACGAAGATCAGTAGCCTGACAGCGAAGCTGTCAGGCTGTCACCGATGTCGTTTTATAGGAAGCTCGCTGGCGTTCCCCACTTTACTGAGAATGTCTGCTCAGCAAGCGTAAGTCGCGTGCGTGGACCGGATTGACGTTTCTCCAGTTCGCGTGCCTCATCCGAATTCGGCTCAGTCGTATCGGGATATCCGATGGCGATTGCCGTTTGTGGATCGTGGCCTTCGGGAATCGAATACATTTGCCTCGCGATACTCAAGTTGACACCGGCCATTTGGTGAATTTGCAATCCCAGTGTCGTTGCTTGAAGAGCCATGTGCGCTGCAGCGGCTCCGAGATCATGCAAGGCTACACGATTCGGTTTTTGGTTGTAACGGAAGGTTGTCCGCGTAACGCCAAGAAGCAGCACACCGGCATGCTTAGCCCACGCTTGATTTGCTTCCATCAAACAGCTCAACATCCTGTCAAAGCCATCCGTTTCTTGGCGACGCGCAACAATCCAAGACCAGGGTTGATCATTAAAACTGCTCGCCGCCCAACGAGCCGCTTCCAAACAAGTCAGAATCTTGTCATCCTCAACACAGCGCACATCAAATCGATACGGACTCCAGCGATCACAAAGCGGCTTTAGTATCTCGCGGTCTGGTTGGTTGACGCTCATCAAGAAATCTCACACGAATTGGTGTAGCAAATTTGAATTCGCAACCTAAACCTTCAGTGAATCAGACCCAGGATGCTTTCGGTCTAGATTGTAGCGGATTGTCGAGTTGGTCTACGACGTCCCACACGCGGCGGTGCAAAGTCGTCGCCGATGTCGCCATTGAAATCAGCAAAATGGCGGAAGAACTGGCACAGCTTTGCCAGAGCGACCAGCGGACCGACCCCGTCGAAACAATCGCCTCGGAATTAATTCCATTGTGTGATGCGCTTCGCTGGATCGGGCGCCGCGGTCCGGCCATCTTAGCGGATCGCAAATTAAACTGGCGCGATAGACCGTTCTGGATGTGGGGAGTCCGTAGTCGAGTTCGACACGATCCCTTGGGCCGCGTCCTCATACTGGCGGCATGGAACTATCCCTTGCTGTTGGCCGGCGTGCAAGTCGCCCAAGCGCTTGCCGCAGGCAATACGGTTCTACTGAAACCTGCGCCTGGCTGTGAGCCAGCCAATGAATGTCTGGTCAACTGTTTCTACCAGGCCGGCGTACCTCGCGAGGCTCTCACGTTGTTGTCCAGTGATGTCGCCGCGGCTACGAGTGCAATGGATGCAGGTATTGATTTGGTCGTGTTGACGGGCTCGGCAGCAACCGGCCGCAAGGTTCTCGCTCGCGCGGCTCAGACTCTAACGCCTTGTATTTTGGAACTTGGCGGTTGCGATGCGGTGATGGTTCTCGACGGTGCCGACCTCGTTCGCGTTGGCCAGGCAATTCGCTTCGGTCTGACTTTCAACGCCAGTGCAACTTGTATCGGTCCACGACGTTTGATTGTCCCGCATCAACTGGCGAGCGATACGGTCGATGCTCTTGTCGCGCCTTGGCTGAATGGGTTGCCGCCGGTGTTGACGGTTCATCCTTCGGCACGATCAGTTGCTGCGGACATCATCGAGCGGGCGATTTCGGCGGGGGCCATTGATGTGCTGGGCCGATTTTGTGCTGAGCGACTGCGCGGCGAAGGCCGAATGTTTCCGACGATACTGAATAACGTTTCGGCGACGGATGAAATCGCGTCCGCAGATTTGTTTGCACCAGTCATTTCAGTATTAAAGGCTGAAACGATCGACCAAGCTGTGCACATCGTCAACCGTTCTCCTTATCGATTAGCCGCTTCGGTTTTCGGGCCACTACATCAAGCACAACAAATTGCCTCGCGGTTGCAAGTCGGCAGCGTAGTCGTCAATGATCTGATAGCGCCGACCGCAGATCCTCGCTTGCCGTTTGGCGGTCGAGGACAAAGTGGCTTCGGTGTCACCCGCGGCGAGGAAGGATTGCTGGCAATGACAGCGGCGGTCTCGGTCAGCATCCGAACCGGACCGCCAGCACTGCATCTGGCTCCACGCCGCGTCTCAGATGCCCAAACACTGCTGGGACTGCTGCAGTGGAAGCATTCTCGAGGATTCTCAAACCGATTTATTGGTCTGCGTAAAATAATTGCTGCATTTACTACCAAGCAGTAGAGGGGCATCAATTCACAAACCTATCGACAGAACAATTTAAGTGGAAGAACATCTCGATGGTGCTCCAAGTGCAGAACATAAGTACGTATCCGAAAACCGTGAGCCGACGGTGCTAGCTGCGGTTGTTACTTCGGTTCTCGGTTAGTTTCTAAGTCTTCGTTGAGACCAACGAGCAAGAAGGGCACTCAAAGAAATCATTGATGGAACGGAAACTAACGTTGGTCGTACATTTAACTTGTCGATGCAGGCACTGACTATTGTGTCGCTTGTCACCTTTTCACGGGAGACGCTGCCTTGCGGCAGGTAAGCTAACGAGCGGCCGCCCACTTCAAAATGAATGCGACAGGCCCACACCTGCAACCTTCCGCAGAATAGAGCCTTTCGATACGCTACAAAGCAAGGAAATAACGGATATCGCGAGAGACCATCACAGATACTTGCAGACTGCCGTGTCTTTGTCGAAAATCGTTGAGTCCGTCACCATTTCTCAGTCAATGGTCGCGCTGCCCACCGGTTCGTCGTTTATTGGCATTGCACCTCGCTGACGGGTCGACTTGTCCTGGCCGTCGACTTACTTGTTGCTAGATTTGTTTCTTATACGCAAGTCTTTCCGACATTCGGTCCGGTTCGCTACCGGGTTACTAATTTTAATGGTGATAGCATATTCGCCGGTGTTACAAGCAGGATTTATTTGGAATGACGACGATTACGTGATCAACAATCGCTCGCTGCGCAGTGTTGATGGATTGGCCCGCATCTGGTTGGATCCCAGTGCAACTCCTCAATACTACCCGATCGTGCACAGTACGTTTTGGCTGGAATATCAATCGTGGGGTCTGTTGAATCTGGGAGTCGTGCTCGTCAATCAAGAGAAGTTCAGCGATGCGGTCGATATTATCGAGAAAATTTCGCGGATCGATCCCAACCAGACAAACGCCATACAAAACTTAGCTTACACAAACCATCAGCTCGGACAAACTGAAAAAGCCGAAGCTCTTGCAGCCGCGGCCCAGCAGCTACAGAGTCGTTAAGCTTTTTCCTGGGCGTTACCACTCGTGCGATCCAACCGATTTAGAACTCATTATGTTCAGTAGCAAAGGCACTGATTCAACATAAACCGGATGCTTCCCGGCCGTGACGTCTTCGCTTGTTACCGTTGACCGCGGAGAAAGTGCAATCGAAACTGATCAGAAAGAAGCAAGCTTCAGCAGTACTTCTTGCTACTTCTCAGAAAAAACGATCGTGACGGCCGTACCTGGCATGGTTATTCGCCTCGAATGAAGTTGTCCAAGCGGAGAGTTTGGCGAATCAGGTCTGCTCGAGCAATGCTGCTTCGGTGTTGGACCATAGCTGGGCTCGGTCTATCGCCATTTGCTGCAACTGCTGGCCTGCAGCAAAGCGCAATTTTGAGGTCGGATTGCGATCGAAGGCGATACTCGACGAACTCGTCGCGGCGGAGTGGAAACGCGGAATTTCGCTGCTGATCAATATTTGGCAAGCAAAGCAGCCGTTCCACGGTCCATTTTGTTGAGAATTCTTCGGTCTCCAACATTTGCCCCCTGGGAGAATTGCTCGGATCAAAAATATGCCACAGAAACGGCGCAAGACGCACAAAAAAATGAACCCAAACTCCATCAAGGTGCTCTTCATCTAAGGCAAAACAAATGCTAGACTTCATCAGCGGTCCTACCCCGTGGTGTAATTGGCAACACTACTGATTTTGGTTCAGTCATTCTAGGTTCAAGTCCTAGCGGGGTAGCTTAACGGCAAGACACTAATAGCCGATGCAAGACAAATCCAGTTATTTACGGGGTTTTCAGCATCGGCTTTTTTCGTGTCGTCGTTTAGGACGCCATTGTCCCGCAATGTCTGGGGTGGATTTTGTGGTGTTTTCTCGGTCACCACCCCCGTGTCTTTGATTTGACCAACTTCTTGCGACATCACTGACGACTGCACGATGGTCGTCACACCAAAAATCTTCGCACCGTCGACGATCGCTTGGTCGAAACTCGCCTGCATTGTCATGGCGTAATGCTTGTCCGCCACGTCCGGTGAATTGCCAAGCCAACTCGTCACATCCTTGGCTGGATCGTGGGCCAGTAATTCCGTTTCGCGGTTCGCCTTCTGGCCCCCACCACGCAGCCATTTTACCGCCGGACTGTGTGCAACGACGCTTGGGGCTTGTAATTCGCACCGTGATGTTAACGCCTGGGCCAATGCAAAAGCCGGGGCCTACGTTGGCACCTTGGGTTGTCGCTCAAATGCGACAACATGAAGCAAATACAGATCGTGGGTGCGGTCGGTCTCCGGTTCGATCAGGACCATGAAATGTTTGCCGACAGCTAGATTCTCGGGGTGTTTGACTTCCCATTGTTCACCGTTGCTCATCTTGATGATGAACGGTTGAAACGGGGTCGCGGTCAATAGCTTGGTCAATTGCTCTTTCATGCCACTAGTCTACCGCTCCACACTTCGACGATCCATCTGTTCCAGCAACTCAGCTAACTGGGCTACGCCCAGGGGATCTCGAATTCACTTGGCAAACGCCTCGGACGGGTGCGGGCCAGAGATTCCGTTTCGCGGGTCGACCTCAGGTTCTACATCAACCTCGACCACGGAACCAAACCGGCCTTGGCGACGATTTTTTCCAACGTCGTCAAGACGTTCCGAGCTAAGCATGCCTATTGACAAATTTTATTCAACCAACAATCCAAAGCATCCGTGCATAGATGCCATAGACATCCAACACCGATTGCTCGACACCTCCAAGAGGGAACTGCTAGCAGCAGGGTATAAACAACACCAGCCAAGAGCGTATGAAGAGGATGAAAACCAATGCTACAACGGTTTGGAGCAAAAACTGGGTCGGCCAAAAGATGGTCCAAGTCAATTAGGATTGTGCTTGCCATCATGAAACCTACCGCCCACCGGTGATCGCTCCACACGATATTCGCAATAACAAACGGCACGAATAGATGGTTCGTGTAGTGCAGAACGTGTCGAACGATATCCAGATCGAAATTCATTTTAGTTCGACGATTTCATGACCGGCACGCGTGCCCAACGCATGCCACGTTTTTAGTTCAATTGAATCGGTAATGGATTGCACGCTGCCATCCACCAGCACCACGTTGACTAGGCCTTGGTGGTGACTTCGTGAGTTGATATTCGCATAACTCGGGTTACCGGCTGAGCCGTCTTTGCCTTCTTGCCATGAGTTGTAGTCGGTTTGTTTGTGAAGTTGTCCGGCGTTTGTATAGTGAACGTCACTGTTGGGTGGCAATGTGACCGTGATCCCCGTGTGATGCACGCGACCATCCGGCCACTCGGTGTGCCCAGTGTCTTTGAAATCAGGCGCGGTGGCCACGACCACTTCGGCTTCGGACTGGTTTGCTGGAATAGCAGTTGAGCCTGGTCCGCCGTTGCGTTTGTAGGGAGTCCACGCTTTGACTTCAGCTGCAAGCAACGTATGGCTACTGCCATCCAAACAGTCGCGAAAATCTCGAAACACATTGGGACTGAACATTCCATCGCCTCCTTGGCGAGTGGCCGGATCGAATACGAACCATCGTCCAAAGTTGAACCCGTAGTTTGTGGGATAGAGTTTCGGGCGGCCACTCCCTGGGTCACGTACCTGCTCGCTTCCGGGATCACTGGGACAGGCATACGTCGGAATCTTGACGTTATCAATCGCTAGTTGATTATCCCAGGCAACGGAAAGGTCAACCTTTTCGTAGATGCTGCCTTGTTCCAGGAACGTCAAAATGCGGCCATGAACACCCCAGGAGCCATTATTGCCCGTCGTGCTCGTGTTCAAGTCAACGAGTGCCGACGGAGGAAATCTCCCAAAAGCACTTTGGTAGTTGTGGCACGCCAACGCGATCTGCTTGAGATGGTTGGAGCATTGAATCCGTCGTGCGGCCTCGCGCGCCGACTGTACCGCAGGCAACAGCAGACCGACGAGCACTCCGATGATGGCAATCACAACAAGCAGTTCAACAAGTGTAAAAGCCGGTCTGTCGTTTCGATTCATCGTCGACATTTTCCTAGAGTGTCTGGTGGTTTGTGCGGCATCTGGTATTCCTCTCGCTAAGGGCCGATTACCGACGACTAAGCATTCCTTGTGCCGCAAAGAGGGCGAACGCTTTTGCCAGCCACTTTGCCAATGATGCTTAACAACATCTCACAGAAACGGCGTTCTTTTCATCGCCGGCGGCGGATATTCCATCGCTGCGTTTTCATTAGAATGGTTAGCTCCAAGGCGAGTGGCCAATCAAGCTCTGGCCAACGGATCGCCATGATCATCCTCGCCACTTAAATTCGGCGGAAGCAGTCATTACCCGAAGTTAGTGCGAAGGACATCTTGCAAGGTGCTGAAATTTCGATCCCTACAACGACGCTTGCTAGGGCCAATCATTCTGACAGCGATTCTGGCGGCCGCGCTTGTTGCGTTTGTTTCTTACTGGCTCGGGACACGTTGGGCTAAAAATGAAATGCAGGCACGCTTTCATGCGATCCGACAAACGCTTTCGGATGCAAATTTTCCGCTCAATGCGATGGTCTTGGACTCGCTGGCCGAATTGACGCGAACTGAACTGATCGCCTTGGACGAAACACACACCATCTTAGTCAGCACGATCGAGGTCGCTCGCTTGCCACATGAAGGCGAGCAAGTAATCGTTGACGGCAATCGTTATCGGAAGTTTTCGTTTTCAACGATACGGGGCAAGGCGCGGTCCGACGGCGTCACAACTGTTGTGGCTCTGTTTGACGAGCAACTACTAGATGCCGTTCGTCGACGAGCCATGCTGTTGCCCTTAGCGACCGGAATCTCGACGATTATTGCACTCTCAACGATAACGCTATTGTTGACCTCCCGATTGGTCGGCAGGATCGGACGTCTGCAACGACGGGTCGAACTTGTTGCCCATGGTGATTTTGAATCAACCGCGTCCGACGATGTCGACGACGAATTGGGAAGGCTTAGTGGTGCCGTGGATTCGATGGCCAAGCAATTGGCCCAACTTTGGAAACAACTCAATCGGCAACGAAGTGAAAAGTTGCTTCACCAAGTTGCCAGTGGCATGGCACACCAACTTCGCAACAGTCTGACGGGAGCGAGGATGGCAGTCGAGTTACACGCGGCTGAGTGCACGACCGCCGACGATGAGGGCATCCGAATTGCCATTCATCAGCTCGAACTTTCCGAGGACTATGTGCGTCGAATACTGTTAGTAGCATCGGGGCGGCAAGACGAAGATCGTCCCATGGCGGTTGCCGTTTGCTGGGATGATATTCTTGCGAGCATTTCGTCGATTGCAAAGCACTTGCGAGTTGATATCGAGTGGATCGCGCTCGAAGCGATGCACCGCTGGCAAGTTAAAGATGGACCGACTTGGATCGCTGCGGTAACGAACTTGATACAAAATGCGATTCAGGCGGGTGATCATGTTCAGGTCGCATTGAGTCTGCTCGAAGGCGATTTGATCCGCGTTCGAGTTTCCGACAATGGACCGGGTGTGCCTGCATCCGTTGCCGACGAAATATTTGAGCCGTTTGTGACTTCGAAGCCCGAAGGCATGGGGCTCGGGCTTCCGGTCGTTCGCCGCGCTGCCGAGTATCTCGGTGGTTCAGTGCACTGGAGTCGCGAGAGCAACAGAACCGTTTTCGAATTTGATGCACTGGTCAACTTGAGGTAACAAAATGACATCTCAATCAACCGTGCTTGTTGTCGATGATGAGCCATCGATTTGCTGGGCTCTGGAGCGAATGCTTTCGGGCGAAGGGCATCGTGTCGTGACCGCTTCGTCAGCCGAGGAAGGTTTGCGATTGGCGCGAGAACAGCCGATCGCTATGGTGATTCTTGACGTTCGCTTGCCCAAGGAAGATGGCATATCGGCATTGCCAAAGTTTTTGCATGCGACGGGCAATGCCCCGGTCATTGTGATTACTGCCTTTGGCGATCTTGAAACGGCAGTCGCTGCTGTAAAGAGCGGTGCGGCGGATTATTTAACCAAGCCGTTCAAACTGGAAGATGCCATACGCACTTGTCGTGTGGCAATGCAGAATGCGTCGGTGCCTTCCGCCCCCGTCGCGACTGGGCCCATGTCGCCCAACAACATGATTTTGGTGGGCGCGTCGCCAGCGATGCAGCATGTGTTTCGGCAAATCGCGCTGGTTGCCGATAGTGATTTGTCGGTGCTGATCACGGGTGAAACCGGTACCGGCAAAGAACTCGCCGCTGCTGCGATCCATCGCCACAGCCGCCGCGCCGAGCAAGCTTACATCCCCATTGCACCGGTGGCACTGAATGCGGACCTAATCGAAAGTGAGCTTTTTGGTTACGTCAAAGGAGCATTTACGGGGGCGGTTGAGGACCGGGCCGGTCTATTTGAGCGTGCTGCTGGCGGAACCGTGCTACTTGATGAGATTGGCGATTTGCCGCTTGCTGTTCAAGTCAAATTATTGCGAGTGTTAGAACTAGGTCATTACTGTCGCGTTGGCGACTTAAAACTTAGAACATCGGATGTTCGCATTCTAGCAGCAACCAACAGTGACCTTCATGATGCTGTGGCGTCGGGAACGTTCCGTGATGATCTGTTTCATCGCTTGACGGGAGTGCAAATTCATTTGCCGCCGCTGAGAGAACGAGTCGAAGACATCCGCCCGTTGTGTCAACATTTTCTGGCGTTGATGGGCTATGCGATGGCCGAGTCGGCGATTGATGACGAGTTACTTCAGTTGCTGCAAGAACGTCCTTGGCACGGCAACATTCGAGAACTCAAACATGCGGTGGGCCATGCCGCAATGGTTGCTCGTGGGCGAAATTTGTCGATACATGATTTTCCGCCACCCAAACCAGGTCGCGATCGACAACCAAAAGATCACAAAACATCGCTCGCTGGGGCCGTTAGAGATTGGGCCAAGCAGGCGATTGAAGATAGCGGCGAAACTACGGATTCTCTCCACTCACAGTTTCTTGCCGCCGCCGAGCCAGCTTTGATGCAGGTTGCGCTGGAGCAAACCGGCGGCAATCGCGCCAAGGCAGCCGTACTGCTGGGCTTGCATCGTGGCACACTTCGCGACCGACTTCGCGCCTATGGTATCGACGATGTAAATTTCTCGGATCAATAGTGGACGGTAACGATTATTCCAGTGAAGCCAGTGCAATCGTCGTGAACAGCCACAACAATTCACGATGTTCGAAGCGGTAATCGTATCAACAGCAGAGTACGATTGTAGATGACGTCCACTGTCGCCAACTTCAGATACTTTTGCTCTGGTCACGCACACCTATGTCCGATCTTGCTGCTGGTACCACTTACCCACTTGGCTCGTCGCTCACCGAAAATGGAGTGAACTTCAGCGTCCATTCCAAGAGTTGCACGTCGATGGAACTGCTGCTATTCGACGACGTCGATGCCGCTAAGCCATCGCGCATTATCCAGTTGGACCCTGCTCGACATCGGACGTTTCATTACTGGCACGTGTTGGTCAAGGGCCTTGGTGCGGGGCAAATCTATGCGTTTCGAGCGGGCGGCCCGTATCTGCCGGAACATGGGTTTCGCTTTGATGCCAGTAAGGTGCTGCTGGATCCTTACGGACGGGCCATCGCAGTACCGAAGAAGTTCGAGCGAGAAGCGGGCTCGCGAGCTGGCGACAACTCACCCTACGCAATGAAGAGCGTTGTCGCGGATCTGTCGCTATATGACTGGGAGGGCGATCTGCCGATTTACCGTTCGTTTAACAAGACGATCATTTACGAAATGCATGTGCGAGGATTCACGCAGCACCCCAGTTCAGGCGTCAATGAAAAACATCGCGGCACTTACCGGGGCCTCATTGAAAAAATTCCTTACTTAAAGGAACTTGGAATCACAGCGGTGGAGTTGCTACCGGTGTTCCAATTTGATCCTCAAGAAGCACCACCGGGCCTAAGCAACTATTGGGGCTACAACCCTGTCTCGTTTTTTGCACCGCACGCAGAATACGCATGTGCCAAATCTCCACTGGCGGTGTTGGATGAATTCCGCGACATGGTTAAGGCGCTGCATCGAGCTGAGATCGAAGTCATCTTGGACGTCGTCTACAACCACACGGCCGAGGGCAACGAAACGGGGCCCACGTTTTGCTTCAAGGGCTTGGAGAATTCAGCGTATTACATTCTCGATCATGAGCAACTCGCCAACGGACACGAGCGACGGCGGTACGCCAATTACAGCGGTTGCGGAAACACACTCAATGGTAACCATGCGGTGGTGCGGCGATTGATCCTCAGCAGTCTGAGATACTGGGTTGAAGAGATGCATGTTGACGGGTTCCGTTTCGACCTTGCATCGGTACTCTCACGTGACATCAGCGGCAAACCGGAAGCCAATCCGCCGATCCTGTGGGATATCGAGACCGATCCGGTATTGAGCGGTTCAAAACTAATCGCCGAAGCCTGGGATGCTGCGGGCTTGTACCAAGTCGGAAACTTTTTTGGCGATCACTGGAAAGAATGGAACGGCAAGTTTCGAGACGATGTGCGATCGTTCGTCAAAGGCGATCTGGGCATGGTGGGGACATTGGCAAAACGTTTCTTGGCAAGCCCAGATATCTACGGACACCGCAATCGCGAGCCGGAGCAGAGTATCAACTTCGTGACATCGCACGATGGGTTCACGATGAACGATTTGGTTTCCTACAACGAGAAACACAACACGGCCAACCACGAGGGAAATCGTGATGGTCACAATGAGAACGTCAGTTGGAATTGTGGCGTGGAAGGCTCGACGACTGACCCAGAGATTGAACGGTTACGCACCAAGCAAATCAAGAATCTGTTCACAATCAACGTGTTGGCGTTCGGCGTTCCGATGTTGCTGATGGGCGATGAGATGCGGCGAAGTCAGAACGGAAACAACAACGCCTATTGCCAGGATAACGAAATAAGCTGGTTGAACTGGGACTTGATCAAAGAGCATGCCGGACTTCATCGATTCGTGCGGATGCTGGTGGATTATCGCCGAAAGTTACCTGAGCGAGCCGATCCGCGACTGAGTTTGACGGACGTCATTTCGCTGTCACGCGTTCACTGGAGCGGACGCCAAATTGACAAGCCCGATTGGAGCGACGATTCTCGCAGCTTGGCCTTCACCCTTGAAACGCCATTGCGTTGGTACCACTTGATTTTCAACGCGTATTGGGAATCCATTTCGTTCGAGCTACCGCGACTTCGTGAGAAATTTGGTCCCTGGCAACGAATGATTGACACCGATTTGGAATCGCCGCACGATATTAGCGAAGGCGAGCCAGTTGATGAGACGAGCTGTTACAAGGCAGCCGCGCGGTCAACTGTTGTGTTGATTTCGAACCGCGTGCGAAATGGAAGTTAGAATCTGTTCGACGAGGGTGATGCCGTTCGACTTAGAACCCGCGCTGCAGTCCCGGATGGATGTCCTGGTCCAACGATGCAAACTCATTCCGTCTAATCTTTTCGAGCGCCAACGCGCCCATCACCGCGTTATCGGTGCAGAGGTTCGGCGGTGCCAGGATGACCGCGAATCCAGCTTTGTCAGCTGCCGCTTGCAATGTCATTCGTAGCGTTCGATTCATCGCGACACCACCACCGACAATCAACCGATCACAGCGATACTGCTTGACTGCCTTCGCGCTCTTGGCCACCAACACATCAACGACCGCCGCCTGGAACGAGGCGCAGATGTCCGCTTTAACGCGGTCGTCGATATCGAGGTTGGCAAAGTCTTGCTGGCCGGGACCAACGATTGCGTAGCGAACGGCAGTCTTCAGTCCGCTGAAGCTGAAATCGTAACTCACGTCGTTAATCATAGAACGGGGAAATTCGAAAGCGGTGGGGTTGCCGGAGTCCGCCAACGCTGCAACGGCGGGACCGCCGGGAAACCCCAGTGACAGCATCGCGGCAACTTTATCGAATGCCTCGCCAGCGGCGTCATCGATTGTGCCCCCGAGGTACTTCAAATCCAAGGGTGAGGTGCAGTAATAAAGACTCGTGTGGCCGCCGCTGGCAACGAGCCCGATACATGGATACAAAGTCTTGGTTTGCGCTAATTGGCACGCGTACAGGTGAGCGTGCAAATGATTGATCGTAACCAGCGGTTTGTTCCACGCCACCGCGAGCGTTTTTGCGGCCACGAGTCCCACGAGCAAAGAGCCCGCCAATCCAGGGCGATCCGCGACGGCGATGGCGGAAAGTTGGGGACCGTCGACGCCAGCCAGTGACAGAGCCGTGTCGATAACAGGCAAAATTCTTTCGACATGGGCGCGTGCTGCGATCTCGGGAACAACACCATGGAACCTCGCATGCAGGTCTTCTTGTGTTGCGACGCATTCTCCCAAAACGCTTCCAGACGCGGAAATTACGGCAGCGGCGGTTTCATCACAGGTCGATTCGATAGTCAAAATAGGCATGGTCAAGATAATAGCCGACAGGCCCCCTTTTCGTCTTGGTGCCGAATTGGGCATCTGCTAATCTTCGCCTTGTCGGGGTGTGAGACCGCGACAAACTATTCCGTTTTCCGAGTGGGCCAGGAAGGCTGCTCGGGAGCATTGAACAACGACGATTCGGTGGGAAGGAGTCCGGCGTGGAACAGACCAAACAAGCGTCCGTGTGCGTTCATATTCGTTGGATGATTCGGCGAGACATGCCGTCCGTATTGGGGATTGAGTCACGGTGTTTTGAATTTGCCTGGAGCGAGGACGATTTTATTCGTTGCTTGCGCCAGCGAAACTGCATCGGGATGGTCGCCGAGGAAGACGATAGGGTCGTCGGCTTTATGATCTATGAGTTGCACAAAACTCGACTGCACATTTTGAACTTCGCCGTTCACAACGATCATCGACGCCGGGGTATCGGTGGGGCGATGGTCAGCAAGTTGCTGGGCAAGTTGTCGCACGAGCGACGCAACCGCATCATGCTCGAAGTTCGCGAAACGAATTTGGAAGCACAACTGTTCTTCAAAAAAGTTGGATTCAAAGCAATCTCGGTATTGCGTGACTTCTACGATGATACAGTCGAAGATGCCTACTTGATGCAGTACCGCTATCAAGCCACCGCAGAAGAATTGGCTCAACCGCACAATCGTATTTCCCGATTGGCTGGTTAAGTTTCCTATCGGTCTGAGATGCTGACACCGCTGAGCCGGCTTCGTGCCCGTTCGACCATTTGTCGTACTTGGTCGATCGAGTCGCCGGTCGCGGTGATGTGTCCCATTTTGCGTTTTGGCTTTGCAGAATGTTTGCCATACAAGTGCAACCGAGTTCCGGGCACCGCAAGTGCCCGTGGCCATTGTGGCGGTTCTCCCGATTCGCTCCACAAATCGCCGAGTAGATTGGCCATCGCCGCGGCTGGGCAAATCATACGTGTGCCGCCCAGCGGTAGATTGCAAACGGCGCGCACGTGTTGTTCAAACTGGCACGTTTGACACGCTTCGATTGTTAAGTGTCCCGAATTATGTGGACGCGGTGCGACTTCGTTAATCATCACCGAGTCGCCGTTGACGAACATCTCCACGCACAATAAGCCTACGACTCCAAGAGTTTCGGCGGCGGATACCGCCATCGCTTGAGCATGTTCGGCCAGCTCGGTCGACACGCGGGCAGGCGCGACGGTCGTATCCAAAATGTGTTGTCGGTGTTCGTTTTCGAAGACGGGGAAACACGCTTGCTCGCCGCTTAAATTGCGGGCTACAACAACGGAGATTTCACGTTCAAAATGAATTAACTTTTCCGCGATCCAGCGATTCGTTGCCTGCCAAGGCACTAGTGACACATCACTGGCCGACTCGATCCGATATTGGCCCTTGCCGTCGTAACCGCTGGTTGCCGTCTTGACGATCATCGGCCAGTTCAATATCTCTGCCGCTGCAGTTAGGGAATCGGCACAGGCGACTTCGGCAAACGGGGTGACTGACAAACCGGAGTCACGTAGCGTCCTTTTCTCCAGGAGCCGATCTTGCGTTGTCGCCAACACGCGGGCTTCCGGATAAACCGGCGCGTGCTGAGCACACCACTGCATCATTGTCGCGGGAATGTTCTCGAATTCGAGGGTGATCACGTCGCACTGCTCGGCGAACTGGGCAACAGTGCGTTCATCATCAAGCGGACCGAGTACTACACGACCACAGACTTGCGCAGCCGGTTCCTGTTCGTCTTGGCAATACACAATGACTTCGTACCCCAGACGCTGGGCAGCAATGGCGAACATACGGCCCAGCTGTCCACCGCCGACCATCCCAATGATCTGGCCAGGGAGAATTTGCAGCGGCCGATTCGTGGTGGATGAATTCTTGCTCATAGTTCTCCGGATTCGAGCACGGCTTGGGTTTGACGCTGGACCCAGGTGGCCAAGCGAGACTGCAGTGGCACATCGGACAAAGCAAGAATACGTGCGGCGAAAATTCCCGCGTTCTTTGCCCCGGCCGATCCGATCGCCATCGTCGCTACGGGCACGCCGCCGGGCATCTGTACAATCGACAGCAGCGAGTCCAGCCCCTGCAACGCTCGGCTTTGAATCGGTACACCAATCACCGGCAGGTTGGTTTCCGAAGCGATCATTCCGGGCAAGTGGGCCGCACCTCCAGCACCCGCGATAATGATTTTTAGTCCCCGCGATTCGGCTTGACGGGCGTACGCGAACATGTGCTCGGGAGTTCGATGGGCGGAGACGACCCGTTTTTCGTGTGCAATCTGCAGCTCATCAAGCAACGTCGATGCACTGAGCATGGTGTCCCAGTCGCTGCGGCTGCCCATGACAAGCCCCACCGAGGCACGGGTAGGAGGAAAACTGATCGGTTCACTCACGGTCCGTGTCCTCAATAAAGTTTATTGGATTAAAGCGTGAAAACTATCCTGAAAACCACGTCAACGCACTACCCCTTTACGGATTGGGGTGCTCTTCGTGATTCACGACGCTGTTTGCGGTTCAAGAAGCCGATCGAAACAGATCGCTGTGTGCTGGATCGACGAGAATGCCATCAGCGATACGTTCGGCAAGAGCCGAGATTGTCAGTAGCGGGTTACAACCAATTGACGTCGGAATGATCGAACCATCGGCGATGTACAATCCTGGGTGAACGGCGGCGGTATGCATATTATTGGTATCGATCATCCCACCCTGGCGACCATCGAAAACGCGTCCGAGGTGATCCACGACGCCACAAAGCGGATCGTCCGCCATCGCACATCCGCCCAGTGGATGAACGGTGATCAGGTTGTCACCAAAGATCTTCAAGTACTTGTATGTGCCTGAGTGGGCGGCTGCGACGCGGGCGAATTCTCGGCGGATAAGTGCTCGATAGGGACTGTTCACCAAGCCAGGCCATTTGACTTCTCCCAAGGCATGTCCATCGCCGGCATCGCTTCGCAGCACGACGCGTCCGTTGGCACCGTCGTGTCCCATTCCTAACATTGGCAAGGTTTGATCGAAATCCATATCACGCATCAACAGCCCTAGTATGTTCGCATAAGCGCGCGAGACGCTGCCGTCTTGAATCAGTATCCGCTGCGATAACTCAGGGCGATTGGGATAGGTCAGATTCGTCTGGATCGTGGGTCCGACATCACAACTATCGCCTGCATAAGCGCCGACTGCAGCCGTATTCGTTAGATACTTGCTCTGACGAACGAAGCCGAGCGCGTCTCCATTGGTGGTCCATTGGTATCCAACTCGATCGGAGAAATCCATCCCGCAACCGCGGCTACGCAGCATGATCTCGTTGCTGCCGATACTGCCAGCACCGATGATTACCATTCGAGTGGTGATTGTGCCACAGCGAGCTTGGTATTCGCCATTGCGATCGAGTTGATAGTTTTTGAAGTGGACGCGGTAGCCCATATCGAGCTTCTCGATACGAATGACCTCAGTATGCGTATACAGTTCCGCACCGTGTTGTCGAGCAAGCGGCAAGTAATTCATTGCCAACGTATTCTTTGCGCCGACGTTGCAACCGGCTGTACAATCACCACAACTGATACAACCGCGTTGGCGCATGCCTTGACGATTCAATATGGCACCGTCCGAAGTGTGGCCACGAGTGATCGTCAAATCCGCATTCTCGAAACTCGCGCCGCAAGGTACGAGATGTTCTGCCGCACGTCGCTGGGCGTGGGACTTGGGGCTGGCGTCGGGCTGTTCACTCGTCACTCCCAGTTCACAAGCGGCGCGGTGAAAATAGGGATCAAGCATGCTGCGATCACGCAGGGCCTCGGGCCAACACGATTGAGAAAAGCAATCACGGTCGGGCCGAATGGCGACGTTAGCATTGATCAACGACGAACCCCCCAGGCCACTTCCCGAAAGTACCGTGACCTCGTCGTTTTGCATCGTGTTGAACAGACCAACGGGGTTGTCGATCGAGTTCTTTCGCGGCCCCAGCAACTTGTAGCGTGATTCCCGAGTGATCTGGTGTAGCGTGTCACCAAAGGTACCGGGAATCCATTCACAGCCTCGTTCAAGAACGGCCAGGCGAGTCTGTGGGCGTTTAGCGATCGACAGTCGTGCGGCGCAAATCGACGCCCCGTACCCGCTGCCGATTATCACGATATCGAAATCCCAGTGCGAATTATCTCGCTGGGAACGGTCCACCAGTTCGCAACCGTGCCGAGCTAGGGAACCGCCGAAGCCTCGCATGTTTTCGACGTAATCAGCGATCGCTCGGTGCTTGAACTCGCTGGGGTTTGAGCGGGTCCGGTTGGCGATCACCGGCAGCGAACGAACAGGAGCGAAATCCGCTCGGGTTGTCGATCCGGTAACCGTCGCAGCCGAGATGACAGCCGAAGCGGTCGCTTGTAGCCATTGGCGACGCGAAGGATTGGTCATGATCGAATCTTCACTCGAGCCGGTGATCACCGGTCCATCCGAAGTCCGTTTCGGATGTCAGTCCGCTGACGTATTATCCTATCGGCAGATCAACGTTTCGCAGTGCATTCGAAGTGGGTTGTGCAGTTTCCAGGGCCTTGACCAAATAAATTCATGTCAAAAATCAGGACGAGACTTATAGACTACTATCCCCTCTTCTGAGCAGCCGGGAAGTCCTCGGGAACTTTTGCTTCCATTAAATCGTCCAAGCTGGCAACCGCATGTAGCGGTTGTGACGGAGAAGATAGCGACCTAGTCGGGGGGGCGTGATCGCAAATGAGTGTTGTCATCGTTATGACCGTTACGCGGACACGCGCGTTCAGCGGACAAGTGCAGTGGAACCAAATCAAACAATTGCGGGCGAAATTGCCCTAACTATACTCGGCAACTGCGTTTGCGATCCCGCCAGTACCGGCACGGGTGGTTTCGTCGACGTGACTCCTCATTAGCTTGTTGGCTGACAGTAACCCCATTCATTCATCCCACTTTCGAGACCGTACCGCTCCAATCCGGAGTCATTTCAGTCTCGTTCGCAATCGAAGGTTCGGTCTATGACCTCGCGTAAGCGAAAGAACTTCACCAAGTTCCTGAGCAAATCGGTATCCGGTCGCAAGACGGGTTCATCCAACACGGGTTCGACAAAGTCGGGAGCATTTTCGCGAATGCGACGTCGGCATTTGCTCGAAACTTTGGAATCTCGCCAGCTTCTTGCCGGCCCACAATTGATTGGCGTCCAACCGAACGAAGGCGACTTGATCGTTGACGGATCGGTACGCGATACCGCTCCCCGTGTATTGACGCTGCGCTTTGATGAAGACCAAGTCATCAAGACAACTCAAGTCGGTAACACGGCGACGGTTGAGGGGATTCGAATCACTCGTGCCGGTGCCGACGGAAATCTCGGAACCGGCGACGACGTTACAATTAACCCAGGGTTGGTGACCCTTGCTGATAACGCCAGTAACGAAGTGGTGATTCGGTTTGCTGATCAGCTTGTCGACGATAAGTATCGCCTTGAAGTATTCGGCTTTGACGATGCCAGCCGAAGCATCGTCGGCTTGCGCAATGAAGACGAAGAGTTCCTGGTTTCGCGAACTCCAGGGGAGCGAAGCGAGGTCGTTAACTTTGAACTTAAACTTGGCGCATTGATCGAGGCCGTTGTTCCGCAACCAGTTGTGCGAAACGCCGATGGTTCGTTGACTCAAAACCGCAACGAGATTGTCGTCTACTTTAATGAAGATCCGTTGTTCGTCGAAGATGATCCGACAACCGGACAACCTACTTCAAGGTCGGCTGAGAACCCACGGTTCTATCAACTGCTGTTGACCCAAGACACGGTCCGCACAACCGACGACGTGATCTACAATCCGACCAGCGTCGTGTATGACCAAGCGACCCATACCGCGCGGCTATTCTTCGCCGGTGACATCAACAACTTGCCCGGTGTTCCGCTCGAAGGTGGCACGTTTCGATTGCGAGTCGGTACGGCAGTCGACGCGCGGACCGATTTGATTTTGCCTCCTTCGCAAGTCGCCGTGGCTGCAGCAGCAATCGACACATTCGATCGGGAAGGTTTTCGCATCCGCTTCGCCTCCAAAGCGATCGGAGAGGCCGGCAGTGGTCAACGGATTCGCTTTGAACGCGCCAGCACCGGGCCGGTCACGGCGCGAGTCGATACCGATGGCACTATTGTCTTTGATTTAGGGAATGCAGGCGTCTCGGCGATTGGATTGAGAAACGCTGTCGCTGCAAACCCAGCGGTCGCAGCGCTGATCGCGATCACGTTCGAAATGGACGGCGTCCAAAATGCCGGTGGCGGGACAGTGGTCCCTGCACGCGTTGTTGGTGCGCCACCCATCGTCTTGCAAGCTGTGGGCGATACCTTGGGCACAGCACTGGACGTCGGGATTTTCGGACTCGATGGAAACCTGAGAAGTTTTATTCTCAGCGAAGAGATCTCGCCGCAACCGTTCGCAATCGAACTTCCCGGCGGTAACGACGACCCAGGTCACCGTGAACTACCGGAAGTAGCTGGCGGCGGATTGATCCAGCACCTGAACAGTTTGTTTGGTGCCAATGGAGCCGACATCACCGATGGCATTACCGAGATCGACTACAACTTCAAGGGCATCTTCGCGACGGTCGGAACAGACAATTTCCTGAACCAGATCAACGACCGCCAGAAGACACGAATTCGCGAAGCGTTGAATTTGTGGAGCAGCGAAATCGGTGTCCAATTCCGCGAGACGGTTGACCAAGGAATTACGTTCGCACTGGGCAACGTCGCCGACCTACCGCCTTTGTTGGGAACTCAGCGTTTGAACCTGCCAGTTCTCAACGCGAGTCTGAGAATTGATCCCACGTTTGTCGATTCGGCAATCGTGTTCAGTAACCAAGCTTCCTTCAATACCGCTTATGGCGAAGACTTTCTGCGCAAAGCGATGGCTGGCATTGGTTTGTTGTTGGGATTGGAACAGACGCCAGAGCTGACCTCGCAAACTTTGTTGACGCTGAACAACGCGTTTCTCAACCAATCCATCGATACGCTCAATGATAACGAGCCGGTGTTCCCGGCCAACTATGACGTTCTGCACGGCCAGTACTTGCATCGACCCGATAGCATCGACGTCGATATGTATCGATTTGAAGTCAATCTTGGGGATGCGGACCGAGTCGGTACGTTGACGGCCGAGACCTTTGCCGAGCGACTGCCGGATTCGAGTTCACTGGATACGACGTTAACGTTGTTCCAACAGCAAGATGCCTCGATCGTTACTGATTTCAATGTGGGTACGGATTTGTCCGTTCGCTTTGATGCGATCGCCCCCGGCAAACTAGGCAACAATGTTCGCATTGATTTCTTCCGCAGTGATCGCCCCACCGGTGACCGGACGATTCGAGTGACCCAACCGGTTGATAACTCTGGAAATCCGATCGCCAACGGAATTGTGGTCGATATGCCGCGTCGTGGCACGAATGTGCCGACGGTTCCTGTGGCCGATATTGTCAATGCGATCAACAACAGTCCGTTCGCTAGCAGTATTGTCAAAGCGACGATCGAAAAAGGAAACCCCGGGACGGATGTTAGCGGTCCAGACTTGAACTACAGCCCACTGTTGCTCGAAGGTGGCGGGCTTGTCCAACTCAGCCGAAACGATGATTACTTCAGCGAAGATTCGCGAATCGTTGCGAAGCTTGGCGCAGGCGTCTATTACATAGGTGTCGCCGCCAGTGGCAATAACACCTACGACCCCACGATTCCCGGAAGCGGCTTTGGCGGTCTGACTCAAGGCCAGTACGACTTGAACTTAAAGTTCGAGCCGCAAGTCGACGAAATCGATGTGATCCGCGACTTAGACAGCGCACGTGTCGGCGTGCCTGGAACACCAATCGATGGTGACGGCGATGGAACACCCGGTGGTGTGAATAATTTCTGGTTCCAAACGCGACCGCTCAATCGAATCATCAATTTCGTGAATGATGGTGCAGCCGTCACTCCAGGTCAAACGATGACGATTGTTGGGGGCACTGGCGTGTCTCGCACGTACGAGTTCGTTCCCGCCGGTCAGTCGCCGCGAGCTGGCAATGCACCGGTGATTTATGCGCCGGGACCGATCGGTTCGACACCCGCAACGGGCTTGGCCGCAGCATTGGCTTCCGCGATTAATGCGCGTAGCGGCGAAACCGGCGTCAGCGCCACGATCGGTGGTGCGGTATTAACGCTTTCAGGCGAGCGTGGCATTAGTCTGTCAAATGATTTTGGTGCCGCCAATGCAGCCGGTCGCACAATCTTTGTCGATAAGACGGCTGGTCCGAACGCCAACGGAACTCTGACACGACCGTTTAACAATATCAGCAATCCTGCGGTTCCGAACGCCTTTGGATCGACGATCCCCGGCGACATCGTGAGGATCGTCGGCAACGGTGGCGTTGACAATAATATTGCGACCGAGGCGGACAACTTTGCCTACAAGATCGGTGTTTCCGACACTGGTGGTATCACGCTCGAAGACGGTCGTACGATGGACGTGCCCAAGGGCGTCACGACGATGATCGACGCTGCCGCCGTATTCAAACTGCGCGGTGCGCTAATCGGTGTTGGCAGCAGCACGCTGTTGGAAGACCGTAGTGGTGGTGCGTTGCAAGTGCTCGGTACGCCGCGATTGGTCCAGCTCTCACCTCAGAATGCTGCAGTGACGACGACACCGATCGCCAGCACGAATGCGGTCTCACCGCTGTTCAGTGACGGCAGCGTGATCTTTACCAGTACCAAAGACCGCAACGCCGATTCCTCGACTGCCCAGCCCCAGCAAGTTCCAGCGCCCGGCGATTGGGGTGGCTTGGTGTTCCGTCGTGATGTGGACCAGAGCGAAGGACGATTGGATCTGGAAGACGAAGGTATCTTCCTACAACACGTCAATCATGCCCAAATCCGCTACGGTGGCAGCAGCAACCTGTTGATCGACTCGATTCAACAGCTTGTTAATCCGATCCAGATTTTCAATCTACGTCCGACCGTGACGTTTAATGAGATCAGCTTCAGCGCCGATGCGGCAATCAGCGCTTCGCCAGACAGTTTCGAGGAAACAAGTTTCCAACAACCGCGTTTCCAGCAAGGCGGTGCATTCACCTCCGATTACGCTCGTGTCGGACCGGCGATCAACAACAACCTGTTCTTGAACAACAGTATCAACGGTTTGTTCATTCGTGTCGTCACAACACCCGGAACGCCACCGCGAGCATTGACGCTTGCTGGTCGCTTGGACGATATCGGTGTCGTGCACTATGTACCCGAAAATATTCTGATCCAAGGAACCCCCGGCGGTTCGATTCAAGACGGCGTGAAACCCGACTTGGTATCAACGTCGTTCATCACGGTCTCTGGCGGGACGTTAGCCGCAGGCACCTACGATTACCGCATGACGTTCGTGGACGCCGGTGGTTTTGAATCACTGCCCAGTGATCCGTCAGGCCAAGTGACGGTGGGTGCGAACTCAACGGTTCGCTTGCTTAACTTGCCCCCGGTTTTGAGTGCGTCTGACTACGTTTCGCGTCGCTTGTATCGACGGGATTTGGTAACCGGGCAATACCGACTGATCGCGAACTTGGACGCCACGAGTGCGAACTACGTCGACAACGGACGTACGACGCAGGGTGTATTGGACTTGACCCGTGCCGGTATCCGGGGTCGTTTAGATGCCTCGTTGGTGGTCGATCCAGGAACTGTGATCAAGTTCCGTGGTGCGAGATTGGAATTGGGACAAAGTGCTCAACTGCTCGCTGAAGGCTTGCCCAGTAACCCGGTTATTTTCACCAGTTTTGCGGATGACCGCTTTGGTGCTGGCGGTACATTCGATACCAACAACGACAACAATTCACCAGCCGGAGTAACTCTCCCGGCGCGTGCGGACTGGTCCGGTATTTATGCTGCTGCAACGGCAAGTGTCAGTTTGGACTTTGCGACCGTCGCCTACGGTGGCGGTGTTAGCTTGATCGATGGTGGCCAGAGTCGTGGTTTTGCGGCGCTTGAATTGCAACAAGCCGATGGCCGTGTGACGAACAGCCGCTTCGAATTCAACGAAGACGGACAAGATGGTGCAGGTCCAGTAGGCCGTTTCGGTCGTTTGGGTGTCACACAAGCAACGATTTTCGTTCGCGGCTCTCAACCAACAATCGTCGGCAATACCTTTGTCGATAACCGTGGCACGATCATTGATATCGATAGCGATTCGATGACGGCCGAGCGACGTGTTGATTTGGGACGCCAGACCGGCGATATCGATCGCTTCTCGACACTGGATGACAACTACGGGCCGCTGGTCCGTTTAAATCGTTACGACATCGTGCCCACTGACACGGTGAATAATCGACAAATCACGGGTCTGGAAATTCGCGGTGGCTTGCTCACCACAGAAAGTGTTTGGGACGACACGGACATTGTTCACCTGCTATTCGATTCTGTGGAAGTTGGTAATTTCCATTCGCAAGGCGGACTGCGACTGATCAGCCGTCCCGAAGAGAGTTTGGTGGTCAAGCTGACAGGCGCCGGATCACCGTTCAGTCCTAGTAGCGGGACGGGACTTTCTGCAACTGGATCATTAACGGATATCGAAGATCGGATCGGCGGCTCGGTACAGATTATTGGCTTGCCGGGAGCCCCGGTGGTTCTCACGAGTTTTGCTGACGATACCGTCGGTGCTGGACTCAAACCGGATGGATCGCAGTTCACCGACAATAACGGCGACAGCTTCGGTTCACGCCCAGAGGCGAATGATTGGCGTAGCATTCTATTCGACCAATACAGTAATGACCGCAATTTCGATTATATTCTCGAACAAACGTTGACGGCTGAGAATGCTCCAGGGCTCAACGGCAGCATCTCCAACGCGCAAGTTCTTGGCGAGTTGGCGCCGAACGTATTCAGCAGTGATGAACAATTTCGTTTAGGCTTTGAAGTCGAGGGCTTCCTCAGCGAGGAAGTCGACGTTGACAACTTCAGCTTCACCGCTGAAGCCGGCACGCGTATTTGGTTGGATGTCGATCGCACGAACTTCAACCTCGATACGGTTATCGAAGTTCTGGATGCCAACGGCAACGTGATTGCGCGAAGTGACAACAGCTTTGACGAAGTCGCCGGCGCTCCGCTGGAAGACGTCGATACACTCATCGCCGCAACTACACGATCGCTGCAAGGCGGCAATACGGCCTATACCGAATTCGGTGCCGGTGGATTGTATGAAGACTTTGGCAGCACCAATCCGCGTGATGCAGGATTGAGTTTGACGCTGCCGGGGAATCCTGGCGTTCGCAGCGTATTCTTCTTCCGTGTGCGTAGTGACAGCGTCAATCCCGATGATCGCGGTGGCGGTCTGACCAAGGGCGGGTATCGCTTTCAATTGCGACTGCGAGAAGAGCAAGAGTTCCCCGGCAATATCGTGCGGTTTGCTGATGTTCGTTACGCGCAACACGGCATTCATGTCCGTGGTGCGCAAGGAACATCGCCTTTGCTGGGCGAAGCTCAGGAGAACGAAGTTATCGATCCGTTTGCCTCCAACAATGATGCGCTGGAGACAAATCCCAACGCGCCAGGCAATCGGGCGCAATACATCGGCAACCTGCTGGTCAGCGAAGACAAGGTGTTCAGTGTCGGCGGAGCGTTCTCCACCGCTAATGACACCGACTTCTATCAAATCGATGTTTACGGAAACGCCAGTGGGAATCTAGCCACCACCAGTGTATTCGATGTTGATTATGCGGCTGGTTTCAGCCGCCCAGATACGACGTTGTACGTATTCTACGATCCGGATGGCGAACAAGGACCGGAGCAACCTCGGCTGATCCTGATGGGCGAAGACAGCAGCATCTTGGACGACCAAGCCAAGCCAGTAACGAGTTCATCGATCGATTTGCTGACACGTGGTTCAGTGAACGCAGGCGACCCGTTCGTTGGCCCGATTTCACTTACCGAAGGATCGTACTTTGTCGCCGTCGTTGGTGATGGTCGAATTGCTGACGCGTTAACCAATCCGACAACTCGGCGGGAACCTTTGGAATCGATTTTGCGAATCTTCGAGGACCGTCTGGATACGATCGGCGGTGCAACCGCATTGCCGCCGCGCGAAACCGAATTGTTCGATCGCACGACTTTGGAACCGGGATGGACCGTCACAACTCAGCGAGGCACTACTCCAGGGCATGGTTTCGGCGACACGTTCAATGGCTCCAGCAATACTTCGCTGTTCCCACCGAGCGTTCAATTTGAAGCCCCGAATCTTGGCGGAACGTTTGCGACTTCGCAAGATCTCGATTTGGGCGATCCGCTGTGGAGCTTGGCGGACGATCCGGATATTGGAAACCGGAGCTTCAATACGTCACAGTTCATTCCCCATACGACGGTCTTCGGCACCACTCCGAACGAGATTGTGGATATTTACCAATTCACTGTGCCCGTTGACGGGGCGCAAGTGATTTTGGATATCGATAATGGTGCCAACCCGTTCCAGTTCGACAACACCGTATTGCCAACGAACGTTGTCTTCCCCAGTCGCACGGATCCCGACAGCGTCGACTTGAAGATGTTTTTATTCGACGCCACATTCAATCAGATTGGATTCAGTTCCAATTCACTCGTGAACGATGGAGCCCAGGGCAGCTTACCGTCATTTACGTTCAACAATTTCAACAGTTCGTTTACCGACGATCCGTACATTCAACCATTTCCCACGTTCTTTACCGCTGGTACGTATTACGTCGCCGTCGCTCCCGAAGCAACGACCTACGATCCAGCATCCCTGTCGTTCAATCTCGATCCAGCCGACCGGCCAACGTCAGGCACCTACACGCTGCATGTGTCCGTGGAGGGTCATGCCAACGACGGTGGTAACCCTGGAAATCAGTCTCTTCGCTTTGATCGCAGTACCCCAGTAGGTACGATCACAAGCAATCCTTTTGATCTGACAGGTTACGGTCCTAACGATCAGCCGCGATTTTATTTCAGTTATCTCTATGATCCGGCTGGTTTGGATAACGTCGTAGTTCGGGCGACAAGTGATCAAAACCCGTTGGGTTCGATCTTAAGTGACGCTATCCTCTCGCCGGTAACGAGTGTGGACTCATTCAGTCAAGCGATTGCGTCGTTGGCGGAGTTTGCTGGCCATACAAACATCGTGCTGGAATTTGAATACACCGTTGACGAATTCGCGTTCGGCACCGCTGAAGGTTTGTATCTGGACGACTTTATCGTCGGATTTGCCGAGCGAGGTGAGATGGTGCTGGGTGCCGCTCGCGGTGTGACGGGCATCTCGGGGGCTGCGTCCAGCCTAAGTGTGCCTGGTGAATACCAATTGGAAGTTCGTCCAGCAACACCGTATGCCACGCCCAATGCTTTTGGCCTGCAACTGGATACGACGTTCGACACCAACACGCGTCAGCAAGAAGCGATTACCATCGTGGCACCGTTTGCTGATCAACTCGTCGATGGAGATACGTTCACCCTCAGCGACGGTGTACGAACGATGCGATTCGAGTTTGACGATACAACTTTGTCGCAGAATCCTCGCGTCGTGCCGGGCAACGTGCGAATTCCGTTTAGCGCCGCCAGTACACAAACAGAGATTGCTGGGGCGATTCGCGCTGCGATTAACCTGCCAGTCGTGCAAAACACGATTCGCATCCAAGCGTCGGATTCCACGGGCTCGGCGACGGAAGACCGCGGTGACGTCACCGTAGCGATTGCAGGTTTGGTGCTGGGAGATTTCTTGGAAGTCTCAGCGACGATGCCGCTGCCAGCTTCCGGCACGCCACTGCACGCGGTCGACGAACCCTTCCGCTTGCCAGTAATTTTTAATCGCGGCTTCGGTGATGAAAACGTCGAACGGGCACAAGGCCAGATCATTGTCGAGCAGAATACGATCAGCCATGTGAATGCGATCGGTATCTACAGCGAACCCGGCGATCGGGGTACCGATCCTGAGGATATTCAAGGCAGTTCGGCGAGCAGCCCCGAAACACAAATTCATATTGGGCCACAGTCGACGTCGAATCCGTTTTTGAATCGTGCGCCTATCGGAAGCACCAATCCAGGCGCTGTTCGCAATCTGCCGACGCTCAATGGACAAGCCGACGCATTCGATCCTATTGGCGTGGATACCGCTAAGAATCTGTTGATTGGCGGACTAGCGCCGGGAATCACGATTCGTAATAACACGATCGACCAAGCCCAGATGGCAGGAATCAAAGTCGATGGCGACATTCGACCATTCGTGTTCGAATCGAGCATCGATTCGTTAGCAGCGTTGACCTTTGGTGACTCGATCAACGACGGACTAACGTTTGTGATTGATGCCGCCGATTTGCGAGTTGTATTCGAGTTCGAGGAACTCAACGGTGCGCCCGTGCCTGCGGGCGGTAGCGGCGTTCTTGGTGGCGACGGCGTCGTCGATGGTCACGTCCCGGTTTACTACCACCGAACGGTTCCACCACCCGGCTATCTCGGACACAATCAAGGATCCACGCGTCACGAAGTAATGTTGGCGATCTATGACGCAATTCAGAGCAGCATTCTTGTCACCAATGGAATGGCACCGCTGGTGGAGGCAACCCTCGGGACTTCCCTACGTGACGGCAATGTGTTCTTTAGCTCGATCAATTTCGGCAACCTAACGACACCGAACGCTTCGGTCTACGTCGAGGGCGCGACGAACATCGTGTTCTCTAGTACTTTCCAGAAAGTAGGCGGCGGTAATCCGTTCAGTCCACAGCTAGCGCCTGTGCATAATGCGCCTCAACCTGTGCCGAGGATTGTTAATAACACGATCTATGGCGAAGACGGCAATGCCGCTGAGTTTAGCGGCAATCCGCTGACCGAGCCCAACGATTTACTTTCCCAAGCAATCGATGTTGGCGTCGGCAATGCACACACTGGCAATGCCAACGGGGCTTTCGTCAAGACCGGAAACATTGGCGACAGCGTGGGCCTGGGTGCGCCCGGTGCTGACGTGGATATGTATCGCGTCCACTTGGGAGCAGGCGATCGACTTGTGGTCGACATTGATACGCTTGCCGCTAATCCAGCCAACAACATTCTTGAGGGCCCCGATACGGTATTGCGGATCTTTGACTCCAGCGGAACCGAAGTGGTTATCAATAATTCTGGGCAGGCACCAGACCATCTGGAAACTGCTGCGCCAGCGAATTTTGATTCAGCAACCGCTCGCAACTTGGATCCGTTTATTGACTTCACCGCCACCGAAGAAGGCACCTACTACATCGGTGTTTCGTCGGCTGGCAACGATACCTACGACGCCCGCTCGATCTCCGGTAGGAAGGTCGGCACCGGTGGTACCGGCAACTATTCGCTAGCCGTTGAAGTCTATGCACCGCGGTCGTTTGTGTTGTCGATCAATTCGGGAGGAAGTATCAACGGTATCGATCCGTTGACCTTGGTTGGTGACACGTTCACGATTACTCAAATTCCGGACTTTATTTCGGGCGGTGGTTTCCCGGTGCGAACCGACAATACTCAAGTGTTCCAATTCTACGACGCCGGTGTTAATAATCAGCAAATCGTTTTCTTCAATCGCAATGGCGATTTTGTAGTGGAAGTGCCGGTTAATGCATCTAGCCGATTGCCTGATATTCAACGGATTATTGCGTTTGCAATTGACGCGACCTATAACAATCTTGGCGGACGCCCAGTCCTAGGTAACCAAGCGTTTGGAAATGGACCCGATGGGCTGTCCGGTCCAATCCAGCCCGTGACGGCCACCGCTCTTGGTGGTATCGAAGGCACTGGCGCTGGTTTGCGCTTGTTCCCAACTGCGGGCGCGCTCATTCCCCACAATACGATCTTTGGGCACAACCATACCAGCACCGGAAACGGTGTCTTGGAGCAATACGTGTTGATCGAACGCGCTGCCAAGATGACAATTAGCCCCGAAGCGAGTGCCGCTGGTCTGAGGCTTGACCCGGTCAACGGTGTCAGTATCGACCAACTTTATCCTGAAACAGGGGTCCTATTGACCGGTGGTACAAGCGGTACGGTTGTCAACAATGTTTTCTCGAATTTGCACCAAGGTTTAGTTGACGAGATCACCAAGACGGGCGGATTCTTTCAGAACAATTTGGACAATGTTCACCCCAAGCCGCATAACACGATCGTCACGGCGAACGTCTTCCAACATATCGAACCCGCCAACAACGTATTCCGCCAAGGCATGCACCAACCGTTTACGGGTGGCGGCGATATCGGGATCACTCCTGGACCGAGTAATGTCAACGGTGGAACCGATGACTTTAACGTCACGCTGGCCAATAACGATCCGTTGTTTGTACACGCCGAAGGCAGTAACTTTCTGCCGAGATTGAACTCGGTTGTTATCGACAGCAGCGTCAATTCGTTGACCGAACGCGATCCTTTGGTCGACCTGCGACAGGCGATCGGCATTCCGGTCAGCAATGTATTGGCACCAAACCGTGACGTCAACGGAGTTCTCCGAGCGGATAATCCCGATGTCGCGCCTCCAGGAGGTCTGGGTAGCCAGGTCTTCAAAGATCGCGGTTCGAACGAACTAGCCGACTTTGTGGGCCCCGTGGCAATCATTGATGTACCGCGTGATAACGACCCGCAAGGCGTCGATATTGACCCGGCAACTGGATTCCTACGTTTGAATGATGGTGTTTACCAAGAGTTCCGGGTGCAACTGCGAGACACTGGGGATTCATCTGATCCATTCGCCGGCCTTGGCATTGATGATGACACAGTTCTCGTCGCACCGATCGATGGGCTGCGTAAACCTGGTGCGAACATCACTTTGTTCGAAAACGACCGACTGCTCGAAGAAGGCATTGATTACAGATTCGCTTACGATGCGACTCGTAATATTGTGACCTTCACGCCGCTGGCGGGCATTTTCCAAAACGACCGCTCCTACCGCATCGCGCTGAACAACCGCAATCGTACCGTCTTGGTCGCGCCCCAGGCCGATCAACTGCGTGACGGCGATCAACTGTCGGTCACCGATGCCAATGGTGGCACTGTCGTGTTCGAGTTCGAGTCGGGCTTCGAGTTGCAGTTTCCCGAAACGCTGACGCTTGTGGTACCGACGGTTGGTACGGACGCTGGTGGTGTGCGCGACGGAGAAGTCTTCCAAATCGACGATGGCGTCAACGCTGCGGTGATTTTCGAATTCGACCGCGACGGCGTGACGTTGCCAAACTCCACACCTGTCTCATTGCCAGTTACCGCGACCCCGCGCGACCCCGCTGCGCTGCAAACCTACTTGGCCCAAATAGCTACGAACATCGCGGCCGCGATCAATGGTGTTCCCGATTCTCGCTTGAACGTTGACGCGGTCGCCACAGGAACACGCGTCGTTGTCGGCGCCGAAGCGGGGACAGTGATCGATACCTCCAACACAGGTTTGTTGCAGGACGCCCGAACACGCGCCATTCGCATCCCGGTGGCTGGAACGGGACCTGGCGGAGCACTCGACGGCCAAACGTTTACGGTGAATAACGGTGCGATTTCGCAAACGTTCGAGTTGGATACAAACAACGCGCTCGTTGGAGCCACGAACAATCCCGTCCCGCTCAATGGCGTACTCACCGGCAATGAAGTGGCTATCGAAATCAGCCGTGCGATCGCCGTCAGTGGGCTGAATTTAAGTGCCCGAGTGTTGGGCAACATCGTGTACTTGAATTTGCCCGACAGCGGCAGCCTGGTCGTGGCCCCTGGGCAAGCCACGGCGGTTGGAGTCAGCCGCACGCCAGTGGATGGTGACATCATCACCGTTACTCCGCTAGGTGGAACGCCGATTACGTTTGAGATCAATCGTACCGATGGTATCGACACCACGGTGATGCAGCAAAACTTGCCGCTGAATATCACGCGGCTGACAACTGCGAACCAGTTGGCCACGCTGTTAGCAAATCAGCTTACAACTCGCGTGGTCACGGGTATTGATCCCGACGTGGTGGCGCCAGTGCCCGGCGGTCGACTCTCGATCGGTGGTGAAGCAGGACTGCAAATTAGTGTCACGGCTGGTTCGAGCATTGAAGTGCTTGGCTCGCCAGCGGCCACCGGGCCATCAACCATCAGCGTCTTTGGCTCGCTGTTCCTCACTCTGCCCAGCACCGGTGGATTCGGCGTGAGCGACGGCAGTGTGTTGATTCTGGTGGACAACTTCGGTAATCAAGTGCCGCTGGAGTTCAACGAGATTGGAACACCGCCGAGCGTACCCGGTGCGGTCCTCGTGCCGTACAACCAATTTGATGACGACGTCGTATTGGCAACTGCTCTGACAACGGCAATCAATGGCGCGAACCTGGGTATCGCGGCGACTCAAGTCCAGGACGTTACCGGCGCACTAGTTGGTCGGGTGGACCTAGGACGCATCGACGATTCACGTGTGATCACGACCGGAATTCCCGCTGATCCGCTCGCTATTCCTCCCGTCGTCGGAGCTCCAGGTGCATTCCAGATCACAACTCGTCGCGGCATTGTGAACGACGGCGAAGTCCTCATCATTCGCCAAGGTGCAACGGAAGTTCGATTCGAGTTCGAGTCGACCAATTCGGGTGGCGGAGTTGCTCAAGGAAATGTTGCGGTGAGCTTCCAACCGGGGAGCACTCCCGCAAACGTGGCAACAACGTTGGCTGCAGCGATTAACAACAATAAGGGCGGATTGACGCTCAATGCTGTGCCAGAAACGGATGCTGCCGGAGCACTGACCGGTCGGGTGATTCTCAATGATATCCCTGGAACCGCCGTGGATGTGTCACAAGCACCGACGTTGGGACTTTCGGGAGTTCCCGGCGGAGCGATTCCAGTTCCGTTTACACCAGCGTTTACACCGGAGCAGATCAAGCAGTCGCTGCTGCTGGCGATCAACAGTGTCAACCCACCTGGACAAGCTCCCGTTTCGCCACTGGTCGCTGCCGACCGAGGTGGAGCGACGTTCTTCATCGAGAACGGCGAGATTTTTACCGGACCGTTGGTGAACTTCTTCCTGCCAGCGATCGCTGACATTGCCGGCAATCCACTGGAACCGAATCGCCAAGATCAATCGACAACGTTCACGATTTTGATGCCCACCGTTCCCTTGGACTTTGGCGATGCACCCGATCCAGTGGGCTCGATACTGGGGCGTTATCCAACGCGGTTCCTCAGTGACGGACCACGACATGTGGTGACGACGGATTTGATGCTCGGCAGCTCGGTGGATATTGATGCCGATGGTCAACCCTCGCGCGGTGCCGATGCGGATGACAATACAATTTTTGCCAGCACGACTGGAACGCTGTTCAACGTAAGCGTTGTCGCTGGCAAAGTTGAAATCGTCATCAATCCGAACGTGGCTGCGCCTGGATTCCTGTTCTCGAGTGTCGAGGGCAACACGATCACCATCAGCAACTCCACCGGCTCAGCGACGTTGGAATTCGATACCGATGGCGTGTTTGATGAAGACAACTTTGCCATCCAACCGTTCGATCGTACCAACGTGCAAGAGATTGCCGCTGCGATCCGCTCGGCGATTGCCGAAAGCCCTCTGATTCCTGCATCGGTAGTTATCAATCCGCTGACCGGTGTGGTGACGGTAAGTGGTGATGACGAAGACGGCGTGATCCTGACAAGCATCACCAACCCTGCTGGTAATCTGAATAAGAACGTATCGACTCCAATCACGGTCAGTGTATTGGGTGCCGGTACGCTTGAAGCTTGGATCGATTACAACGTCGATGGTGATTTCGATGACCCGAATGAAAAGGTCATTAGTGCCACCACCGTGGGAGCGGTGTACTCCGAGATTCGTGACGCTCAAGGCCGCTTGATTCCGGTGTCGCGGACGTTCGAAATCACTGTACCGCAAATCGTTCCGGACCCGGTTGCACCGACGACCACCTATGCTCGTTTCCGCGTCTCACGCGATGGCGGATTACGTCCAACCGGATTAGCGCTCAGTGGCGAAGTCGAGGACTACGCAATCCAAATCGTACCCGGCGCACCGCCAACGATTTCGGCTGATCGGTTCAATCAAACGTATCTAGGAAACGAAGACACTCCGCTCCGAGTTGTCGATCCGACTCAGGGCATCCTGCAAGGTGTCGTTGATCCACAAGGCGACTTGGTTCGCATTGTTGTTCAAGATACCGTACCTCGCAATTTGATGACGCCTAATGGCGACGATGCGGGCATGCTGACGGTTAACGTGGATGGTTCGTTCGACTTCGTTCCGACACCTGATTTCAACGGCACGGTTTCGTTCCAGGTCCGCGTTACGGACATCAAACCCGGTAATCCATCGGCCCAGTTGGTCAATTCGCAACCCATCAACGTGACACTGACGATTGCACCGGTGAACGATAAACCGTTTGTGATTCCGACCGGCAATCCGGCAGTGATTGTTCCCGTTCAAATCCCGCTGAATATCGTCGAAGATCAAGTCGTAACCTTGACACCGGCTCAGTTGTTCGCTGGTTATGCCCCTGGCCCGACGAGCGAACAAAACCAACTGCTTGTCGTGCAAACGGCTCGCAGTTTGGCTGGAGAGTTCCGCTCTGTGCTGGGTGGAACCGTTCGCATTAGCGATGATTCTCGCAGTATCGAATACACTCCGCCAGCGAACATTGGTGGCGTACAGGACTCGTTCACGTACACGATCGCCGACGTGCCTGGAGCCGGCCAGTTGAGCATGATCGCTGATCTTGCAGCGACAGTCGTAATCAATATTGCCGCGATCAATGACCCACCGATTGCAAACCCCGATAACTTCTCGACACTCGAAGGAACCGTGCTTCCGTTCACGGCGGCACAGCTTCTCGGTAACGACTTGGCCGGACCAAGTGATGAGATCAACGCTGGTCAAACAATATCGCTTGGCGTGGAAACTCTGCCCAAGCCGACGACTCGCGGTGGTCAGATCCGAACGGACGGAAGCAACTTCATCTATGCTCCGCCTGCGTTCTTCAGCGGCATCGACACCTTCACCTACATCGTTGTCGACAGTGCTGGCGCTACCACGACGGGAACCGCGTCGGTTACCGTTGGTGCTGTGAATAACGCGCCAGAATTCATTGGTGTCAACGGTGAAGTCGGACGCAATACGCTGACGTTCGATGAGGCCAAGCCTGATCCATTGCGTGTCAACTTCAATTTGACAACTTGGTTCCGCGATCCCGATGGCGACAGCTTGAACTTCTCGGCAACAAGTCAAAACGTTGCTGTGGTTTCGACGAGCGTTACGGGCAACCAGCTCGAATTGGTATTGCCGCCGTTCCAGTTCGGAACGACGTCGATCACGGTGACGGCGACCGACCCGACGGGACTGAGCATCGTGCAAGTGATCCCGATCACGGTCAATAACACGCCAGACGCGCCCCGGGTGATCATGCCCAATCCGCTCAATAGCACAACGCCGCCTAATACTTTTTCCGTGTTGGAGGACCAATTGGTCGTGGTCGACTTGCGTGAAGTGTTCAATGATCCCGACAACGAGCCGTTGACTTACTCGGTGACGCGATTGGGAACGGTCGCCAATCCGACGGCAGCACAAATTGCCGCTAATCCCGTGGTTCAATCGATCACGTTTGTCGGCAATCAATTGCAGATCGTTTTGGATTCGAACCAGTCCGGTTCAGTCGATATCGAAATCGCAGCCAGTGACACGCCTGCTCGCCGCGTGAGTACCGCGTTCTCATTGGTCGTGATCAATGCCGAGGACGTGCCAGACGCGGTAGCGGACAGTTACAACGTGGCGATCGGCTCGCAACTTTCGGTGCTCAATCCAGCGCTCGGGTTGCTGCGAAACGATACCGATGATGATGGTGACACACTCACGGTCGATGCCAGTACGCTAACGCAGCCTCAGTTCGGATCGCTAACAGTCAATCCCGATGGAACGTTCATCTACGACAGCCTGACGGGCGTGCAAGGCGGTACGGATTCATTCACCTATCGAGTCGGTGACGGTACCGGGCGATTCAGCGAGCAAGTAACGGTCACGTTGAACTTGAGCGCCTCGCGGTATCAAAACCCGGTCGGAGGGTTGAGAGAAGACGTTAGTGCAGATGGATTAACCACAGCCATTGATGCGTTGTTGATTATCAATGTGTTGAATCGCTTGCTTGGTCCGAGCGAGTCGTCCTTGCCGGTCAGCCAAATCGGAGCGCCACCGCCGCCGTACTATGACGTTGACGGTAATGGCGTGATCAGTGCGGCTGACGCATTGGAAGTCATTCGTGCTCTACGTGAACAGGACGCGTTTGGCGAGGGTGAGCAAGTCAGCAACTTGGTCGCATCCTCCTCGACGCGAACGTTTGCGGCATTGAGTTCGAATCTTCCCACACGAGTCTTCGAAGTTTCGAGTAGCTCGGCGGATGACGAATCAACTCCCGACCAGTCGAACGCCGGACTGGTTGGCGACGCGCGAGACCTCGTACTCGCAGCAGGGTTTGAGATCGAGTCGCCTCGAATTGAGCGGGGGGTTGAATCGATTGTGCCGGTTGAGCATGACCGTGTAGCAGACGTCGACCACGACGAAGCGCTCAATTCGTTGTTCGGAGAGCTTAACCTGCTCGGTGAATGAACGGATTTTCGTGTCAATTTACGCATTTGGAATTAAAATCAGTGTCCAATAGTCACATGCAAAAAACTGTACTGCCGGTACAGGGCGAACCCTGGCAAGAGCCGGGGAAGTATCGCCCCTACTTGGTAAGATTGTTCCTCAAAACACATGCGAGGGGCAGGGTTTCCCCCGATCCCTTGCCCCCAGGGCATGACTTATCCTGCTTACTTTCACTTAATTGCTAGTTTGCCGGTTTTTGGTGCCCGTTTTCGTTCGCCTCACTTCATCGTTCGCACATTTCCCCTTTATTGCACTTCCTAGTACTGAGCAACCATGGCTTCACGACGCTCGACTCCCCTTGGTCATGCCGCCCGCGCCGCACGCCGACTTCGTCACGAATCTCTCGAAAAGCGGGAACTGCTCGCTGCTGAGATTACGGGTCCGCAACTGATCAGCGTGGCTGCGAATTCGGGTGAGAACTTCAACCTGCTAGGCAACAACCAGCTCAATGTTGCGCCTCAGCAATTGACGATGCGTTTTAGCGGCGGCCAGGAGATCGATCCGGCGACACTCGCAGCGATCAAGATTATTGGCAGTGGCGGCGATGGTAATTTCACCAATGGCAACGAGCAGGTAATCACTCCAGGATTCATCGGGCTCGGTGACAGCACGCGAATTGTAATCGCGCGGTTTAGCAGCGACTTGCCGGACGATCAGTACCGCATCTCGATTTCCGGATTTGACCAAACCAACATTGGTCAAGTGTCATTGCGGAACACGTTGGGAGAGCGGTTCCAAGCCGCCAACCCTCCCGACTCATCGTCGCCGACGCAGGAGGTGTTCTTCAACGTCGAACTCGGAGCGCGCGTTGTTGCTGTGGTCCCCCAGCCAGTGACGACCACGACGTCGCCCACGGGTACTGTCACACGTGTGCCCCACCGCAACCAGATTTATGTGTACTTTAACAACGATCCGCTGACGAACCCAAGTGCGGGTCCCGTCTCTAGCACCAACAGCTCCACGGATCCGACGGTCGTCCAACCACGGTTCTATAACCTGTTTGTAACCAAGGATACGGTTGAGCCAGGCGATGATGGGAACTCGATTCAACCGACTGCGATCACTTACGATCCGGCGCTGCGCCGCGCGACGTTGACTTTTGGTAGTGACCTGTCGGCGATTCCGTCTGTTGCAGCCAGTGGCGGCAGCGCAACTTTGCGATTGCGAGTCGGTTCATCGCAATCATTGCCATTGACGTTAACGCCATTTAGCGGTGACCTCACTGCGGATGTTCAGGACACCTTCACCAATGCACAAGCATTGCCGATCCCCGGTGCGGGCTTCGGCGGAGGCAATGATGCCAGTATCGTCATCAATGGCGAAATTTCAGCGTCTCAAGGCAACACGATCAATTGGCCTGGGATCGATTCACCGGGAGTTCGTGACGATCGTCGTGATGCGCAAGTGGTCGGTCGCGCCGACACGAACGATGGCATTGACGTCTTCTTTTATAACTTCGCTAATCTGTACGGCAGTGATGCAGCGGGCAATGATCTTGAGAACGCGATTACGCCAGCGCAAAAGCAACGAGCGCGCGAGATCCTCGATCTGTACTCGCGTCAACTCGGTGTGCAGTTTATCGAGAGCGAAGATCGTGGTCTGCAGATTGTCACGGGTGACATGCGCGCGCTTGTCCAGGGTGCAACAACTGGCCCCGGTGCACCGTTCCAAGAGTACCGTGTTAACGACCTGGATCCGTCCCAAGGCGTGCTTATCCTTGATGCTGCGGAACCTTGGTACGATGGCTATGGGTTGAGCCCGGACGCGCGACCAAGTTGGTTTGTGGAAGCGATTCGCGGCATCGGAAATTTGTTAGGCCTGGGCCCAACATTTGAGCAAGTACCGGGTGTCGCCAGTGGCTCGGACCCAAGCCTTTACACAGCTGCACAATTTGGCATCACGGGCAACTTCAGTATTGAGCCGGACTTCCTCTCTAGCAGCGATATTGTGCCGCTGCAGGCGCTGCATCGACCCGAGATCCGCGATGCCGACTTGTACAGTTTCAATGTCACTGAACGTGGACGCATCTCGGTCGAGACGTATGCCCAGCGAAAGCTCGATTCGAGTACGCTGGACACTGATTTGAAGTTGTGGAAATTGAATCCGGCGACCGGCCAGTATGAACTGGTTGCTCGCAATTCGGATTTCTATGGCAACGATTCATTTATCGGCGTGGATGTCGATCGTAACGCCGATGGCAGCAATGCGACGTACGTGATTGGCATCACAGCCGCTGGGAATGACGATTACAACCCCGATATCGCCGGTAGTGGCGGTGGCGGGCGGACCCAGGGTCTCTATGACATGCGGGTCTCATTCGAGAGCAGTTCTGTGGGAACGATCCTCGATACCAACAATTCGCGGCTCGATGGTGACAGCGATGGCGCCCAGGGCGGCGACTTCAATTTCTGGTTCCGCACTGCGAAGACCAAAGATGTTGCCTCACCGGGTGAAGTCCGCACGTTGTATGTCGATGCCAACAACGGTGTCGATGCGACGACCAGCGGTACGTTGACGGTGCCTTACAAGACCATCCAATATGCGATTAGTCAGTCAGCGCTGTATGCTGCCAACCAGCGTCCTGGAGAAGCGAAGCAGGACATCATTCGCTTACTCGCCGACGCTGGCCCGGACGGACGGATTGATACGACTGCGGATAACTTGGCCTACGAAATTGGGCGTGGCGGAAGCGGTAATCTGCCGCTCAAGGACGGAGAGTCACTGGAAGTTCCCAAAGGCGTGACGGTGATGATTGATGCGGGTGCGATCCTCAAGCTGCGCAACGCAAAAATCAGTGTCGGTAGCGAATCGATCGATGACGATCGGTCGTTGGCGGCGCTACAGGTTCTCGGTGAGCCGACAATTATCGATACCAACCCGACGTCGCCAACATTCAATCGCGCTCTCACCGGCGGTTCGGTGCAATTCACCAGCTTCAACGAAGAACGTAGAAACGGCGTTCTATTCGGATTGGACAACAACCCCATTCCGACAACGGCCGGTGCTGGCGATTGGGCGGGAATCGAGTTCCGTAACGACGTTGATTACTCCGAAGGTCGCGGCGTGTGGGAAACCGAGGGAATTTTCTTGGATTACGTTTCGCATGCCGATATTCGGTACGGTGGCGGCAGCGTGACGTTGACTGATCCAATCGTTACACCGCTGCAGATGTTCGAGAGTCGGCCGACGCTGATTTACAATCACATCAGCGATTCTCGAGACGCGGCGATTAGCGCCGACCCAGACAGTTTCGAAGAAACAAACTTCAACGCGCCGCAGTTTCAGCAAGCATCGATTGACCGCTTTGGCACCACTTTCACCAGCGATTACGATCGCGTGGGGCCACTTGTCCGTGGCAATCTGCTCGAACGAAACTCGCTCAATGGATTGTTCGTCCGCGTCGATACTCCAGCGGTAGACGTGCGCAAGCCGCTGACGACCAGTGCCCGTTTTGACGATCGTGACATCACGCACGTCTTCAGCGAAGTATTGGTCTTGCAAGGCAATCCCGGTGGTCCGCAAGCGCTCGAGGACCGACCCGATGTGTTGAACGTTACGGTTGGTCCGGGATCCAACCTGCCTGCACCTGCGACACCACTGTCCCTGAATCGCGTCGTCGATTATCGCATCACGTTCGTAACTGCGGATGGGATGGAGTCGCTTGCTAGCGCTCCCACTCGCAACTTTACAGTTGGTACCAGCGGCACGGTGCAGTTGAGCAACCTGCCAGCGGCACCGCCGGAGTTTGCTGGACGTCGGTTGTATCGCGTCACGCCATCAGGCAGCTATGAATTTGTGACTCAATTGGACCGCGCGACGCCAACGTATCGCGATAGCGGTATCACCCGCGGTGGTCGGTTGCGGTTAGCGAGCATCCCGGAAACATCTGCTGTTGCCGTTAGTTCGCCAATCGGTTCGGCGACCGGTACACTGCCGCTGGGAACCTCGCTCAATTATCGCTTCACCTACGTCACCGCAGGCGGTTTGGAATCGCTTGCGGACGATGCAACAACGACAGTCACTGTCCAATCCAGCCGCACGGTCGTATTGGGTAGCTCGGTGTCGACAAGCCCGAATCGTCTGCCCGCTGTTCCTGCTGAATTTGTGGGTTTGAACGTTTACCGGTTGGCGGGAACCGACTATGAGTTGGTTACCACGTTGGCGCCAGGAACGGCCGTCTTTACCGACACCGGTAACCTTCCAGCGACGGGAGTGTTGTTGTCCACCGCGCCAGTCGGCTCCGCAGGTGGTGAGAAACTGCTACCCAGACTCAATGCTCGATTGAGCATCGATCCTGGTCTGGTGATGAAAATGGACAGCGCACGTATCGAAGCGACTTTCGGTGCCGACTTCTATGCCGAAGGCACCGACGGTAATCCTGTCGTGTTTACCAGCCGCAAAGACGATCGTTATGGCGCCGGTGGTACGTTTGATACGAACAATGACGGCTTCCATGATCAATTTGATTTGGTCGGACCGAAGCGAGGTGATTGGAGCGGTTTGGTCTTCCGTCAAGGCAGTAGCGCGTCAATTGATAATGCCGTCATCAGCTTTGGTGGTGGTGAGAGTAGCGTCGGCGGTGGCTTCGCGTACTTCAATCCAATCGAAGTTTTGCAAGCGGATGTCCGCATCGCTCACTCGACGATCACGACCAATGCCAGCGGAACACCGCTGGGCAACACCGACTACACGATTCGTGATGGAGCTGGCTTCAATGGTCCCGCGACTATTTTTATTCGTGGAGCTCAGCCGGTAATCGTTGACAATATCATTACCGATAACACCGGCGCGGCGATCAGCATCAACCCGGATGCTCTGAATTATGTTTCGACCGTTGACCCAGGCCGTGGCACCGGTGCAGTCGCTCGATTTATCGGCGATGCAGATAACCAGGGCCCGCTCGTCGAAGCGAACCGGCTGGACAATAACATCATCAACGGCATGTTGGTGCGCAACGAGGCGCTGACAACCGAAAGCGTGTGGGACGATACCGATATCGTTCACGTCGTTGAAAACAGTGTGTACGCCTGGAACCATCACCATCGCAGTACGCTACGGCTGAAGAGCGATCCGAACCAAAGCTTAGTGGTTAAAGTTGAGGAAGGTGGTTCACTCAATGCAGATCGCTATCGTACCGACGTCGAGGACAGCATCGGTGGAACGATCCAAGTGATCGGCCAGCCGGGATTCCCTGTCGTGTTGACCAGCATCAATGATTGCGAAGTCGGCGCCGGATTCACACCTACGGGATTGCCGCAAAACGACACGATCGAATCGGGTGCGTGCAGCAACATCGTTGTTGATGCTGCGCCTTTCGTTGATGTTGTCGTCGTGATTGACGAGTCCGGTTCTTTGGGTTTTGCACAGCAATTCACAGCCCAGTTCATTACGGACTTGGAGGCTGGGTTGCTGGCCGCTGGCGTTGGCAGCACAACCGCGGGCGGCAATCGCTACGGAGCCGTTGGTTTCGGTAATGGTATTGATCCGGTATCGGACCTGGGACGCAGTATCATGGTCGGAGGTGGATTGTACGGTACGGCGTCGGATTACGTTGCCGCGACAAGCCAGTTCGTGACCACTGGAGCGAGTGAAGACGGGTATGCAGCGATCAATTTCGCATTACAAAACTACACTTTCCGTCCTGAGGCCAAACCGTTCTTTATCTTGGTCACCGACGAACCGCGCGTAACTCTAGACGCCAATCAAACGGCGGCGACCACGATCGCTGGCCTGCAATCAGCCGGTGTCACGTTAGTAGGGATTTTGACGGCCAACATTGTCGACAGCTCTGGCAATCCGGCGCTTGCGATCGACAATACGACAGTTTTCACTGAAACTGCGAACGGCTTTACCAGTTCACCGGGCGGGTCAATCACACCTGGTTTCTTTGACGCTGCCGCCGACTACGTGCCGTTGGTAACGGCCACCAACGGAGTCACAGGTGACTTTGATTCAATTGCGCTGTCACCCGCGACGGCAGCCACATTCAGTCAAGTAATGACGCAAACATTGGTGGATCGCGTGAGCACGGGCAATCCTGCTACCGCTGGTGACTGGCAGGGCATTGTCATCAATCCAGGCAGCAATGATCGCAACGTTGCTTTTGTTCCCGAGGCCGAGCGAGCGATTGGTACCGCTGCTGGTGTCAACGCGATCCCTGGTAATGCACAGATCATCGGTTCGTTGGCAAGAAACGAAGTCAGTGCCGACGAAAATCGCCGACTGGGTTTCAACATCCGCGGCACCTTGAGCCAAAACGCGGACATCGACGTCTACAAGTTCACGGCCAATGGTGGAACAGAAGTTTACTTTGACATCGACGATACCGACTTAGGACTGGATACAGTCGTCGAGCTGATCGACATCAATGGGAACATATTTGCGCTGAGCGACAGTTCGGAAAACGAGTCGACCGCTCCGGCCAGCCTGATTAATAACCTCGGCGTCAGCAGAGTTCTGCCGCTTTACAAAACGGGCAAGACAATCGTCGAGAACCCGAATCCGATGGACGCTGGGATGCGGGTGATTCTGCCCGGTAACAGCGCGACGGTGAATGATTACTTTGTGCGAGTGCGCAGTAGCAATCTGAACCCAGGCGACCCACTGGCGAATTTGGGCAATCCCTTGCTCGTCGGCGGAGGTAGGTCGGCTGGCCAGTACCAGCTTTCGCTCCGTCTTCGCGAGACCGACGAAATCGCTGGTACGACCGTCCGCCTAGCCGATGTCCGCTACGCCACAACGGCAATTGATATTCCCGCCGCCCCCAGCAACTCGCCGCTTGTTGGTGAATTTGCCGAAGAGCTGGACCAAAACGGGCTCGATCTCAACCAAGGCGCGCAAAATATTGCGCTGGGAACGATTTTTGGCGGTACTGCGTCAGTCAACTTCGCCAACGGCGACGCCGATCCGTTGGGACCGCTAAACGCATCGGAACGAGGAGTCTTGCGAGTTAGCGGTGAGTTGGGCAACAACATCGCTGCCTCGAATATTACACCAGATTATCCGAAGGAAATGGATATTGACGTATTCCGCGTTGATATTTTCGCCAACACTCAAGCGACGGACATCATTAATGAGAATCGTTTCGTCACCACCGTATTTGACGTTGATTATGCCGATCAATTCGGTGGACCGAACACATCGTTGGCGGTATTCGATAGCGCCGGTCGCTTGATCCTGCACAGTCGCGACTCGAACGTTGCTGACGATCAAGGCCGTCCGTCGTTAGGCAACGATCCGACCAATCTGTCCAGCGGCAGTGCCGGTACGCTCGATGCTTTTATTGGTCCTGTGGAACTGCAGGAAGGCACTTACTATGTTGCCGTCAGTAGTGCACAAATGGTTCCTGAAGTGCTCAACCAACTGTTTACGGATAGTCCAGCCGAAAATGCAGTTCGCGTCCTGCCGATCGATTCCACGCGTCGGTTAGCCGAATGGGGGTTTGACGAAGACTTCCTGACGGTTAACGGAATCCTAAACTTAGTTGGCACGGATGAATTTGTGGAGCTGAATACGGCGGCCGATTTGCCGACGATTCGTCCGTTGTTTGATGATACGTCGATTGTTCCCTACAAGCTCGAAGACGTGCGTTTGTTCCTGACGCTGCAAGGCGGATTGACGGGTAACAATCAAACAACATTGGTCAGTGTGGACCCGTTCACAGGCCAGCTAGAACGCACCATTGGCGAATTCGGTCCGAGTGTCGGTGACTTGGCGATTCGCCGCGACGGCGAGTTATTCTCTTACTCTCATCGCCCGAATCAAGCGAATGCGGGTAATACAGGTAACTATCTCAACGTCAGCAGTGCCGATGGTTCAATTAACAATGCAGGTGACGATGGGCTGACCTACAACCAGAATAACCAAGCTGGAACGGGGACCGAAAATGACGCTAACGGTCTTATCGAGTTTACCGCAATGTCGTTTGTTCCGGTTGCCGATATCACGAACTCGACCAATGGTGGCGCCGGGAACAATCCGGCCGTCAATAACAATGAGCGATTCTTTGCTGTAGGCAATCGAACCAGTTTCGGCCGTGGCGAGCTTCCAGACGAACTGCGGCGAAATATCATTTACAGCATGGTCGCCACGGACGGGGCTGCTACCAACCAGGGTAGCACCAATACCAATGCGGATCGCAACTTTGGCAACACACCCTACATTGAATTGTTTGGTCCTGGATCCAATAAGCAAGAACTGGGGATCATCGATACGGGGCAGTTTGCCGATTCGCCTGTACCGCCTGATGGAGCCTATACCCAATTCGATGCTGGCGGAGATGTGACGGGCATTGCTTTAGATCCCGTTGCCACAACGTCGCAAGTATTTGCTATCACCAACAATGGATACTTGTATTCATTCAATCCTACCGATCGTCGAGTCGTTGACGTTGAAAATGACGGCTTTGGAGGATTACTCGGATCGTACAATCGTGTGATCAATACCGTTAACTACGGTCAAGTTCCACCACATCCAGATGACTTCAACTCGTTCAATGGGGTCAATTTCCAGTCGCTGTCATTCGGTCCACGGAACACGGAACTCGGCCGCTACGAGAATATCCTATTCGGAGTGACGCAAAACGGATGGTTGTACTCGTTTACGGCAAATTCGCTGACCGGTCGTGTCGAGCCAGCACCCATTTTGTTCAACGGTAACTACGCGATTCCGTTGGTTGACGAGGATGGTTTCACACTGTTCGAACAACCGACTGGGATGGCGTTCAGTACGCGTCAGGAAAACATTTGGCATACCACTGGTGACTTTGCTGGCCCGTTCGGAAACCCGGACCCGCACGCGCACGGTGTCTTCCCTGGCTACGACCAAACGCGGACTCGGATTTCCGGCGGAAGCAGCTTGTACTTCGGTAACGAGATCGACGGCACGGCCAACAACAATACGCTTCAGGGTGGCAACGGTACGCTCAACCCCGGCGGCGTACATGGCTCGACGGTCAGTGCGCCATTCAGTTTGGAAGGTTACGCTGCGGCGGACAAGCCGACGTTATACTTCACGTATTTGCTAGAAACGGAAACCAACAGCGACTACACGTTGATCGCTCCCGGTCGCCCGCAAACCGACAGCTTCCGCGTCTTTGCCGCCGGTGACGACGGCCAATGGCGGTTGGTCAGTACCAACAACTCGTGGCGACGATTCAGCAATACCCCAAGTACACAACTTGGTGGTGACGGTTTTGCCCGAGGCGATGAGTACGATTACTTCGCTTCCAATGGAGGTATTCCTGTCCAAGAGTTGTATGACAACCCAGAGAACACCAACTCGACTGATTGGCGCCAAGCTCGTGTGGATCTGTCACCGCTCGCGGGTAACAAGAGCGTGCAACTACGGTTCGACTTCTCGACCGCTGGCGGGATGCAGTCGCAAAATCGAGTGACTGGTTATCTGACGGAATTGCAAGTCACTCCTGGAACCGAGATCATCGACGGTTCGACGTTCACGCTTCAGGATTCGACGCAGGCGTTCAGCGTCGGTACGACGCAAACCTTTGAGTTCGTTCGTGGGGCGGCCTTTAGTTTGCCCTCGGGGAATGTGATTCTTAACGGTCAAACGATCACTGTCGTCAACGCACTTGGTGTATCGACCACTTTGACGCTGACCACGGACCCGGCCAGTACAGCGACCAACCCAGTGCTGTTCAGCCGCACGGATAGTGCCGATGTGGTCGCCTCCGCAGTCGTTGCGGCACTCAATACGCTTGACCCCAGCTTGGTAGCGGTTGCCACAGGAAATGGAGTACGAATTCCTGAAGCGGCCTCATTTACGGTCACGCCAGAAGATTTCGGTGCCGCCGCGTTGACGGTTCCCGATGCCAACCCGAACCTCGTGGGTCGCTCGTTGACGTTCACCAGCGAAACCGGGCGTGCGACGACGATTACGTTGCAGACACAACAACAGATCTCGTTCGGTTTTGGCCCCGAACGGATTCAGTTGACCGCGGATATTCCTGGAACCGCTGATAACGTGCGGGTTCAGTTTGTTGATATTTTCAATCCGCTCTTGCCCCCGATTGTGCCTCCGGTCGATCCTGCAGCATCGGCATCGTATGATCCGACGACGCGGTTGATTACCGTTACTTACAACTCTGATCCGTTGGCGACCCCGACGAACAATGATTACAACGCAGTCATTTTCGCGTTGAATAATATGTTCGCGTTCCCCGGAGACCCAACGTTCACGGCTGTGCTCAGTGGAGGTACCGGGACCGTAGCGTTCACGCCGCCACTGACGACGCCGATGTTCGCGTCCAACGAAGTTTACTTCACAATGGCTGATACGGCCGATGTGATCGTGACGGCGATTTCCAACAAATTGAGCCAGCTTGATCCAAGCTTGGTCGGCTCTCTGGGTCAGGGTTCGATCATTATCCCCACCGACTTAACGCTGATCGACTTCAGTACTTTGACGTTTACCAATCAACTCGGCGCCACGATTCAGGTCACGCCAGTCGATATCCCCGGCAATTTCGGTGGCGGATTTGTTTCCTATAGCTCAGTTAGCGATACGCCATCGACCGTCGCACAAAGGCTTGCAGCTCGAATCAATTTGCTCGATCCAACGCTTGGTGCCGTGGCCGTTGGCAACGGAATTTCCGTACCGGGTGCGGCGAGTCAAACCCTGGGCTTTGGCTACATTGCCGGATCGTCGTCAAGCTTTGGTGCCGATCAACTGATCTTGACCGGTGCAGTGAACGTGCCGATCACCGTTCCGGCGGACTTGACCGATACGGCGTTGGATGGCGCAACCTTGACCTTTGTCAGTACCGCTGGTGCGACGACAACGCTCACCTTAACAACATCGGTGCCAACGGCCGGAACTCAGGTCCAATACGATCCCATCAACGATACGCCGGCACAGCTTGCCCAGCGAATTGCCCAGCGAATCCGTACCGCCAGCGGATTCAATTTGAACGCCACGGCAACCGGTGACCAAATCACAGTTACCGGTGCTCGTGGTATCGCACTGCATCCGGCATTTAGTAACGGTACGATCAACCTCGGCACATTGAATGTCGGCACAACCGCCGAAGGATTCCTACCAAATGGGAATGTGCCGATTTATTACAGCGAAGGCATGACCAATACCGAGGTTCGCGACGCCGTGCGAGACGCTCTTGCCCGCGGTATTGGTTCGGTGTCTACCGCTGGAATTTCTCAGGCCGATACCAGCAACTTCCCCGAATACGGAACACAGCGTATTCGTGTGTACAACCAATCGGTGATCAGTAATAGTTCGGTCGTTGGTGTCAGTTCTTACTTGCCGGGTGACGAATTCGGTACTGCCGTGAGCGCGTCGGTTTCCGACGCCTTCCGTATCACACGCCCTGGCCAGAACAACGATATCCAAGGCATTTATATCGACGATATCGTGATCGGTTTCGCCGAACGCGGTGAAGTGGTATACAACGCGCCGTCCAATCGCAACTTCGTCGCACTGCCTGAGACTCGCTCTGACACGTTCCAGGACACACAGCAGCCCGAGTTCTTGGACGAGCAGTTGGTCGGTCACTACACCCTGGAAATTCGTGGCGGTGCCGAATTTGGAGTGCCCGAAGATTACGATCCTGTCCGCTTGCAGCTAGACGAGCAGTTTGGCTTCGGTCGCTCGTTCGATACCAATGATCGAATGGACCCAGAAGCCGTCACGTTGATTGCACCTCGCGGTGTCGATCTTATCGATGGTGACGTGTTCGTGCTCAGTAACGGTTCTCAACAACTGACGTTTGAGTTTGACAGTAATAACAGCGTTATCAACGGTCGCGTGCGGGTGCCGTTTGCTCCTGTATTCAATTCAAGTGTGCCAGGATCGACCTACAGTCCTGCTGCGGATGATTCAACTGCATTGGCTCGGTCGATTCGTGATGCCATCAACAGCACTCAAGCATTCAATGTCTTGGGGATCTATGCCGCTAGCACCGATAGCCGTGATGCTGGTGCAATGAGCGGCAATCGTATCGAATTGTTCGGTAACGCGATTCAGGTCAATCCGACATCGGGACGGTTCAGCAAGGTCGATTTGGTCGCCGAGGAAACGTTCTACGGACGCGAGACCGCGCGAGTGATCCCAGTGGTTGATCATGCCAACCAGACGGTTATCGACGCGGTATTCCCGAATACGTTTGCTCGGGCAACGACGACAAACTTCATCAATGGCTCGACGGATACGTTGGTTGCCGTAGGTAAGATCGGCGACAATGTACTGACACGTGATGGTGGCAGCGAAATTCTTTACAGAAACGGAATCCTTGCTGACCTTACGCTTCCGGCGAGTGGAGTCGTCAATAACAACGGCAATGCCTTGATTCCGTTGACTCCCAATTTGGATCTCGACATCGTCAAGATCTACCTGCAAGCGGGAGATGTCATCGATCTCGATTTGGATACGGTGGGTTGGAATCTCGGCACCGAGTTCACGAATCCTTCAATGGCCATCTTCGGAGAAGTCGCTGGAAGTGATCCGCAATTCGAGGCGGCGACGACGATCAGCATTGCACCGGGTGAAGTCAACGCCAGTGCATTCTTGGATGACTTTACGGCACCCCGATCCGGTTACTATTACGTCGCGATTGCCTCGTTCACTGGTGCAGATAATTATGGCGAATACCAACTTAACATTCGTCCTGGTACGGTCACCAGCAACGGAGTCACGGTGGTCCGTGATGTGTTGATGGTAGATTATCACTTCGATAAGGGCGATACGAACGTCGAACGTCCACAGGGCCAGTACATCATCGAGAGCAACTTCATCAGCGATTTTGCGACCACGGGTATCCGGGCTGATTTTGGTAATCCCAATACCGATGACGACACTTTCTTTAGCAGCCTGCCCATCGATCGTCGACCAGGTGCCGCTGCGACGCTGCGAAATCCGAACTCGGATCGATTGATTCCCGGCACGGTAATTAGCAACAACGTGATCCTTGCGGGCGGCGGAACAGGGATTGTGTACCTTGGCGAAACCGCCGCCGCCGGTGACTCTCCCGCACCCGTTCCGTTTGGTCGTATCGTGAACAACACGATCGTTAGCAGCGGTGGAGGAACAGGCATCAATGTTGGTGCATCGGCCAGTCCCACGGTGCTTAATAACATCATCACGGGATTCAATCTTGGCTTGAATATTTCCGCCGATAGCAGCAGTACGGTAGAGGGTGGTAATGCCTACCAATCCAACAATACCGATGCCAGCCGTCAAATCGCAGCGAGTAGTGTTTCGATCAACAACGCGCTGCAGTTATTCCAAGATTCATCGAATCGAATTTACATTCCAGCTAGCGGTTCGGAAGTCATTGATAGTTCGTTTGCTTCTCTGGGTGATCGCACCAACTTTGTCAACACGGTCAAAGGACCTGTCGGAATCGCGACGTCGCCGATCATTGCTCCGCGTTTTGACGCTTACGGTATTCCGCGATTCGATGATCCGACCGTAACAACCCCCAGTGGTGTTGGCTCCAATACGTTTATCGATCGTGGTGCGATTGACCGTGCAGACTTTGTGCGTCCGATCGCTGACTTGGCATCCCCATTGGACTTTGTTCCCGGTGGTGTCAGCGTGACCGGGGGCGACGTTGACCCGTCGAAGTCCTTTGTGCGATTGACAAGTGGTAGCGTGCGGTTCTTTGAAATCCAGCTATTCGATCCCTCGGGATCCGGTCCCGATCCCCGAACCATTACCGCAGACAGTGTTATTTTGACCGAGAACGGTCGACGGCTGCTCCCGGGCGTGGATTACACGTTTGGTTATAGCGACAATAGTCGACTGGCTCGTCTGACACCGCTGGGCGGATTGTGGTTGACCGATGCCGTTTACGATATCACGTTGAACAATGAAGACCGCGTGGGCTTGGATCTACAAGCCGGTGATGTGATCAGCGACGGCGATCGTTACCAAATCACCGATGCCAGCGGACGTGTTAGCAACTTCGAATTCGACAGCGGCTATGTGTTGGAAGTGCCGCAAACATTGGGCTTGCAAGTCAATGGCCCGAATACCTCGTTTGTCGATGGTGAGACGTTCACAATTTCGCTGTCCGATTCCCTCGGAATTGTTGTTGCAACACGGACGTTCGAGATCAACCGGGCCGGTACCGTGCGATCTGGAAACGTTCCAGTCAACATCGGTAGCCCCGGTGGTACTGGAATCAATATCGCTCCAACAATTCAAACGGTGCGCGACGCGTTGTTGACCGCGCTCAACAGTGTTGCCACCGAACTCAATTTGGCGCCGCGGGCGTTGGGAACAGAACGATTGCAAATCGGTTCACTCGAAGGCCACTCGATCACTGGCACCGTCAGTGGATTAGGCTTCTTCGGTGTTGCTGCGGGTGTCGTCCCAGGCGATCAGTTCCAATATACCGTCGCTGGCGGTGCAACTGAGCTATTTGAGTTCACGACGGGCCCGACTCCAGTCATTAGCCCCTCGGCTCGAACGATCCAAATCTCGCGTATGGACTCGGTGGACGAGATTGCGGCAAAGATCGCCGCAGCCGTCGTAGCCTCTCCTTTGGGATTGATCGGTGCTCGTGAGATTGCCGATGGAAGAGTGTTGTTGGGCGGTGCCCCGGCGGATTCGTTAACGATCCTAGGGCTGGCTAACAACTTGATCGTTGACGGAACTGCCGGAGTCACGGGCAAATTGACTATTACCATTCCGATGGGAACGTTGCCAAGCGACTTGGAAGCAACCACGTTCACAGTGCGCAATGGTAGTGAAGTGGAAACGTTCCAGTTCACTTCCGTAACGCCGTTGCCTGTGACGTCCAACCGCTTGATCGTGCTCGGCCCCACGGATCCCGAAGACATCATTGCGCAGAAGATTGCCGCGACCATTGATGCGGGCATTGTTACTTTGGCGCCAACAGCTGTGGGCGCGACCATATTGCTTAACGAGCGTGACGCAACGGCTCCGGTGCAAGTTCTGGCAAGTGTCGCGAGCACGGGCGCTACACCAGCACCCCTGGTTTATGACGGTGTGTCGGGCGGGGCAATTCCAGTTCCGTACATTCCGACATCTGCGTTCACGCCACAGTCGGCCGCAACTGCGTTTGTATCCGCATTGAACACGTCGCCACTAGCTGTCCAGCCGTTCTCGCCTGGCGGTGGCACGCTTCTGTTTACTGGCGTGGACCCGAATGCGGGTATCACGCTGACGAATGCTGCCGGTACGGTAACGAGTGTCGGACAAGATGTGCCCGCGATTTCGGATTTGGCCGGAAACGCCGTTGACTCCAATCGCGATGATGACGAGACGCGGTTCACGATCATCATGCCAGAAGTTCGCTTTGACTACGGCGATGCTCCCAACAGCTACGGAACATTGCTGGCCGCAGATGGCGCTCGCCACGCATTAGTTGGTGGCTCGACATTGCGATTGGGCCAGTTCATCGATGGCGAAGACAACGCCGTCGTTCCACCCAATGCGGATGATGTCGCTGTCGGAGTCACGATCAGTTCATCGTCTTCGGCGATCAACACCGATTTGTCGGTCCCAGCCAATCCCAAGGCAACGGTCGTTGCCGTTCCCACGAGCGGTAACTTTGTCAGTGTCTCGGTCGGTTCACGTACAACCCAGTTCCAATTCGTGCTGGCGACGGAGAATCCATCGACCGGACGCGTCGGTGTGGTGTTCGCTCCCGGTGAAGCTCTAGAGTCGATTGCCCAAAAGTTGCTGACCGCAATTCGTGCTGATTTTGCAACAACGGCGGTAGGCGGCGTCCTGTACACAGTCGATCCTGCCACACCAACGACGATCGAATTGCTCGCTGTAGATGATGAAGACGGCGTGTCGATCGGAACATTTACCCCCGCATCCGGCGGCGCCCTGCGAGTGTTCTCGCGATTCGGTGCACCGACCCCGCTCTCCGAAGGTGACGTGGTCGGCTTTATCAATCCCAAAGATCCAGCAGGTACGAACTTCCAAGTTGCTGTCTCTGGAACAGGATTGCTGGACGTCTTTGTTGACTTCAACCGTGACGGTGACTTTGCCGATCCAGGTGAACGGGCCGTGGCAAACGCTGGCGTCACTGACGGTATCAATACGCTGACGATCTTCTCGCCCACCAATGCAATCGATGGAGATACTTGGATTCGTTTGCGTCTGAGCGAAAGCGGTAACCTGGGACCAAGGGGTGTGGCGATTGGTGGCGAAGTCGAAGATTACCAAATCACAATTCGCGGTATCGATCCTCCGGTGCCAGTCAACGATTCCTACACCACCACCGAAGACACGGTGTTGAATTCCAGTATCCTTTCGCCACCTCGCTCGTTGATTCTTAACGACACGGGATTGAGTTCCCAGTTGATCACCCAGAAGGTCTTCGTTGCCCAGCAACCGGCCAGTGGAAACGTTGTGATCGATGAGACCACGGGTCACTTTACTTACACACCGAACGCCGACTTCAATGGCGTCGATACGTTCACGTATCGAATCGGTACCCAGCCAACAGCAAGTGCTGCATCACTTGCCGGAGCAAACTTGGGAACAGTGTCGATCACCGTAACGGGTGTGAATGATCCGCCACAGTTCACTGTCATTAGCACGAACAACATCCTCGAAGATGAAGGTGCAGCGAATTCAGGTCGCTCAGTAACAATTCCAGGAGTGATCACGAACGTGACAGCCGGGCCGCTGACGGCGACGGATGAAGTCGGCGATCCCAACGCCACGCCGCCTGTACCGGCCAGCCAAACGGTAATCCTTGGCATCAATGTTGTGGCGTCGACGATCCCCAGCGGATTGATGACGGCTCCGGCTACAATCAGTGCCACTGGCGACTTGACGGTGTTCCCGGCGCTCAACGCATACGGTACTGCGATCTATGCGATTACGGTTTCGGACAATGGCTTGCCGGCTGGCAGTGGCCTAGTAACTACCCTGGTGACAGTCAACGTGCGTCCGGTGAACGATCCACCGCAAGCCGATCCAACACGATTGGGTCAGACCAGCAGTGCTGGCCCAGATAATTCGTATCTTGTCGCTAACGTGGGTAATCCGAGTTTTGCGGCAGGAACGTTGATTTACACGTTCAAGGAAGACGGTGGGCCATTCTTTATTCCGCTACGTCAAGCCAACAGTGGCCTGAGTTTCTCGCGAATCGGATTGCTCGACCCATTCTTGGCTGGACCGGCAAACGAAACGGTGACTCACGAAGGTGGACCTCAGTCGATCCAGTTGTCGCTGATCCCATCGACGACGGGTGCTCAAGGCACGTTGACGCCGGTTACCGCGACGGGTTCGACAACGATCATCGGGTACAACTATACGCCACCGGTGGACCTCAATTCCAACATCGCGGCGTTCGATACGTTCACCTACGAGATCTTGGATCAGAACGGTGCCGTCCCTGCCAACCCCGAAGGCTATTTAAATGCCAACGGCGTGCCAGTGGACGATGCGAAGCGGGCGACCAATCAAGTCGTGTTGATCTTGAATCCGGTCAATGACACGCCGCAGTTCAATATCCCGACGCGAACGGTTACCGTTCCCGAAGACGGCGCAGCATTGTTCCAACAGAACTTTGCAACCAATATCTTCGCTGGACCTCCGCTATCGGCATTTGACGAAGTCGACGTGACCACCGGCCAAGAAGTCAACTTTACGGTGACGTCACTAACATTCCCGCAAAGCCAAGCGGCACTGTTCTTCACGGAGTATCCGACGATTTCTCCGGACGGCTCGTTGAGATTCCGAGCAGCACCGGATGTTTTCGGCAATTTCCGCTTCAACGTGGTGCTAAACGATGACGATCCGGCCGGCAATACCACTCGCGGTGACGATATTTCTAGTGAGCCGATCGAGATCACGATCAGCGTACTGCCGGTAAATGATCGTCCGTCACGCGTCCCCGGTGCCCCAGGTGCGGATCTGGCGTTCACACTGGCCGAAGACACATCGATCGATATTCCGGTCAATGGCACGGCACAAAATCGCGGCCTGCTGGATCTGTTCAACGTAGGACCGGCCAACGAGGCTGCGAACATCGCTCCCAGTGTCGGCGGCAACCAAACGTTATCGCTGGATACACCCTTGGTCGCGTCAACGATCAACGGTGGAACGCTGACTCCGATTACGAATCAAGCTGGCCAGATCATCGCAGTACGCTATCGTCCGCGAGCTAACTTCGTCGGAGCCGATTCGTTCACTTATGCTGTTGTTGACAATGGCTCGACAATCGATTTGGACGGTACCACACGGCTGGACCCGCAGCGATCGTTCTCCACCGTCAACTTTGACATCACTCCGGTAAATGATGCGCCACTGTTTGGCGGAGGTTCGAACGTCGTAGCTGACGAGGACGCTGGTCCAGTAAGCATTACGTCATGGGCAAGCAACGTGCAAGCAGGACCGCTTGGTGCTGATGACGAGATCAACGGTGTCACGGGCGGGAACCCAGCACAGACGCTGAATTTTGAGTTTACCTATGTCTCCGGTCCAGCTAACTTGCTCACCTCCAGTCCTTCGGCGACAATTTCCGGCAGCTCGGCAACGCTGAACTTCACTCCGGCGGCCGATGCAAATGGCGTGGTCGTCTATACCGTCCGACTCGTGGACAGCGGATCGACGGGCCAAGGCAACGCAAACGCCAGCCCGACGCAAACGTTCTCGATTCGCGTCAACCCAATCAACGATCCACCGAGCTTCGTCGCTGGACCGACCATAACTGTTCTGGAAGACAGCGGTGCGTATCGCGAAAACTGGGCAACCAGTGTGTCCCCAGGTCCCGCGGATGAGCAAACCGCACTGCAATCGGTTTCCTTCGAGGTGGTGCCTGATTCGGCTTCCACGGGCTTGTTCCAAAACGCGCCGACAATCGATTCGGCTGGAATTTTGCAGTTCACGCCAGCAGCGAATGCCAATGGAACGGCAAACGTAACCGTGCGGGCCATTGATTCCGCCGGTGCTGTCAGCGCAGACGTGACCCTGCAAATCGTGATTACTCCGGTCAATGACGCTCCGCTGGCTGTAACAGATACCGTTAACACCGATGAAGATCGCGTGCTGACAATCAGTTCGGCGCAATTGCTGGCCAATGATACCGATCCGGACTTGATCGCCGGTAGCGGTGAGGTGCTTAGTGTGGTGATGCCGCCGGATCAATTCTCGGTCTCCGGTGCACGAGTTCGTTTCGACTCCGTCACTGGCCAGATCACTTATGATCCGACACTCTCGGACACGATTCAATCGCTGGCTCCTGGGGAAACGCTGACGGATTCCTTCTCGTATCGCGTACGTGACATCGGTGGACTCGAAAGCGCTGCGGTAACGGTCAGTCTGAGAGTGGACGGAATCAATGACGCACCGCGACTGGTTCCCGATGATCCGTCACTCAACCCGAGCGGCCCGACGATCATTCGTCCGCTGCTCAACGATTCCGACATTGATGGAACGATTGATCCGACGTCGTTGACGATCACTCTTCAACCGTCGTTCGGCTCGCTGTCGATCAGTCCTGATGGGACGTTAACGTACACTCCATTCCCAACTGGCAATGGGCAACCGTTTACCGGCGAGGATTTGTTCCGCTACAGCGTCGCCGATGACTTGGGGCAACAAAGCCCTGAGGCGACGGTCACAATCAGTGCCAATGCGGCACCAATTGCCAATACAGACACCGGAGGTACGTTCCGTGATGAGGCAGTGATTATCAACGTCGCTGCGAACGATATCGATCCCGATACTGTAACGCCAAGTAACCCCAGTGGTAACTTGGACTTGTCGAGCATCCAAATCGTTTCGGCGCCAACTCGTGGAGATGCTGTGCCGCTTGCTAATGGCACAGTGCGTTATATCCCCGGCTTGGGCTTCTCAGGTCTGGACTCGTTCACGTACACCATTGCGGATACGGATGGACGCCGCAGCCAACCGGCGACGGTTCGTCTGCAGGTCGTTTCCAGCCGCTTGCAGAATCCGGCGGTCGATCGTATTCAAGACGTCAACGACGACGGCAGTATTACCGCGGCCGATTCGCTAGCGATCATTAACCGTTTGAACATCGCACAAAGCGAAGGCAACACGACGGGAATTGTTCCGGTACTACCGACCGATCGCGGTCCCTTGTACTACGACGTCGATGGTAACGGCATAATCACCGCTGGCGACGCATTGGAAGTGCTTCGCATCCTGAACGAGCGCGATGCCCTTGGCCAAGGTGGACAAAGTGCTGACAGTGAAGGCGAGTCGCTGGCTCAGCAAGCTATTCCGAGTAGCTCGCTGACCGCTTCACGCCTCGAGACCAGTTCGCGTGTCGTCGACCCAGTGGCTCAGACTCTGTGGGAAGAAGATTCCCCTGGTTCACTGGTTTCGGATGACGCACTCACGGCGCTGGCCATTGCACGTCAATCTGGCTCAAGCGGGACAGAAAGCGAAAGCAAGAAGTCCGACGACGTCAGTGCAGTGGACGAGGTGCTGAGGCTGTTCGCGGATTGAGATAACAACGAGTTCCCGAACTTGTTTTGGGAACAAGAGGGTCTTTGAAGGTTCCGCCAGCGAAAGCATTCGAAACGGCGGTGCCTTCGGGACGGTGTGCGTCCTCAGGCTTCACCTGGGGATTTAGAAACGAGTTGATACCCGTTAGCGGAAACTTGAACCTGTAGAAAAAGCAATTATCGCGATCGAAACGCGTGGGTATTTTGTCCACGATTGATCGTTTAAGAGCGAAGCTGGGAGCGCGGACCGGCGCCGAAGATCACCTCACGACCACCCACCTAATTGGTGGTGTATTGTGGTGGTTTTCCGCTGTCTGGATCGCGTGCTTTTCACGTTTCACTTTTCCTCGGAAGCCGTCCGGTTCCGTTATAACCAGCAGATATGACACAGCAACGATTGTTCTGTGTTAATCGGCTGAAGAGAATCGGAGACATGATGTCATTGCCTGTTTATTTTTAGACTCGTTTGACTGAGGCAAGTTCCCTCAGCATTTGGGTACGTTTTGTTGTATTCCAGTCATACCACCTCCTTACAGTTCCCGAACCACCGCTTATTTTGAGTGGTGCCAGCTTCTCCCTCACGGGCGGGCTAAACGGATTTGTTATTTTCGCATTTGGAACCTCATCATGAGCTTTCGACGTTTCCGATCTTTGGTTACCGGTTTGAGCGAAGGGCGTGAAGCTCGAACTCGCGAGGCGATTACCCGTCAACGAAAACGGACGAAGTCACGTCAAGCTTTGACTCAACAACTCGAAGACCGGCGGATGCTTGCGGGACCGGAGTTGTTAGCAATTCGACCGGACGCGGGCGGGTTGTTGCGAGATGGCGATACGCTCAGTGTCGCCCCGCGCGAGTTCAATTTGTTGTTCGCTGGTGGAGCGAACTTGAACGAGGCGACGATCAACGCGAGCACCGTGCGATTGACGCGAGCGGGTGACGACGGTGTATTAGCCACTGCCGACGATATCAACGTTGCCCTTGGTTTTGTTGGACTGGTCAATCCCGGAAGTACCGATCCGTCGGATCGCGGTCACGTTGTTTTGCGCCCGGCTAGCAGCGCAGCGTTCAACTCCAAGGACGCCGCCAACCAATTCCCCGACGACGAATATCAGATCCAAATCATTGGTGCCGGCGCGCCCGCACTGCAGAACGCTGCTGGCGAAGCGTTCAACAACGGCGTCAACTTAACCACGCGATTCACACTCAATCGTGGACCACAGATTGTAAGTGTCGTGCCGCAACCGGTCACTCGAGACTCGGGAACACTGCAACTTTCTCAAGATTTAAACAAGATCGAAGTCTACTTTGATAAACAGGAACTGAATCTGGGTGATGTGACGAACGCAAGTTTGTATCGACTCATTAACGTTGGTACAGCAACTCCCACGGCAACTCCGACAACGGTTAGTTTTGATGCGATCGAACATAAAGCGACACTGACATTCGCCTCAATTCCAACCGGCACCTACCGACTGGATATCGGACGCGCACTGGACAACGGCGCAGTTCCGGCTCCGATCCCAGAGAATGACCCTTCGACGCCAGCTATCGTTGAAGACGCGTCGAGTACTTTTTCGGGCTCCGCGACCGGTTACAACTCGCTGGGTTCGCTCGATCCCGGCGTGGCAATTGCTGACAAGACGATTCGGATCACTGGGGCAATCACGCCGCAGACGATTCCGCTGCCGCCGTTACCTGGAGGCGAGGACGATCCCGGTCACCGCAATATCCAGCGGGAAACCCATATTGGCGCCAGTGGCACAACGCCCACGGTTCCTAGCGCGGTTCGTCAAATTCAGTATCACTTTCCATTGGTGTTGGGCACGTTTGATTCTGGTGATCCGCTGAATCCAGGTGAGTATTTGAACCTGATCACGGAAACGGAAAAACAAATCGTCCGCGATATCTTTGAAGTCTATGCCCGAGAAACGGGAATCGAATTTATCGAAGGAACCAACGGTGGCGGACTAAGTATCGGCAATGGTGACTTGCGTGCGCTCGATCCGACGATTGGTCCTGGAGCCGGTGTCCCCGGTTTGGGAGGTCCTGGCCGCGTGGTGTTGAACCATGACATCTACAATCAATCGAATCGCTTCTACGGTGATGGTTTTTCCGTCATGATGTACCACGAGATTGGGCACGCACTCTCGCTTGGTCATGCCTATGATCAGCCTGCAAATATGGGAGCTGGCGCGATACCCAACGAAGTTCTGCCTGGTGACGTCGATCTGCTGCACCTCAGGCGAATTTCGCCACCGAATAGTACTGATATTGATATGTACTCGTTCACCTTGCCAAGCATGGGACGCTTTAGTGCCGAGATTTTCGCCGAGCGTTTGACGTTGGTCGATAACGGCGTTGAACCGAGTTTGCTCAATAGTGCCTTGGCGCTCTACAAGCAAGATTCAATCACAGGTGAGCGAACGCTGATTGCTCGCAATGACCAGTACTTCGGTGCCGATGCGTTCATCGATCTCGAACTCGAAGCTGGTTTGTATTACATCGGCGTATCCAGTACTGGTAACACCGATTATGACCCCAATGTGCCAAATTCTGGCTTCGGAGGGACAACGGATGGAGTCTACGAACTGGCGTTAAATTTCAAGCCCGCCGCGATAGCGGAATTGCGTGATGCTAACGGTACAGCTTTGGATGGTGATGCCGACGGAGTTGCTGGAGGTGTGTACCAGTTTTGGTTCCAGTCAGGAAATACGATTTTTGTCGACAAACTGGCTGACACGAATCCCGTTGGTCCCTTAGAAGGATTGGGGACACTTGCCTCGCCATTTGAAACGATCCAGCAGGCACTTACGGCTGCGGCTGCGACACCTGGAACCGTGAATGCACCTACGATTGTGCGCATCGTTGGAAACGCAGGACCAGACGGCATCGCCAGCACGTTGGCGGACAATCGACCCTATCTGATCGGTACAACGCAAGGCGGAGTGCCGCTTGCTGACGGCGCCGAGTTCCGTGTACCAGCCGGAGTGAACGTTGTTCTTGACGCTGGTACGCTGATCAAATTGCGCAAAGCGAATATTGATGCGGGATCGACTGGAGCCGGCGTCAGCCGCGCCGAAGGATCGATTCAAGTATTTGGCACTCCGGAAGAGTCTGTGTTTTTGCGGTCGTACTTCGATGATACTGCTGGCGGAAACAGCGATGGTGGCAACACTACGGTATTTGCTGGCGACTTTGGCGGGATCGTGTTTCGCGACGACTCGGATCGCGAAGCCAGTGGTATCTTCTTGAACTACGTCAACCATGTTGACATCAAGCACGGCGGGGGCAGCGTGTTTGTGGACACCAGCGAGTTGCCGTTCTCATCGATCCACATCACCAGCGCGCGACCAACATTGTCGTTTAATCTGATCACTCAAAGTGCGACGGCTGCGATCTCGGCTGATCCAGACAGCTTTGATGACTCACTGCGCCGCATCGGACCGGATGTCCACGGCAACTACCTTGTCGGTAACTCGGTCAACGGTTTGGCCGTGCGAATCGATACACCGACGGGAGCTGGACTGACAAAGTTGCAGGTTTCTGGACGCTTCAATGACACAGATATCACTCACGTCTTGAGCGAAAACCTGATCATTGATGGTGGTTCTGGGGGACCGGTTCGTACCGGCGGTGTGTTGACAGCTCGTCCGGCCGGGCGTTTGCAAATCGACCCAGGCATCGTTGTAAAACTGAACAAAGCCAGAATCGAAGTTGAGCGTGGCGCGGGCACACTGATCGCTGAAGGCACCGTCGATCGTCCCATTGTGTTCACGGGCCAAGTCGATAAGCGATACGGTGGTAGCGGAACATTTGATACCAACAGTTCACCAGCCAGTGTTCCGCTGCCGGGCGCATGGAGTGGTTTGTTCTTTGGTGAAGGTACAAGTGGCAGTATTGATCAAGCTATCATCACCTACGGTGGTGGCAGCTCGGGCATCGAAGGAAGCGACTTCCCCTTCAATGCCCTGGAAATTCATCAAGCCGACGTTCGGATCGTCAACAGTTTGTTTCAAGACAATGCAGCCGCGACCGCAGTCAGCAATAATCGTCGTAATGGACGCGGGTCCAATGGCATTGCCTCGATCTATGTTCGCGGCGCCCAGCCGATCATCGTTAATAATGTCTTCGAAGACAACGTCGGCACGCCCATCAGTATCAATGCGAACTCGCTCGTGGCCGATATCGTTCGCGATTACGGACGTTCAACCGGAGCGACCCAGCGGTTCAATTTGCTAGATGACAACTATGGTCCGCTAGTGCGACTGAACCGATTGGAAAATAACGGTGGTGTCGGTGGCGGCGTTAACGGCATGCTCGTCCGTGGCGAAGAAGTCACCGTGGAAAGTGTGTGGGACGATACCGACATTGTTCATGTGTTGCGCAATGAAGTCATTGTCGATAATCTGCACTCGCTCGGCGGATTGACGCTGCAAAGTAGCAATTCAGAAAGCCTGGTCATTAAGCTGCAGGGCGCCAACGCCGGATTCACGGCGACGGGAACTCCCGTCGAAATCATTGATCGCATCGGTGGAGCCATTCACGTGCTTGGCACCATCGGTCATCCAGTGGTCATGACTGCGTTGAATGACGATTCGATCGGTGCTGGGTTCACCGCCAGCGGTGCAGCGAACCGGGACACTGACAATTTGCCAAACGCCACAGCAGATCCCGGCGATTGGCGAGGATTGTTGTTCAACGAGTACAGTAATGATCGCAATGTGGCGATCGTGCGCGAATTGGAGAATCCCCTGATCAACAAGAGGGATCTCAATGGTACAACAACGTTAGCCCAGAATCTCGGCGTGCTAGCACCGAACGTGGCAACGGTAACTAATCCGGTACCTGGCCAGAAGGCTGGCGACGATACCAGTCGACTCGGTTTTGAGATCCATGGTTTTATCAGCCCTGATGACGGCAGGGACGTGGACGTTTATAGCTTCACGGGCACCAACGGGACACCGATTTGGATCGACATTGACCGTACGGATTCGACGCTGGACGCTGTCGTTGAATTAGTCGACGCAACCGGCAATGTCATTGTTGCATCTTCGAGCGATCCTGGCGTCATCACCGGCAGCGGCGCCGCGACGTTGACCCAGAATGCACTTCTCGGTGGCGACTACTTCACACAAAACTATCGTGACCCAGGATTCTTTTATGTGCTGACGCAGCCCGGTGCTGCGGTTGGCACCACAGGTACGTTTTTTATCCGAGTCAAGAGCAAGGCTGCGGCTCCCGGCGACGCACAAAGCCGTGGTAAGTACATGCTGCAGATTCGTACGCAGCAAGTCGACGAATTCCCTGGCTCGACGGTGCGATTCGCGGACATCCGTTATGCCGCCACAGGGATTGATGTGCGGGGATTGCCAGCGCACAGTCCACTGATCGGCGAAGCGGGTGAACTGCCCGGCGAAGCGACCGAAGACTTTGCAAACGCCCAATCGCTTGTCAACTTGCTGCAAACGGATGTTGCTGCGCTCGGAATTTCCGGCGAACTGGCAAACGATACCGACGTCGACTGGTACCGATTCGATTTGAACCAGACAGGTGTGCAAGTCATTGGCGGTGTCAACGATGGTGCGGGAACGATCGCCGTTGTGTTCGACATTGACTACGCCGACGGTGCGGTCAGTGCTGACACGACAGTTGCTGTTTACGACCAAAACCAACGACTCATCTACGTTGGTCGGGAATCAAATGTCGAAGACGATCAGCGCCCCGATGGTGAGCTTGGCATCACCGACCTGAGTCGTGGTTCGTTGGGCAAGAAGGACAGTTTTATCGGACCGATCCATGTCAGTCCCGGTCTGAATGGCCAAAGATACTACGTCGCGGTGATGAGCAATCGCAATCAACCGTCGTCGCTCAATGGTATTTTCCAGTCCAACGTCAATGCCGAAATCGCAAGAACACGGCTGGAACCGGTGAATTCGGTTAGACGCGTTATTGAAGATCACCTGGGACTGGTTGGTTACTCATCCAATGGCATCAACATAGCGCCCACCGGTGGCGGACTTTTCGACATCAGCAATCCGGTCAATCAAATTCCTCCGTTGTCACTCAATGACTTGACGCTGTATGTGGCGACGGATGTTATCGGTAACACGGGCCAAGCCGGTGCCAACGATAGCTTATATACATTCAATCCTTTCACCGGTGGCCAGTACCTGACTCGAGTCACCAATAGTATTTCCAGCGGCGGTTCGGGCTTTGATGACGTGCAAGACATCGTCGTCCGCAGTGACGGGCGGATGTTCGGTTATCAGCGCCAGATTCCGGCCAATCCGCTGGTGGCACCGAACTTCAGCATTCCGAATACGGTCGGGCAGTTGGTCGAGATCGATCCCGGTACGGGTCAAGTGATATCGGCACAGAACGATAACATTACCGGTCCAGTAATTGGCACTGCAGGTTTATCAGTACCCAATACCATCAATTTGAGTCGGAACATCGGTTCTCACGCAGTGCGGGCGAATGAGTTCGCACTGTCGGACGACGTCGATGCGTTTACATTCGAGCGGCGGGACACGACGGGGTCTGCTGCAGCGCCTGTGCCCGTTTACGATACTTATTACTCGGTTCGTGAATCGGATATTACTTCGCGACTTTATCGCGGCAACCAAGATGGGAACGCGGCGCCAGGAAATGCCGGTGCAAACCCTGACTATGGCGTCATCGGCGAAATCCAACCCGCAGGTGTAACATTCGCTACCCAGACGTTGCGCACCACTCAGGTCATCCCGGGAACACCACCAACGATCAATATCTCGGATATCCGAATTAAGGCACGTGACGCAGGCACGGTCGGTAACTTTGAATTGGTATTCGCTCCGCGACCGGACAATACTAACGCCTCGGTTAGCACGGCCATTGTTCCCAATGCGACAACCGGCGCTCTTACTCGCCAGATTACCTTGACGATCGGTCTTGACGTGGACGCCATGGGGGCGATCGTTGGCGCCGCCAGTGCCGCGACGATTGCGCATGCCATCAACAGTCACCCGACTGCAAAAACATGGGTCACTGCGGTTATCTTTGGTGGCAACGCCAACCCCGGTGGCAATGATCCCGGCTCCGGCAACGATGGCACTCCGGCATATTTCTTATCGCCCAACATTACGACCCTGGTCACCGGCCAAGACACAGCAGCGCCTACGGATTTGGGCCCGCTCAAAGGTCGCGTGACAGGATTGTCGTTTGCTGCGTTTGACGCTGCGGGGAATCATACCGGCCCGCTGTACGGTGTGACCAACGCCGGTGAATTGATCACCATTAACAAGAATACGGGCGTGGTGACCAGCATTCTACTGTCGGCTGATGCGTTCGGTGTAGCGGATTTGGATTTTCAAGGTTTGTCGCTAGGCCCACAGAACGCGCAAAACGGACTGTACAAGAACACGTTATTTGCCGTCACCGGCGATGGCCAAATGGTTGCGTTTGACACGGTGACAGGATTCGCCAGTCGCGTCTTCGATACCAATATCGTTACGCAAACAATCACGGTTGATGAACCGACAAATAATGAGATTGGCTACTTCACGATAACGTCCGACGCTGGATTAGGCGCGAATCCACGTCCTCGTTTCACCACCGTGCCGATTGCGCATGACGCACCAGCGACATTAACGGTCAATGAAACCCAGTCGATCGACACCAATGCCTATGGCACCGTGGGCGGGTTGCAAAGCCGGTTTAGGTTGTCGCTTGTCGATGATCAGGGTGCGATCACCAGTATCTCAGCGAACAATACCAACGGCAACAATCCTGTTAACGTGGTCGGCGTTGGGGATGTGATCATCCCCGTGGAAAGCATCACAGGATTCCCTGCTGCGCCGTTTGTGATCCAGATCGACAACGAACAGATGTTGGTAACGGCTGTGGGTGCCAACAGTTTCACCGTAACCCGCGGGCACAACAGCACGACGCCTGCAGCCCACGACGATACAGCGACGGTATTTGAGATTGTCAAAACCGAGTTGATGGCGGGATTAGCCGCTCCAGGCACAGCGGCAGTGCTGACCGCAGCGATAAACAGTTCTGCGGCATCGAATACGCTGAGCGTGGATAACTCGGGTGCGTTTACGGTGGGTCAAGTGATCCGCGTAGGCAAGGAGGAGATGCAGATTACCGGAATCCCTTCTGGCACCCAGTTGACGGTTAACCGTGGCAACTTCGGAGCCACGCCAATCACGAATCACAACACCTTGGCACCGAAACCGCTATTCAATCTCGCTGCGCCGGATGTTCCCACCGCAGTAACGATCGTCAGCGACGTACTCAGCGTCGAAGATGCTCGTCCACTCGTGGGGGCCACGAATTTGCGCATCGACAGTGAAGACTTACGAGTCGTCACTGTGGACACAGGAACCAATACGGTTCAAGTCGTCCGAGGCATCAACTCCACTGCAGTTGCGACTCACGCCGCCAGCACGGTCGTCTTCCGACTGGACACTACGGCACTGCTGGATGCCAACGCATCTGCGACGGTCATTCGAAATGCCTTGGCTGCCCTGCCAAGTGTCAACGGAATTGCGAACGTCGACGTTACCGGCGGTCCGCTGTCGGGCGTCAGCGATGTGACACCCGTTAATCCGTTCGCACCACCGATTCCCGGACAGATCGTTTTCCAAGGCGCCCTCAAGGGCAAGGATCTGCAACCAATCACTGCCGATAATTCGCAATTGGTAGGCGATGAAATTCAAACGATTCGCTTGGACACGCGAATCAATCGCGGCGTTTTCCGACTTGATTTTGGTGCCGCCACGACTGGCGACATTCCGTACAACGCAAACGTAGCGACCGTGCGCGCCGCCCTGGAAGCACTTCCCAATGTCGGTGTCGGCAACGTGATTGTTTCCGGATCGGCCCTGCCCGCCGGTCCGATAAGCGTCCAGTTTGTCAATGAGTTACAAGACCAGGATGTACCGCAGTTGGTCGTCGATGTCGACACGTTTGTCCCTTACGACGTGCAGACGATCAGCCTGCCCAATATCACCAACTCAACGGTCAATACTTTTAGGCTAAAGATTCAGGATACGACGGTTGGCGCGACCACGATCAGCGGCACGTCTAATCCGCTCAGGATAAATGCAGGAACAGTTCCTAACCTGCAATTGTTGCCGACTGCGGCACAAGTCCAAGCAGCGCTTATTGGCGGCATCTCTGGTCTCAACAACAACAACGTCACCGTCTCCGGAACGGGCACGACGGTCGATCCCTACGTCGTCCAGTTCATTGGCAACCTTCGTGGTTTTAACATTGGACCGCTCAGTGTGGTGGAAAATGAACTGCAACCAGCGGCGGAAAACAGCGTCGTCATCGCTACGGCCGCGATCGCGCCGAACGAGATCCAGCGATTCCAAGTCACGGGGGCGCCGATCAGCGGCAGTTTCCAATTGCGTTTGGTGGGTGACCCCAATCTAACGCAGGGCACCGTCGGAGCAGGCCTAGGTGGGGGAGCTCTGCAGACCACATCCCAGACGATTCAGCTCGACGACACCGCGGCTACGGTTCAAAATCGATTGCAGCAAATCTCTGGACTTGCCGGTAACGTTCTCGTGACTGCCTTGGGGCCGGGAACGACGGTCCGAACCAGTGCGATGACTATCGAGTTCGTCAATGAACTCGCCGGATTAAATGTCGTTAGCTTCACAAAGGTGAATGATGTTTTCTCCGGGGGTAGTACGCTGCTACTGTCAACGCCACAGTTGGCGTTCGCACCGTCACAGAATCAGGTGCAAACGGTAACTGTGCCGGGAACCGTCACCAGCGGCGCGTTCACCGTGACGTTCAACGATACGGTCAATGGCGTCATCGGCACGTCCAACCCAATCAACGTCGGTGACAATAACGCCGCCGTCGTCGCTGCACTTGCGAGTATCGCTGGAATCGTCACCGGCCCTGGAGGCAATGTCAATGTCGTCGGCGATGCGACGTCAGGATCTGGCTTCACGATCGAATTCGTGGGTACTCTCGGCGGACGAAATATCGCAGCGGCCACCGTCAACTTTACATTTGGTGATCCGACCATCATGGAGGATCAACCCGCATCGTCGACACCGTTGCAGTCAGAAACTCAACGAGTGGATATCCCGGTCCGAGCAAATGTCGCCTTGCCGCTTGCCGGTTCGTTCGACCTGACTCTCAACGGCACGCCGACCGGCTTTCCCGCTCTTCCTCCTTTCAGTGGTACCGTGAACATCGTTATCGGTGACACGAACACCGATATCCAAACCAAGCTTGACAATGTGTTCAATGGTGGTGTTCCTGGTAACTTCACGGTGACTGGTGACACCAACGAGGGGTCTTTCTTCACGATCGATTTCACGGGTGCGCTGGCCAATCGCAACATCCCAGAATTCACCAGCGCTCCGTTCTTCTTTACTCCGGCTACTCCGTTAAACGCGACGGTGACCACCACCCAAGACGGCTCGGCAACGGGGGTTCAGAATCAGATTCAATCGGTCACCGTGCCGGGGACAGCAGTTGGCGGTTCGTTTACGTTATCGATTGATGATACACCCAACTCCGCGATCATGGGCACGTCAGTAGCGATCAATGTCGGTGATACCGATGTCGTGATCCGAGGCAAGATTGAGGCGATGCATGCGGGCTTGGCGGGCAACGTGTTGGTTACGGGTGACGCGTCAGCCGGAAATACGTTCACGGTGGAGTTCGTCGGTGGATTGGCCCAGACCTCTCTGGCGCTATTCACTTTGAACTCCAGCAGCTTGATTCATGCCGGTGGACCCGCGACATCAATCTTCCAGTCGGCGTCGAATCCACTGGCGCAGAATGAGATCCAACAGATCACTCTCTCGGGAACTCCCACCGCTGGCGAGTTCACGTTGACGCTCAATGACGCAGTTAATGGTCTGGTCGGGACATCGACAGCGATTCAGTCCAACGCCAACAACATCGCGGTACAGAATGCTTTGTTTAACATCCCGGGCTTGTTCGGAAATATCTCGGTCAATGGGGCTGCTTTACCTGGAGGTCCAATCACGATCGAATTCGTGGGAGCCCTTGCCGGTTTGGATATTGCCGATTTCACGGTCACGATTGTGAACACCGCGTTGACTCCGGCGGCCGCGCGGGTGAATGTCTCGGTTGCCCAGAACAGTGTTCCGCCTCTGCCCATCATATCGACCACGCGCGTGGGACAGGCTGTGAATGTTCCGGTGACGCAGGAAGAGGACGGTCTTCTCAGCGTGTTTGATGCGCTGGATGCGTTACCAAACTTCGATCCGACCAACTTCCTTGTCAACGGAAACCTCGTCAATCCAGGCGCGACGGTCAGCTTCATCGGGGCTTACGCCACGCTCAATCACAACGATTTCAACATCAATAATTTCTTGATGACTAACCTGCCGCCGTTTGTGGTAGGAATTCCGTACGGCCCAGGCAACCAGACGCTTGCGACATTGTCGAATACCACGGCGATTGATGATGGACTGGCGGACAGCCCGATCATGACGATTACTGGCTATAACAGCGGCCCCAACCAGGGTGCCCAGCGGCCCATAGGCTTAGCGTTCTCGCCGTTTGACTTTTCCCTCTGGCACCCCACCACTCGTCGAGCCACCGACGTAGGGCATGGAATCAATGGCGTTGATGACAAGAGCCGTACACCTAACGTTCCGAATGTCAACTTCCCCGATCTTGGCCCTGCATCCGATCGCCAATTCACGCAAGCTCAGGGTGGTGTTAGCTATTACTTTGGGTTGGAACCATGGCTGTTGGGGTCGAGCACAAACACGGGTACTGAATCCTATCTGACCTATAACGGTGTTAATGCACAGTTCGGCATCTTGACGGAAGCCTTCCATCGGGACCTCAGTAGCAACCCCAATATCGTCACTGGTGCAGGAACGGCGAACAGTCAAGGTTCCTATAACCTTCCCGGTGGTGCGTTTGGTGCACTGGAAACTAACACGTTTGACTTGGCTGATTCCGTCGATTCCGACCGTCCGACGTTGTACTTCACCTACTTCTTGGACACAGAAAACTTTGGTGGTGTCAATGGTGGGTCGAATATCGGATCAGAGGCCGGCAATCCCTTCCGCGACTCGGCTCGAGTTTGGATCAAACGTAATGGTTCAACAACCTGGGAACTGCTGGCTACGAATAACTCGCAAATGAGCGTGGCCAACCCCAACAACACTAACGGGACAGCAGAACTTGCGGGTTTCCTCTCGCATTTAGCGGATGCTGGCCGTAACAGCACTACACCACGCAGCGTCTCTCAGCAACAACGCCAAGAGTTGTTCGATAGTACGGGTCAATGGCGCCAGGCTCGCGTGGATTTGTCGGATTACGCGGGCGAAACCGGACTGCAGTTGCGAGTCGATTTTTCGACTGCTGGAACCTTGTTTGACCCAACCAACGCGGTTGACCCCTTCGACGGCAATTTGCCAACCGATTCATTAACCAACCTCAATGGTTTTGGCGAATGGGTTCACCCAACGCGATCGATCCGCAGCTCGGCAAATAATTTCGAAGGGTTCTACATCGATGACTTCATCATCGGGTACGCCGAACGTGGTGAAATGGTCACGGGAGCCGGTGGTGGCGCCACAACGACTGATTTGGATGGTCCAGATCGCACGCACAATTTGGATCCGAATCAGGGCGCCAAAATTCTTTCGGGATCCTATCAACTCGAAGTTCGCCGAACCGGGGAATATCAGAACTATAATTCCAATACTCAGTTGAATAGCGTTGGTGTTATTTACGACACGAATGACCGACACATTGTCGAAGTCAATGAAATCACTAGACTGGACTTTGAGTCAGGCCCTGCATTTCCCAGCGTGACACCGGTGGACGTGACGCAGTTGAGTGGCTTGATTCCTCCAGGTTCGTTGCCACCACCAGCATTGATTCCCGGCTTTTCGCGATCCATGACGAATCCGCAAACGGGCGTTTGGTCGCTGCAGTCGGCAAATCCCGTGTCGGTTTATCAGGTCCGATCGTCGGATCTTGGTGCTACAACCATGGAGCCAGGAGTCCTCGAGTTTTCATTTAGCGTCGATTCGTCAACTGACCCCGCAGACAATGATGGCTTGTACTTCCTCGTTGACGGTGTGTTGCAAACGCTCGTAGCTCCCGATCCAGATTTCCCCAACACCAGCAATCCGTTCCTAGCAAAGGGAGATATTCCGTACCAAACGATTCGTGTCAATTTGCCATCGGGCGATCATACGTTTACGTTCGTTTACGATGGACGGGCGACAGGTACAGGTAGTGCTTTCCTGGACAATATTGTGTTCCTTGAAGGTGGCACCGGCTTGCTTGCTGACAAAAACCGTGAACGCGAGCAGGGTCAATTTGTCGTCGAGTCGAACTTCATTTCTGATTCGCTCAATTTCGGCATCAATGTCCAACCTGGTACACAGCAGGGAGCCGGCGGCGGTGTGCCGCATCCAGGCTCGTTGATTAATTTCCCACAAACGAATGCGAATCGTTTGATCCCCGGGATTGTGATTGAAAATAACGTAGTTGTCGGTGGCTCGACGGGGATTCGTTTTGCGGGCGAGACAAACCCTGATCCACAACGTCCCGTACCATTCGGTCGACTCGTCAACAACACGCTCGTGGGACTGGATCGATCGGGTACCGGGGTCCAAATTGTTGGCATCGCTAGCCCGACGCTGCTTAACAACCTGTTCACGAATTTGAATTCCAGCATTGTCAACGGTAGCACCGCCGCCGCAAACGGTAGCGAGGCGCCGGTCATTCGCTCGAATTTCTTCCAGAACAACAATAGCAATCCGGCATTGGGAACCGCATTCCAAAATGGTGGAAATTCGGGCTCCCCGTTCCGCGATGAAGCGAATCGCAACTTCTATCCAGCCGATGGTTCCATTTTGGTCGACAGCGGGCAAGACAACGAGCAAGACCGCGCCGATTACAAGACTTTCAAACTAGAGCTGGGAATTCCTGAATCCGCAATCATCGCACCCGACCGCGATGTCTATGGACAATTGCGAATCGACAGCAGCGGTTCAACCACTGGCGGTGGAACGAATACCTTTATTGATCGTGGTGCAGTTGATCGTAGCGACAAAGACGATCCTTACGCGGCACTTCGCAACCCAGTTGATAACGACACCCAAGATATCGAAGGGATCACCGAAGGTGTCGTACGTCGCGCGGACCCACTGTTGGAGAATTTTCAATTCTTGCTTGGTGACGGACCAGGGTCCAATTTCCCATTCGAGGGTACCGGTGGAAACTCACTGACAATAACTTCGGAGCGAGTGATTCTGACCGAGAATGGTCGCCCATTGGTGGAAGGCGTGGACTATGTGTTTGCGTATAGCATCAGTAGCCGACAGGTTCGGTTAACGCCGATCGCCGGTCTGTGGCGACCGGATTCGGTCTACGAAATCACCATGCTCAGTGACGACTACTTGTTACTGGAAACCGATGATAAAAACTCGACGACCGATACAGGTACTGGCGCAGACATCGACGATGGAGATCGTCTGAACATCCAGGGGTCACAACCGGCAACGTTTGAATTCGACAGTGGATTTGTATTGCAGTTGCCCGAACCTTTGCGACTCATTGTCGGCGGTGGATTAGTAACCGGTGAGCTGCAATACGGTGATCGAATTCTATTGGCGATGGACCGAGACATGGACCCGGCGACCTCGTCGACAATGGTGACTATGGAAATCGTTCCGACTGGTGGTTCACCATCCAGTTCGAGTTTCGTGCCAGTGTTCTTGTCCGGCGGTGAAACTCCGCAACAGGTAGCCGATGCGATCGTGCTGGCGCTACGTGGAACTGTGCCGGGCACAAGCCAACGAATCATGGACGTTCTGGAGATCAATCCGGTGCGTATCGATGACACGATTCAGTTGAACGCTCTGCCAGGATTTTCGATTCTTCCGACATCTTTGAACAATGTGTTGTCGACTGCCGGGACCGCTGATTCGGTCAGCAACGGCCAGACATTTGCCTACACCAGCGGAACGGGTGTGAATGGTTTGACCGAGCGGTTCCAAATTCAAGTCTTCGACGATCTGGCTTCTGGAACTGCAACACTCGCCGGTGATTTGGTCGGGGCCGCCAATACAACCTTGCCGCCACTGAATGGACTGGCATTCTTGATCTCCGATGGCGACTTCCTGCGCGTCGGTGACGAAATCGTATTGGTTGTCGATGCCGGTTCGATGACCATTTCTCGTGGACAGTTCGGTACCACCGCGACAACGCATCTTCAGAACTCCGAAGTCGCAATCCTGAATGTCGGAGCGGTAACAACAACCACTGGGGCAATCAGTGCAGCAGTGACCTCGCTCACCGTTCGCGATGCAGTTGCGCTGGGCATCAACCTAAGCGATCAGCTGCCGGATTTCCTTCGTGTCGGTGACGAGATTGTACGAGTCACCGCAAACGCTGCTGGCGTACTGACGATTGTGCGCGGACAACTGGGAACAACGTCAACGGCTCACGCCATCAATACGATCGTTACACCAGTTTACCTGTCGTTGTCGACAGTGATCTCGGAAACGAAAGCCGGCGAGCCATCCTCGCTACTGACAAATGATCGAGTCGTGACCGTCGCCGCGCGGCCTGGATTTGATGTCCGTGTGAAGGACTTGATCCAAATCGGTGGTGAAGTGATGCGGGTGATGTCGATCGTCGATAATGGAGCGACGCTTGACTTGACCGTCGATCGCGGCGAGTTCCGCCCTGCTGCACAGCCACTCGAAGAGATTCCCACAGCTTCGCTGACGATCTCCGTGCCGGTGAACAACATCACTGGCACTGCACTGATGGGCATTGATCTGCTTGGTAAGCAGTTTACGGTCACGAATGCTCAAGCCGCTCCCCAAACAACGACGACGTTCGAGTTCACACGTATCGGCTTGGCCGCTGCACCAGGGATCGTTCCTGTGTGGGTCAACGAGAATTCCAATCGCGAACTGATTGCCGAAGCGATTGTCAACGCTTTGCCATCAGCAGGCGTCGGTATCACCGCAACCCAAATGGGAACGACGAACGTTCGTTTGGGAAGCATTGTGGGGACGACGTTTGACCCATTGTCGACTGGACTGGTCGGCAGCGGTGTGACGGTGGCATCGGCTGCTGCTGCGGCTCCGACTACCGGTACACTCGTTTTGCGAGTCCCGAATTTGCGGATTGACGGTGCCGCACTTCGAGGTGTGGACCTCGTCGGCAAGACATTCTCGATTCTCAATGCGGGCGTCACGCGGACGTTTGAGTTCACCACGACCGGAACTGTCCTCACGCCGGGTGCGTCGCCCATTACGATTGGTGCGACCGATTTGCCGACCGCCATAGCTTCGACCATCTCCACAGCGATCGCTGGTTCTGGATTGGGTGTGAACGTGGCGGTTGACGCGACAGACCTCAACGCGGTGCGAATGATCACCGCGATTGGTGCGACATTGAATCTTGGCGAGACCGCACTGACCGGAAGTGGTGCTGCCGCAGCAAATGCTCCCGCAACCGCATCACTGGACTTGCGTGTGCCGCCGCTACGTAAAGATGGTCAAGTTCTTACGGGTGCGGATTTGGTCAACACGACGTTCTCGATCTATGACACCAGTGTCACGCCAGCGGTAACGCGAGTGTTCCAGTTCACGACCACGGGCGTGGTGACTGTCCCAGGTGCTACATCGGTCACGTTGCTCGCTGGGGATACGTCGGTGTTTATCGCTGCGAAGATCGCGAATGCGATCAACACCAGCGGCTTCAATGTGACGGCCACCGTCGATGGCATCGATCCTAGCTTATTGAACTTGGTCGTCGTCGATGGCTCGACACTTAACATTGGCTCTTCGCTGCTTACTGGTGATGGTGCCGCAGTTGCTCTTCCCGCGACAATTGGTACTGGCAAGTTGTCAATCGCTGTCCCGGCGGCAACAACCGGCGCTGATGTACGTGGCAAGACCTTCCGCATTTTTGAGAACGATGCGACTCCAGCGACAGAAACGTTCGAGTTCATTTTCGCTGGCGATGTATTGAGCGTTGCCACCAACCGACCGATCACGATCACGGCTGGCGCTGGCGCAACGGCGGCCAATATCGCTGGCAATGTCATTACCGCGATTAGCAGCTCGGGACTGGGTTTGACATCGTCTACCGATCCCTTGGATGCGAAAGTCGTCCTACTGGTGGCAACTGAAGGTTCGACTTTGAATTTGGATGCTTCGGGTTTGCGAGGGTCGGGAGCGTCGAACTCGACAGCAACGCCGTTGTCGTTGGTTCTGCCGAAACTTAATGCGGATGGTTCCGCCGTTACAGGCATGGATTTGGCAAATGTGACGTTCACGGTTCGCGACAGCAGTTTGCTGGCTACGAGAACCTTTGAAATCACGACCGCCGCCTCGCCGCTGGTCACGGCAGGTGCGGTCGACGTGGTGGTTTTGGACGGCGACAGCGTTGCCGCGATTGCGTCCAAGTTAGTGACTGCAATCAACGGTTCGGGATTGAGTGGGATCACGGCTGCAGTGAGTGGTTCAGACAATGCAATCGTGCAACTCACAGCGGTTGCCGGCTCGACGCTGAACCTTGGTTCTGCAGGCCGATTGTCTGGCTCCGGTGCAGCGATTAACACGACCGGTAATCTGTTGATCCAGATTCCGACGTTGAACCCCGACAGCAGTGCGTTGTCGGGAGCGAACTTGTTTACCAGAACCTTTACCTTCACGGACACAAGCGGTCCCACTCCGGTAACAAGAACGTTCGAGTTCACCAACGGTGCAACGCCTGTCACGACTGTCGGTAACATCGCCGTCCAATTGGCGGCTGGTAATTCGCCGAATCAAATTGCCGTGACGCTGGCAAATCGCCTTGCCACCGCGGGACTTGGTGTGACGGTGACGTTTGATCCAGCGGATCAAAAAGTCTTGCGGTTGAGCGTGACCCAAGGGTCATCGATCAATTTGGGCACGTCCGGATTGGTGGGCAGTGGTTCGCCCGTGTCGACTTCGATTGCGAATGCAACCTTGTCATTGGAAGTGCCAAAATTGCGAGCCGATGGTTTGCCAATCACCGGGAGCGACTTGGTCGGCAAGGCCTTCACGTTTGTCGATCTTAGTGGTACCGGTGCAGTCGCCACAGTATTTGAATTCACGACGACTGGTTCAGTAACGATTGGCGGTGCTCGACCGGTAACAATCACTGCGGCAAGTTCACCAGCATCGATTGCAACTCAACTTGCTCGTGCGATTTCGGTCGCTGGTGCCAGCGTCAGTGTGACCATTGACCCGACCGATGCGACGCGTCTGAGATTGCTAGCTGCCGTACGCTCCACAATCAACTTGGGTGCATCCAATTTGCTTGGTTCGGGCGCCGGCGTAGCGACAGGTGTCCAAACCGGAAACCTCGTGATCCAAGTTCCGCAACTTCGCGCCGATGGCACACCGCTGACCGGTGGCGATTTGGTTGGTAAAGTATTCTCGGTAACAGACCAAAGCGTAACACCGGCTGTGACTCGGACGTTCGAGTTTGCCGCAACCAGCGCGTCGCTGCCGCTGCCCTCGGGTAACGTTGCCGTCGTCGTCAATGTCGACGATCCGTTGACAACCGGAGTAAACGAAGGCGACGATCCCGCCGCAATTGCCTTGCAAATCGAGATGGCGATCAATGCCTCGTTTACGACGCCGCCAAGCTTGACATCCAGCGTGATGGCGCTGCGTGATCCACAGGATTTGTCGATCGTGCGATTGGTGACCGGCTTGCGGTCCACGGTCAATCTTGGGACTTCAGGCTTAAACGGTAGTGGATCGGCTGTTCCGATTCCGTCGACGGTAGGCACCGGACGGTTGTCGATTCAAATTCCGACGCTACGAAATGTTATGCCTGGCATGACAACGCTGGGCGTCATCGGCGACGACTTGCAAGGCACGACGTTTACGATCACCGACACCAGCGCGATGCCTCCAGCGCAGAGAACTTTTGAGTTCGCACTCACTAGCGATACGTTGCCCTTGGCCTCAGGCAATACACCGATCGTCTTGGACGTAACTGATACGCCAGATAAAATCGCTACGAAACTTTCCGCTGCCATCGTTGGTGCTGGGTTAGGATTGACATTGGTTCCCGACCCGCTGCTAACCAACGTGGTTCAATTCAACACGACCATTGGTACAACGTTGTCGCAACCTGCGCCGGCCGTCGGTGCAATCGCGCCGCCACTGGTGGTTTCGACTGCGGTACGTGGTCCAAATCCGCTGGCACTGCAGGTACCGACACTTCGTCCGGACGGGGTGCCTCTAACGGGTACGGATTTGATTGGCAAGTCATTCCTTGTCCGCAATGGACTTGGCCCGGCAAGCCAAACGTTTCAATTTGTTACCAGTGGCGCTGCTGCAGGCAACATCGTCATCGGTGCAGGTGATCTTCCGGCGACAATCTCTGGTAAGATCGTGACAGCACTCAATGGCGCTGGACTTGGATTGAACGTCTCTATCGATCCACAGAATCCGACGCTGTTGCCACTTGGGGCGAGTTCCGGAATCTTGATCGATCCGTTGACCTCAGGGTTGTTCGCGTTTAGTGAACCGGCCGACCAAGTCAGTGCTGCGGCAAGCGAAGTAACGATCATTCGTAGCGGACTCAATCCGATCACGTTATTTGCCAGCGATACGCTCGACGACCGACCGATCGTTATCAACACGGCTGTGACTGAAACGCGACTCGGCGTGACCAGCAAGATCGCAGCGGTGATGCGCACGCTCGGCGTATCGGCGACAAGTGATGCGGACTTGCGGTTGTCGTCGGCACAGGGTATCGAAAACGGTCGGATCTATCTCGGAGGTCAAGTCGGCGATTCGATCGATTTCAGCGCGATTGGCGTGACGAGTTCGTTTGGGACGTTGCCGCAAGCAAGTAGTGGGTTTGAAATTCAAGTTCCTGCGACGAGCACCGGCATAGGGTTGGATGGCAAGATTTTCCGTATCACCAGTTTCACTGGTGCCGCTCCCATAACAACCACATTTGAGTTTTCCACAGATAACCTCGTCACTGGCGGAGCCGTCTTAGTTCCAGTGTTCTCTACCGCCGATGCAGCAGAGATTGCAAAACGTTTTGAGGCAGCTCTCAGCGGTGCTGGATTCTCGGTTTCGAACGATCCGAATAATCCGCTCGTGATCCGGCTGGACGCGCCCATTGGCTCGACATTGAGTCCGTTGACATCAGCGTTCTTGGTCTCTGGCGTTGCTGGCGGTGAAGTACGGTTCCTGCAAGCGAAGCCATTCCCAGCAACGATCATCAGCACTCCAGGTGTAACCAGTGGCCTGACCTTGCAAGTTCCGCCGACGGCGACAACCGCAAGCTTGGATACTAGGACCTTCACGGTGACGGATAACCTAGCGGTAACAACGACTTTCGAGTTCTCCATCGACTTGAACGTCTCAACTGCCGGGAATCGACTCGTGTTGCTACCTCCTGGAGCGACACCACAGCAAATCGCAAATGCCATGGTCGCGGCCCTCAATACGGCTGGTATTGGGCTGTCGCCGAGCGTTGATGCTAACGATCCTACCGCGGTCTTACTTGGCGAACCGATTGGCTACAACGTCAACCCGCTGTTGACAGGCTTGACGGTTACAGGTGTGGGTGGTGCGGCAATTGCCATACCGTTCATTCCTAGCACAACGTTTACCGCAGATGCGGTTGCTGCATCGATCGTCCAGGCGATTACGTCCACGCCAGCATTGAATCTTTCGGCTCTGTCGGTCGGCGATGGACGTGTTTATGTTCGCAGCTCGGACAGCAGTGTTCCGGCTTCGAATATCCTGATCACACAAGCAGGACAGTTCACTGCATCTCAGCAAGTCATCGAGGGCATCCAAGATTTGTCAGGTCGGCGTCTGCGGTCGAATCGCCGCACGGACTTGGCTCGCTTCACGATTCTGTTGGGAAGTCATGAGCTGGACTTTGGCGACGGCCAATCGCTTTCCAGTCCCACTGTGGTTGCACCCCAAACGAAGCTTGGTCCACGTGACGGCGTCACCGGTGACGGTGCGCGGCATGTAATCCTTGTGGGAATTAGCAACGCAAGCGATCCGAAGCTTGGACGTTTGATCGATGGTGAAACGAACGGAAATCATAACGCTGGGGCCAATGCCGACGACACGGCGACTGCTGCCAGCACCTTGAGCGGACCGTTGGACAATTCTTCAACTACCATCAATGTCGTCTCCGGTGCATCGTTTGGTGGATTGACCAATAGCTACCTGCGAATTGGCGATGAAATTGTCAAGTTGGTTCAAGTAAACGGGAATGTACTCACCGTTGTTCGTGCCCAGTTTGATTCGCTGGCGGTTGCACATACAGTCGGTGATGCGATTACTGCGGTTGATGACGAAGACGGTTTCACACCCGATCCGTTCCGTGCGGTTCTCAATATCGCCTCCAATGCCGTTACACCAGCAGTATTCGACGTGATTGCCAGTACCTACGGGGTCGTCGATGCATGGATCGATTGGAATGGAGACGGTGATTTCAATGACAATAAAGAACAGATTCTCCAGCAAGTCGCTGTTTGGCCTGGCGTTAACCAGTTGCCGGTCATTATGCCAACAGCAGCCGATGTGACTGCCGGTTTGAATATTCCCAGTCAAGTGGTCTTGCGACTGCGGATCAGTCGCGCCGGTGGCCTGCTGGCAGACGAGATTGCCGTGGGCGGTGAAGTCGAAGACTCGGTGGTGTCCGTCGTGGTCGGTGCAACACCAGTCCCCGGTGTTTCGGCCTTGGGTGCGGTCACGGAGGACGTGGTGTATTCGGGAGCCATCTCCACGGGCGGTGTTCAAGTCTTTGAAATCATCGATCCGACGACTGGTCGCGTTTCACGCGTTTTTGGTGGTCAAGGCAGCATCGCTCAGCTTCAAGATTCAACTGGACGCACCGCTGGTAACTTGACGGTCAATCCCAACGGGACGTTTACCTTCACGCCGAAAGCTGACTACAACACTAGGCATTTGGTGGGTGCCGACGGAATCGCTGGCAATATCGATGATGTCGGAAGCCTGACGTTTACTTACCGCGTTGTTAATCCTGCTACCAACTTGACCAGCACTCAAATTGGTACCGTCACGTTGACTGTGGCTCCTGTAAACGATCGTCCGACGATTGATGATGTCGTGTTGCCCGCGACAGCAGGTAGAATCCCGGATCGTACCGTGAACGAGGATGATGGTATCCAGAAGGTCAATTTGACCGGAATCACTGCCGGTGGTGGGGAAACACAAACACTGACGTTGACCGCAACAAGCAGCAATCCGGCACTGATCGCCAATGACATTACCAAATTGAACGTTGTCTATGACAACGCTGGTTCCAACGCTACGCTGCAATACATCACTGAGCCGGATCAGTTTGGTTCAACGGTGATCACGGTCACGATGACTGATCCTGGATTGGATGGATTGCTCGCCACCGCTGGCGACAATTTGGTGGAAACGAGAACGTTCACCGTTACGGTGAAGCCGGTCAATGACGAGCCCGATGCGATCGATCGTAACTTCACGCTGATCGAGCGAGTCGAGTTCGATTCCAACGGCAATCCGCTCAACCCGGATCGCAAGTTCCACTTTACCGCGGCACAATTGCTGGCTAACGCGTCGGCACCGTTCAATCCTGCGTCGACCGGACCGGCCAACGAAGTGAACCAAGCGCTTCGAATCGTCGCATTCGGGGTCGGCAGTGATACGGCAACGACAGCGGATGACGCGGTATTCGACGTGAACAGCGATTACGATCCGCTCAAGCAAAGGTTCCCGGTTGATTCGATGGGAATGCCGATCGAAGTGACTCACGTGTTGACGACACCAACGTTTGATTCGCTGCCGGGTGTAACGCCACAAGTTCTCGTGCCGCGCGGCACCCTATCGCTAACTTTCTTGGCGGGTGCGTTTGTCCGCGGTTACTACGAGCCAGCCGTGGATTACAACGAACGGACTCCGTTTGCTCCCCAGGATTTCTTCACGTTTGTTATCGCTGACGATGGCCTGCCTCCAGTCGCGCCCGCCTTTTTCCGACCGGATGTGAATGAGCGACGTTCGGCACCGGCAACGGTGACATTGACCACGACCCAGGTCAACGACGTTCCGTTCCTGCCAGCCTACGGCGTTGTGCAGTTGGTCGAGGACTTTAAGACCAATACGCTCGATACCGGTACGAATACGACGTATGCAGCGGGTACGGTAAACCCGGACAGCACGCCGTTGGTGATCGATCTGTACGCGAATTTCGCTAGCTCAACCGATCCGCTGGTCGAGATACGTCCCGGACAACCGACGGCATTGGATGAGTTACAGCGTCAAACGGTCACAATCACCGTGTCACCGGTCAGTGTCCCGCCGGGAATGTTTGCCGACTTGGATCCGGCGCCGACGGTCACAACGTTTGCCACGTTGGACACAAACGGATTGTTGACTTTGCAACCCAATCCAGATGTGTTCGGTTGGGCGGTGTTTAACGTTACAGTAACGGACAACGGACAGAACGCCCTGGGCAATCCTGATCCCCGAAGTGTATCGCGCCAACTGACCGTGCATATCGCACCGGTTAATGACCAGCCAGTCACGTCCGACCGCAATGTGGAAGTGTACGAAGTCGAAGAATTCAACGCAGGCGATGGTTCAGCGACTGGCAACATCGCGATGCTAACGCTCACGCCCGCTGACTTCCTGGTTGGCACGGGAGTCAACAGTGAGGCCGAACCAAGCGATTTCACGAATGATGTCAGCCCCAATCTTGGGGCAGGCGAAGTTGAGTATGACGAAGAAGAACAAATGCTTCGCGTTGTTCAATTCACCGTCACAAATTCCTTGGGCGTTTTGGTAACGGTCGACAAGGACAATAACAACGGAGTCGAGTTGACTCTCACGACCGGCAAGATCACGTTCAACTTCAACACCACAACCGGAGCATTCACTGGAGGAACGTTCTTCCCCAATGTAAATTACAACGAGCGAACACCGTTTGATCCGACCGAAGTATTCGACTACATCGTCGAAGATTTCGGAACAACACGCATCCCAGGTGCCGGGTTTGTCACCCCTGCGGCAACTTCGCCGATCGATTACACGTTGACACAAGACCCGGCGGGGAACCTGAACAATCGCTCGGCCGCCCAGCAAATGACGATTACGGTGCGTTCACAGAACGATGCACCGGAGTTCCCGACATTTGGCACGGTGACGTTCCCAGAGGACATTCAGGCCGACGGTACGCCGATCTATTACGATATCTATGCAATGCCCGCAAACGCGATCATTGCCAGTTACGACCCAATGAATCCTGGTCGACCGCGAGCTATCTTTGTTAGCCGCGACACAGCATTGGACGAGCGAGCCAGCGGCGTTGAATCGTTGACCTACACGTACACAACGATCCATGAACCACAAGGCATGTTCACCAGCACTCCGGTGTTGGACGATTTCGGTGTTTTGACGCTGACTCCAAACCCAGATGTGTTTGGTTACGCGGTTTTTGAAATCACAGCGACGGACAACGGCCGAAGCTATGATCCAGGAACCGGTACCCTCGTCAATGACTTCCGCAGCATCACGCGAACTTTGACTGTGCATATCACGCCGGTCAACGATCAACCGGTAACTTTTGACCGTGCATTGGAATTGGATGAAGTCGAGGAGTTTAACGCGGGCGATGGATCGGCAACCGGCAGCGTCGCCCATTTGGTCCTCTCGCCAGCCGATTTCCTAGGCGGAACCACCGACAATCCAGAACTTGCCGAGCCAAGCGATTTCACTGATGATGTTGACTACGATGCTTCTCTTGGCGGTATCGAATATGACGAGGAAGAACAGAAGCTTAGAGTTGTCCAATTCATCGTGACCAGTGTGGGCGGCGCCACGGTGACCATCGACAAGGATAACTTCAACGGCGTCGAGTTAGCACTCAGGTCGGGAAGAATTACGTTCCGCTTCGATAATACGACCGGTGCCTTCACGGGTGGCGATTATTTCCCAGGTGTCAACTACAACGAACGTACTCCGTTCGATCCGACGGAAATCTTCGGCTATGTCATCGAAGACTTCGATACGACGCGAATTCCGGGTGCTGATCAAGTCACGCCAGTCGGACCATCGCCTCTGGACTACACGCTAACTCTTGATCCCAGTGGCAATCTGAATAACCGTTCTGCTGTTAAGCAGATGACGATTACGACGCGAGTGCAGAATGACGCACCGGAGTTCCCAACGTTTGCGACGGTGACGTTCCCTGAAGACATACAGGCTGACAACTCGACGCTTTACTACGACATTTATGCGGCACCCGCCAGCGCGATCATTCCCAGTTACGATCCGATGAATCCGGGGCGGTCGCAGAAGATCTTCGTCAGTCATTCGACAGCATTGGACGAGCGAGCGTCCGGTGTCGAATCGTTGACCTTCACTTACGCTACGATTCACGAACCACAGGGTATGTTTGCCAGCACGCCGGTGATCGATGCATTCGGTGTGTTGACCTTAACACCGAATCCAGACGTGTTTGGTTATGCAATCTTTACCATCACGGCGACGGACAACGGCAGGAGCTATGATCCGGGCACGATGACCCTTGTTGACGATTTCCGCAGTATCACGCGGACCGTCACGGTCCATATCACGCCAGTCAATGACCGACCGGTAACTGTCGATCGATTTGTCGAAGGCGTTGAAGCTGAGGAATTCTCGCCCGGCACCGGACTGCCGACTGGTAACACGACGACCGTCGTGCTGACACCGGCCGATTTCCTAATTGGCACCGGCGCGAATACTGAAGCTGAGGCGAGCGATTTCACCGACGATATTTCGTACGACTCGTCGCCTGGTGGGATCGAGTACGACGAAGAAGAGCAGCAACTTCGCGTTGTGCAGTTCATCGTCACCGACGTCAATGGAGTGACCGTCACTGTTGATAGGAACAACTTCAACGGCACGCAACTAACGTTGGCGACCGGTCGAATCACGCTCAACTTCAATAACTCGACCGGGGCATTCACCGGTGGTCAGTTTTTACCAAACGTCGATTACAACGAACGGACACCGTTTGATCCGATGGAAACGTTTGGTTACATCATCGAAGACTTTGGGGTCACGCGCATTCCGGGTGCCGACCAACTGATGCCGGTTCAGCTGTCTGAGCTAACTAAGGACTACACGACTTTGCTTGATCCCAACGGAAATCTGAACAATCGTTCGGCCGTCAAGCAGATGACGATTCGCATTCGCTCTCGCAATGACGCACCTCAATTCCCGACGTTCGGTACGGTAACGTTCCCTGAGGATATTCAAGCCGACAGCACGCCGATTTACTACGACGTTTACGGCGGCGGAATCATTACCAGCGATGATCCGATGGTTCATGGACTGACCCAGAAGATTTTCGTCAGCTCCGATACGGCCTTGGACGAGCGTGCTAGCGGTGTTGAATCCTTGACCTATACGTTTGCGACGATTTACGAACCGCCCGGTATGTTCTCCAGCACCCCGACGCTGGATGATTTTGGTGTCTTGACGTTGACACCGAATCACGATGTATTTGGATACGCGGTGTTCACGGTCACGGCAACAGATAATGGACAGAGCTACGATCCCGGTACAGGGATGATGGTGAATGATTTCCGTAGTGTTACACGAACGGTCACGATCCACATCACTCCGGTCAATGACCAGCCAGTGACCGTCAATCGCAACTTGGAAATCGATGAAGTCGAAGAGTTCGCCAATGGAACGGGCGCTGCGACAGGCGCGATTGCCCGATTACAGCTGACGCCAGCTGACTTCCTCGGCGGTACTGTCGACAATACGGAACTTTCCGAACAAAGCGACTTCACCGACGACATCAACCCGAATTTGGGAGCTGGTCAGGTCGAGTATGACGAAGAAGAACAATCGCTTCGTGTGGTTGAATTCACGGTCACTGATGCTTCAGGAGCAACGGTTGTCGTTAATCGGAACAATTTCAACGGTACCCAACTTATCTTGAACTCGGGGCGGATCACGTTCAACTTCAACACGGCGACGGGCGCGTTTACCGGTGGCGATTACTTCCCCAACGTTGATTACAACGAGCGGACTCCGTTCAATCCCACGGAGGTCTTTGGCTACGTCGTTGAAGACTTCGGTGCAACGAGAATCCCAGGTGCGAATCAAGTCAATCCGGCAGGCACGTCGCCAATTGATTACACGTTGCAACTGGACCCCAACGGCAATTTGAATAATCGCTCGGCGGTTCGGTCAATGACGATCACGGTGCGTGAAGTCAATGACGCTCCTGAAGTCCCAGCATACGGTACCGTGCTGCTGACCGAAGATGAATCCGCTGACGGCGCTATAGTCACACGAGACATTTACCCAGGTGCCGGAAATCGCATTTTTGCTGGTCCAAATTTGGGTGTCGATGCAATCGATGACGGCTTGCTTGATGGCAATTCGCTGGATGAGTTGCAACAACAGAATGTGACCATCACATTGGTTCCTAAATCCGCGACCAGTGTACCGCAAGACATGTTTGCTGATTTGGACCCCGGTGTTGGAGTCGTGTACGCGACGCTGACACGCGATGGAATCCTCACGATCAAGCCGAATCCAGACGTATTTGGAATTGCGGTGTTTACCTTGAGGGTGCAAGACAATGACCCAGATATGCGATTCATCGAACGCGACTTGACGATTAACATCGCGCCGGTCAATGACGTTCCCGTTGCGTTTGAGCGCACGTTGAGCGTCACGGAAGTTGTTGAAACGGATACCTCGTTGCCTGCTCGTCGAACGATCAGTGTTGCGGATCTGCTTCTTGGTACCAGCAACCCGACTCTGCCGAGTAACGTGTCATTAAACGTTCCTGTACCGCCTGTTACGACTTTGTACGACGAACGTGAACAGTCGCTGAGTGTGGTCGAGTTCACGTTCACCGACAACACCAACACGTTGCGAACGGTGACTGCTGCGGACAGCGGAACTGTGTTCACAACCAGTGAGGGCGGTACGCTCGTATTCAACTTCAATTCCACAACTGGTGCTTTCACTGGCGGCGAATATCGTCCGGCTCGCGATTACAACTCGCGAACACCGTTCAATTCATCAGAGATTTTCACCTATGTCGTGGAAGATAACGGTGTCACGAATGTTCCCGGTGGCGCACCAATCGCACCGCTACCTAGACTACGCAGTGCACCGGCGGTCGTGACGTTGACCACCAATCAAGTGAATGATCCGCCGATCTTTACCGTCAACTCCTCCCCGATCGGTGCCCCTGCGAATACAGCGGTATTGATCGAGGACGAGGCGATTCCTTCTGGATCGGCGATCATCATCCCAGGTTTCATCTCGGATATCTTCGATGGTCCATTGACTGCATTGGACGAACTGGACTCGGCGTCCGGTCAATTTGTATCGTTCACGGTGACGCCGCTAAGCTCAACGCGCATTCCCGGATTGTTTACGACTGACCCGACGATTGCCAACAATGGTACGTTGAGCGTGACCCCTGCACCGAACGCGTACGGCATCGAAGTCTTTACGGTAACGGCGACGGATAATGCCCCCGGTGGCGAAGCACGTACGACGACCAAGACGATCACGATTGATATTCGTCCGGTCAACGATGCTCCCGTAACCTTCAACCGGTCGTTCACAGTTACCGAAGCTGTCGAAGTCGACACCGTGGCTCCAGCTTCCACCGTGATTACTGCGAACGACTTGCTCGTTGGACTCAATTCCGCGCTGCCCGGTTTATTCAATCCGCCGACGACGGCTCCGTACAACGAAGCCGAACAGAGTTTGAGGGTGGTAAGGGTAGCCAATTCCAGCGGCGTGATCGACTTCCAATTGATCGGTGGTTCGGGCGTACGCACGCTTACTACACCCAGTGGCGGCACGATCGAATTTTCGTTTAGCTTGGGTAAGCTCGATCAAGCCGTCTATCGACCGGCAGTGGACTTCAACTCCCGTTTGCCGTTCGTTTCACCTGAGACATTCACTTATGTTGTGTCCGATGACGGCACGACGACCGTTCCCGGTGGCTCGCCAGTGACCTTGCCTGAGCAACGCAGCATCGCGGCGACGGTGACGTTGACAACGAACCAAGTTAACGATCCACCGCTATTCACTATCCCAACCAGCGTTTCCTTTATTGAAGATGCCCAGCCAGATACGCTTCCGGTGAACTTTCCAGGATTCGCCACCGGAATCGCAGTGGGTCCAGCAACCGCTCGCGATGAATTGACAGCTGCTGCGGGCCAGAACGTGACGTTCACATTCGAGGAAGTGAACGTACCAGCGGGATTGATGCTGGGCTTGCCGTCCATGACATCAACGGGCGACCTAACGTTCCGACCGGCGCCCGATGCCTATGGTATTGCGGTTTATCGCGTTATTGCCAATGACAATGATCCCACGGATTTCCGCACGACAATCAAGACGTTGACCGTAAACATTGATCCGGTAAATGATCGCCCCTTGGCGATCACCCGGACAATGACGCTTGCTGAAGACGTCGAGCCAGTCACTCCGTCGGTATCGAAAACGTTTACGGCTGAAGATCTGTTGCAAATCCAAGCCGCTGTGCCTCCGGCGGTAAAGGATCCCGTCAAGGCAGGCGATTTCGCTGCCACTCTTGCTGCCCCTTACAACGAAGGGGAACAAGTTCTGAAGGTTGTGAAGTTCATGGTTGCTGGCGTGACCGATGTGGACGCCGCAGTCAATGAAGCGGGCTTGGTCAACGGAACTGGAACAGTTACCCGGACAACGCTCAGTGGCGGTACCTTGTCGTTTACCTTCAGCGGCGGAGCTTTCGTATCCGGTAGCTATCGGCCTGCACCAGACTACAACGAGCGAACGCCGTTTGCAGCGACTGATCCATTTAGCTACATCATCGAAGACGACGGCAAAGCGACGATCCCTGGCAGTGGCTTCATCACCGGTGGGGGCGCAGCAGATACGGTTGTCACGCAAACGCCGCTGCGATCGGCTCCTGTGGACGTCTTCGTTCGCGTCACTGAGAGTAACGATCCGCCGTCGTTCACAATGCCGACAAGCATCACGATCATCGAGGATCAACTGCTCGACAACGTGCCGTTCTCGCAAGGCGGCTTCGTTACGGACATTGCTGTCGGACCAAACACCGCACTGGATGAGAATGGACGCCAGAATGTGACGTTCACGATCGAGGCGCTGAACCAGCCGAGCGGATTGATGGTCGCTGATTCGTTGCCCAATATCGACGCTTCGGGTCGCTTGACGCTATTTCCAGCTCCAGACGCGTTTGGTAAAGCCGTGTACCGTGTCACGGCCTCGGATAACGATCCCATTGATCCTCGGGTCACGGTAAAGACACTGACCCTGAATATCGATCCGATCAACGACCCTCCGGTCGCCCTGCCGCGTTCGTTCTCGGTGGATGAGGCAGTTCAAGCAGACGGACAAACCGCGACAATCAACTTTGTGGCGAATGATCTTTTGCGAGTTGGAATGACCAACCCCGCGCTGGCTGGCAATTTCTCGACGACCCTATCGTCGGCATATAATGAATCCGAGCAAACGCTCAGGATTGTCGCCTTCGGGATTCCTGGCGCTGCGAATGTGGACGTGCTGACCAATGAGGGTGCGGCACTTGTTGGAGGCTCTGGTACGGTCACTCGCACAACTTCCACCGGCGGAACGCTGTCGTTTACGTTCAATGCGGGAGCGTTCGTGTCCGGCAGCTACACACCGGCTGCGGATTACAACTTGCGGGCGCCGTTCGCGATCAACGACGTGTTCACGTATACGGTTTCGGATGACGGCAGGTCCACGATTCCTGGATCGGATTTCCCGGCCCCAATGCCATTGGAAGTTCGTAACCTGATGGGCCTACGCTCGGCACCAGCCAGCATCACGCTATCGGTGAACCCGTTCAACGATCCGCCAAGCTTCACTGCTCAAGCAACGGTGAATATCCTGGAACGAGATGACAATGGCGAAACGATCGTTGCCGACTGGGCTACCAACGTATTACCAGGTCCAGCGACCGCACGTGACGAACTGCAACGCCAAACCGTTTCGTTTACGTTACTAACCGGCCCCGGTGGTTCAACGATACCTGCTGGCTTGTTCCGCCAGGATCCCGTTGTCAACATCATCCCGACGACGGTCGGTGGCGTGACTACGTTCCGCGGCGCTTTATCGGTGTTCCCGAATCCAGACGCTGTCGGTTCGGCGACGATCGTAATGCAAGCAACCGACACCGAATCGACAAGCGGATTCGTGCCGCGGTCGACCAACGTGACGTTTACGATCAATGTACAACCAGTGAATGATGCGCCACGAGTGGTTTCGGTCTCCGGTGCAAGCGCTGGTCCCGACTTGTCCTATGCCGTTGATTCCGCAGGTGTGATCACTTACACGCTCAGGGAAGACAACACGCAAGCTGGTGGAGTGACGGGAACGCCATTCTTTATTCCACTGCGACGCGAAGCAGTTGCTGCAGGCATTTATTCACCGATCGGATTGTTGGACCCATTCAATGTGGGACCGGGAAATGAGGTCGATGGAACCATTGGTGGCTCACAATTCTTGGAGTTCGTCTCCTTCAATACGGCAACGTTGTTGGGTGGTACCATCAGTGAAGTTCGAGATGCCGGTGTGTTGATTGGTCTCAACTACATCCCACCGGTTGATTACAACAACACGATCGGTAACGGCATCCGCGGCGATGACTCCTTCACCTACGTGCTTCGTGATACGGATGGTTTGACGGCGGGTAATGAAACGTTTGATCCGGCATTAAACCGCTTGAAGGATGATCCGATCGAAGTCACCAATACGGTGCGATTCCACCTTAACCGAGTCAATGATCGCCCTGAGTTCACCATTGTTGAACCGACGGCTGAAATACTCGAAGACGCCAGTGCGTTCTCGATCAATGGCTTCGCCACCGGAATCGTCGCCGGACCGAGCCTGGGAGAGGACGAGTTCATTGGCGCGTTGGCTCAAACAGTCAGCTTCACGTTGACACCGATTGGGTTCACAACATCGCAATTCTTCACCCAGGCGCCGCAACTTTCGCCGACCGGTCAATTGACCGGCTTGGTTGCTCCGAACGTTTTTGGTGAGTTCGAGTTTGAGGTATTCCTTCGCGACAGTGGTTTGAACGACGTGGCCCGCGGTGACATGCGTGACTCGTTCGTGCAAACGATCACTATTGATGTGCAACCTGTCAACGATGAGCCAATCTCACGCCCAGGAGCGGTACCGCTGTCGTTTAATCTGGGTGAGGACGGCTCATTCTTTGTTCCATTGTCGACCTTCACCAACACCAGCGGACTGGTGATTCCCGGCATGTTGGACCAGTTCCTGCCCGGCCCGGCTAACGAAATTGGTGGTGCTGCTCTCGATGCTGGTGGCAGCCAGACGTTGTCGCTGGCAACGTTGCCGACCGCGACCGATCAAGCGGGAACGCTAACTCCGCACTTCGATAGTAACAACGTACTGGATGGCTTGACTTACACGCCGAAGTTGAACTTCACGGGTCGCGATACGTTCGCCTTCGATGTTACGGATAACGGCTTTAGCGTCGCTTTGAACAGCGGCAATGTCGGCAGCAGTGATCCGCGTACCATCCGCGGTGTCGTCACGCTTACCGTTGCTCAAGTCAACGACGCGCCGGTGTTTATCGGTGGCGGAAATGTGGCCAGTAACGAAGATGCCGGATCGGTGACCGTTGCCGATTGGGTCGCTGGAATTCAGGTCGGACCGACGGACGCCGTCGACGAAATCAATGGCAATGGCACGAATCCGCCGCAAGTTCCGAACTTCGTGTTCACTCTTGTTTCGACGACGGATCCGAATCTGATTACGTCCGGTCCATTCGTGTCCATCACGGGAAGCACCGGAGCACTGAACTACAGCACTGGACCGGACGCAAACGGTACGGCGATTTACACAGTGCAATTGTTTGACGACGGTCCTAGCGGCGACGCGAATGCGAACGCCAGTTCAACGCGAACGTTTACGATCACGATCAACGCTGTCAACGATCCGCCAACGTTTACACCGGGTTCACCCGTCAGTGTCAATGAAGATAGTGGTGTCTATAACCAAGTTTGGGCGACCAATGTTTCGGTCGGTCCTAACGAACCCGCTCAATTCTTGACATTCCGTGTGGACACTCCCGTTGATAAGCGGTCATTGTTCGAGGAACTGCCAACGATCGCTGCTGACGGTACCCTCCGCTTCAAGCCTGCGTTGGATGCAAACGGTTCAGTTGATTTGTCGGTGACTGCGGTTGATTCGTTGTCGGCGGAATCGTCAACTGTGATGTTGACCGTGACGATTCTCGAGATCAATGACGCACCGGTCGCTAATCCTGATTTAATTCTGACAGACGAAGATTCCTTGATTGTGATCGAGGCAAGTTCGCTGTTAGCCAACGATACGGATTCCGATACCTCGACCAACACCAACGAAAGTTTGTCGCTTGTTCTCAGTGGCTCGTTGACGTCAGCCCTCGGAGCTGAAATTACTTTTGATTCAGCGACGGGTACGATTTTCTATAACCCGTTAACCAGCTCAGTGCTGCAAGCTCTTTCACCCGGAGCGACAATCAATGACCCACCAGAAATGTTGGACGACTCGTTCACCTACACTGTCAGGGACGCTTCGGGACAATCTAGCTTAGCGACGACAGTGACACTTCGAGTCAGTGGTCGTAACGATGCCCCAACCGCTGTTCTTGATACTTTGACGGTCAGCCGTACGAGCCCGACAATTCTCGACTTGCTTGCAAACGACGAGGACGTTGATAATAACATTGACCCCTCGTCGATCGTTATCACTGAGCAGCCGACTGGTGGTTCATTGACTATCGAGGATGACGGAACGTTGGTTTACACACCGTTCGAGACCTTCTCTGGGACGGACTCGTTTAAGTACACGGTGGCCGACGTAAGCGGGCAACAAAGCGATGAAGCGACCGTCATCATCAACGGCAACAATGCGCCGATCAGTGGTGTCGATCGATTCTCGCCGCGCGGCGGTCAAACGTCAAATATCGATGTACTGTCCAACGATACGTTATTCGACGGAGCAACCCATGTTTTGTCGTCATTGACCATTGTGACTCAGCCACAGGGCGGTACCGCGACGCCGCAACCGGATGGCACGATTCAATTTGTGCCCGCTGCGAACTTCTTCGGCGAGACGTTCTTTGAGTACACCATCACGGACAGCCTGGGACGTACGAGTGAGCCTTCACGGGTGGTGCTGAATGTTACCGCTCAGGGCGCTCAGAATCCAACTATGTTCCAAGACGTTAGTGCAAACGGTGAAGTTACCGCCTTTGATGCCTTGTTAATCATCAACCGGCTCAATATCGCTGGTAATGTAACAAGCGTGCCGATCGATCCGAACGAGCCGACTCCGCCATACTATGATGTTAATGGTGACGGGTTCATATCGGCTGCGGATGCTTTGGAAGTAATCGCCGAGCTTCGTCGACAGGACCTACTCGGTCTGTTCAACGGAGTTGGACTTGAGGGCGAGTTCTTGTTCATCGACCCTGCACACCATGACTCCGTCATGCTGCAAGCGTCGTTCGATCCCGCGCCCGTTAAGGCTCCTTTTGCTCCAGAGCGTGTAACGGACAGCCTGTTCGCAATAGAGGTTTCTGATACTGGCGAGGATCAGACGATTAGTGGATTCGAAACTAGACAACAATTGAGCGAGGTCATTGACCGAATTGCGATTGATTCGGACACGGACCGCTCGGCCAGCGCGAGCGTTGCTGTCGATGAATTGTTCGCCGACTTTGATGCTTTTAGTTGAGTTCGACCTGAATGGTTGATAGCCTGTCCGAAAAGGGGTATGGCCCTTTGGAGGTGACCGCCGGAGAGGGGTCAGCCCACTTTTCGGATCCTTGTTTGTAGTTCACGGATTGCGTGCGATCCGTGAGCTGGATAGTTGTCAAGATCCAGACATCTAAACGAGGCCAACAAAGCCGTAAATGAATCATTCAGTAATCTCATAGGACCACTGCTGGGTTGGACCTTCCGCAGCGGCGGCAGGAAAGAGGGAGTATTCGTTTAACTCCAGTGCGCGACACAATGTACCTTGCCGAGGGTGGATGTTCAGCGCTGTGGAACCTTGTTGATAGGTACTGGCCAGTTGCCCGATTGTTCCGCGACAACGGCACGCCAATTCGAATCGGATGGCGTCAATGCCGTCACGTTCAACGCATGTCACGCTGATACTCCAATGGCCTTTGCCAGCGCCGCCAACGCCGAGAATGACTGGTTTTCCCTCAATGACTTCGAGTGACAGTTGTTGGATCGGAGGCGATGGCGGCCAGGCTTGGTCAGTGTCGCCTTCGATGCTCGACATTCTGCGGCCTGATTGATCGATCACGAGATGCGAGAATCGGTCCACGGCCCATGTGAATTCGACGCGCAACTGGTAACGGGGTGTGGCGATTGAAACGGGCGCAATCATAGCGTCGAAGCTGTGGTTTCAAGTTGCACAAACCCACCGAGTATTTTTAGTCCATCCGCTTGGCTCTTCTCTGGGTGAAACTGAGTTGCGAAGAGGTTGTCGCGCTGGACCATGGCACAAAAAGGCCCGCCGTAATCGCACTCTAAGACCACGATCGATGCATCCGTGGGGCGAACATAATACGAATGGACAAAGTAAAAGTACGCATCTTCGCGGATGCCTTCCAAGACTGGCGATGGTTTCTTTTGCGTTACCGAGTTCCATCCCATGTGAGGCACTTTTATGCCCGCGGGCAAATCAAAACGGATCACGTCACCCTGGAGAATCCCAAGCCCTTCGTGTTCGCCGTGTTCGAAACCGCGTTCGAACAATAGCTGCAGCCCCAAACAAATGCCGAGGAACGGCCGACCGGAGTCAACAAATTCGCGGATCGGCTGGACGAGATCGCGACGCAATAATTCTTTCATCGCGTCTCCAAACGCACCAACGCCAGGCAATATCAATTTGCTGGCTGCGGCAATTTCGTGAGGATCCGAGGAAACAATCGCCTCGCCGCCAGCGTGCTCAACAGCCTTCTGCACGCTGCGAAGGTTCCCCATCTGATAGTCAACAATCGTAATCACTTGGTTCCTCGACCAAACGGAAGTATCGTCTGCTTTGCCCCCTCTGGGACAGACTCTAAGATAACTGTCTCAGCACATCTGCAAACGGGACACGGTCGCAAACTCCGAAGTTCGCATCGCGTGTAATTCTAGCTCGCACAAAGTGAGGTGACGATAAACCGCAGAGGAAACGTGCCTGATCGCGTGGACTATTGAAAAAGTCGGGGAACCGACGGGCGACTTCTTGAGCTGCCTTGGTCGCCGAGGTGCCGAGTTTGCGAGCCTTTTGTATTGGAAAGACAAGCGGTCCGTCGCCCAAACATGCCGTGCATCGACCGCAGGGCTCAGCGAGCATCTCGCCAAAGTGAGAAGAAAGCAGTGCGGCTTGGCAGGACGCGCCCGCAACCAGTTGTATCACATCATCAAGTCGTGCGATCTCATGCTGCTCGCGTCGGGCCAATCGTTCGTGATATTGGTCCGCAAGCAACTTCACCGAATCCGGCTGCCGCAGGCAACGGTAGCCATGCACCAAGTCAGCAACGTGAACTTCCAACCATCCCGATTCGGCCATCCGATCGATCGCCGACATGATCTCTTCCCGTTCGACGCCCAAACGTTCTTTTGCCACTGCCATATTGAGCAGGAACCAAGTACGTCCTTTCGTAAGTGACGACAAAACGCCACCAATGAACTTGCGTTCGTCGCCGACAAAATGGCTCAATATTTCTTGCGAGGTGACCTGCGGTTGGATTTTGACCGTGTCGTAACGAGGTGACGTTGATTTGAGGTAACCATCCAATTCCAAATAGGTAAGCAGCGTTCTGACGACCAATATCCGCACGTCCGTTTCATTGGATAGTTTGTAATGGGATATATGAAATGTATTGGATTGATGAAACAGTAAATCCATCAACCTTCCGACCCCATGTCGTGATGGCGTATCCCCATAAGTAAAATTCTCCAATACGATCCGATCTTCCGGTGCAAACAATAGTTCGCAAATTGAATCGTCTCCATCACGGCCAGCGCGGCCAATCTCCTGAGCGTACGCTTCGAGTGACTTGGGCGGATTGTAGTGATAAACGTAACGGATATTCGACTTGTCAATTCCCATGCCGAATGCGATCGTCGCGACAACGATACCGTCTGTCGAATCGATGAATCGTTGCTGAACCTTGGCGCGAACATCAAAGTCAAAGCCAGCGTGATAAGCCATGGCGTCAAAACCGTCCGCAGAAAGTTGTGCGGCAATCTCTTCAGCCGTACGCTGCAAGGTCACGTACACGAGCGTGGCGCCGCGCGGGCGATCACGGATACGACTGAGCAACGTTGCGTACTGGGATTCGCTGTCGACGACGGTACTGCGGACATACAAGTTGGAACGAAAGAATCGCGTTCGAATAGCATTCTCGGGATCGATGGCGAACGCATCACAAATATCTGCGAGGACACTTGGCGTTGCAGTCGCTGTCAGTGCAAGAACACGCTCGACGGCAAGTTCTTTAACTAGCACAGCAAGCTTCAAATAGTCCGGTCGAAAATTATGGCCCCATTGGCTGATACAGTGTGCTTCGTCAATTGCAAACAACGAGACTCGCAGCGTGCGAAGTGAAGCGAGAAACCTTTCATTGAAGAAGCGTTCCGGTGCGACGTAAAGCATGCGAATGGCCCCATCGCGTAGACCACGCATTGCTGCCGCGACTTGATGGTTTTCAAGCGTCGAATCCAATCGTGCTGCCGCGATGCCTCGCGCTGCAAGAGCATCACACTGGTCCTTCATCAGCGCAATCAGCGGCGAGACAATAACGGTGGTGCCATCAAGCATCTGGCTCGGCAACTGGTAACACAAACTCTTGCCGCCACCGGTGGGGAAGACGGCAGCAACATTTTTTCCAGCAAGTAATCGCTCGATAACTGCTTGCTGGCCTTCATGAAACTGCTGCAAACCGAACTGATTCCGAAGTACTACGGTTGGGGCGTCCAGATTTGGAACGGCGGCACGCTTGTTAATTGTCATATTCGAATCCATTTCATGAGTATCGATCCAGTTGCGTCAGCGAACCGCTTCACGTTCTAGGACAATGTATTTGAGAATGCATGGGGGGCAAAGTTCCGCATCGTCGAAGTACTGGTAGGGGGAGTGAGTGATAAGCTCGTCCAGTATGACGGGTTCGTTCAGCATTGGGCACTCGAAACAACCTGAATGCTTTAGGCGACTTAGCATGACACCTGCAGGTTAATGCTGAAGCAAGAAAACTTCCAGAAGAGGGAGTCGCGGATTCGGTGGTCATCTCAGAGAACATCATGACGTTCAATAGTTCGTTGCTAGCAAAATTGCTCGCAATTTCCCGAGGTGGGTGGCGTTTTTTCTCGAGCGACTATACTTTTGGTGACACAGTGCACAACTACTGAACTTGAATACAATGGAAATACGGAAGTAATCGATGGTCTCACAGGGAAAAAACGTATCGCTCTCTGGTCGCTTGTGTTTGGTGACGGGTGGAGCAGGATTCATTGGGTCAAATTTAGTTGAAATGCTACTTGCAGAAGGAGCTCGGGTGCGAGTGCTGGATAATTTCAGCACTGGATTTCGCCACAATTTAGAACGCTTAAGTATTAGCAAAAATCTGGAAATCGTCGATGGAGACGCGTCGAACACGAATACGGTTGCCGATGCGATCCAGGGAGTCGATACGATCTTTCATGAAGCGGCCATGGCGAGCGTCCCCTGGAGTATGCGTGATCCAGGGTTGTGCCATGCATGGTGCGCGACCAGTACGCTGTTGTTGCTTGAAGCAGCAGCGAAAGCTAATGCTCGTCGATTTGTATTGGCCTCGACGAGCGCCGCCTATGGTGACTCTCCTTTTGTGTCCAAACGTGAAGTGGACCCGATTGCGCCGCTTTCACCGTACGCGGCAGCAAAGCTGGCGTCCGAAGCGTACTGCCAAGCTTTTTATCGAGGCATGGGACTGGAAACGGTGATCCTGCGATACTTCAATGTCTTCGGTCCTCGCCAAGATCCGAAGAGCGAATACAGTGCGGTCATACCCCGATTTGTTTCGATGATTCTGTCAGGCGAACGGCCCACGATTTACGGTGACGGACAACAATCGAGAGACTTTGTATTCGTCGGCGATGTTGCGCGAGCGAACATATTGGCGGCAGTGGTTCCCGACATCGCCGGCGGCACGTTTAACATTGCTCGCGGGCAACGAACCACGCTGTTGGAATTGCTCGTATCGTTACGAGAAATCTTGGGTGAGTCAATCGAACCGATTTTTGAACCACCGCGCGCTGGCGATGTACGCGACTCACTCGCGGACATCTCGCAAGCGAGAACGCGATTGCATTTCGAGCCAGAAGTGTCGATACGCGAGGGCTTGGAACGTAGTGTGGAGTACTACAAATCGCTGACCAAGCAAACGGTTTAATTGAGTCAATCTGGCGGTCGACGGCGTCCTAATTCTGCACGGTACGCGTTGTCCGCAGCTTGCCAATCGTCACGTAGTCGACGTGCTACGTCGACGCCGGACAGAACGTCCGCCACGATGCTGCCAAACGCTGGTAATTGTTCTGGGTGAAGCAAACCGGAAGTCCAGGCGATTGTTCGGTCTTCTGTGACAATCGCGATTCCTCCAGCCGACTCCCCTGCCATCTCCAACCCCAGCGAATCCAACCACTGCACAGATTCGCGATCGACATGAACGACCTGAACGCAAGCCGCTAAGCCTTCGGGTAGTTGCGAGTTCCAGCTCGCTAGGAGTCTGGATTGCGAATCAGCGATCCCTTCTCCAATCGCGACAACAATAATCCAAGCTCTTGTGCGGAAGTTTCTATCGTAGTTTGATTTTGCGAACGTCGGCAATCGCTCGAACAAGGCAGGTTCCATCTGAGAACCGAGTTCTCGGTTGGGTTGCTCTGGCGGCAACGGCACAAAGCCGACGACATAGTGGGGACGCGAGGGAAGCGAATCCACGTGTGGTGGTTCGCTCGATTGTCGAAACGTTGCTCCAGTGAGTTCCACCGTCAACATCATTTCTTGGGGCGGATTGGCAGGCATTATCGAGCTGTACACTGGCGGCAACTCTACTCTGCGGATGATTCCCTGGTCACGATCAATCCAAAACGTGTACCGACTTGCATCCGCTTGTACGATAACACTCTGGCAAACCTCACCATCGACGGTTCGTAAATCGGCAAACGTAAACGTGTGCTGATCGTCAAACAATCGTTTCATTGGCTCGGTGGCAAATAACCAATCAAGCTGCGGCGGTGGCCCAGCCAGTCCGGCAGAAAGGTGTTGCTGGAAAATCGGGTCCAGCGTCAGTTTCTCCCAATCTTGGCGTGACTTGGGTACTTCCGTCACGCTGACTTGATGATCGAAATCGTTGGTTGCCTCATCGCAAATCCACGACAGCGTCCGGCGCGAGTCACAGTAACAACGCAGTGAATAGGCGGTGACGTAGAAGTTGCGTCGATCCAGGCACACGCTTAGCGGTGCGAACTGGTTTTCGGAACGACCATCCAAATGGTAACTTAAACGAACGCGGGCGTTATCGCAGTAGGTTTCAGCCGTCTTGTATCGTGCGAACACGGCTTGCAGGTACTCTCGCGGACCAAGGTCGCGATATGCCGCGGATGTCACCGTGGTGGAATCCGCCTCAACGTTTGATGGTGCGTTACTACAACCGCCCGCCAGCGGTAGCGTCGTTGCCAGCAGCAAGCCGACAGTCCAGAATTGTCTCGTCGTCACTGATGCTCCCGTTTTCTGATGGATGCCAAGCCAATAGTCGCCGCCTAGGCTCATCCTGGCAGAGCCTAGTGGCATCCCGCCAGGGTACGGTACCGACGTTGACCAGGGCAATCGCAACGCTTCACGGTGCCGGAGATCCACTGCGAAGCTTGGTCTCAAACCAACGGATAATGACTCCATGATCGACTTTCTACCCGTCATCAACGCGATCGCTGCTGCGGAAATTTACCATTACCCGCTACCTCGGCGGATCGCCATCGGAGTTCCCGCCAGTGATGATGCCAGGTCGATGACGATTGCATCACTCATGGAACCACGGGATTTCCCAGCTATTCTGCGGGCCATCGTTCCTGGAGATCATGTCGCCCTGGCCGTCGATCCGAACATTCCTCAACTAGAAACCATCGTTCTCGCGGTAGTCGAATACCTGGAGTCGTCGGCAACTTCGGCAAGCCAGCCCAGCGAAATTGACGTCGTATTGGGTGACGAAGTCAGCGATGAGACATTGGCCTCCTTGGAGCAAATATTGAATTCGAGAGCAACCGTTCGCGTTCACAACAGTGCTTCGCGCGAAGACCTGCGGTATGTCGGTGCCGACTCAAAGGCCTTACCGGTGTACCTGAATCGCTATTTAGTGGATGCCGACTTCTTGCTGCCAATTGTCACACTGCGTGGCTGTATGGAGGCAGCGCAACCACTGTTGGCCGGAGTTTTTCCGATGTTCGCGGATTCGCTGTCACGCCAGCGAGCGTACGTGCAAGCAATGGAGGCTGACGGCGTCGTCCTGTCGCTCGCAGTACAAGTCGTGGTCAGTGTCACCACCGATGCGACCGGAGACATAGCATCGATCCAGACGGGAACTCCAGAAGGAGTTATCGATGCTTGGACCAGCCAACTAGTTGAAGATACGTCGCCGGTATCCTCAATCATTGTGGCAACACTTGATGGTGAATCGACCCAACAAACTTGGCTCAACGCCGCTCGTGCTGCGCATACTGCCGCCGAACTATTGCCCGGCGGTGGCACAATTGTCCTATGGACGCGAATTACTGAGCCTCCGAGCGGTTCGCTGGCTGAGCTGGCGGACTCCGGAGAGGAACTGCAAAGTCGAATCAAAGCCCTGCAAAGTGATGAACATGACGAGGACGGGTTTCCGCCATGGGATGACCGGGACCAGGCAGCGATCTTGCTTTCTCGTGTTGTTGCGGAGTATCGGTTACTCTTGCACAGTGAATTGTCGGACGAATCGGTCGAAGCGATGGGAATCGGTGCGATTAGCACACTTGACGATTTGGCGCGATTGACCCGCTCGTTCACCACCTGCAGCATCATTCGCGCCGCTAGCTCGGCCACCCCCCTTTGCGATATCCGCCTGCCTCACGACACGCCACCGACACAGCAACTTTAGTTATGACGTCACCGACCATCGAATTCGCGTTCTCGTATTGCCCACGATGCGCGGCTGCCAATGAACATGTTGGAAAAATTCCGTTTCACTGTTGCTCCTGCAATTTGGTCCTTTACTTTGGGCCGGTTGCTGCGGTGGGCGGGTTAGTCGTTAACGATGCCGGCGAACTGCTGCTCGTTCGTCGCGCGAAAGATCCTGGCAAAGGAATGTTTGGATTGCCTGGTGGGTTCATCGATCGAGACGAAACGGCCGAAGCAGCGTTGGAACGAGAAATTCTCGAAGAAACTGGGCTTACGATTCGTAGCGCCAAACTCACGATGACGCATCCGAATTCGTATCGGTACGGTGGCATCACAGTTCCCGTACTGGATCTTTTCTTTGAATGCCGTGTCGTCGACGCTAGCAAACTGGAGCTTGTCGATGGTGAACTCTCGGACTGGCAGTGGACGCGACCGACACCGGAACACTTGCAGCAGATGGCGTTTCACAGCAATCGGCTCGCATTGCAACACTGGCTGACGATTCGCTAAGTGTCAAACTCAAGTCGCTCGCCCGCACCGTTCCAGGTCGGCGCTGGGTGTTTCGTTTCACTCTCGCGAATGGTCGCTTTATCTTTCAGCAACCGCATTTGATCGCCAAGAAACAATCCGGGCACCATATTTCCCGCCCGACGAACTCGATAGGCGATGCGGCCCTTGCGACGTAAATAGTACATGCCGCAAATCTCGCCAAGAAAGAGTTCTCGCTCCAGCCCAATGCCAGTGGTTTCGATCTTGTCGCCAATGTCAAAGCCTTCCGCGTCCACTTTCAACCACATGGCCGGACGAAGGCGAAAACGCATCCGACCATATCGATAATGATAGTACGCATCATCGAACGAGACACGCTTGAAGACGCGTTCACTCGGGATAACGCGAGTAACAAACGGAACATCGTCGGGATGAATCCAACTTTGCCCATCTTGCGGCCAGCGAGGAAAGAATCCGTAGTCAGGAAGCGGAGGCCACATGGGGCTGTATTGCCAGAGAACAGAGGGAGTAAGTGCCGGTATTTACTGTCGACGCTCCGGCAGCTACTGTCAACTAAGCAATGCAGGCACTGATCACACTGGCGCCCGTGGCACAATTGGATAGCGCGCTGCCCTCCGAAGGCAGAGGTTGTGGGTTCGAATCCCGCCGGGCGTATCCCCCACGCTATCCCGGTCAATCTCGGTTGGTCGGGATAGCGTTTTTCCGTCGTTTTCTGCACCCCTGTCTTCTTCAGATTGCTCAGGACTAGCACCGATGGGACCGCCAGTGGGACCGCCAATTGATTCCTGGGTTGCTCGTTCCCAATGTGCATCAGTGGTTTGCAGGTAGTGACGCTCGGTAACGTCCTTTAATTACTTGGAAAAAGGTCAGGACTCAACGAGACAAGTTGAATTGAAAGAGGGGCTTGGCCTCTGGAGGCATCGGGCCTGCGCTTTCGTCTCGGTACTTTGAAAAACAACCGGGATCGGGCTTCTCCCGAAGCGTCGCGTTCCAGCCCTCAAGTTTCGCTAACAGTTCGCTTGTGACCTCAGGGTGTGATGACTTCAGGTTATACTTTTCCAGAGGATCTGCATTGACGTCGTAAAGCTCGAGTATTTCGAAGTTCCTATTGGTTAGCAGACGCCACTTTCCATCCAGGATCGAATAATCGGAACCATTGCGACCTGGAACGCCTTTCCAGAACAACGGCTTCTCCCGATGGAGAGCTTTTGTTCCGCGCAACGTTTCGACCTGGCTCATGCCATCGGGTTCGTAGTCCTCTGGTAAATTCGCACCAACAATCTCGCAGAAAGTTGGTAACAGATCGACGGCGGAAATCCACGACGAGTCGTCGATTGCACCGGCCTTGATCTTTCCTGGCCAACGGGCGATGAAGGGAACACCGATGCCGCCTTGCAAGATCGAAGCCTTGCGTCCATTGCGGCCACCGGTCGTTCCCACAGAAGCACTGCCCGAAAATCCTTCACCGGTCGCGGAGTCGTACATCGTAGTGAGCTGGCCGCCTTTACCGCTGCCGGCAGGACCATTATCAGAACTGAAAATCACCAACGTATTATCGGATAGCTTCAGCCGATCTAAGGCAGCCAGTAGTTCACCGATCCGATCGTCGGCGTGAGAGAGCACGGACGCGTAAACATTGTCTGGATCGTCCAGTTCTGGAAATCGGCGACGATACTCAGGCAAAGTGTGAAACGGCGTGTGTGGCTCGTGAATCCACAAGTTGATGAAAAACTTTTTGCTCTTCGCTACATTCTTTTCAATGAAGGAAATTGCGCGAGTGGCATCTTCGTGCACCGGCATTTGTTCTCCGGCGCAGTTGAAGGCTCCATACTCGTCGTAGCCGTAGTCCTTGGGCAGCGGCGAATCGGGAATCATGTTGTTGGCAAGATGCCATTTCCCGAAATGTGCCGTGGCATAGCCAGCCGACTGCAGCATCCTCGGAAGCGTCGGTATGTTCGGACTTAGCCAGTCGGGCATGTTGCGTTGAGCGTTACTCGGCACCCAGGCAAAATGGCCATCAATGTTGTGTCGAGCCGGAAAATGACCGGTCATCACTGCCGTGCGACTCGGGGAGCATACGCCGCTGGCTACCGTGAAGCGATGGAAGTCCGTCCCTTCTTTCGCAAGCCGATCGATGTTCGGCGTCTTCAGATACGGATGCCCATGACAACCAAGATCGCCCCATCCCCAATCGTCCGCGAAGATAAAAAGAATATTGGGACTTGTTAACGATGCAGAATCGTCGCTCACTGCCGTCAATGGCACAGCCGCCAGAATACTCATGAGTAGCGTTAAAGTCTTCAGGTGCGTCACAGATATGTCCACGGCTTTAAAGCGTTTCATTGAATCGCGTCACAAATCGCGACGTTCGTTCCGTCATCGCCGGAAAAACGAAGCGACAAATTGTTGTTGCCATGGCGTCTCTAGCAACCTCAAGACATCGGCATTGACTATTCTTTGTCAGTAAAAACAGCGTGATTTGCCTTACCTGACGTGAGTACGTACGCGAGCAAATCGAGTATTTGTTCTTTGTCTAGCGTGTTTAAGATTCCTGCCGGCATGATTGATACCGGTGACGGGATTCTGGAGTCGATCTCGTCTTTAGCGATTTTCTCCCGCTGATTCATAGTGGGGCCAGTTTGAACGATCACAGTGTCGTCATCTTCAGAGACTATGTTGCCGGTGACAATTCGGCCGGAGTCCAATGCGAACATGAACTTGCGATACGTAGCATCAATGTTACGAGAAGGCTCAATTATTTCTTGCAACAGCACCTTCGCATCGTTTTTGTATTTCTTGACCACGTCGGTTAGGTCAGGGCCAATGGTGAGACTCGGCCCCTCGGCGTGGCTCGCGGTGTGCGAGTGACCCGAATGATTGTGGCCATGAATCGCCATCGGCATTGCGTCGGCGCCGGTCATCCTATGGCACTGGGCGCAAGCCAACGTTGTGAATAACTGCCGGCCACGGAGAAAATCGCGATGCAGGTCGATGCGTTTTATGTCTTCCTCCAGGTCGCTCAATTTCCACTCAGTGAGCTTTACCTCAGTCTTGGGATTCTTGACTAGAAACTCCGTCAAATTGTCAGTCACGTACAGGGTGCCACGCATTAGCAGATGGTGTCCTGGAAACGAACAGATATATGGATACGCACCTTCTTCTGTAGGAGCCGTAAATTCGATGACCTGCTCCTGCCCATGATCAACCAGCTTGCTGGCCCAAAGGATGTCCGAGCTTTTCGGAACAAAACTCACTGCAAAACCACTGGCCCCCAACGCCATTGCTTGCAGGCCGATGTCATTATCGGTGCCGGGCTTCACTAACAAGATGTTGTGCGGCATAAAATCCGGGTTGGCAAAGGTGAGCTTCACTTTCTTTCCCGGCTTCACAGTTAATTCTTTGACGTCATACAGCATTCGCTCGGGCACCGTCGCGATGCGAATGGTTGTGAGATCAGGATTGTCACTGATTATGCCGGACTTCTCGGCAGCCGCCATCTTTTCCGCGTCAATCACCCCACCTCGCATCGTGGCTTCTACGTTGAACCAAAAGTGTTTAACGTTGTTTGCTGCGATTCGAGCATGAGGAACTGGCGATTTCAGCAATTCACCCATTAATTCATAGTTTCGGACATTGTGTTGCTGATGCAGCCACAGGGCTTCGAGCAAATGATGAGCATCCTCTTCCTTGGTGAGATCAAACTTCTTGATCCACTCCTTCGTCGCCGCGACGACATCTGTGGTATCTCGCTCACTGAGTTCGACACGGGTGCGTTGGCGAATCGTATCGACCGGCGATTTCAGATTGTCAAGCAAAGCGATGATCGGTTGGCCATCGATTTTAACCGGCTCTTGAAGGGGGCGGCCATTTGCCGTCATGCGGTAGATGCGACCGTGCGCATGATCGCGGTTGGGGTCGCGAACGTTGTGTTGCATGTGACCGATGATCGCGTTGTGCCAGTCTGAAAAATATAGTGACCCGTCGGGTGCGAAGATCGCATCGGAAGGACGAAAATTCTTGTCGCCGCTCATTAGCAGTCCACGAGATCGGTCTTGAGTTGTGGAACCGTCCGCGTTGATGGTTGTCACAGTCAGTTCAGCGCCGTTGGGTTCACCCCACACGGATCCCGCCTGCGGGTTACGATCCAGGCGGTACTGTTTGATACCTAGAAAGCCGATCACGTTGCAGATCAAATAATCTCCTTGCATCGATTCCGGGAAATGCGCACTGCTGACCACTTCGCTTGCAGTCACGGGGCGAACCTCTTTCTTCAGCAGCTCGTGCATGACGAAGCCATTGCCTTCTGGTCGGACTTGATATGCTCGACCTCCGGTTCCGTCGGTCGCATATTGATAGCCCCAATAATCAAAAGCAATGCCGTGCGGGTTGGGCGAATTCAGAGCGTGCATGGAAATCGTGAAACGCCGCGGATCAAAGCGGTACATCGCCGAGGCAGCGGTTTGAAGCGAAGGTCCCCATGGATGTTCGTGATTATGCTGCATGAACACGCCGCTCTGCCAATAGATCCCGCCATCGGGGCCATAGATGAGGTTGTTTGCAGCGTGATGGGTATCGGATGAATCCAGACCCTGCAACATGATGGTACGAACATCGGCCACGTCATCTCCATCGGTGTCCTTCAGGAACAGGATTTCCGGCGCACACGTAACAATGACGCCGCCATTCCAGAACTCAAAGCCAAGTGGATTTTGCACGCGAGCAAACTCGGTCGCTCGATCTGCTTTGCCGTCGTTATCATCATCGTGAACGATGAGCAAGGCGTCGTTCATCTCCTTCAGTGGTTCCCACTTCGGATAGGTTGGCCAAACAGCAACCCACAATCGGCCCTTGGTATCGAACTGCATCTGCACCGGATTGATCAACTGTGGAAATCGAGTTTCATCAGCGAAGAGGTTCACTTCAAAGCCGTCAGCGACGGCCATGTGCTTGATGCCTTCCTCGCCGCTGATGTAGTCGAGCTTGCCTTCCTTCATCGCGTTGGAACTCTTGCTGCCACCGCCAACGTTGGAGATCACTTCGATCGGCTTCGGTACGTTACTGTCGTCAATAGCAATGTCTTTGCCCTGAGCGACCGCCCACACGCGAGCGTCGCGATTTATTGTCATGACATCGAGCATTGACAGTTCATGTTGCAACACGATAGCGTTACTTTGGTTGTTAACAAATGATAGCGTCGAGCGTCCGCCCCACACATCATTGCCATCGCGAGCTCGATAGCGATTGTTCCAGTGATTGGCTTTGTCGTGCACTGCCATGCGCAGGAGCTCCATGCTCGCCGAACTGACAACTTGCTTTTCAAAAAGTGCTGACGCGATCACTTCGGCCAGTTGGCGATTGCCTTCGGGTGTTAAATGGACGCCGTTGATCGTCAGCGGCGTTTCGGCTGCCCTGAAAAGCTCCAGCGATGGATGAAACAGATCGATGAACGTCACGCCAGCTTCATTGGCTGCCGCCTCGGTCGACGCAGTGTAGGCCTCCAATTGAATGTTGTGAGCCTTACCATTGGGCACGTTCGGGTTGCCCGTGTCTTCGTGAGCAATAGGGCTGAACAACACAATGCGAGGGAAAGTTTTCCCGTTGGCCTTTGAACCTCGCGTCTTCTTGACGAACGCGACTAGCTTTTGTCGGTATGCGTCCGCATTCTCGATCCCGTCAAACGACTCGTTGTAGCCGAAGAACGCGAACACCACGTCGGCCTTGACGTGCTGCAGGTACTCCGTCATCGAAGTCGCTCCGCTGCTGCGAGTGAACAAATCGGGTCGATCACCGCTAGCACTCATGTTGCGAAATCGCACTTGTTTGCCCTGCAGTTCATTTTGCAATAGCGTCTCCAGCCAGCCATCATGCTGCATTCGATCCGCTAAACCGTTACCCAGAATTGCGACAACATCGCCTTGTTGAAACGAAAACGGCAGCGGGTCACGATAGTCCGCGGGCACGTCCGCTAGCGTAAACTCGTTAGAATGCGGTTGTGGACTGTTAATGTTGCCCCTGCGTTTGGCTCCGCTGTCACCGCCCTTAACCGGAGTTCCGGGCCCGCCGTTGTAAGAGAGATAGGTGAGCTTGCCGCCGTTCTTGATATCGATCTCCAGCACTTGCGATGCTGCAATGTTGGCAGCGTGAAAAATTTCTTTCCGACCTTCATCAAGCAGCGTGAGGGTGAATCCATTCAACCGATTCTCGAAACCAATCCGATTCCAGAGAGTGACTTTTTCGATCTCTGCAGACGTTTTCAGTTCCACTTCCCACCAGGGGTTGTTAGAACCTGCGTTAGTCGTGTGTGTCTGTCCACCTTTCTTCCAATCCGGGTCCTTATTCCCATCCAGCGCTCTGGCCGCGTGGCCTTCGCCGTTGGTGCTGGATTGAGTTGCATTGCCATCTTTGGCGATGTTCTTGCCGCTGCTGATCACTTCGACTTCGGCAAGAGTCAGAATACGCTGGTCGCCAGGAAGTTCGATACGAACAAATCGTGCAGGTTTACCTGAGATATTGGTTTCGGCAGTCGGCTCAACTACCTTCCTGGCCTTTGCCTTTTTAGGATTGTCTTTCTTCGGCTTAGCTTTCTGTCCACTGACTTTTGCGGCTGGTTGATTCGTATGGTTGTGCGCCGGTATCGGACTCTCATAGCCTGCGTAGGCTTTCGGCTTGATCCCGCGAGCGTGGGTTTGATTGCCAAACGTATTGGGTTGGAACGGCCCCACAAAGGCAATATTCATTTCGGGTGTGATGCAGTCTTCCAGCCCGATCGCCCACACAATTCCGTTAACGATCAGGCGACGGTAGCCGTCATTGGTCAAGTCTTCGGGAGTCCCATAAAGCGACGTAAACACGCGGCCCGCTTTTTCTGATCCAGACTTGTAGGTACGAGTCCACTCCGATGGCATTGGTGGCTGTGTTGTCGACGCGGGCGAATCGGCAGTCATGCCGTCGAGCGGCTGGGCCATCGTCAAAATGTCGCCATCGGTCGGTTTGCCCACATAACCACCCGCATGCACCCACACGTCTTTTACACCTCGCAAGATGGGGTGATCCTTCATGGCATCGATGATTGTGATGCGAGTGCTTTGCTGATGGTTTTTGCCGTAGTGACCAACCCAGGTTTGTCCGAGTACTTGGTGGCCGAAGCCGAGTTCGTAGGCCGGATCTTTGGCGTCGAATGAATACTTGGCGTACGGTTGATCCTTAGGGATTTGAAAACCGTGCGTCGATGTTCGTAAGCCCACAACCGGACCGCCTCGACTCAGATAATCATCGAAGTGTTTCATTTGATCGGCGGGCAGATTCTGAAATCGCAAGAACACAACGGTTAAGTCAGCGGTGTCGACTGCTTCCATACCCGGAATATTCGATGGCTTGCCCGCAACAATCTCGCCGCTTTCGGGATCGATGTTGAATAACACCGTACACTTGAAGCCGTAATGCTTGGCCAGGATTCGCGCCAACGCGGGCAACGATTCCTCAGAGCGATATTCATGATCACCGGCCAAGAACACAATGTGCTTGCCCTGGCCGAAACCGACAGTGCCTTCGTAGACGAGTGATTCTGCGAAGGAAATTTGACTCGAGCCCAGAAGCGTCAGGACCAAGACCGAAGCGGTTTTTATTGATAGATTTATCATTGATGGGTTCACTACAAAAACATGAGTTTGGTTGTGGTAGGTTGTGAGTGTCGCGATCGTAACTGAAGATTTAGTTCCGCGAAGGTCGTATTAGAGGTTCAGCTTGTTCATCGAAATCGGTTTCTAAAGTGTTCGCGAGCTGGTCGTACACTTGTTTGGTCCTCCAGTGCAGATCGGCTGAGACCGGTGGCGATTCTTGGTTGTGCCAGAAAAATCAATGCCCAAACGCCACTTACCAACCATCGCTACGGCGTTAGCTTCCTTCACGAGTGGTGAAACGTGTCGATCGGCTAAAATATTTTGTGAACGCTGATTTATACTAAATGAACCTACAGACGTGGTCACTGATGATGTGCGACACAGGAGTAACGATTTACGTCAACAGGGGAGCGAGAGGGGTATCGCTGCACAAGTCATCAGCGATGGAGACGTTAAGGGGGCACCATTTTGAGAAGCAATTGATTTCTCGCAAAGCATTTTCAGCAATCAAGTTGCGGCGATTTTGGGAATTCGTTGAAATAATGGGTCCTAGTCCGGCATCATTTATAGTGAATCCCGCTTTGGAATTTCACACCACCCGCCTCGCTGGACATCATCCGCATTGCCGATTTGGTAGTGTTTTTTCGGTCCGAAGCGTCAAGTGGGAGATCGGTGCAGTTCTCGCAGACACATCCGGTTAAGATAAATAATGAGTGTCGCTGGCGAATCAATCGTGCTGCCTGGTTTTCCCGTCGACGAAATACCCAAGCCGTCAACTCACCGACTCTCATTGAAAGAACCATCATGCTCAATCGTCGAAATCTGCTTCAGGGAATGGCGGCCAGTGCCGGTGCGGCGATGGGTTTGTCACTATTCTCGGAACAACTCCTTGCTTCGCCGTTCCGCAGCGCATCGTCGCCGAAACGCATCATCTTCTTTCTCCAGAACCAAGGGGTTGATCCAGCGACCTGTATTCCTGAGGGGATGAAGCGTAGCGGTTCATTGGCCGGTGTCAAACTGCCGGAGCCGATCAGCCCGCTTGAGCCCTTCAAGCAAAGGATGCACATCATCAACGGTTTGCACGGTCTGCACACCAGTCCCTCGCACAGCGCTTTCTTCGGAGCACTTGGCGGCTATCGTGGGAGTGATGGCGTGCCTCCAAGCGGACCCACAATCGATTACGAATTGAGCAAAGTTTTGCCGGAGACACTGCTGCCGCATCTGTGCATCGGTATGGATTCGATCGAGAACATGACGACCAAGCCGACGCTCGCGACACTGTCTGCCAGCGGTCCCGGTCAACCGATCTTTATGCATTCGAATCCCAATCATCTCTATCAAATGCTCTACGGTGGCATCGCCTCAGGCGATATTCGTCGTCAACATGAAGCGAGATCGAACCTGTTGAATCAGATCGAATCGATGGCAGCGGCCAAGGGAGAATTGCTCCCTGGACAAGACCGTCAACGGTACGGACAGTACGTACAAGGTTTCAGGGATGTCAATGGACTGCGCGGCCGTCTGGAAATGGTTTCCGATCATTTGCGGAAATTCGCTCCGGAAGTTGACCGCCGCTACACTCAACCGGAATTCGAAACCGACTGGCATGATGTGCTGCTAGACCTCGGCATCTCATCGCTCACTGCGGGCATCACTAACACGCTGACCATTGCTTCCGGTCGCGGCGAGATTTTTGGGGCCTGGAAGGGGCTCGGGATTGCCGAGCAGGGTCACAACCTTGGCCACATGAGTCAGCCTGGTAATCCCATCTGGATCAAAATCCGACAATACAACAGCCGGATGCTGGTGCGAATCATGGAGAAACTGGAGAACGTTCCGGAGGGAAGTGGCACCATGATGGACCACACACTCATCGTCTATACCAGCAATAACGCCGATAAGCAGCATACCAACGGTGCCAACTGGCCGGTGATGTTGCTTGGCAACTTTGACGGGGCATTTAAAACCGGATGCTTCACACAACTAGACGGCAAACGTCCCATTAACGCGTTGTACACTTCACTTCTACATGCTGCTGGGGCTCACTGTGACCGCTTCAACATGACCGAGCAACTCGCAAAGAAATTCGACTCCGGCAATGGACCGCTGACGGAAGTGCTGACGTGAGCAGAATCGTTTTGAAGTGGACCATCATCGTTTTCGTTGGCCAATTCTTTGCGGTCTTGCCATCAGCCGCGGAAAGCGACGACTTCACGCCGGGACAGACGGTGGATGGCGACTACGAGAACTTCGCTCTAGGTTTCCTTCGTAGCCACTGCGTCGACTGTCATGGCGAGACTAATCCTGAAGGGGAACTCTCGCTGCATGAACTTGGTCCGATCGACGAGATCAATGCTGGTACCTGGCGCAGTCTCTGGGCACAAGTGACGCTGAAGGAGATGCCGCCGCGCGAGGCAGAGCAGCCGGAAGTAGTCCAGCGGCTGCGATTTTCCGAATGGATCGTCGGCGAACTTACTCGTGTGATGCGGGACAAAGGCGGGTTCTATGATCATCTCGATCCAAACAAGGGGAATTTTGTTGATCACGATCTGCTCTTCGGTCCGCTACCCCCCGGCATCACGCTTACCCCAACATCGACACCCGCACGTGTCTGGCGCGTCACCCGTGAAGAGCACATTACGCGGCTCAACGAACTCATCAATACCGAACCACCGTTCGATCCGGAAAAGCCTGGTCTGCGCTCTCATGGCGACGTCGTGCCAACGAATCATGGTGGCGAGCTCAAGCTCTACTTCGGCACCGATCGAATCATCCAGTGGCAAGGTGGCACGGTTGCCTATGCGACTGCTGTGAAGAGTCTTCCAGCGGTCCTCTCAACGGCTCGTGAGCACGGGCTGGAAAACTATCCACATTTCTATTCGGTCAACAGTGCCGAAGCGACACAGATCCTGGACGTCGCTGACGATATCATCCGCTACATGGCTTATGGCCCGCTAAGCATCGCGGAACCGTGGCAGATCACAGACGATCCCAAGTCGGTTGCCGACAAGATGAAGGGCGATATTCGGGGCCTCCCAACAAGTATTGTGTACAGCACGAAAGTGGTCCGACCGCTGACGCCGGTCTTCGACCTGATGACGGAAGAGGGAGTTCCGGAAGATCACCTGCGAACTGCAGTTGACTATCTTTTCGAAGCGTTGACGTTTCGACCGCCGACAAGAAAAGAATCGGTTCGCTATTTGGCAGTCATCAGCGAGTCGATCGAAAAACTTGGCAAGGAAGATGGCGCAGTGCTGGGACTGTCATCCATTTTTCTTGACCGCGATGCACTTTTTCGTCCGGAACTGGTCGAGCAAGGTCTATCGGATCAGCATGGTCGTGTAATGATGCAGGACTGGGAATTGGGGCTGGCAATCAATCACGCCCTGCGGTACATCAAGCCGGATGACGAGCTGCGTACAGCGATCATCGAAGGTCGTATGCGAACGCGCGACGATGTCAAACGCGAAATCGAACGGATGCTGGCCGATGACAGCGTTCGCAAACCTCGCGTGCTGCAGTTCTTTCGCGACTATTTCGACTACGATCGTGGCGGCTACATCTGCAAGGATGCCAAAGCACTTGCCGATACCGGCGTGAACATTCGGGGAACATCGCACTACAACGCCATGTTCGACGCAACAGCCAGTTCCGATCGACTGATCGAACTCATCCTGCAGGAAGATCGTGAAGTGCTGAGACAGCTGCTAACGACAGACAAGGTCGTCGCTACTCAAGACGACAACGTGTATTTCGGTCGACGAAATTCCGAAGAAGAGACACAGGCGGCCATGGCGGCTGCGCAACAGGCAGCAGCCGAAGAAATCGCATCACTTGCCAAGGCAAAGCAAACACTGACCGACTTGGAAAAATCAGTTAAGGAAAATCCGGACGAAAGTCAGGCGAAGCGTAAACAACTGGATGAAGCAAAACGAGTAGTGAATGCGGTTGAGAGGAATCTACAACCCAAGGGAAATAAACGGGATAGTGATAGTCACAGGGTGACCGAAGCTAGGCTGTCCGGGCCAGAGATTTTCGCTCGGGTCAGTCGCCGAAGCTTCGGTAACGGTTCGATGAAGCCCGAACGCATCCTCGCGACGGTCCCGGAAGGCCAGCGTTTGGGAATTTTGACACATCCAAGCTGGCTTGTGTCTCATTCGGACGCCATGGACAATCACGCAATCCGGCGCGGACGATGGGTTCGCGAACGTTTACTCGGGGGCGGCATTCCTGATGTGCCCATTACCGTTGATGCCATGCTTCCGGAGGAGCCGCAAAATACTCTGCGCGAACGGATGCGAGTGACCCGCGAGGCTTACTGCTGGACTTGCCACCAGAAAATGGACCCGCTGGGACTTCCGTTCGAAATGTACAACCATGCTGGATTGTTTCGCGAGACGGAACTTGAAAAGCCGGTTGACACCAGCGGAGAAGTCATTGCTTCGGGCGACCCTGCTCTTGATGGCAAAGTTGTCAACGCAATTGAGTTGATCGAAAAGCTTGCTCACTCAGAACGTGCCGAACAAGTCTTCGTGCGCCACGCATTCCGATTTTGGATGGGACGCAATGAAACTCTCAACGATGCACCTGTTCTCCAGGCCGCACATCAAGCCTACAAGAGCAACGGCGGCAGCATGAAGTCAGTGCTCGTTTCCTTGCTGACGTCGGACGCATTTCTGTACCGCAAGCGAAGTGATTCCGAAGTTGTCGAGCAGCAATAGCCGTGCGTCTGCAGTGAGTTTACGAGGAGCGAAACGCATCAAGATATTTGATCCAATATCCTCTTTATCGTTGCCGATGATGAGGGGTAGGAAGCACTCAGGGGTTACGGTGGCTAATCGTATGAGGAATCGCATCTGAATGAAGCAACGTGAAATCGGTTTCAAATTGAGCTCAGTCTGCACCGATGCAGATAACTTCCTTCATGGTGTGCGTCCAGAATCGACCGCTGGTATAGGTGAATGATGCCAGAGTCCAAGTTTCGCCAGCCGAACCGAGATCGTTGACTGCGATGAGGGCGCGTTCGTCGAACGTATCAGCGTAGGCATTGATGACGTAGACTGTTCCATTCATGATCGGGAAAAAGAGGTGGCGTTTGACCAGGATGGGACTCGCTGCCGAGACGTGGCCCCATCCCGTCCCTTTGGCGCGTTTATCCAGCGCGATGTCGATTCCGCGAGAGTTCTTCGTGTCGTTCGGGATCGCCTCTTTCCTTTCCCAGATTCGTTGGGGATTGCGCCCGGCAACAACCTGCACCGGAACTCGCAGGTATTCGGTCTTGCCGGTTTCCACATTCACGCGGCCGATGGCAGTTATGTCGAGCGCAAGAAAATAGTGCCAGTCTCCCACGACGATGTTGGACTGGTTCGTCAGTGGCATGTTCCTGCCGATGTTGATTGAGATTCTCAGTTCACGTTTTCCGGTTTGGGCGTCGGTGAAGTCAACATGCTCGCTAAGACTTTGAGTTCGGAGAACTTCGCCTGTCGCGGTATCGAGTACCAGATGGTTTAGTTTCTCAAACCAAAATACGTGCTTCGCGTTCCAGTGCGAGTTCCAAGAGCAATCGCTATTCAGTTCGCGGCTCCAGAGAGTCTTGCCGGTTTCCAGCAGACTCAGACTTACCCCATACGGTTTTTCCAAAGGTGCATGTCCGCCGCCCCGACCATGAACAATCGCCCAGCGTCCGTCTGTCAATTGACCGGCCATCGGTGTGTTATGGATACACGTCCCGGCTTCGCCAACCCACAATACTTCGCCAGTTCTTTTGTCGATGGCATGAAGATAAGTCCAAACGTTGCGTGGGTCGATGGCGCCAGGAGTCGGCTTGTGTCGTAACAGTTTCTGGCCAGTTTCCTTATCACGCACCTCAACGGTGATCAGTTTGTCTTCAATGAGGATGGGTTCGCACTCGCGATTCGTATGACGCATCCGCGGCTTGAATTCGCGAAGCCACACTCGGTTGCCCTGAAAATTGAAACACCCCATCGAGCCGCAGCGATTGAAAAACCAAACATGCTCACCATCGGAAATTGGCGCGAACACGGTCGCATCGCTAAAGATGCCTGCGGTCTGGATCGGGTCCGTGCCAGGAAGATCTACCTTCCAGAGTATCTCGCCAGTGTTTGCATCGAGGCAATAGCCCACGATGTTCGGCTCCAGGCGATCGCTGCTTTCGTTCATCGGTCGATGCGTCGTCACGAATGCACGGTCACCCCTTTTTTCCGGAGTTTCGGGAACTTCCGGTTCCTCGACGATCTCTTTGCTTGTTACTTTGCCCAGCGATTCTTTGTATTCACGAATCGCTTTCTGATCAGCGTTTACGACGACACTTTTTGGGCGCCGCCGTAGCAGCCAGAACCGCAGTGCAAAGGAGGAGAATACTCTGAAACTCGAAGCCAATTACGCACTAGCCAATCTATTCCTTGTCGTCTTCCTTCATGGACGCTTCGGATTCTTCGTTCAACTTCTTTTCATTGGCTTGGTATTGTTCAATCGCCGAGGGTGTAACACCTTCGGTAACACTCGTTGGCTTTTTCTCACTGCAACCTGACAACAACAAATCGGTGCTCGCGAGGAAAAGAATAAGTAACATGAAACGTTTCAATGGAAGATCCTTAAGCAATTGTCTGGATGAAGTTACCACTGGAACACGTCGTCCCAGTGGCGAATGATAACAAGCGGACTAGAAACCGCTGATGACTTCCGCGCTGGCCCGAGTTCCCAAAGCGCCCCACAGCCCGTAAGGACTAATGGAGCCAGGGGCTTGACCGCCCGTGCCATTTTGCCACACGCTTCCAGCGCTACGATCTCCGGATTCGATGGAGTCCGTGATGAATTTCACCGCGCCGTCTCCCATCAACACGTGAGCACCACCTTGGTGGCGACTCGATGCCGAGGCGAGAAGGTCCAAGTCATCGGCATTGTCAGCACCACAAATCTCGCTATTGGGCGGCAAAACCGTCACCACCCCAGTATAAACTGGCTTGGCATTCGCCCACATAAAACCGCGAGCGCGTGTTGGACGTAAAGTGGGAGTTGTCCAATAGCGCGGTCGAGCTGGATTGATGAAGGTTTGACATGTCATGGGATTGTCGCGGATTTCTATATTCGCTGCATTGTTTGCTGGCCCATTGTTGGCGGGGAGATCTGTCCGAATGTCATTGTCTCCCAAGCTGGTGGCGAACTCGCCCATCGCGATCGTATTCGCAAGCCCGTCGAGGCTATCGCGGAACTTGCTTGTATCGAATGGCCTGAAGAAGCCTCGATGGGCTGCCCGCGCTGATTGAGCGCGAGTTTGGGTCATGCCGATCACTCTGGCGTTGGGCCAGGGACCATACGCGATATCCCAAGTCGCGTCGCCGATGCAAGCGCCGTAATTGGTTCGACCCAATGCCGGAAGGCCGACACCTGGATCACTCGGGCAGCGATACGTTGGAATATCCAACGTCCAAGGACGGTAATTGATATTTTCAGGCGTGGGGCCCATCGCATTCCATGTACCGCGGGTGCAGTCGGCTTGGTAGCAGGCTGTCCTGCGGCGAGATCACAGATTGCTATTGGATGAAAATGGCGTCCGTGTCCTAATGAATGTTTTTGGTTTCGCGGCCAAACAACTCACTCGGAACGGACGCCATGCAAAAGC
>JBGSIA010000213.1:0-3910 GCA_041751935.1 Pirellulaceae bacterium | reverse complement strand
CGCAGTGAGGTTGGAATTGGAAACGATGCCCAGGCGACCGAAGTCGGGTACAGCAAGTAGGCGAATGTGCTGAGCCACAGCAGCAAGCCAGCGACCCGCAGTGTCGCAGCGAAGAGATAGCCTTCTTCCTTGTGCGAGATTTTTTCACCGGACGAAGCCGCCCTAACACGATGCGGAATGCCGATTGCCATCGTGATCAGGATCACAACGACGAGTGCGATTCGGAAATTTGTTTCACCGTGCATCCCGTACTCTGCTATTCGTCACTGCCAACTTTGCCGCCGTAAAGTGCAAACACTGATTTGACATGGACCGCCAGAACGCCAATTAGAGCGACATCAGTGGCAGAAATTTCTTTGTTCGAATCGACCTCATTGCTTTGAGCAGCCAAAACTAAAGCTGCGACGACATGCTCGATATCGACGGGAAGGTTTGTTGGCTCTTCAAGTGCGATGGCGAGATCGAACAAGACATCCTTGATCGATGGGTCTATTGTCGCTTGACCGGATGGTCCGACTGTGATTCCCGGTACAAGCTGTCGTTCTGAGTTCACGAATTCCAACCGCAGGTTGTAGGGTGAGCGTGTTCTGCCATCTGTAACCAAGACTAGCTCTTTGCTTTTGCCACGCTGGCTTTGCCAATGTCCAACGACCGCCAACAATACCAACTTGCAATCGATGCGTAAGGACGCCACTTTGCTGCGATGGCAGTGCTTGTTTTCAGATCGGGCAGTTCGTCGAGTCCGTACCGATGGCGAATCGCTGAACGAACCCCAAGGTCATCATGCGGAAAAACGTCTGGGCGACCGAGAGCAAAAATGAGAAACATCTGGGCGGTCCATTTCCCGATCCCCTTCACAGTGGTCAGTTGCTCGATGATTTTTTCGTCGGAATAACGACCGATGTGCTGGAGGTTGATTTCCATCTCGTGGACCTTGACCGCCAAATCAAGCAAATACTTTGCTTTCTGCGGCGAGACGCCAGCGACACGAAGTTGCTCTGGCGAATACCGAGAAAGATTTGCCGGTGTCAAACCATCCGAGCCGACAAGCTCATCGAGTTTCTTCTTGATCGACCGAGCAGCACCCGTGGAAATCTGCTGAGAAATGATCGAACCTGCCAGCATCCTAAAACGATCCCGTTGAGGACGTAACGTACACGGACCAGCTTCAGCAATCATTGCCTTCATTATCGGGTCGGCACGGCGTAGGTGCTTGATCGCTCGTTCGTTAGGGGTGCCCAGAGGTAAGTTGTCCATGATTCCGTTGTAAAGAGATTCGCCTTCGACGAGCAATTCTATCCGCCCCGACCCAGTGTCGATAGAATCGAACTTACGTGAGCATGGTAATCAACAGGAGCGGACTGGACGGAACGATGACCAACCTTCCCCCGCAGGCCCAATCCTAAACGAGGCAACTGATGGTTCGATTCATTCCAGCGGGCGAATTGAAAAAAGAGTACGACGTGTTCGGTCACTTCTATTCAGTCGAACTGTCACCGAAGAGAGTGGTCGAGTGCCGAAGTGTTCTCGAAATCGTGGCGTCCGATCACGCCCCGAAGAAAAGAGCAGCAATTTCCAATCGGAAGCCCGATGCCGTTTTCATCATGATGAACCCCGGCTCATCCCGACCATTGACCGAGGCAAATAACCGCATCCATGCAAAGGCGATTCATGAATTGCCGATTTCTTTGGTCCCGACAAAACCCGATACGACTCAATATCAGGTAATGCGTCTCATGCACTATTGCGAATGGCAGCACGTTCGAGTTCTCAACCTATCGGACCTGCGGTGTCCCAAGAGCGGCGTATTCTTCAGGCAGTTTAAGGAACTTGAAGAGGAACTCTTGTTCGACGCTCATTCAGTCTTTTCTGATTTGAGAAAAGACGAGCTTGCTTTGAAACTCATCGACGGTGTTTCCGTGATCCGAGCTTGGGGTGTCAGTCCGCACCTTGACTCACTAATTGATCAATGCACATCGCAACTCACGAAGGCTACAACCGTCAGGGGACTGGTAAAAGAAGGAACAACGAACAAATACCTTCATCCGTTACCCCCTCTGCAAACGCAGAAGGAATTATGGGTAAACCGAATGGTCGAGCAGTGCTTTCGCTAAGTGGATGTTCGCTTACCTTCGATGTACTGCTCCATTGCTTGCACGAGCTTGCCAATTACGATTTGAAGCTGATGAAAATCGATCCATAGTTCATCGTTCGCAAGCGGGTCTGCATAGCGAAACAACGCCGCCATTTTGTCGATTTTATGGAAGTCCCACAGTCGATCTTTGACCCAACCGACAATCTTTCTACCGCTTTCCGCTTCAAGCAACTGGATCAGCGTACTTAAATCGTGGGTTTCGGGCGGGTTTTTCAGAGCAGCTTTCAGGTATAGCTCGACTGTATGCCGATAAAGGAACAGTACGGGGTAATCTAGTTCATGCGGCTCGTATTTCGATTGTGCGACCTTTAGAAGCTCGTCCGCCGCCAGCTTGTAGGCCCTTGCCACCTGCGGAAGATCACGGCAGGCCATGCCTCCAATGAGTGTGCCGTTCTGCCAGCTTTCACTAATCTCTTCGGACGGCTCTTGAAAGAGTGGGCTGTGAAGCCCTGCCAGTTCTTGAAGCCGCTCGTCGAATTGTCTCCCATTGTTCAGTGCGAAGTGAACGTCGTCCGTATCGTTTCCGAGTTCTAAGTGTTCGGCAACGACGGCCAGCACTCGCAGGTCAGCCACCGAGAATTGTCGTTCATGCCCTTTCGGTGGCTGGGCGGTCAAGCTCAGGTACTCGGCGAACTCCTTAGCCCATCGCTTAACGCTATCCCCGTCAACTCCCAAAAACGCAGCCACTTCCGAAACAGTTGCCATTGCAGATTGATTCCTTGTCATAGAAAGTTCTTTTCCCAAGGACACATTGAGCCATTGCGAAGTTCAAGCGATCACGACATCTACGTTGAACGTTTTTATGCTTTCCTCGCCACGAATTCTGAGTCGTCGCCACCGTGGAAGAAGATCATGCCGTGGAGTTCATCGCCCTTGACGAGTGCCCAGCCACGCCCCTGTGCAGCGTCCATTTCGTCGTTGCCATCCCATGTCCATTCATTGACTGGTTCACCTTCCCGTGTTGTCTGGCGGCAATCCATTTGTCCGTGAATGTATCCGAAGTGAAACTGTCCGTTGCCCTTCTTGTCGAACTCCAAATAGCCCTCTTCCTCTTCGTCGATAAACTCATCGTCCCAGGCACCCATCGAGACGATCCGCCAGCGTCCGGCGAAGAGGTTTGGTGCGTTTGCTCTTTTTGCCATCGTCTTATTCCATGTCGCTCTCGTCGTCTTCCTTCAACGACTGTGGTCGTTTCGGGATGTACGGGATCAACCCTTTACGAAAAGCCTCTTCCTGAATCTCGGACTTCAAGAATCGGGCGTCAACTAAGAAGCCGTTGACTTGGATCATCCAGGTCATCGGGTTCTCGTCTATTCGGCTTCGCAGTGACCAAACTGGGTCCGATGGTCGAATGCGAAACATCGTGCGGATCAACATGGACTTGCCTTGCCCCGTGCTTTCACCGACGCCGAATGCCTTATCAATGGCGGTCAACTTCATGTGCTGCTTCTGAGTCTTGTCGTCAAGGAAATTGACCCAGCCAATCGTGCGGACAATGCCAGACGCCCACGAGTTTGGTTTGCCACCAATCAACGGAGTTGGACGTTTGCGAGCTAGTTTCTCCGTTAGCTTTCGGCACAGATCAGCGTACTCTTTGTTGAGATGCTCCTTGCAGAAGCCGTCCACAAGAGTGGTTATTTGCTTGACAGCCTGATCCGTGGTGGGGTCGCTGCTGGTTTTGCGTTTTGCCATCGTCAACTCATCCTTCGCCAATCGGGAAGTCCACGTCGCATTTTCTTCGTGACCTTCTCTGCA
>JBGSIA010000212.1:0-144430 GCA_041751935.1 Pirellulaceae bacterium | reverse complement strand
TGCGAGAAGGGACCCACCGAGTTCACGCTGCAGTGATCACAACCACCTCACAACGATCGTCAGCGCTAACGCCGACGGTCAGCGCCAACCACTCTAGCAACATCCAACCAAACTCTTAAGCCGAGCGGTTTAGTTCAACATTCACATTCACCAGGGTCGGCAGGTGGACGTTGCCTTGTTAAGTGACCTGATGCCGACCTCTGGTGTAACGACTTGGTTGTACTGGCCGGACCGTTTCGTTTGACTTCGAAGCGGAGGACCGACCCTGCTCGCTTAGGAGTTTACCAGCTTGCGACCACGGAGCCCAACGCGTTTCCCTGGTCCCACTGGCTGATCCAGCGACCAACCGAGCATGTCAAGGCGGACCTTCAGTAGCGTCAGTGGTGGTTGAGTTGATGCGGCAAAGGGAAGATGACGTGATGATGCGGGCAAGGCAGCAATCGTCCTCTCCGGCCATCGAACCACTGTTGTTTGACATGACCGCGGTTTTTGAAGTACAGTCCAAATTAGCGCAGCGGAGTTCCGGTGAGGGGAAAACCGTTACTGGTCAGGATTTGGAAATGATGGGCTCGATGCGGACCATCATAAGTCCAAACAATTTTTCTGTTTGTAGTGACTTCGAGAAGTTTTATTCCTTTGTTTGCGTGGTAGGCCGCAATGACCGTGTTGCCGTTTGGCAGACGCTGGCCACCACACGCATCATCGATCGGATTTCCGTCCAGATCATCATTACTAACCTTCCAAACAACGTTGCCATCACCGTCGATCTCGATGACTTTGTTACCATTGGTCAGGCAAACAAGTGTATTACCGCTGGTTAAACGAATTGCTGTGAACGGCCAGTTCTTTGCTTCACGTCCACCCAATTCTGGCATGTCCGTGGCGAACTCTTGGACCACCTGGCCATCGGGCGAGTACTCTTTCACTTTGAACGCCAACAGGTGCGGCACCAAATAGTTTCCATTGGGCAATTTGCGAGCCATCCGCGTCTGCATGTGAGCGTTATCGGTTTCCGGTCGCAGTGGAAACTCAGAAGCGATTTTCCCATCGCGAGCAACCTCCAAGAGTCGTGGCTGAGGGCCTAGTTCGGTAATGAGTGTATTGCCCGATTCCAGACGCTGCGCCGTACCGATTTCGTGGTTGACTGGATCGATTTTGTACTCGAAAACGATTTCGTGATCACGTGTCAACTCCTGAACGATATCGCTCCAGGCAATAAGCACATTTCCGTTGGAAAGAACCCAGCCATCGCGGGCAGCGGGGCGTCCCGCGTTCCAAGACTCGTTGCCGTCTTCGTCGATGATCCCAGTCAACGTAGGACCAGCAATAAAAAACGAATGCCGAATCAAAGTCGACTGTGAATAGGCAATCGGCGAGGCGGTGACAAGAGATACGATAGCAATCCAAAACGAAACGAAGCGGTTCATCTGGCGAGCAGTTGGTTGATGTGGTGCACAGAACAAAATTGAACTAACAGATTATTTCCCACTGTATCAGTAACTTGCCCTACAATGGCAAGTGTTACTTCTTTATTGGAGGATGAACCGATGTCGAATTTTCAACGGCGAGCTTTTTTAACGGCAACGGCTGCTGGCTTGGGGCTGGGAGGCGTGCTGCGTGGTCTTGGCCCTTTGTTAGCTGACGATGTAGCGATTGACAGTGGCATTGCTCGGTTTTCCGATGATATTGAACCACTGGTTCGGTTCTTGGAAGAAACTCCGCAAGACACCATTATCGAACAAGTCGCGAGGCGCGTGCGTGCGGGTTTAAGCTACCGCGAGTTGCTTGCTGCGTTACTGCTTGCAGGAGTGCGGAACGTCCAACCGCGACCATCGGTAGGGTTCAAATTTCATGCGGTACTTGTCGTCAATTCCGCACACTTGGCGAGCTTAAGTAGCGTGGATGAAGATCGTTGGCTGCCGATATTTTGGGCCATCGATAATTTCAAAAGTTCCCAGGCGAGAGATATTCTTGAAGGCAACTGGACTTTGCCAAGCGTTGATGAATCGGCATTGCCACCGCCGCAGCGCGCAGAGCCGTTGCTGCGTACGGCGTTGGATCAATGGGACGAAGCTGCCGCAGATGTTGCCGTAACGAGTTTGGTACGAAATGCTGGCGCTAATCGAGTCTTTGAAGTATTGGCCGCGTATGCCGCGCGCGACTTTCGCAGCATCGGGCATAAGGTGATTTACCTGTCCAACGCGTTTCGCACGCTGCAAACGATTGGTTGGGAATATGCCGAGCCGGTAATGCGTAGCTTGGTCTACGCTATGCTCAATTACAATGGCGAACCCAATCCAGCCGAAAGTGACTTGGAGCCGGATCGTCCGGGCCGGTTGAATCAGGAAGCGTTGAGCAAGCTCATGTTGCCACTATCCGATGGTACAGGCGCGGAGACTCTCACTCGCGAACTTGTGCGTTCACTTCACGAGTGTTCATCCAGCGAAGCGAGTTCACACGTCGTTGATTTACTGAATCAAGGCGCATCCACACAAACGGTGTGGGATGGACTTTTCGCCGCCGCCGGTGAGCTACTGATGCGCCAACAAGGTATCGTGTCACTGCATGCAGTGACAACGACCAACGCGATTCATCACGCATTCCGAACGTCGGCCGATGAGCGAACTCGCAAGTTCCTGTTGCTACAGAATGCCTCATTTTTGCCGATGTTTCGCGAGGCTGCGCGTGGACGAGGCGAATTGACAGAGCACCGCATTGACGAATATGAGGCTACGGAATCCACGAGCAAGCCGGTATCGATTCCGGAAGCCTTTGCGACGATTGGGAAGAGTCGCCGCGAGGCTTCGGTTCAGCTTTATCAGTTGCTTGTCAGCGGCGGGGACCCGCAAACGGTCGTCGACCACGCGCGTCGATTGGTGTTCTTGAAGGGCAACGATTCGCACGACTACAAATTCAGTTCGGCGGCATTGGAAGATTACCGAACCTTGTCGCCACCGTGGCGCAATCGTTTTTTGGCCGCGTCGATGCATCAATTGCGCAGCCCCGCCGAGGCGACTCGGCCGATCGTGGACCGCATTCAAAACGCACTAAGTTGAATGTCAGGCCACTCTACATTACCGCGCGGGAATTGTTTCAGCGGCTTCCGGTGGTGTTTCGTGAGCGTGAGCATCATCCAAGTCGGGATCATTACTTGGATTCATGCCACGCCAGACCAAATACCATAATGTAAACATCACGAGTAAAATCGAACCGATTGCTGCGGCGCCTTCCCACAACAGTGATGTTCGCATTTGCCCGACCGGTGCAAAGACCTTTGCCAATCGATACTGCACCAATACGACCATGTCGGTTGAGTCGATAGCGATGTCATTGGCGTCGTGTGGCAAATCGATTGGCTGCATCGCGGCAATCCAGGGACCGGAATATTCGCGGCCGTCATCGGCACTGGCCATCGGATCGAGATAGTCCACGTCACCACCTTCAATTAAGCGGTCCATCAACGACGGTTGAAGTTGAAATTTTTCACCAGCCAACGTCCGTCCCGCAAGGCGTCGCGTATCCATCAGTGGGTGTTGTAACACCGTGCCGCGGAGGTCACCGGGACGCGCATCGATCAATACAGCAACTTGATTTGCGCCCTTCTCGCTTTGCAGCAGTTGAAAATCGCCTAAATTAATCGTCGCTACGAACACAGCATCTGTTCCACCGCCTGCCTGCGCATCGTTAGTGCCGTCAGCCAATCGTATGGGCGTGCAAACAGCAACTTTCCACAATCCCGTTGCCGTGCTTTGAAATGCTGCCGACAGATGCGTTGTCGTCAATGCGTCAATCGTTTGGGTGGGCGTATCCGCCGGTAAATCGTTGCGTCCGCCATGAAAGTAGGTTCGATAAGCAAAATTTTTGCCAGCACTATTCTGTTCGCGAACGACTGGCTCGTCGTACGCGATACCGATGATCGTTCCGTGAAAGTCCGTCACAAACATTGTTGCTAAGCGCGGGCGGCGAGTATCATCCGTGGTAGCGGTGTAACGCTGCAAACGTGTTTCGAGATAGGCGTCGAGTTTAAGTCGACGTTTATTTTCAAGCAGTGAATCCCGAGCCTTCGCTGACTGGGGCGACGACGGGGACGATGCGATCGCAGTAAGTAGTTCTTCGGCTGCGTCGTCAGTTATCAATTCTCGCAGTGACTGTTTCAATTGAACGCTGGAGGCTTCATCACGAGCCAATTGAAAGTAGCGTTCCAGTTCACTCTCCAGCGTACGGGCTGCGAAGCGGGCTGCGAGTTGATTGCTGCCGAACGCTTCGGTTCGAAGCGCTGCCATGGTACTGTTGCTCGCATGCTCGATACTGCGAAGCGCATAAATTGACACCGCCGTCAGTAACAAAAGAGGACCAACGATGCCGAGCATCACCAGCGGTCGACGTGTACGAATTTCTTCGCGGCGGTCCAAGTCCTGCAAGATCGCTTGCGCGTTCGGATAACGATCAACAGCGTTGAGCAATAAACAACGATCGACGATTTGAGCCAGCTTGCGGTCCACGCCACGACGTCGTGTGTGTCCAACAGGCGGTTTGCTAGCGGCGATTGCTTCACGATATTGTTGTAAACGTTTGGGTAACGACCCAGCAGTATCCATCCGATTGACAAGCGTTTCATCGCGATGCGGCGGATTTCCCGTTAGCATGCGAAAAAGAATCGCGCCCGCAGCATAGACATCCCAAGTTGCATCGGGTGTCGCTTGCAAATCCGCTTGTTCTGGGGCCATATAAAACAGTGTCCCCAAAGCTGGTGTCTGGTCATGCGACATACGACTTTGTCCAAAGTCAGCCAACCTGGGTTCGTGGTCATCGCCCAGCAACACATTGGCGGGCTTGAGATCGCAATGCAGCACGCCTTTACCATGACAGTGATTCAGTCCCACAACAATTTTTCGGAACAACGTAACGGCTTCAGCAACAGGCAAACGACCACGTGCCTTTAGGTACTCGTCAAGCGAGCCTCCGGTGACCAGTTCCATCACGTAATAGGGAGGATCGGCCTCCCAACCGACCTCGAGAACCTGGACCACATGCCGATCCGCTGACAACTGAACGAGATTCTTGACCTCGCGTGAAAGCAGGGCCCAGTTGACGCCGCCACGATGCAAGTAAAACTTGACAGCGACTTGACGTCCGGTATTCAAGTCGCGTCCGACCCAGACTTGACCAAACGCTCCCGCACCAAGAAACCGCTGCAGCCGATACCCAGGCACATCCGCGGGCGGCGCGGTGGCTTCGAGACTTCGTCGCTGGCTTTCCGACTGGGCTCCCAGTGTCTGCTGTTCCGTCCGATCTTCGCTCACACCCCGTCCTTCATCATGTTTAATCGTCTATGGTTGCACCTCATTGTAGCGAGCGTCGTCAACTTTGGGGCAGTTTACCCGATGTTCGCCCAAGAGAACGCACCGCTATTGAAGTCCCCAACAAACCTTTCGATTACGGAGTTTTCTCCGCAAAGCCAGTTAGTCGTCGCGTCGCATCCCAAATCGCGGGCCGCGTTTCCGGTCGTCGACTGTCATACGCATTTTCTCTACAAGATGCGACACAATGAAGCGGAGCTGGACGATTTTGTGGCACTGATGAACCGTAACCAGATTGCTGTTTGTGCGTCACTGGACGGACGTTTGGGTAGTCAACTGGAAGAACACAAGAAGTATTTGTGGACAAAGTACCGCTCACGGTTTGTCATCTTTACTAATGTCGACTGGCGTGGGGATGGCGCGAGTGACGATCCCTCCACTTGGGCCTGCAACCAACCACGATTTGCCGAACAAACAGCAACTGCGATTCACGCCGCGGTCGCCGATGGTGTTAGTGGCTTGAAAATCTTTAAACAGTTCGGGCTCGAATACAAGAATCCAGACGGTTCGCTGATCAAAATCGATGATCCGCGTTGGGATCCGATTTGGCAAGCCTGTGGCGACGCTGGTATACCCGTCATCATTCACACTGCGGACCCAGCGGCTTTCTTTCAACCGATCGACGCTAACAACGAACGCTACGAGGAGTTGTCACGACATCCGGATTGGAGTTTTTATGGGGACCAATTTCCGACGCGTATGAAACTGTTACAAGCACGAAATCGAGTGATCGCTCGACATCCCAAAACCCAGTTCATTGGTGCGCACGTGGCAAACCATGCCGAGGACCTGAGCGTCGTTTCGCAGTGGCTTGACGCCTACCCCAATCTATGGATTGAACCCGCGTCACGCATTAGTGAGTTGGGTCGGCAACCGTTCACGGCACGCGAATTCCTGATGAAGTATGCGGACCGCATCCTGTTTGGAACGGATGGTCCATGGCCTGAAAAGCGTCTCGGATACTATTGGCGATTCCTTGAAACACGAGACGAGTATTTTCCGTACAGCGAGAAAGAACCGCCGCCTCAAGGGTTTTGGTACATTTACGGAGTGGACTTGCCAGACGAAACACTCAAAAAAATATATCATGAGAACGCCCGTCGACTGATTCCAGGCGTAGCAGAGCGATTGCACGCGTTCAGCGAGAAAGCCAATTCAACGAACCCTGAAGTTTCGTCGCCCAACCGTTCGAATCCCTAAGCTTTGCTTGTATAATCGTGCTCGCGTAAGCCCACGCTGCACGCACAGAAGAAACGAGTATAACTCGACTCACCGACACAACATCATCTGTATCGATTTAGGTTCTCAAATGAAACGACGACATTTCCTTGGCGCCGGAGCCGCATTGACCGCAACTGTGTGGACGCCGCGGTTGCTTTTCGCACTGGATAAAGAAAACATTTATCGCCAACAGATTGGCATCCAGCTATATACGCTACGTGATCAAATCAAGAACGACGTCAAGGCCACTATCAAGGCGGTAGCGGACGCGGGCTACAAGCAAGTTGAGCCATATGGGTTCCCTGACGCACAGCCGTTGATCGATGCCGCCAGGGAAAATGGTTTGGCTGTGAATTCAACGCACTTTGCTTGGGATTCTGTTGTCAATCCCAACGAGCAAGGCGTCGCACCATTCTCAGAGATTCTCGACAAGGCAAATGCCGCAGGACTGAAACACTTAGTAGTTCCCTACCTAGCCGATAAGAATCGTATGACTTTGGATGATTACAAGCGAACGGCGGAACGTTGTAACCAAGGAGCGGAACAAGCGAAGAAAGCCGGTATCCAATTGGCCTACCATAACCATTCATTCGAGTTCAAGCCGCTGGAAAACGGAAAGTGCGGATACGATGTGCTGATGGAAGAGTTCACACCAGACATGAAGTTCGAAGTCGACGTGTTTTGGGTTCAACTTGGGGGCCACGATCCTGTTGATCTGATTCGCAAGCTGTCGGGTCGAGTTTCGCAGTTGCATTTGAAAGATCTCAATAAAGAAATTCAGTCGCCGATGTACGACGACGTTCCGAAGGAGGCATTCGAGGAACTGGGTGACGGTGTGATACCGATGGAACCGTTGCTTCAGGTCGCTGCGGAAGCGGGTGTCGTTCACGGTCATGTCGAACAAGATCAATCGCCCGATCCGTTAGCGAGCATTCGCCAGAGCATGCAGCACTTGCAAGCACTTTAGTAGGCCAATCCCACTATCCGCGCGTTCCGCCCTGTCACAGACAGCTCGAATTCACTGCTACCATTTTTCTTACCACAAAGCCTTGTCATGAAATCATCACTTACCGTGCTCGTCCTTGGGTTACTCTCGTTAGCTAGGCTTGGTTTGGCGGAGGAGGCACGCCCCGATGTCGGAGTAGGCGTTAAGCCGATTTACGGAGCGGAAGTGATCATTGATGGGACGCGAGCCGTACTCGATGACAAGTGGAAGTATTGGGAAGGCCCGCGATTCGGTTCATCGATGCCCATCAAGTGGAAAATCATGGACGACCCGGTCGACGGTGGCACGTGTTTGATGACCGACGATCGCGCAGCGGATGGTGGAAAGTATGGTGCCGCCGATATTGTGACCAAGAAACCATATCGAGATTTTCGCTTGCACATCGAGTTCTTGATCATGAATCCACGCGGCAACAGCGGCGTCTACCTGCAAAATCGGTTCGAGATCCAAATTTGCGATGGTGATAAAACCAAACACGGCATGGGCGCCGTCATCAATGAAACTGAATCGCCCTACCATGCCTACCACGGTCTCGGCATGTGGAATGCGTATGACATTCTGTTCCGTGCGGCAAGATTCAAGGACGGAAAGCTCGTCGAGAAACCGCAAGTCACGGTGTACTTCAATGGCATCAAGGTTCACACTCAGCAGCCAATCGAAAAGGTTTGGGGTGGACCAAACTCCGGCGTTGATGGTGGCAATGAAAACGGATTTGGAATTACGGACACGCCACAGGGACTTAAACTGCAATGTGAAGGACACGATGTGCGTTATCGCAACGCGTGGATCAAGGAAGTTGACCTCAGCGACTCGACCACCAACTTTTAATAAGCAAGGTTTTCAAAGATGCGACTGCTATTGGTTATTTTTTTCGTCTGCGGCGTGTTGTTCACCAGCTCCGGTGCGTGCAGCGCCGAGGGAATTGTGGACGCAGGCAAGTTTGCAACGTTGCAAGAGGCGGCGGATGCCGTACCGGCTTCTGGCGGCGTGCTGCAGATACCGCCGGGTACGTACGAGATCACTGAACCAATTCGCATTAAAACCGGTGACACTCAAATTGTCGGTTTTGGTACTGCGTCGAACATCGTCAACAAGAACACTGAGGGCAAGCCAGCGATTTTAATTGCGAATCCTGCGTTTACTGGAAAAACCACGCCCTCAAAGGATCGTCTGTGGCGAGTGAGCGTTAAGAACCTGCGAGTGACCGGTAATGATAAAAGCGGTGCTGGTATCGAAGCTCGCTTCATTGAAGAGATCATGATCCAGGGAGTGTCGAGCAGCTACAACGGCGGTGACGGACTGCGGTTGTATTTCTGCTATGAAGACCCTCGCATCAGCGACAACTTATTCACGTACAACAAAAACTGTGGTGTCTATCTCGAAGGTTGTCACGACATCGTTGTCTCAGCGAACCACTTTGAAGAGAACCAGGATGGATTGCAGTGCATCGATTGCTTCAATCTCGCAATGACGGGCAACAACCTCGACGATCACTTGGGTGACGGAGTTGTTATCGAAAACACTTACGGCAGCGTGGTGACGGGGAACATGATCGAAGAATGCCAGGGCTGGGGAATCGTCATCGACCGCGATTGTTATGGGATCACGATGTCCGCGAATGTGATTGCTCATGAATTCACCGGAGGCATCGACTTGCGTGATGCACATGGCTGCGCCGTTTCGGCCAACACGTTTACGATTGTTAAGCAAGCTGGAATTGCCGTGCGGCACGAATCGGCCAGCATCACGATTAGCAGTAATAACTTTAGCGATACGTGGATCGGCAAGGATGCCGTCGGCAGACCGCTGCAGCGGCGCGAGAATGTTCCCAGCAAGACCGAGAGCAACCCTAACGAAGCGGCTGGAATTTTATTGGAGGATTGCCAAGCAATCATTATTGCGGGCAATCTGTTTTCGCGGCTGAGCACCGAAGCCGTGAAGCAAGTAGGTAAATGCCAGAACATATTGCTTAGTGGCAACGGCATGCACGAAACTGAGTAAATGCACTAGAAAACAAAATGCGTCGCCGATGTGTACAGCATCGACGACGCATCGATCGGTCACTCCCACAGCGGCCGTTATACGGCTTCGGCGAGGTCCATTTCCTTAGCCAGTCGCTTGCGAGCAACGTGCAGCCGGCGCTTGATCGTTCCCACCGGCGCTTCGAACTCGTCGCTCATTTCCAGCAACGACTGTCCTTGCAGGTAGAACGCCTTGAGCGTCTGGCGGTCCATCAAGTTCAACCGTTCGATACCATCGCGAACTGCAGCCGCCTGTTCACGATCCTGGGCGTTCACTTCCGGCTGGTCCAGCGAGAAGCAAGTCGCTTCGAGCGTTTCTGGATCGCAAGCGATCGCTACGCGGTTACGAGTCGAGCGGTTGATCGCCATGCGGTGAACGATACGGCGCAACCAACCACCGAACGCTTCGGGCACTCGCAATTGGTCGATCTTCTGCATCGCTTGTACGAACACATCCTGAGCCAATTCCTCGGCTTCGTCAGCGTTTCGCACGCGCTGCATTGCCAGAGCGACGATTCCACCGCGGTAGCGCTCAAACAATTCGCCGAAAGCGTAGCGGTCTCCTGCTTGCGACAACTGCACAAGTTGGGCGACGGTCATTTGGTTCAATGCGACCAATTCGACTTGTTCGTTGTTCAACATGTTCATGACAATTTTTCCTCCGTAACCACCGCTCAAGGCGAAATCGGCGCGACGATTGGTCGGCCATTCGCAAGTGCGTGTTCGTCTTGCTGGGGATTGGGAACGATGCGGACCAAGCTCGGCCATCACCAAAGTGGCAATTTTCGCAAGCGATTTGAGTGTTAACGTGAAACACGATCGCATGAGGGCAAAGCTGACAAACACACGGAACTGTGCTACAGCGTCCGGGTGTCACTCGCGGTTGGACTCTTTCGAGTTCTCAGTGATGCGGTTTGCTAATTAGCTAGCGGTCGATCGACTGGAACTGGAATTTCTCACCATCACGGGACAGCCACACATCAGCAGGCGTTTATTGCCTGGTAATATGTTGCCGCCGACCATCGGATTACTGTCGTAAAGCCAACGGTTCAACGTCTGCGTTGTTGACGCATCCATTGACGGTTGGTGACAGAATCCGCGAAGGTGGGACGTCCCCCAATGCTCTCGCAGGGAATAGCCGAGGTGGAACACGACGGCCAAAGCACCTGTAGCTACCTGATTTGCGCGATCTTCGATAGTGGCGAAGAAGCGAATGACGGTTGCGGCGGTGATCTGTTCGAAACGCATTTCCAACCTCCAAACGCACCGATAAGCGTGGTGCGGCTGCGGAGCAAAAAAATTGTCAGGTGGCTGGCGATGAAGACGATTCACCGCAGCCGTTTCCGAGAAGACATTATCTCACAAGTCATCCAAAAGGCCAAAACATTTCGTCGGCCAGATCGGGACTGTACAATTAGAAACGCGTCAGATTGAAAAGGTTCACACGGGTTGGACACTTTTTTCGAAAACTTTTTGTGAGCTTGCTTGTCGATGCCACCGAGTTTGCGACGGATCGCTGGAGTAGGGTGGCGTGCAGCAGCAAGAATTCGTGAAATTTCGGTGACGACGGGGGAGGCCGCATTGGAGTTGTTGCTGCCGCCCATTTGTCGAGTTTGCGACGAACCCATCGCTCCTGGAGCTGATTTCTGCCAAAAGTGTGAGGCTGTATTTCGGCCCTCAGAATGCTTGATGGCGAAAGGTTGCCCCCGTTGTGGTCGTCCACGCGGTGTGGCGACGGCGGCTGCTCGGCTTAGCGAGCCTTGCGGTAGCGAGCCACCCACAGTGTGTGTTCAGTGCCGCAGCGAGCAGTACATTTTCGACCAAGTGGTGGGGCTTTGGCCGTACCAGGACCAAATTTGTGAAATTGTTGTTGCCTCCAAGTATAGTTCGCGCGTTCCCTTGGCTGACGCCCTAGGTCGTCGGCTTGGCGCGGCAGTGGCTTTCACGTTATCAAAGTCGCTAGCCGATAATCGTAATGCGCCGGAGTCTTGCGCCCCAGACCTTGTCACTTTCGTTCCCTCGCATTTCACTCGTCAGGTGACCCGTGGTGTAACGAGCACCCGGATCATTGCCGACGCAGTGGCGGCGACTCTGGGGTTGAAGTGCAAACCGCTGGTGACGATGACGAGGAAGATCGGCAAACAGGCGTGGCTAGATGACGATGAGCGAGCCGATAACGTCCGTGACGCCTTTGCCTTAGGGCGAAGCGTTTGGGGTTGGGGTCTCTCCAGATTGAAATCGACGGATTTGACAGGCCGGCATGTACTATTGGTCGACGATGTGTTGACCACCGGCGCGACCGCGAATGAAGTTTCGCGGATACTCAAGGCGAATGGAGTTCGGACGGTCACGCTAGCCGTTGTCGCGCGTGCCTTGCGAACAGGATGAACTGGCGACGCCGCGTACCTGCGGGCAGCTTGAACTCATGGCTAAACGAACACGTAACCAATCGCAACGAAAGAACGCATCTCGTTCTCTTTCACCGACCAGCGCCGAAGAATTGTCGCCCTCGTCCATGCAACCTGAATCACCGATCGACATTGATGAACACTCGCGGAGAACGAATTTTCGCCGAACGATCCTGCGAGGATTGGGCGTCGTACTGCCGCCGCTGCTGACCATCGTGGTGCTGATTTGGGCCTGGAATGCGATCGAGAACTACATTCTCAAGCCAGTTGAAAGTTTCTCTCGTACACGAATTGTCGCGTTAATCCAGGAGACAAAATCGGAAATTCCTCAAGACGCATTGCCCATCGGGGAGCAACGAACCAACGGATTCGTTTACAACGGAACCAGGTATGTCCCCGATCCGACGGGGCGACGGTATTTGCCTGAGTACGTTGTCAAAACGGTGGACGAGAACGGCGACTACTTTGGCCCGTACACTCCCAGTCCGGCAAATGCGAGCGCCTATTGGCACCGCTATGTCGAATGGAAGTTCATGCCCCGCAAGTTGGTCGTGCCGGTCTTTTTGATCGTCTTTCTGACGTTGGTGTATTTCCTCGGACGATTGTTCACCGGAGGTTTGGGACGCTGGGTCGTAGCCACCTTTGACGCGGCCATTTTGCGAATTCCGATCGTCAACAAGGTCTACGGGAGCGTTAAACAGGTCACAGATTTCGCGTTCAATGATCGGGCAATCGAATTCAATCGCGTCGTCGCCATCGAGTATCCGCGGCGGGGTATTTGGTCTCTCGGATTTGTTACTGGCAACAGCATGGCGGAAATCGCCGAAGCGGCTGGCGAACCGATGCTCAGCGTCCTCATGCCCACCAGCCCAATGCCCATGACCGGGTTCACCGTCACCGTCAAACGCAGCGAAGCGATTGACCTGAATTTGACGATCGACGAGGCGATCCAGTTCATCGTGAGCTGTGGAGTCGTGGTGCCAAAGCAACAGCTTGTTGGTAAGACAATCGAGACGAAGCCAAACGCCAAGCACCCGCCGTTCTTATCTCCCATTGGACCGGAAGTCGACGAGTGATTCCCCGGCTGGGCACTTTCTCAAGCGATGCAGTCGCCATTTGGAACGCGGGTGTTGACGCGATTCGAGCTGAGCCGCTGGTCAAGCGAGAAGTCGTCGTCGACGATCAGTGGCTGACGATCAACGACAGAAGTTGGCATCGCGACGAAGTCGATCGCCTTGTGGTCGTTGGTGCCGGAAAAGCGGCGACGGCAATGGCTGCAGGCTTGATATCGTCGGTCGGTTCTTGGTGTGAAATATCAGGCTGGATCAACGTGCCCGGTGGAACGCAGCGCGACCTCAGCGGCATTCGCGTTCATGTGGCCAGGCCGCCTGGTGTGAACGAGCCGACGACTTGTGGTATCGAGGGAAGTCGGGCGATGATCCAGCTACTGCGATCCGCCGGGCCTCGCGATTTGTGCATCGCCCTGATTTCTGGTGGCGGAAGTGCACTGCTGCCACTGCCGAGAAAGGGCATCACGCTTGATGACAAAGTCACAGTAACTCGTTACTTGTCACACCAAGGCGCCAGCATCGTCGAGCTGAATACCGTTCGCAAACATCTCAGCGACATCAAAGGTGGCGGATTATTAGCAGCCTGTCGCGGCCTCGAATTGGTAACACTGGTCCTTTCGGACGTGCTCGGCGATCCGCTCGACCTGATCGCTTCAGGCCCGACCGTAACGGATCCATCGACACCTCAAGACGCTCTGGCGGTGCTGGGAAAATTCGATCCCAACCGAACTCTTCCCGCAAACATCTACAACGTCTTGGACTCCCGCCCGCTGTCGAAACCGCAGGTCACTTGTCGTTCATCTATTTTCGTCATCGGCAATAACGCGGTGGCGGTCGACGCCGCCGGTATCTGTGCTGAATCACTCGGGTACAACCATGTCATGTCGTCGGCGCGGCAATGCGAAGGGGCTGCGGAAGAGGTTGGTCGCCATCTCGCCGAAATGACCATGCAAATGCTCGCTGGCGGAGCGAACAATTGCTTGATCACGGGCGGCGAACCGACCGTCTCGCTCGTCGCATCGGACCGCCGGGGTCGCGGTGGGCGGAACCAACAACTCGTACTCGCCGCTTACGCTCATTTGCTGCATACAGGCGATGAGAGCCTTCCCTGGGAACGATTCGCGCTCCTTTCAGGCGGAACCGATGGCGAAGACGGTCCGACCGATGCCGCTGGTGCGTTACTCAACGAGTCGGTGCATCGCGCAGCTCGCTCGCTCGAGCTGGAGCCAAGTGAGTACCTCGCTCGCAACGACGCCTACACGTTTTTTGAGCGAACCGGCGGACTGCTCAAAACAGGCCCCACCGGCACGAATGTCTGCGATTTACGCGTGGTGACACTGCACCCTTCTGCGACGGTGAACCGGTTTCCTGGCGGATGATTGAGTTTTCGAAAAGGGGACTGAACTTTTCCAAAAATTGTCAGATCCCTGTTCGGAAAAGGCAGATGCCTATTCGGACAGGCTCTTACTTCGAATAGCCATCCAAGCCATCTCGCTCCAGCTTCAGCACCTTATCCAGACGGCGTTGATGACGTTCTTGAGGTTCATATTTGGCTCTCAGGAACGACGCGACTATCTCAAAAGCCAGTTCCGGCCCAATCACCCGAGCACCGATGCACAAGACATTCATGTCATCGTGTTCGACGCCTTGATGTGCGGAGTATGTGTCATGGCAAAGCGATGCACGAATTCCAGCAATCTTGTTGGCTGCAACGCTGACTCCGACGCCGCTTCCACAAACCAAGATGCCCTTGTCGGCTCTGCCGGCCAAGATTTCCCGAGCCACGGCAGCTGCGAAATCCGGGTAGTCGCTGCTGGTTTCGTCGTGGCAGCCGCAATCGATTAGCTTGATGACAACAGCACCGTACTTCTCAACGAGGACCTTTTTCATAGGGAAACCGGCGTGATCACCGCCGACAGCGATGCGTAGTGGCAGAGAGCCGGTCACAAGCGTGGAGCTGGTCATGTTCAATCACAGGTAGGAATCGTACGGCATCAACCGAAAAAACTGCTTACCCCCGAATGTCTTAACGTCGCCGGAAAGGGAACGCCAGCCTAGGCTGAACGACAAGTTTCACAAGGAAAAGTCCCGAAAACCCCCATGATAGCTGTTGTGACGTTTTTTCTGCTTTGATACGTTACCGGGCTATCTTCGATTCAAGGCAGCGTGCCTGGATCAACGACCGACACCGTTTCCCCTAACCCCCTCCACGATTCGCTGGCCCATTCGGTCCACTTCTTTCCAGCGACTGGACCCTGTCAGAGCATTCCCTTTATGGTCAACCGTAACCTCATCCGACATCTCGAAGACGACGACATCTTTGCCGAACTGGCCACCATGGTGCCAGACGATATGGGCGAAGAGATGCTGCTCAAAGCACTCGCGGAAGTACAACAAGAATACGCCCAAGGCCGCATTGTCGATGGCCGCATCGTCGAAATCAACGACGAATGGGCATTGATGGACGTCGGGTTCAAGAGCGAAGGCACCGTCTCCCTGTCGGAATGGGGTGCCGATGAAGATCCACCCAAAGTCGGCGACGTGGTCAAAGTTCTCATCGAAGAGATGGAGGACGAACTCGGTGCTGCGGATGATCCCTATGGCATGATCTCGCTGAGCAAACGCAAAGCTGAAAAGATCATCGAGTGGGAAGCGATGATGGAATCGGTTGCCGAAGGCCAAGTGGTCACCGGTACCGTGATCCGCAAAATCAAAGGCGGCTTGCTCGTCGACATCGGCGTCAACGTATTTTTGCCAGGCAGCCAAGTCGACATTCGACGTCCTGGCGATATCGGCGATTTTATTGGCCGCGTTATCCAAGCCGAAGTATTGAAGATCGACGACACTCGGCGGAATATCGTCATCAGTCGCCGCTCACTCATCGAGCGTCAACGCGAAGAAGATCGCGCGTATTTGATGAAGGAATTGGAAATTAACCAAGTCCGCAAAGGCATCGTCAAGAACATCGCCGACTTTGGTGCGTTCGTTGACCTTGGCGGAATCGATGGATTGCTGCACATCACCGACATGGCTTGGGAACGCATCGGTCACCCGACCGAAATGGTCTCGATCGATCAAGAGATTGAAGTCAAGGTGCTGCACATCGACCGTGAAAAGCAAAAAATTGCGCTCGGTCTGAAGCAAAAAGATCGCAACCCGTGGGAAAACATCGAAGGCAAGTACCCGGTCGAGAGCACGCACACCGGCGAAGTTGTAAACGTGATGAGCTACGGTGCGTTTGTGAAGCTCGAACCAGGCATCGAAGGCTTGGTCCACATCTCCGAGATGAGTTGGACCAAACGCGTCAATCACCCCAGCGAGTTGGTTAACATCGGTGATTCAATCGAAGTGAAGATCCTCGGTGTCGATCCCGAAGGCCAGCAATTGTCGCTCGGCATGAAGCAGACGCAAAAGAATCCGTGGGACGAAGTCATCGAGCGCTACCCTGAAGGCACCGACGTTGTCGGTAAGGTTCGCAATCTCACCAACTACGGTGCGTTCATCGAACTCGAAGAAGGTATCGATGGGCTGTTGCACGTCAGCGACATGTCGTGGACTCGCAAGATCGGTCACCCCAGTGAGTTGCTGGAGAAGGGCCAAGAAATCAAATGCAAGGTCCTCAGCGTTGATGAACAACGACGACGTATCGCCCTCGGCTTGAAGCAACTAGATAACGATCCCTGGGACGGCGACATTCCGGACAAGTACCAGCCCGGTCAGTTGGTTCGTGGTACCGTCACCAAGATCACCAACTTTGGTGTCTTCATCGGCTTGGAGGATGGACTCGAAGGTTTGTTGCACATCAGTGAACTTGCTGAGCACAAAGTCGAAGACCCCGAAGAAGTGGTGAAGGTCGGCGATCCAATCGAAGTCAAAGTGCTGCGAGTGGATACCGACGAACGCAAAATCGGCCTGTCGCTCAAGCGCGTCGGTTGGGATGCTGATCAAGAACGTGCCGCCGCCGAAGCCGAAGCGGCTGAAGGTGCCGTCGCCTCGGTTAGCGAAGGCGAACTCAAGGGCGGTCTGGGCGGTGGCGAAGGACCACTCATCCCAACCGGCGAGTAGTCTCGTTTAGCGAAGTTGCCCGTTGCAACCATCCGGCGTAAAACCTGACTTGGCGTTATGGGAATACCCACAACGCCAGTTGGTAACCCAGAGCCAAGCTTTGGTGAGCTAACGTCTTTTCGGTAACTAGTTTGCGTTAACCTGCTCGCGGGTGGGCTTTCTCGTAGATCTGACGCAAGTTCGCAGCACTCACATGCGTGTAGATTTGAGTCGTTGCCAAACTCTTGTGGCCGAGCAATTCTTGCACACTACGGATATCGGCTCCGCGATCCAGAAGGTGAGTCGCAAAACTGTGACGCAACGTGTGTGGACTGGTACGTGAATCCAGTTCGGCAACGGCGATGTACTTTTCCAGCATCCGCCCCACGCTTCGTGTCGTGAGTTGGTTCCCAAATCGATTGACGAAAACCGGAGCGTCACGACTGAGCGACTCGACCGTCGAATCGCGAACGCGCCGTGCCGCATAAGCCTGGATCGCGCGAATCGCGAACGACCCCAGTGGGCTAATTCGCTCTTTGCGTCCCTTGCCACGAACGCGGACGATTTGCTCGTCAAAATCCATGTCACCATCGCGAACACCCACCAGTTCGCTAACCCGCAAACCGGCTGAGTACATCGTTTCAAGCATCGCCCGATCGCGCAGCCCGGGGACACTGCGACTTGGTGGCGCAGCAAGCAATCGGCCAACCTCGTCACTGCTAAGTACATGGGGAAGCTTGCGTTGGCGTCGAGGATTCCTCAGCGGCTTGGCAGGGTTGTTCTTGGACATCCCTTGCCGCATCGCAAAGCGATAGAAGCTGCGCAGCGACGCTAGCTTACGAGCAATCGTGGTTCTCGCGTAACCAGCTTGCTGGAGTGCGGCTTGGTATGCACGAAGATCTTGCGGGGACAGCGCATCGGGCTTGGGCAAATGACCATGAGTCGCTTGCAGCCACTCGACGAGGCCAAACAAGTCCTCGCGATAAGCCTTGATCGTTAGATCCGAAGCATTACGTTCGTTGGCGAGAAACTTCAGGAACTGGGTGATCGCGCTGCGCACAGGGAATCCTCTTTAACGGAAGTCATCCATTGATGCACCATCGAATTCCTCGCTGCCAAACATATCTGCTTCATTGGGAACCGCATCACGAATCTTGCGACTCAGCATCGCGGCATCGTACCAGGAGAAATCGAGTTCCGGGTCTGCGGCGAAACGGGCCAATTGACGTAACGTCTCGTCACGATTGGCGTCGTCAAATAAGAAGATGAAACGCTCTTCGCCTTTGACCAGCGCAAGCACGTTGATTTCCATATCCATTCGCAGGCCGTCCGATTGCATGGAGCCAACACTGAAAGTCAGTTAGCCAGATTGCCTGGCCTACCGAGATTCAGTATCGGCTCAGCGGCCACTGCAAAATGAGATCGCTTTGGTCTCGACCCCCTCGAGATTCCAGCATTTCGAGGATGTGCAAGTGACAACAGAAACGAACGAAATCATCGCTGCGACTGAGGTAACCCTTCCAGCCGCGCGGACGTGCATCATCACCCGTCTCGACGTAGTCCGCCAACCGCGTCGTGAACTCCGCGTCGTCGCCACGGTATAGCCGAGTGTGAGTGAGAACCGGGGAATGACTGACGATGGTACCGGGCCGAACGGCAGCCGGTGGGTCGGGAATCAGGTCGGTTGGATCAGGCCAATCCTGTGGAAGTTCACCCGCAGAACCGCTAGAGAACGAATTCTCTAGCGATCCATTCGCTCCCAGGGAATAGTTTTCGTACACTTCGCCGTCGGGACCCTGTAGCTGCTCGATAGCAACCGCCGAGCCGTCCATTATTCCTGATTCCAACGAATCAACTTCAGCCGCAGTGTGACGAACTGGTTTTTGAGAAACTGGCGGCGGATCAGTTTGGATCAGAGGCGTCTGCGTAGATAGCTGGCTACGCGCCAGTTCGAACTCTGCTTCCTGGGCTATGCGATGTGGAATCTGTTTTTCCGCATCGGTACCCCAGGGCAAACCGTAACCGGCAGGAATTGGATGAAAGCCAGGGTTTGCTGCGTACCAGTGTGTGGTCATCGCTATTCGCGGGGGATAGTACGCATCAAAATCCGTGACTGAGCCTACGACGACGGCTTCGACCCCCATGTACTGGGCAAGACGCTGAAAGTCGGCTCCTTCACGTGGCTCGCCGTACATGCGGGAGTAGTTCAACCATTGCGACTTGGCGACTCCAACTGGCAACACCTCAAACCCAGGAACCGCTTGCAGGGCGGCGTAGTAACTCTCGGCCACTTGGTCCGTATTGACGGTGGGGGCGCTGCTCTGGTTGTAGAAGGGCAGAACGGCCACACGTTTTAATTGTGGAAACGGGTTATGGACCGCTTCTCGCAACCGCTTATCTGGCGCGAGGACACATCCCGTGCACAGCAATGCAATCGTCGTGAATAGTGTGAGTGTGCAATTGTGGTGTTTCACGGCGACAGCCAAATTCGCATGTCGCGCGACGCCTCCACTCCCCACAGACAGTCTTCGGTCAGCAGGGAGTGGTACTTGAGAGAAAACGGACAAAACTACCGCACGTACACCGGCACATAAACGATCCGCGTCGGAGCATACCGGCTGGACATCATGGGGATGGCGCTCCAGTTTGGACGTAATGGGTTGTACCCTAACCAGGCGGCGGCCTCCAATCTCTCAATCCGCTGTTGCATTTGATATAGCGCCCGTTGCTGACGCAGTTCCGCAGCGGTTGCAGTCGAACGACGTAAATCGGAGGGGCTTGTCGGACCCGAAGGACTTTCGGCAGCGTCAAACAAACTCATGCGAGATTGCGTATCACGGCTGTCGGGCGATTGAGCGCTGACGATACCAGCGGTAAAACAAACCGCAACCGTCGCGAATAGCAGTTTTTGAAGAATCATCGCACCGCACACCAAAATTATTAGACATCTACCGAAACCGTTGTGGGTCGAATCGGTAGTTGAGCCCCACGATTTAAAGGCCAAACATCGTGTTGCTTGAAACATCCACCCAAGTCGATTCCAAAAGCACGGCTTGTACCGGTTAATTCGGAGCGACCTCGCGTGTTTTGTATCCATAAAATGCTACTGGACCTTGGGTCCATCCCCTTCCAGACCAATTTCGATTACCCTAAAGGCGAGTTACGGTTCCCTTTACTCTCTCAGGAGACATAACGCATGAAAATGCTCAAGATTTCGATGTTTGGTAGTTCACTGGCTCTGACACTTGCCGTATCCGTAGGCTGCCAGCCTCAACCGACCCACAATAATGCGAATGTTTCAACGTCAACGACTTTGTCCGAACCACTCGATGACTCCAACGTCACCGATTTAACTGACACTCTGGACAGCAACATCACCGCCAGTGAAGAAGTGATGGAGACACCTGCAGTAACTAAAGTGCCTGCTGCAGAAGAAGCCAAGGCAGAAGAGGCGAAGACAGATAAACCCAAAGCTGAGGAAGCTAAAGCTGAGGAGCCGAAGGCAGAGAAGCCCAAAGCTGACGAAGCTAAAGCCGAAGAACCTAAGACTGAGGAACCTAAAGCTCAGGAAGTCAAAGCCGAAGAAGCACAGACAGAGCAACCTGAAGCTGAAGAAGCGAAGGCTGAAGAAGCTGCGGCCGAAAAGTCGGAGTAGTTTCGCGATTAGATCAGGACGCCAGGAGCCTGTTAAACCGCAGTGTTTGAGTTACGCCTCAACTCACTGCGGTTTTTTCATTGGCAAGATCGCTTGCCTGAATTACTAAGGTAGTTGTATGACCCGGCGTTAATTGTATCGCCTCAAGACCAACACTCTGTTTATTGCGATTGGATACATGGAACCTGGCTACCGACCCTATGACAGTTTTTTACTCGTCTCATTCGGTGGCCCGGAAGGCCTTGATGATGTGATGCCGTTCTTGGAGAACGTGCTACGAGGCAAAAATGTACCTCGCGAGCGAATGCTTGAAGTAGCCGAGCACTACAAGCACTTTGGTGGTGTCAGTCCTATCAACTCGCAAAACCGCGAACTACTTTTGGCGATCGAAAAAGCATTCAAGACTGCCGGTATTGCGTTGCCGATATATTGGGGCAATCGGAACTGGCATCCGCTATTGCCCGATACGCTCAAACAAATGCGAGACGATGGTCGGCGGCGAACCCTAGCTTTCTTTACTAGCACGTTTTCGTCTTACAGCGGTTGCCGCCAATATCGTGAAAACATTGCCCTGGCTAGAGAATCAGTCGGCGAGGACGCACCCGTCGTCGAAAAGCTGCGAATGGGTTTTAACCATCCCGGCTTCATCGATGCCATGAAGGACAATGTGCGAAAGGCGATCGCCAAACTTGGCCCGGACTACCCGGCGCCGTTGGTCTTGTTCACCGCGCATAGCGTTCCGATGTCGATGGCTAACTATTGCAGTTACACCACTCAACTCAACGAGTCCTGTCGATTGGTCGCACAGGGCTGTGGCGTAACGGATTGGCAACTCGTTTTTCAAAGCCGCAGTGGGCCACCGGGACAGCCTTGGTTGGAGCCCGATGTTTGCGATGCGATCGAGTCCCTTCATGAAACAAGAAACGTATCGTCATTAGTTGTGGCACCCATCGGGTTCATCAGCGACCACATGGAAGTGCTATATGATTTAGATGAAGAAGCAGCCGCCGTGTGCACCAAGCGTGGCATTGCGATGGCTCGTGCAGCAACCGTCGGAACGCACCACCGATTCGTCGATATGATTATCGAACTGGTGCAAGAACGAACTAATGCCAACTGGGAAAGAAAGGTTGTCGGCTCGCTTGGGCCGTGGCACGATGTCTGTCCAGAGGACTGTTGTTTGTACAAGCCCATTCGTCCGACCTAACGTTTCAAACACACAGCCGGTTGCATCGATGGCTAACCGACCAGCCACGTTAAGCTTCTAGAGTTGCAGCTAACTCCACCAGTTGACTCAGATCACTGCCGTAGGACGTGTAATTCAGTTGCGAACGTAGCGTATCGGTCAAGGCTCTTCCTCCAAGCAGCAAAGCGGTATCTGGCCCGAGAAATTCGATCACTTGATTGAGCCGAGCAGTGAACTTCGCCTCATCTTCTACGACTGACACACTTAACCAAACCAGCTTGGGTTGGTAATCGTGGGCTGCCTGATGAAAGCTCTCCAGTGGTAAATTACTGCCCAGATTGGTCGCTCGCCAACCAGCTTCACGAAGGGCCAACTCCACCATCGCGGTCGGTAGCTGGTAAAGATCGCCCTCAGGCGTGCCACCGATAGCGACGGGCGCGTCATGGCGAGGCGCGGGCAACGCGGAACGCATCTCACTTACAAGACGCAAACAGATTTCGCAACCGCGACGCTCTTGGTAGACGTCCAACTGGCCGCAGGCCCAAGCATCACCAATCTCGCGAAATGCAGCGGTAATCAAATCCTCAGTGGCTTGAGCCCGCGTCCAACCGTCCAGGATTCGTTCTCTAAGAATTCTACGGCAACTGAACTCGTCCCCTGCGGCCAAAAAAGCCCCAAAGGCTCGCTGCTGGCTATCCGCCTGTTCGCAAATAACAACGTTTTCTCGGTCTGCAGCCAAGCTCGGAAGCCCCAGCGCCTCGGGATGCGACAACCGCCGCGAAGTTTGGCGCAAGAACTGCTGTAACCCATCCAGCGGCACACGGCGGTGACCACCAAGCGTTCGAATCGTGGGAATCTTTCCCGCATCGCACCAACGCTTGACCGACGACTCACTCACCGCAAGCGACTCGGCAAGCTGTTTCGGAGAATAGTGAGGCTGGCGGGCTGCCACTGGCGTTTCCTACGAGTCAATGTTCCCGACCAATGAACGTTTTTGTCGGCTTGGACTCTGACAGTCCGCACTCATTGTAGTGTGTTTTTGGTGTTTGCCAATTCATAACTCCGAGCCATTTTCCAGTCAATCGTGAGAAACCGATGGCTATTCTCAGATTTCTGCGATGAAACTCAGTTGTATTCGAAATTTCTCATCGGTATAACGATTGCACGAAATGAACGTTTCGTGACTAAAAATCGTCCACCCATCTTTCTCGATGTCCATTTTTTTGCGGGATGACTTTGCCGATGACACTGACAAAACTACACAAAAAAAAACACATTTCGCGGACCACACTTGTCAAGCCAAGCCGCGTAGCGAGTTGGCTTCGCTCCCAGCAGCTCGCGACAGCGGTAAGCGAAGTAGAACCGCGATTGCGATCGCTCGCGGATGTTTCATTGGAGGAATTGCGAGCACTGACAAAATCGCGATTGCGAACGGAAATCGAATTCATTTCCAATCCCATGTTTTCTAGCGTCGATGCTGGCGAGACTTGTTTTGCGACTGAATTGAACCTAGCGCCGCGTCAAAGTGAGCTGGGGCTAAACGCGATCCGACGCAGCGGTATCGATTTGCCGATTCACTTGAGCCGGCTCTGTGAAGCGCCGTTACTGACTCCGAACCAGGAACAAGAACTTTTCAGAAGGATGAATTTCTTGCTGCAACAGGCTGCGATGCAACGCGGCCTGTTGAACGTTGCTCGCCCCTCACGTTCACGATTGCAACTGATCGATCGCCTAATCGCTTTGGCCGAATGGCACCGCGATCGTATCGTTGAAGCCAACCTGCGATTGGTGTTCTCCATCGTCAAAAAGTTTGTCAATGCAAATAATCACTTCGATGACCTGCTAAGTGACGGTATTCTGGCACTGATGCGAGCCGTGGAGAAGTTCGATTATGACCGAGGTTTTCGCTTCAGCACTTATGCGACACAAGTCGTGCGTCGCGGCTCCTATCGAACGGTGGTCGTCAACCAGCAAGACCGTCAGAAAGTGTTTTGTGGATTGCAAGAACTTGACGTCGACCCCAGCGACGATGATCGCGCTGGATCAATTGACGAGAATCGCTGGCATGAACTTCGCCACCGTCTGGGGGTAATGCTCAACGATCTAGATCGTCGAGAAAAACTAATAATCCGCGCTCGCTTCTCCCTCGGTTCGCATCGCAAAGTGCATACACTACAGTCGCTCGCTGATCGCTTGGGAGTTTCCAAGGAGCGAGTCCGTCAATTGGAGCGACGGGCGATGGAGAAGCTTCGCGCGATGGCCGAAGATGTTCAGCTAGCCGAACTTGAAGTATGAAAGACGTCCAGTGTTTTGTTGCGAGATCATCACTTCCTGTACCTGTCGAATCGGCGTTTGCGTATCATGCCCGACCGGGTGCATTGCAGCGATTGATCCCGCCTTGGGAATCGATCGAAATCGCGGATAGCGATAACTCCATTGCCGTTGGAAGTCAGGTCACCCTGCGAACTCGCGTGTTGGGCATCCCGTTTCAGGCAATCGCTGAGCATACCCAATGCGACGCACCGCACTTGTTCGCCGACACTCTTCTCTCGGGACCATTCAAATCGTGGAATCACCGCCACGAATTTGCCGCGACAAGCGACTCAGTCTCACAGCTCACCGATTCAATCACCTACCAGTTGCCTGGCGGCTCGCTTGGAAAAGTCTTTGCCGCACCGTTCGTTCGCTTAAAGCTCCAAGCCATGTTTGCGTATCGCCATCGTATTACTCGCGATGATTTGCAATTGTCGGTGGATTACCCTAGTGAGCCGCTGACGATCGCCGTTTCGGGAAGTACGGGGTTACTTGGTTCACAATTGTGTTCGTTGCTGTCTCAACTCGGACACCGCGTTTGGCGAATCGTTCGCGATCGAGACGATGATGCCGAGTCTCTGGCGATTTGGAAGGACGAACACGACGCAGCAAAATTATCTCAGGTCGATGCTGTGGTTCACCTGGCTGGCGAACCGATCGCCAGTGCGCGGTGGACGGATGCGACGAAGCAACGAATCCGAGAATCCCGTGTCGACAGGACTCACCAGTTATGTGAACGATTGTCACGGCTGGATCGCAAGCCACAAGTTCTGGTGTGTGCTTCAGCAACGGGGCTGTACGGTGATCGCGGTGACGAGATCCTTAACGAACAGTCAAGTATTGGCAACGATTTCTTGGCCTCGGTGGCACAAGAATGGGAGCAAGCTTGCGCACCGGCCATGCAAGCCGGCATTCGCGTGGTGTATGCACGGTTCGGTATGATCCTATCGCCGCGGGGCGGTGCACTCAAAAAAATGCTGTTGCCTGCGAAGCTTTTCGGCGGATCGTTAGGCTCTGGCGAGCAGTGGTGGGGTTGGATTGCAATCGATGACGCTTTGGGCGGAATCTATCACGCGATCACACGTGATTCGGCTGCTGGACCAATGAATTTCGTTTCACCTGAGCCAATCCGAAATCGTGACTTCGCAGAAACTCTAGGTCAAGTGATTGGTCGACCAGCGATTGTTCCTGCTCCCGCGTTCGCGCTTCGTCTGGCACTCGGCGAAATGGCTGACGGGTTACTGCTGGCTAGTTGCCGCGCCGTTCCGAAAGCGCTGACCGATACCGGCTATCGCTTCCGCTTCCAACAATTGGATACGGCGCTGCGACACCTACTGGGTTACGAACGTCTGGGATCGGTCACTTGCTCGCCTGTTGATCGAACAGATAGCGAACGCTCCGGCCGCTGATCGTGGTCCGTTCGAGCAATTCTTTAGCGACACGATCAACGGCTGCCGAGTTCGTAGCGTCGCTGAGCAGGTACTCAGCCTTATCCAGCATCCGACGATGCAGTCGCTGAAGCTGCCGCTCGCTGCCTCCGCGTTGTTGTAGCAACCGGTTTACACCACGCAAATCTTGTGCGGCGCCACGTTGACAGTATTGACCCGTAAATTTTGCTTCCGCGACCATACCGGCAAGCAAGATCAATATATCGTCTTCGAGAACATCCTTGGACGCCCGCTCGCGACCTTTCTTCATCTCACAGACGCCCAATCGCGTCGCCCCTGACTGCAACTGTGCTGGCGCGATCGTCGCTTTTTGAACACTTCGCCCCAACACAACCGCCATCACCGCGTGGCCGGCCTCGTGGTAGGCTGTCGCTATCCGCTGCTGCGTTTTTGCTGTGCTCTGTGCATCGGGTTCGCCATCAGGTTGCACCTCGTTCTCAGTAAGTGGCATGTCGTTAATGTTTACGATTCCCAGGTGGCTAGACGCGCGGATATTGCTTGAAGCTTGCCTTTGTTCTTTTCGATCGACATCAAGGCAGCAAGCAAACAGATGCCTGTCGTGATCCCAAACACCCACCATGGCCAAACTTGATCGATCGACCTTTGAGCGTGCCAAACCATGCTCGTGACACCAAGCAAAACGAACAGAGTACCAAGATACAAGAACGGCCGGATCTGGAGCAGTACGCCAGCGGCCATTCCGGCAAGGGCCAATAGAATCAGAATCACTGGCCCCCACAAGTTAACGCCGATTTGCTGTACCAACATGTCGGCGGTACTGCTGACATAAATCACGAGCGTAGCTCCGTATCGCACAGCCGCCACGAAACTGGCATCCAACTGGCGACGGTACCATTGCACCAGCACGAGCACACATGCCGTCGGCGGAATCAACCACAACTGAGGATGCTGCAAGAAACTCCAGTCCGGATGCTTCGCCAATAGTGACCAGACCGCTGAATTGGCGAACACGACCAACAGGACTCGCGGCATCCAACTTTCCCACATTCTGCTTAGGAACACATAGTATCCAGCAGCGACGATCAAAACGAGCGACAGCGTCCACTCGCCCGTCGCTAACTGCTCGAGGGGGCGCGTCCAAGTTCCACTCATCAGCAATCCGATCACGGGAATCAGCGGTAAGTACAAGCTCGTTTGTCGCAGTACGCTAGCAATCACAACATCACCACGGCGACGAACCCACTCGACAATTCCGACGCTAACAAAGGCGATCACCAACACGGTATAGGGCCAGTACGCTCGCAATCCGAACAACGCTAGATCTCGCTTGCATAGAAAAATGTGCAGCCAAGTGAGGACGCCGAGTACCTGCGCGGCAACGACCAGAAACTGGCGTTGCTGATCACTCAATTTCAGTCTGAGCACCGACAGCTTTCCGGTCCCAAGGTCAAGGGATGGGCCAGACCCAAGTGCGACGATCGCCGATAAGGCGCTGAGTAAACCGATCGATATGGCAACGGCAACCACAAGCGGAAGCGACAAGCCATCGATTCCGCCATCGACTCGAGCCACCGTCTCCATACCGAACATCGCAATAAGAGAAACCACGCCAATCCCAGCAACAACCATTACCGCTTGACGAATGGATTCATTCCAGCGACTTGACCAAGTCTGCCCGGCAAGTCGCGGCAGGCCCCACAACATCGCTGGAATTAACCACACCGATACAACAAACCACCGCATTGTGCCACTGAGCAACCCGTGCTGAACTTGCGGCATCGGCACACTCGCCCAAAGATAAATCGCCGCAAGTCCCAATGCTAACGCGGCTCGCTGAACAGGACGGTTTCCCGATCGCTCGGCCACTTCACTGACGCCAAGTCCACACAGGGCGATCGCGGCGATCGTAAGCTGGATATACACCAACGACGAGTCCGATGCGATCATGATCACCGACGCAACACCAGCGACTGCGGACACCGTCAATAGAGAAACAAGCAACGCCATCGCGTGTCTTTTATCGGAAGGCTGATTTCTTAAACCAAGTTTCCGACCTGCGATGAGATGCAGTTGGGCAAGCGGTGTTATCGTGAAAGCGAGCAGCGTCGCCACAAATCCGCTTGAGAGGATCGCAGCCATATTAATTTGATCGCCAGTGTACTCGGACAAAGTTCCCCAGTGCATAACGACCGCCGCGAATAACGCGACGCCTAGCAACACGGGAACTGCCAATCGCTTCGAACTGTCGGCGCGAAGCCATAAGACCACGCTCATCAGTGCAACGAACACGATGCGTATTGCGAAATACGTGGTGCTGCTTAGAGTGAGCGGGACCGACCCGACGTCCAGTGAACGCGCGACGATCTCCACGAACGTTGCGAAGACGGCAAATAACGCCCATTCTGGGTAATCGCGAGTTGAGTCACGAGATTGCGACGGACTCTCATCGCTACGTGTCGCCAATAGCGGAACGAGTTGCCATGTGATGAGCCACAGCGAAGTCCAGGCGATGAAGAAAGTCCACGCGGATTCGATAGTGCGCGGTTGCGATGCAAAATCCAAGAACATCCAACCACCAGCACCGATAACGAACCAGCTTGCCAGCCGAGTCGCTAGTTCACTGAATCGGTCGGCATGGAAGTTGATATGACGAAGGGATACCAAGCATCCAGATACGGCTATCAACGCCAATGCAAATAACGGCGAAAGGACATTCGTCCATTCAGCAGCAAAGCAGGCAATTGTCGCAAGTGCCATGATGTGTAACGCATCCATTCGGCTACTCGAGCGATACGATTGCACCAGCGATGCAAGTGATGCAAGCGTTAACAGCGAGAACTCGATGGACGGTGGCGACATAGCCCAACTTGGTGCTAGTTTGACGATAATCCACGTTAATTGACCTGATGCCAGTGTCATTGCGATCGGCAACGGCAAGCGACTCTGGCTTCTGCCTAGCGAAACAAAACTCCAGTCCACGCCTCGCCAGACAAGCGTCGCCAACGTAATTGCCGTGAGCACGAATCCAACTGAGTTACTCAATACGCTCCATCGCGTGCCGCCGAAAATTGGATCGGCCAGAGCAACTGTAGCTGACAGGATACCGATCGCCGAAGCGAAAAACATTGCCGCGTTCTGCGTACTAAAAATCGGCGAGATTGATTGGTCACCTGTTGATTTCCAACTTGACCGAAGAAATACTGCTGCGGCCACCCAGGCAAACGCGGCAATCGCAGCGAACTGTATCCATACCAGCGGATGGGTATCAACAAATGCGGGAACACAAATTCCTGCGGCAAGAGGCGTTAATACCGCCGAAATCGCAGCATGAGTCGATTGATTCGACTTTATTGAGGAGACCAATAACCCAGCGGATATGCTTAACCACCACACGGCAACCGCGACTGTTGCAACACGATCCGCCAGTAGTCCCGCATTCAACTTCAGTGCCCATTCGTGGTACATCAGTGACGCTGATGCAGCTACGAGCATCAACAGTCCGCCACTCACGAGGACTTGGCTATTTGCAAACGCAATTCGACCACGCAAACGATATGCAATCGCCAGCATGCCGAGCAATGTCGTTGTAGAAAGTATTAATCGGTGGCTGTCGTCCAGCGGCAACGACATCACAATACGAGTCGATATCCAAACAGCAATTGCTACCACGACCAGGGACAATGTGTCCCGCCATGTCAGACCCCTGTGCGACTCGTCAACCAACGCTGCAACTCGCACCGAAAGAAAACTCAAACTCAAAGCCGCGATGGGTAGGATCCAGCTTTTCCAATCGCTGAGCGAATATCGCATCGCATCGCTGCCCAGTCGCTCGGTAAGCAATGAAGTTACTTCGATAACACAACCGATAATCAACAACACGCTGGATAGCGGCAGGAACCAACACAAGGGAAAGGCAGTTGAGTTGCCTTCGGAGAGCGGCAAATCGCAGGGGAACCAGCGTCGCTCACTCCAATACTGTAGCCCCAGCCAAACGATGCCCGATAGCGCTATCATGAACGCCCAGCACCAGATCGGCTCCACTGATCGAAGCGTATAAAACAAATCGGGGAGATAGTGCTTGGCAATAGCCCCTGATGTGACCAACAAGGCAACTTGAGAGGCGACCAACCAGACTGCGTCCTTGAGCCGTTGACCGCACAGCAGGAGTATCGAAGAGGACACAGCAGCAATAAAAATTGCCAACGCACTTTGATTGGGAATCGCGAACATTGAAACGATTGCGGCCAAGGAAGCGAATCCTGCAGAAGCAGAATACCAACTTGCGATTGGTTCTTTTCGTGACTCGTCAGCCGCTAACCAACCGATTGGCAAACGGTTGAGTGAACGCAAACGTTCTGTCACAAAAGCGAGCACCGCGATAATCGACGAAGCCAATATCGTCGCGTACAACCAGCGAGTTAATGAGTTTGCGGAAAAACCATCGATCAGATTCAACGGATGAGTGACGGCCATTGCAACCATGCAAGCAAGCACAACGGTAATCAATGCGGGTAATCCCACGACAATGGCGGCAACAGCACTAGCAAGCGTTAACGCCACGAGTACTCCAACGTGCAAAAATTCAGGAACGATTCCCAGCCAGTCTTGGGCTGCAAATGTGAGTGCCGTCGCGCTGAGAGATGTGGTTCCAAACCAAAATGACGTCAACACAGTGAATGAACGTTTGTGTTCGCTCGCACGCAGCAGCCAACAAACGACCCCCGAAATCGCCAGGAACGACAAACTGGTCAGCATCGGTTCGCCTCCAAGGATTCGCCGCGGCCAAGAAATCGAGGTCCAATCAACCTGTTGCAATACCGATGTGGAACTCAGGAGTGTGGCGACACCCAGTGGTACGGTGGCTAGTGCGAACCACGGCGACCGGCGGAAGATGCTAGCCAAAAGTCCGATACTCACAGTCGACACGGAAGCCCATAGCCACAACCATCTGGGGTCTCGGGCAAGCAGTGGCAAGGTGATCGCAAGTAGTCCGGATGCGATGACCGAAACAACGACGCCAACGAAACGATGGGAGGACAGTGCGGACTTGATGCTGGCCGCATGTGATGCGACCGCGACCACTGCAATCGCGGGAATACAGCACACGATGATCGAGTACCACAAGTCGGCTCCGAGAGCCCGTCCAAGGTATGCGAGTGCAAGTGAATGCGAGGCTAGAGCATAAACGCCCACGCTCAGCACGATCCACAGATGCCGCGATGCACCAGCAAGCGAGTGACGAACGCGGTTCCAGTCTCGCCATGGACGACAATACCATACGATTGCACCGGAGACAGCCAAGCTGGCGAACAGCGTCACAAACCCAGCATTCTCAGCGAAAAGTCGCAGGGACGCGGGAACTAACGGTATCAGTGACGCAGGCCCGGCAACCGACAAGGCAAACGCTGGGCCGTGCGGTCGTCCCAACAGCGCTCGTCCAGCGTAATAAAGCAGCAAGACGTTGACGCACGTACCGAACAGGATCACCAATACAATGACTGGATCGGCAAGCGACACGGCGGTACCCGATTGACTGGCCATCGCCAAGCCAGCGAGCACGCTCAAGGGAACCAACAAAGTCGCAATCAACAGCACCGCGCGACTGGTATGCCTTAGCTTCCATTTTGCCAAGGTGTAAAAACCTGCAGCAAAGATTGCGGCATTCGCGGTTAAGAACAGAACCGAAGGAACGACGCGGTGCTTGCTGGCAATCGTGTTCCATAGGCTGATCACCAGCCCAATGCTACAGACAACGATCAACAACCCTGCAACAAGCTCTCCCCAGCGAATGTTGTGAACGGCCAGGAAGGAAGTGATGATGCTCGACCAGGAAGCTCGCAGCTGGGCGGGAACCGTGGGTTCAATCGTGACCGATCTCTGCTCCCCAGCGAGCAACGCATGCTGCGGTTCATCACACAGAATCGCGACGATAGGTGCATCTTCCGGCACCCAAGCCGGTGCCAATACCGATACTGAAGCTCCAACGACAGGCGTTCCCACAACTTGTGAAACCGTGACGGGCGGAACGACGGGGTGTGGTGGGACCACGGGTGCGTCGAGTTGTTTCGCTTTGAACTGCAGCGAATCGAACTCCCCAGGATCAATCATGCCCCGCGCCAGCAGTCGCTCCAGCACACTGGTGAACGACAATTTATCCAGGTTCAATTTGTCTATTCTCGGTGGAGAGTCTTGCTCAAGATCACGGAAAATCGCACGAGAGATCAGTGACAAAATCAGCCAACTGACGTGGCCGATTACCGTAATCACAGCCCAAACAATGAGCAGTGCGAGAAAGCCAAACATGATATATCGATGGGATGTAAGGGAAAGTAGCAGTGGACATATTTTCGATTCTACGTTTGTCCAGAGCCCGTGCATTCGCGGGCGCGCCGCCGAAAAATCAGTTAAAACTTAGGTTATGGCAAACTCCAATTCTCCCTCCGACGACCAATTGCACGAAACTGTCCTAGTCGGCCAGCCACCGCTAGTCTCGGAGAGCGATTGCACGTCCGAATATTCCTTTGAATCCGTCATCGCGGACTTTTTGGAACGGAGCGAAAAGGGCGATTTGCCGAATCCTAATCTATATTTGCAGACGTTTCCGCATTACGCGCAAGAATTGAAAAGCTTCTTTCGCAATCACCAGTGGCTCGATCATTCATCAAGCGAAAGTTTGCCAATTGCCGCCGGCACTGCGATCGGCAGTTATGTAATTGAAGCCGAGTTAGCACGCGGCGGAATGGGCGTTGTCTATCGGGCGACACAACAAAAGCTACAGCGACCGGTCGCACTCAAGCTAATTAACAGTGGACTATTGGCCAGTGATGAAGAGCGACGCCGGTTCCGCCGTGAAGCCGAAGCAGCGGCGGGATTGCATCATCCTGGCATTGTCTCGATTTACGAAATAGGTGATTGGCACGGTTACGATTTTTTTTCGATGTCGCTCGTGGATGGACCGACTTTACAGCGGCGGATCGATGAACATGTAATCGACGATCGCGAGGCAGCTCGGGTGATGAGGGATGTGGCGCGGGCGACTGCTTTCGCTCACCGGGCGGGAATTGTTCACCGTGATCTAAAACCCGAGAACGTACTGATGGATGGTGGCGTGCGACCGGTAATCGCCGACTTTGGCTTGGCGAAGTGGCATCGCGATGGCACGATGCTGACGCGAACCGGGCAAGTTCTGGGGACACCTCACTACATGAGTCCTGAGCAAGCTTGTGGTCGCGGCGATGGCAATACGCTAACCGACGTCTATTCCCTGGGAGCAATGTTGTATGCTTTGTTGTGTGGTCGGCCGCCGCACGTCGGTGACTCAATCGCCGAAGTGCTTCGCAGTGTGCTGCAAGACGAACCGCCTGAGCCACGTTTTTTGCGTCGCGAGATACCTGTCGATTTAGAGAACATTTGCCTCAAGGGAATCCACTACGAACCGAACTCGCGATATCGAACTGCTGATGAGATGGCCGACGACTTGGACCGATTCCTCAGAGGAGACCCAGTGTCGGCGGTGAGCAGTGGTTTCATCGATCGGTTCGCTCGAGAACTGCGTCGCGACCAGCACGGCTTGGCCTTTGCCAATTGGGGCACCACGTTAGCGATTCTCGGGATCGTCATTTTTGTCGCACATGCGTTCATGAACGTGCTGCTGCTAGTGAATGTATCCAGCCAGCTCGCGTACTGGGGTCCACGGTCCGTGATGATTGTGCTACTGGCGATATTGATTTACCGCTCACGACATGGGGCTGTGTTGCCAAGGTCAGCGGCGGAGCGCCCGATCTGGTCGATCTGGGTCGGCTATCTGGCAACACTCGGCGTGATGAATGGGCTGTTACTGTTGGGCGGGCTCGATCAATCCGCGCTTTTTCCCATCGCCTCGTCGCTGAGTGGTTTCGGTTTCATAGCGATGGCAGGACATTTGTGGGGTGGCTGTGCCGTTCTGGGAGCCTTGTTTCTTGCGGGAGCAGTGGTAACGACACAGTTGCCTGTTTTCGCACCACTTGTGTTTGGGTCGATCTGGTTGGTGAGTTTGCTTGTTCTTGGCAAGCGATACCGATCGTAGGGAAAACGAGAGATGTTCGTATTCTTCACTGGTCTCCGCTTCTAAGGATCGAAAAGCTCGTTCGGCGCTTCACCTGTGACGCGGTTAGCGCCGAAAATCCAATCGTAGCGAGCACGATGATTGCTCATGGCGGGGAATCGTAGGGAGACGACCATGCATCGATACAGAGTTTCCAGTTTCTGCGGCGCGATTGCGTACTGCTTATTTAGTATTACCACCTCGAATGCACATCATCCGGATCGTGAAACGCAACCACCTCGTCAGCGAATAGATGTGATCGGGCCATTGGGGAATCGCTTGCCCGCGTCTTACCGTCGGGTTTACAACCGGCCGACAAACCTAGGCGGTAAAATTGCATACTGGATTGCTCCCTCGAGCCAGGAAGCGATGGCTTGGCATCAAGCTCAACATGCCGGACTGTACGACAATGGCGGTCCGTTGAAGGCCCCATGCCCGCGAGTTGAGAATCTGTATTTTTATCCCAAGCCTTGGGAAGCGCTGCAAGTCGGCCAACGACGTTCTAAGACAGCAGAAGCCGGCAGCACACCACTAACCCCGCAATCCACGCCCGTGGACGATGCTCTTAGCGACGAAGGGCTGAGCAGCCCCGTGTTTGCAGAACCGATGATTTCCCAACCCGGTGACACCAGCGGCCTAGTTTCTCCCGCGGACGTATTGGAGCTGGAACGAGAACTGGCTCGGTAGTTTGTGCGTCACCGCAACTGCGGAAAGAAAACTTAAAACATTTCTGGGAAAGCGTCAAAGTTTGCCCATCCCGCTACCGATAACTTGCCTTGGACGATCGTTTCATCGGCAGTACTTGGTGCTGTCGGTGCGTCGATCGTGGGGGGGCTTCCAACCTCGGCCCGCAACGTGGGATACACCTTGCCGAATCGCTCGGCACTCGTGTGGTGTGTTTCACAGCGGCACCGCTTCCGGAAGTCCAGGGCATGAATCGTTCGCTGTTTTGTATCGCCGCTTACCTGCAGCTCGGGATCACAATCCTGCTAGCCACCGGGTGCGCGCCGACGCAGCCATTTTTCCTAAATGAATCTCCCGATCTCAAGCACTACTTGAGCACGGCGACGTCGATAGAATATCCCGACGTCGAAGTGGCAAGTCTTTCTGAGACGACAGAGGCGATACGCCCACTCACAATCGGGAACCACGATTATGAGTTCTGGGACCTCACGCTCGAAGAGTGCGTGTCGATCGCATTACAGAACAGCAAGTTCTTTGTCACCACCAGTGGCAATGCCGAGTTTCGTCAAAACGTGGCATCGCAATTCACTAGTGGAACTGCGGACCAACTTGGCAGTATTTACGACATTGCCATTCAGCAATCGACGACGCAATCGATTCCACTCACGGTCGACGGAGCGGGAAACCGTACGTTGCCTCGGGGAGTTTTGCGAGCAAACCAAATCGGTGGTGTCGAAGACGCGTTGGCGGAATTCGACGCTCAAGCCAGTGGATTTATCAACTACGGCACCACGGACCGACCACGTAACGTTGGTTCCGCGAACACGATCAATCCACAGTTTTTCCAAGCCACGGACACGACCCAGCAAGCAGCGATTAGCAAACGCTTTGCCACAGGCGGCGTGGCGACGCTACGTGAACAAATCATTTACTCGCGCAACAACGCCCAGGTGAGCCCAATATCGCGCGCCTTCCCCAGTGACTACACGGCGATATTGGAGGCTCAGGTACAGCATCCCTTGATGCGAAACCGCGGTACGTTGATCAACCGCATCCCCGTAGTCTTGGCGAGTTTGAACGAAGATATTTCGATTGCTGACTTTGAAATTCAAATTCGCAACTTGGTTCGCGACGTGGAAGTTGCTTACTGGAACCTGTATGTTGCGTATCGCGTCGTTTCATCGTCGATCATCGCTCGAAACAGCGCCATTGCCACGGCACAATTCGCCAGGCTGAACCTTGACAACGGTACCGGAACACAGCAGGAACTTGCACAAGCCGTGCAGCAATACTACCAATTCCGCGCTATTCTTGAGAGTTCGTTGGCTGGGTCCAATACACCCGGTGCCGATCGAGCGGGCGTGTACGGAAACGAACGTTTGCTTCGCGAAATGATGGGTCTTGCCGCGACCGACGGACGACTGATTCGACCTGTGGACGAGCCAACTCTCGCTCGCGTGGAGTTTGAATGGGAAGAAAGTGTTGCCCAGATGCTGTACTTGGCCCCAGAATTGCGCCGCGAAAAAACTCGCATTAAGCAAACAGAATTGGAGTTGATGTCGGCCAAGAATCAAGTCTTGCCGGAAGTGAACCTATCGCTGTTGTACCGCTGGGTCGGTGTGGGCGATACGCTCGGACCACCGGCACGACGAGACGTGAACTTTCCCGAACCAGGCAGTAGTGCGTTGGGCGAACTGACCGAGGGTGACTTCCAAGAAGCGGCGATTCGCTTGGAGATCACTCCTCCAGCAATTGGTGCTCGGCGTGAATTGGCTCGCATCAGTAACGCGAAATGGAGACTCGCTCGTGAAAAAGCGTTGCTCCAGGACCAAGAACGTTTGTGGGTGAGTCAACTCAGCGACGCTGTGGCCAAGACGAGCACGCATTACCAACTTGTCCAAACTCGTGCGCAACAGTGGCAATGGGCCGATACCGAAGTGGAAGCTCGATTGGCGGAATTCAAAGGTGGTCGGAGTCTGATCAACGTCGTGCTGCAAAGTCAACAACGTCGCGCCGAAGCACAAAGCGACTACTATCGAGCGCTCGGCGAGTACAACAAATCAATCAATTATGTGCATTACCTGAAGGGCACCGAGTTGGCAAACAGCAACATCTCACTCGCTGAAGGTCCTTGGAATCAGAAAGCGTATTGGGACGCTTTGGAACGTGCTCGTGAACGCAGTGCTGGGAAGCAACTGCAGTACGGTGTGACTCGGCCAGGTGTCGTTCGTCAGGGTCAAGTGCGCGATCCCCAGGCCGTGATCGAGATCATGGGCAATGGTATCAATTCGGCTGGCCAAGACATGCCTCCCGAGGGCGTCATCCTCCACGATCCCAACGGCGATCCGCTCGGAATGGGCCTCGATCCCTATCGGGAATCGATCGATGTCAATGACCTGCCGCTGAATCAACTCGGCGATACACCTGCGGAGATGTTTGATTCGGGCGCACCAGTCGAACGGATTGTCCCAGAAACTCGCGCTGCACCAGAAATCGTTCCTACTCCCACTCCAAGCGGCGAATCACTGCAACGATTCAATTCACCACCTCGATCATTGGTCGCGCCGATGGGCTACGACCAACCGACCGATGACGATGGTTACGCTCCGGTACCCGTACCCCGAAAATCGATTCCGATCCGCTAAGGATCACCACAAGTTCCGCAAGAGGGGCGGAGGCTTGCGATCGAGTTGCCTGTGTACGCGCCGGGAGAACAACTCATCGCCCACGATCAGCTCGGGTGCCTGTGCGACTTTCATTAGTTGCCGGCTTCCCGAGCTTTTCGTCGTTTGGCAGCGAAGACTGATCGCATTTGCGACGCAGTGCTGAGGTCGCCGGAACTAACATCGCCAGAAAATTAGGGTCGCCAGAGAATTTTGAACGCTTCTTTGGCGACAAAAAAACCGTGTTTTTCATGGCCTTGAACTCGAACAATCGCCTTTCCGGAAAACGATTGCTCGGCGAGCGAGGTCATGATGCGGGACAGATTGACGTCTCCGTGTCCGATGCGACAATCACCGGCCGCGCCGTGATGCAAGTCACACAAAAGCACACAACGCAGCATGTCGGCACCGCGTGATAAGCGATCGGCGAGTGGCAACTCACCGCTGGACAACATCTCTCCGACGTCCGCCGCAAGCTTCAACGGATGATCAGCATGTAACCACTGCATGAATCTTTCATACTGTGCCAAGTTCGCGATAAGCGTTCCGTTAGCCGGTCGCAGGGACATTGTAATATCGTGCTTTTGGGCATATTCCAACACGGGGACTAATTGTTCAGCCAATCGATCCAGTGACTCCGCAGTTTCACTCACGGGAACCACCGGACAAGGTGTGACCGAAAACACGATCTCACACTCACCGATTTCGCCAGCCACATCAATCAACCGCCTCAGCCACCTTACTGCCTGGGATCGCTGCCCAGCATCGCGACTGGCTAGCGACGGCATGTCCGCACGATCGATGTCATGCAAGAAGGGGCTGTTCGCGTCCAGTACAACGCTGACACCGGTGCTCTTCACTGCCGCCACTACTTTGACGATTTGTGTTGAAAAGTCAGCCGCGAGTGGATCAAACGTACCACGGCGGGGACGAATGGCGACACACCGATACCCGATCCGCGATAGCTCTTCGATTGCTGTTCGCTCATCGTGCAGCAACAGGCCAGCGGTGTGGTATCCGATAATCATTTTGGTCTGGAGCCTAGCTAAGTATCCAAAAAGGGGTCTGACTCGTATGACGTTGCCCACGGCATTTTTGGTGCTTTTTGCGATTGCGGCATTCTGTCACCGCAGCTTTGAAAATCGCAGGCCGTTGCAACATGAGTCTGCTCTGTTTTTTGCCGCTTCCTCGACGATTGTCCTGGTGAAGTGAATCGCTGGTCGCTATGCTGCGGAAGTGGCGTGAACCTTCTCTGGGTTTGATGAATTGATGTTTGACCAAGGAAGGTTCTTGCCCATTCTATCATATCAACCGCTACGTTGCTTCGGTCTCTTCAAGCGGTCGATAATGCAGGCTTACGAGCTACCACGATGCGAGGTGCTTGATAGTCAATTGATTGCCAACACCTTCGCAGGCGACAAAATCGTTTTCGGGATTGCGGACGACAATGTCTTCACTCTGGCCATCACTATTTGGCCGATGGCTTCTTAGTTGCTCTTTAGCAATACGGCGTGAACCCGCAAGGCCGCTGCCGGTCGTGTCGTCTCGTTGTATGCTCAAACAACGAGACGCGTGATCGCACAGGATGCAGGAATACTGCCTCGCTAAAGCACAGATCAAAGTTCCCACCATTCGCAAGATTGCGATGCGAAGTGCGAACGAAGCTGAGTGGCAAAGCCTCACATTTGACAACCCAGCCATATTATGTTCTCTCGACCAACTGGTTGTTGTACGCGTACGTCGGTGTCAGCGACTCGATGGATCAGTCGGCGAACAAGCAGTGTACCTGTGCAATCATCGACCACCGACTAGATCGCTCCGAGCCACGCGAGAGCATACGTCGTCCGACGATTCTCAAGCTGATGACCGTACCTCGGTGCGTCGGTCGTGCCGCACGTCCCAATATACCACGAATCCCGTAATTCGCCGCGGGCAATGCCCTTCGTGTCCGGCAACTTTTTTATTTCGATCGCGTGATAAACTTGTGCCATTCGCCAGTGGCTTGCCACATTTGCTATGCTGCGAGGGACACCGGAATGCTTCGGTGCAAAGCCCTGGTAGAATCAGAGCGCTGCTTCCAGCATGTACTTCCGCAGCAACTAAAACCCTGGAACTTCGAGAGGTTTGCTTTCGCTAACCAAAGTGAATGATTCATCAGCTGCTGCTCGCGCCAGCATCTGATTCTCCTCGGCCTGCTCACGGTGTAATTCTGCCTCTTTGCGATCGATTTCCTCTCAGCGAAAACAGCTCAATGACGACCATTTGTAAACACCGTCGTATCCCACTCGCATCCAAGGGTTTTATGTTCCATCTCAATACTGTGGCTTTTTTGAATTGACCATTTGCGTGGGGTCGCAGGTATTGATCAAAGCAGACGATGTACCAGACGAGAGTCGAGGTTGTTGATGCGGATCACGGCATTTACCGCACTTTGCAACGGAAGCGGATGGTAACGCTTTCACCGACGCGGAGATTGTCGGTTAGCTTCCAAGTAAGACGCGATGAATCGCTGTCGTTCTTGTCGGTGGAGAAGACAGCGCCTCCGCTGGCCGTTTGACTTCCATCGACATACTCCAAACGTGTCGTCAAGTTATCGCTGACGAGAACATCGGTGACGGCAGAATCTCCGACGTTGTCCACGCGAAGCATGAAGGTGACGACTTCGCCGGGAAGTGCATCGCTACGATCAGCGAGCTTGCAAATCCGCAATCGTCCTGCATCGGGGAAGTCGTACACCGTGAAGCCCTCGACGCTTTGATCTCGCGTCAATGTTGGTGGCAAGACGTCTTGAATCTCAACTTCCACGGATTCGTCGATCGACCACGTAACAGCGGCCAAGGCGGCTTGACGTAGCAGCGCCAGTTCATTGTCACGCAGCAAGTCGATTTCCAAAATGCTCAAACCAGCGACGGCTGCGAGTACGTCGCTGGCTTGTTCCAACTGCATGACGTTCTCGATTCGCACACCACGGTTTCGCTCACGCATCGCGTCGATGCGGCGAGCGACATCGGCGTGCCCCAGCTCACGTGCATCGGCGACAACGAGACCCGGTTGGTTCCAATCAAAACCACCAGTAGCAACAGGTTTATTGATGCCAACCGCGCCGATCGCTCTCTCGCCAGCGACAGCGCCAGTAACTTTACGAACGGAGGCAAAACGCGGAGCGTAAACGCAGACACGGTTACTCGCCTGGATTTCAATGTCGCCTGCTTCGGTTGTGTAGTGAACGATGGTGTCTTCGGGCTCCAAGCCTGCGAGTGTGTCGTCCTTGCGAACGATCGCACGGGGTGGAGCATCTCCGCCGTCACACAAAAATTCTTGTGGATCAATGCCGTACTGGTTGTAGCCTTGCGGCATATCGGCGTAGCTCTGCAACGATGCCGGGGGACAGGCCCAATTGCCTTGAGTTTGACAACCTCGAGAAGAACAGCCACTGCAACCACACGCACCGCTGGTTGCTCCCTCGATGCAATTGACTTGTGCGATAGCGTTGTATTGATCTTGGCCGTACTGCGCAGCGACTTGCGACGTTGGTACGGGCATCATCATTTCCTGAGGGATTGGCGTCGGCGCAGACGAAAACGATGACGCGACGCCCCCAAGCGGTGAGTCGATAGAAGCACAGCCAGAGGCAGCGAGCAACAATAACCCAAGAAGATTGAGCTTGGAGAGTCTCATGGCTGTTGAACTTGGTGAGGGGCGTATTCGGGTTCAGGTTGATAGATCGGTGCCCAAGCGGGATAGCCAAAATAGAATTGAGGCGTCAACTCTTCAGTGGTCGGCGGCAACACACTGCCAATTCGGACGATGGCGACGGGACGACCAAAGCGGTCGGCAACTTCGATTGGATCTTGGTAATAGGAAACATCAATCGCTCGTGATGTAGTGGGTTTTTCTGCGAGCGGAACGGCGGTTTCGGGATCTTCAAGATAGATCACCCGAGTAACCATCTGGCCGTCAAGAGCTGTTTCCAGATCTTCTTGATCCAGATTGATCGGGATGGGAAATCGAGTTGCGAGTCCCGGAGGTGGGTAGGTTCGATCGAGCAGTTCAACCGTGGGAAACAGCTCCGCGCCTTCAAAGCCAGGGATTCCAGTGATCTGGAAACGATATACGCTGCCAATCAATATCCCGGCCATAAAGTTTGGCGATGGAGTCTGAAAAACACCGCCTTGTGGCAGCGAGAACTTTGTACCTTGGGGACCAGAGAACGCGATCGGTTGGAAGTAGCCTGCGACCGGGCCGCGACCCATCGCCCGCGCGGTTCCCAGAACTCCCGGCGGTACATCGCCGCTGAACAGTTTGTGATGGGGCTGATTGCTCAGATAGGCATCGGGACTGTCCGCGAATGTTAACGACGAGCAAATGCTGATCGCCAGTGTAAGCAAGTTGGTTGCGGTGATGCGAAGCAGTTGTTTCATCGAACGCGACCTGACTGGAATGAATTCATACGCTTGGTAGTGGATCATGTTAAAGATCCGAGCTGCACGGAGGATCTTTAACATGATTCACTGCCTCCAAATGGCAAACTCGTTTAGTTTGCGAAACAAACGCGGTGAGAGTTTACAACTCGCACCGCGTTATTCATCGTTGCTTATCGGCCGACTACGGTTGGCAGTTCGGGTCGACTTGCTGGCTGGGATGTTGATACAGCGGTCGTCCGTTAGGAACACCAGGGTTGATGTTCTGTTCGGTGATGTGAATGCGGCTGACCGGATTCGGATAGCTGTATCCCGGTTGAAGTCTTACACCCACTTTGACATTCTCGACCGGACGCGGAATATGCATCGGCGTATGATTCTTGATCGTGTGCTTCTGAAGTGATGCCGGGTGTCCCAAGGGGATGTGAGGCGGTCCAGGAAGTCCGATCGGAGTGCCGCTCATCGGCATGCCGTACTGTGGTGCAGTGATTCCAGCAACCATACCCGGCAGCCCCATGGGCAACGGAGCACAGTTTCCACCTGCTGTCATTCCACCACCACATCCTCCACAACCTTCGGTCATCGCTGGAGCAAACGGTGCGGGAAGCCCGGCGATCGGCGGAGCGTAAGCACCACCACCCAGACCACCTACACCTGGCATCTCGATATCTTTATCGCCCAAGCGAATGATCGCGAGGATCGAACCACGGCGGTCAGCTTCGACAATCGGATCGATCCCTGGATCCAATCGTGTACTGACCAGTGTGTCGATACCTGCCAAGGCTGGTCCTTGGAAGTCGGGATCTGGAAGGTAGATAACTTTGGTGACAAAGTTGCCGGTCAGGACTTGATCGAAGTCTTCTTCTGTGAATTGAATGGGAACCGAATTGTGTGCGAGATACGCACCGGTTCGCGGATTTCCGTACGCCAACTCGATGGTTGGATACAGCTCGACGCCTTCGCGGCTGGTGATGTTCGTCAATTTGACGCGATACAGTCCGCCTTGTGGGAAGTTTTGGCGAGCAGGAACGACAAGCGGTTCGCTGTCGAAAATGCCACCACCGCTGGCGTCATAACGAACGTACATCCCATCAGGTTTGCTGAAAGTTACTTGGACAGTAGGCGGCGGCCCGCTCATCATCCCTGCATCCATCATCACGCCGCCTCCGGCCGGGATACCCGACGGGTTGTCCAGGCAGCCGCCGGAAGCACCGCAAGAGCCTCCGGGACCACAGCTCGCGAAGCCTGCTGGCATAACACCGCCGGCTCCGTCCATCATGCCGCCCATCGAAGCATCGGCACCCATTGCACCCATTCCCGGTGCCATTGCGGGTGGACCCAAAACTCCCGGGCCGGGACCGCCGACACCAGGCCCCGGTTCTAACAGCCGCTGCTCGGGCGGCAGATTGTGGCGAACCGGCACACATCCGGTGGCGAGGATCGCCGTGGCCGCTAGGAGCGACAAACCAGTGACGATTCGTTTCATCTTTTCCCCCGTTCCTTGGGTTGCTCTTGTCGAGAGTGTAGGTGGCAACCGATGGCTGCTTGACCGATTCCACGTCATGTGTCGATGTCCAGCCAAATGTTGTGATTTCAGTAACACGATTCCTGTGGACGCAGACCTCGGCGAATACTTACGATCCGCACTTAATCCTTCGACAACAGGTTTCCTACTTGCTCATCGGCATGTCGTGCACAGAATCTTTGGCAAAATCACCACAACCGGCACATGAAGATTGATCGTCACACTTGCGAGAGTCGAACGCTGCTGTTAAGCGGTGACTGGGCAATTAGGGAATGGGCAATTTGGGGATGGCTCGTTTTGTGTTGCCTGGGGTTATTCGTCAGTCCACGAGTTTCACTCGCTCAATATCCACCGAGTTTCACGCGAGATGTGCAGCAGGTGCCGCAGGCGACGCCCGCGATCGTGAGTGAAATCCATTCTAGTACAACGGCGGTGGAATTGGTCGAGCGAGTGATCGCTTCGCTTGCCCAAGGACCAGCGTTTGATGCCAAAGTTCGCCAACGCGTTTGGACTAGTGGTCGTGAGATGGTTGGCGTCGGAACCTACGAGCAAGCGGGCGACTCCAGCGGGCAGTTCAATTTGCAGCTCACGATGCACGATGGTGATGGCAAACACACTTTGCAACAAATCAGCGACGGTCGACTCGCTTGGACAAGAACTGAAATCGCTGCCAACATTTCTTTGAAACGTGTCGATGTCGGGCGGCTCGGTGAATGGGCGTCGATGAGCCAATTCACAAACGATGTGTCACCACGATTGCGAGTCGGCGCGTGGACTGAATTACTCGACACCATCCGTCGTGACTATATCCTGCGGCTCACGGCAGGCAGATTGGAGGCCCAGGCGGTTTGGATTGTCACGGGAAAACTTCGCGAGAGTGTTCGCGAAGACGTCCTAAGAACGACGAGGCGTTCAGAGTGGCCCGCACTGTACCCATCACAGGTCCAACTGGCGATCGCTGCGACCCCGGCCAAAGGGACAAACTTTGGCGAAGGCTTACCAATTCGCATCGAATATCGGACCGATGGTCGATTGCCAACGGCAGCTAATTCGGATGATGAGCCGAGTACTGCGCCGCCACTCGCCCGTTTGATCATGCTCGTCGAACTGTATTCCATCCGACCAATCGATCCACCACCGCTCGCTCGATTTCGGTATGAAAGCCAGGATGTAAATTTCGTTAACGAGACGGACCGTTACTTGAAACTGTACGGCATCCAGCTTAGCGATAGCGACCGCAAGCGAATGCGACGATAGGTTGATTTCGATAGAATGAGAACTGACAAGCGTGTCTATTCCCTATTCTCAACCAATCCGCATGGTTATTCGAACTGACTCGACGATTTGTTGGCGAAAAGAGGATAGTGAACCAGAACAACCACTCGTGGCTGCTTTCGCACCGGTCAGGATAGACTACGAAATTCTCGAAAACGAAGCCGAGACGTGCTATACTCATGTCGTCGGCAGTAACCTGCCTCAACGCGCAATTAACTCCTTGTCTCAGCCGTTTACTAGCTCGTTGGAGCAATGTTACGGTAACCGTGGCAAGACGGAGATTGAATAAAAATTGATAGGCACTACCTGATTTACGCGAAACTCAGTCCAGCAAGGATCAGATTGATATTGAAAAACTCGAAGGAAAACCTCAATCCCTGCTGCTATTGATCACGGCTAAGTTCGGGCAACTGGATCAAGTGACCCAGTTGCAAGTAGAGTCCATTCAATCCCGTGAGCAAATTGATCGCTTGTTGTTGGATTTCATTTACGCCGATTCACTCGATCAGTTAAGTCTGTAAGGTAAAATAAAACACCAGTGTCGATCGAAACTCAATCCACATCCACACTTCGACACTGGGCGCAACTCGTTCGACTCCCGAACGTGTTCACCGTCATTGCCGACGTTGCTGCAGCATTTTTGTTGGTTGCTCACGGCACTCAACCGGTCGGTCGATTTGTGCTGGTCATTGCGGCAGGAGTTTTTCTGTACTGGGCCGGCATGATTCTCAATGATGTTTTCGATATTGAGAAAGACAAGATCGAGCGTCCCAGTCGACCTCTGGCTAGCGGTAATATCTCACTCACAACGGCCAGTCGCGCCGGTTGGTTTTTTTTGGCGTTTGGCATTGCTTTAGCGATAATAAGCGGTCAGATTCCTTCCGCACATTTGGCGACGACCTGGATGCCTGGACTTGTTGCCGGTCTACTTGCGTTGATGATCGTGCTTTACGATGGACCACTCAAGTCAACACCTCTGGCACCGGCGACGATGGGTAGTTGCCGTGTGCTTAGCTTCCTGCTGGGCGCCTCGCCAGTAGTGATTCATGATGATGCGTTGTTTCCGAAGTATCTTGTGGCGATTGCACTTGGGTTCGGAACGTACATCATGGGAATCACCACTATGGCTCGACGGGAAGCAATCGGTGGACGATCACCGAACTTGCTCACGGGTCTGATCGTTACGGGCGTCGGGGTTGCAGTCCTCGCCGTGTCACCACGATTATACGACGGAGTTCCCCAGTGGCATTTGTCGCCTGATCGCGCGTTCCCAATCTTAATCGGACTGGTAGGTATCCCGGTTATCCTGCGCGGCATGCGGTTGCAATCGGATCCCTCGCCGACCAACATTCAATCGACGATTCGCGCTGGCATATTGAGCATGATACCGTTAGCTGCCGCGTTCGCGCTACTGGGTGCTGGAATCATTTGGGGACTAATCGTTTTCTCGTTGGTCTTTCCTGCGATTCTGTTGTCGATGCGTTTGAGAGTGACCTAGAGCCTGTTGAAAAGGGATCTGACTCTCTCCGGCGAGACCGGGAGAAATCGAATGGGTCAGGTCCTTTGCATTACCATGGTTTTGCCATTAAGAGAAACGTTAGTTGGGGATCCAAATTTCCTGCTACATCAATTTCTTAATGCTGCAGGTCTGGCTCGGCCTTGATTTGTTCGGATACCTTGATCTTTGTACGCAAGTCGTTGGCGTAACATCTGTACGCGATGCCTGGACAAGCTAAAGCTTGTGAAAATGTGAATCTGCGAGAGCAACAATTAGAAAACGAAAAACGGTGGAGGCTCTCTGTGAGCAACCACCGTATGAAGATCTTGTATTGTCGCTGTGCTGAAGACTTTTACCGCGACACCATCGCAAGACGCGAAATCAAACGCCACCACCAGCCGTCGGTGGCGTTTCAATCGACTTGTTCGCATCAATCTCAGCTTGCACCTGCTCTGGGCTAAGATTGTTCGGAATAACCGTGTTTTCGCTGCTTCCGCCACATCCAAGAAGACAAACAACGCAGAGCATCATGAGATACTTCATTTCCAGTGGTCACCTTGCTATAGTTTGATTCAGATAAGTTGATTCAGAGTTGAAAGTCAGTTCAAAGCGAGGCGGTTTCGCTTGAAGCAATCAACGCCAGGGCTCCCCACAGTCCGTAGGGACTTTGCTGTCCAACGTTGTTATTGTCGATTGAAATACAGGGAGCATTTTTATTTCCTGCTTCGATGACTTTCAGTCACAAACTTCACCGCGCCATCCGCCATCAAGATATGACAGCCACCTTGGTGACGACTGCTTGCGCTATAAACGCCGTGTTCCCACAACGTACCATAGTTGTTGAAACCAAAGACGCTTGGCGAGTTTGGCGGAAGTACAGGATTGATAGCTGTTCCAATCATCAACCCGTGATACCAGCGCTGTCCACGAGATTGGGCAAAGTGCGTGTAGATGCCAACGCCTGGAGCATAAAATTTGGCTCTCGCTGGGTCTAACTTTGTCAGCAAAATCCCGGGGTCTTGTGAAACCGTCGTCGCACCAGCAGCATTCGGATAGACATTTTGGTCCATCGAACCGCCAATCACTTCGCGATCACCAAGTTAGGTATCAATCTCGCCCATCGCCAACGTATTGCTAGTTCCGTCTAAGATGTCACGAAAGCCTCGAGGTGATTCTCTACGAAAAACACCTCGCTCGGAACCTAGGTCAATCAACGCATTTGGAGACGAAGGCGGTGATGTATTCCAGTTCGTATTGCGGTTGTAGAAAATCCGCTTGATGCCATCACCGACCGAGTAGGCATAATTCGTGATTGCTGGTCCACCGTCGGGAAGTGCCGGATCGGACGGACAGCGATAGCCTGCGACTTGAGTTTTCCAAGGTACGTACGATGTTACATCTTGTCCGCCACCGGGACCGAACGCGGGCCAGAATCATTGCTTGCGCCGGTGGGCGCCGGAGTTGTGCCGGGGGGCACTTGCAGCGGATTGCTGGTCATCTCCCACAATCCTTGCTGCTCGATGAACGGCAATATCGTAACCAGCATTCCCAATCGCCCGGTGTGTTGTCGAGTGCCACTGCCTGCCGCTGGCAATTTTTCATACGCAGCGTGATAATTGTGCAGCGCCAAGCCGATCTGTTTGAAATTGTTGCTGCAGCTCATGCGACGAGCCGCTTCACGCGCAGCTTGGACGGCGGGCAACAACAGCCCGATCAAGACGCCGATGATGGCAATCACCACCAACAGCTCAACCAGCGTGAATGCATAACGCGAATTTTTTTTTGCACTTTCGTAACTCCATCTATTAGGAAAAAATAAAAAAACATTAACTTTGTCACTCAATCAGAACACCTTGCGACCGAGCGACCGTCGAGTTCGGTTAAGCCCTTGCGAGAGAATTCTCCAATTGAATCGCATGTTGGCTTACCAGATCGCTGAGTCAACAGGACTACACCAGCCCGTAATCGAATCATTGCAGGTTGTTGAGCGTGAATTGGCATGGACGAAGTAGTGGAGGAGGTCTATCGAGGGGAACTCTCGGAAGAGTGATTGCTGAAAAAGAGCCAGTTGCATCGCATTTGGACGTTAAATCGAGATTTTTTTCAAAATGTTTTCATCTCCGTCCAAAACACGATGAAGCCGCTCTATTAGGCAGGCGGAAACTCGGTCTTAAGAGATCACGAAGCGTGTATAGATTCAGAAAAAATCCCGGTTGATCGAGAGGAGCCGGATGAGTTTGTCCGCCTGTTCGCTAAACATCAACGCACAATTACGCTGTACCTCGCTAGCTTGCCGCCGACCCAGCAGAATGTTGATGACGTGTTTCAGGAAACTGGCCTGGTGCTGTGGCGTGAGTTCTCGAGATTTGAAATTGGGACCAACTTTGGCGCGTGGGCCTGCACGATCGCCTTCAACCAAGTACGGGCGTGGCGTTCTCGTCGGAGCCGTGAGTCGTTGGTGTTTAGCGACGCATTTTTGGAAGCTATTTCGGAAGGACTGATCGATAATGCAACGCATTACCAGAACCGCCTTCGAGCGCTCGACGGCTGAATCGAGAGTTTGCCTGAGCACCATCGCGAGCTGGTACGGCATCGTTATGCATCGGGTGCGTCAGTCGAAGCGATTGCTGAGCATGCGAATCGTTCACCAGTTGCGGTGTACCGGATGCTAAGTCGCGTACGCCAGGCACTGCATGATTGTGTGACAAAACGTATCGCGAAAGAGACCTCGACAAAAGAGGTTTCGAAAAATGAATGAACGTAATGTAAACGAATACGACTGTTGGTCACGCTATCATGAACTTCGCTACAAAGTGCTTGATGAGTGTGCTAATAAAGACGAGTTCGTTGAGTTTGAGCAGTTGATACTCGCGGTTCGGCAATCAGAAGCGACTTTACTGAGTACCTACACCAAGAGTCAGCATTTTTGATGCGGAGTGATTTGGTGCGTGAACCATCGAAGCTGCCGTGCGAAGTAATGCCGCGATATGACGCTTTCCGCCATTTTCCAGACGTAAGAAATCGTTCGCGATGGCAATTCAAGACGGTCGCAGCAAGTGTTCTTGCTGCATGCTCACTGTTACTTGTCCTTTATGTCCAACGAGAACCTGAGTGCTTGGCAACGATGGGTTCAACACAAAACTGTCAATGAGGAGTGTCGGACATGTCCACAATGCCTGGCGCAAGATTATCCCACGGGCGCCTGGTGCTCGTCTTTGGTATTGCAAGACTGGAATTCCCGCTTGTTGACGTGACACTCGAGGGGCCAGCCGACGTGGAACTCGTTAGCGAGGACTGTTGCCGAGTTCGCTCGGGTAGAAACTTTGCCGAAGTACATGCTGGCGGCGAAGGGTTTGTCGTTGCAACCCCAACTGCGACTCTAACGGACCGTGGCACCCTTTTTGGCGTCAACGTTTCACCGGCAGGCGCGTCTGACATCAAGGTCATTCAAGGACTCGTCGACGCCAGACATTTGGCTACGGGAAAAGTGGTGTCGGTAACCACAAATTCTGCGTTGCGACTGTCCGCAGCAAACGTCGAAACGCTAGGTGAACAGTCGGAGTTCAGGAGAACGGAACTTGAACCGCGCCCCGTCGATGAGTCACTGCGCTCGATTCAAATATCGATAGCCGTCGGAAATGGCCGCGACACCGAATACGACCTTCGCAGTCTATGGCATCACCGATGAGACCCAAGAAGCCAACGTGCCCGGGCATCTTGCCAGATCGCATTCACGTCGACCCTGGCAGTACGCTGTTGCTCGGTAAGTTTGTCGTTGCAAATTCAAATACGACAAGTTTATTCAGCATAGAGGGCGAAGCATTAACGAACTTCTTGCTTAGCGACATCAACGGTGGCGCTACCTTGGTGATCGTCTCAGAAACAACGGGCAAGGGTACGAGCTACGTTCACGGGTTCGTGAGCAAGCGGCATCCAACCCTGTCGCCTCCTGCCCTGCGTCTTAGCGTATCCACTGATGTTGTTGAAAAATGGGATCTGCCGACAAGTAGCCGCAGGGTCCTGCTGCCGAGTTGACGAATACCGATCTATTTGTTGAATTCATGCTCCGCTGAATGTGCCGGACTCGATCCCTTCAATTCTTTCGCGAAGAATGTATCCGCTGTCGTGACCATTTCGTCGAACCAAATTTGTTTGCCGAGAAACGGATGCGGTGCATCTTTGATGACGGTTATTCCCGACTGAATGCCCAACTGCTCCAAAAGTTGTCGGAATTCCGCCGCGTGTGTACTTGGGTCATCCATTTCGCCCGTGATGAACCAGCAGGGCGGGTCCGCTTTGTCCAGATGATGCAGCGGTGATGCAAGGCGATAAGTCGCTGTCTGATTGGATTGCGATCCACCAAAAAACTGACGCCAGATGCCACCACGGCTATCATTTGCTGAGATTTCGCGAGTTCGCTCCGAGAGCAAATCGGTCTGTGCCCCCATCGGCACGGCCGCTTGAATCGCACTGCTAAAATCAGCGTTTCCCCCGTCACCTTCAAGTTCTTCGACTCCGCCTGATGCTGCAAGGAGCGCCGCCAGATGTCCACCAGCGGAAAGCCCGATCGCACCGATGTGCTCCGAATCGATGCCGAACACTTTGGAGTTCGCCCGCAAGAAACGAACGGCTGCTTTGCAGTCATGTATGGCTGCAGGAAAAGGAGCCTCGCCGCTCAAGCGATACGAAATTGTTGCGGCGACATACCCACGGGCCGCGAGTGCTTGGGCAACGCGTCCATGATTTTCCCGAGTGCCGTTTGCCCATCCTCCACCATGAATGCAAATAACTGCGGGCAGTTGTCCCCAAACAGCATTGGGGCGATAGATATCCATTTCCATAGTGCGATCACCGTACTTGGCGTAGGTCACATCAAGTTTTGCACCCAAACTATCTTGAATGGATTTTGAAATCTCGGTGACGCCATCAACTCGAGGATACGCTGACACTTGGCCCGCTGGCCGCGCATCGAATTGCATTTCTTCTTGAAACAGGACTGCCATTCCACGCAATTTGCGAGTGATCTCTTGATTGTGAACGATTTTGGATTCCCCAGGATCATTCGTTAGGTCGTAGAGTTCTAGGCTTGGATTCAAATACAACTTCCAATTCCGCCAACGTACGGCGGCCAAAGAGCCTTGGCTGCCATGATAAAAAAACGCGTCGTTATATTCGTTGCGGTTGATAATCGATGCCCATTCACGGGGCGGGTCCCAGCGACGTCGAAGGGGGACTGCCGCATTGAGCGATGCCTTCTTGGCCGGTGGCGGAACGAATCTGCTTTCACCCATCAAGAGCGAGCTAATATCACGCCCGTCGATGACACGGTGTTCGGGGACCTGAATTCCCGCGAACGTTGCAAGCGTTGGATACCAATCCATCGCGCGGACGACTGCCGACGACTCCTGTCCGGCTCGCAATCCCAGGCCTGGTCCCCAAACAATCGCAGGCACGCGTATTCCACCTTCGTAAGTGGAAAGTTTGTTCCCACGAATCTTCTGTTCTGGAGTTCGTCCGGGCCCACGACCATTGTCCGAGACATAAATTATGATGGTGTTGTCGTCGATTCCCAGTTGTTCTATTGCATCGAAAATTCGACCAACATGATGGTCGAGTTCTTGGATTGCATCGCCATATTCACCCCAGTTGGAACTGCCTTTAAATCCTTCGCTGACACCGAGTGGTTGGTGCAGCATCGTATGCGGAAGATAAAGAAAAAATGGACGCGATTGGTTCTGCTTGATGAATTCGATCGCTTCATCCGTGTAGAGCCGTGTCAGTTCCGCAGGTTCGGCTGGGCGTTTGATAACCTCGCCGTTTCGCATTAGAGGGACTCCGCCATCCTCCTCGAAATAGACAGCTTCTACCGAATCGAGATTGTGCAACAGTCCAAAATAGTGATCGAAGCCTTGATTGTGTGGCAAGAATGGTTCGTGAAATCCGAGATGCCATTTGCCAATGCAGGCAGTCGCATATCCGCCACTCTTTAACAACTCAGCGATCGTTACCTCGTCGGGATGAATGCCCGTGCGAGAATCGGCGCGATGCACCCAGACCGCGTTTCCCACTCGCCGTGGGTAACATCCTGTCAATAAACCAGCACGTGACGGGCTGCAAATCGGTGCGGCGGCGTAGTAATCAGTGAACCGGGTTCCTTCTTCTGCCATCGCATCAATCCGTGGCGTCTGAACCTCCGATGCTCCATAGCAACCGAGATCATAGTACCCTTGATCATCGACGAGAATAAGCACAATGTTGGGCGGACGATCCGCAGCGGCTTCCAGTGAAACAGGCCAGCATCCAACGAGCACCGCAGCCAATGCGAGCAAAAACTGACACGAAATGAAACGCGATGGTGAGAGGCAACCGTAGTTAGTCATGATTGCGGGTATCGGATACGTCGAACGCTGAGGTTATCGGATGAGGCGTTTGTGTGCCACCGGGGCAAACTCAAAAAGAAAGATTGCCTTCACCGGCACACGCGTGGTGTCTGCGACCCGCCCGGCGCCACAGCGAGGCGATCTCGCTAAACAAGCTGTTCGCCAGCGTCTGGTGATAAAGCGAATCGGGGGGCAATCCTACGCTCAGTCGTCGATGCGCCTCGCCAAGGTTGTGGTAGGGCAGACGAGGAAACAAATGATGCAGCGCGTGGTAACGCGTTCCGATTGGCCCCCACAATTCGGTGATCCAAGCATGATCGGGATAATTGACGCTATCGAGTAACTGTTCCTCGAACGTCATTTCGCCGCCTTTGTTCGTCCATCGATGTGCACCAAGCGTACGTACTTCATTAAGCATCAAGATCGCAACGCCAACTGCGTAGGCGATGAACCAGAATGGATCGATCCACTCACCTCGCATGAGACCGCTACGAACAATGAACCACACGCACCAAAGGAAACACATCGCTTCCTGCAGATAGACAATTCGCATCATGCGTTCGCTGGCATCGGTGCGCTCATAAAATGGGTCGACGACCATGGTGGAAGCGTGACGGTGAACCCAGGGACGCAACTTGGGGAATATCCAGCACACGGGGCTGATGATCAGAAAACGTGCTAAGCCAAGAAACGGAATCACCAGGGCCTGCAACACAAAGCCCACGATCATCCATCGTCCATGGTGACTTAGCGCCAAATACTCTCCATCATGGTCAGTGCCATAGTGCTTTCGCCGATGATGATCGACGTGTGGATAGTAGAGAAACGACGGAACAAAAAAGAAGATGCCACACAATGCGTTCCAGGCGATCCGGAATCCACGAAACTCGTTTCGCGGCAGATGCACCAACTCATGGATAAACATCAGTGACCGCATGTACAATATGACCGTCAGTGCATAGCATCCAGCGATCGCTGGCCATAACCACACGGCCGACGGATACCACCTGGGCAAAAAGTACATCAAGTGGATTGTGACGTGCCCGGTCAGGATCGAAGCGAGAAAATCGGTCCAATAGATCCAAGGGTTTGGGCGATTCAAATCGTGGATCAAGTTCCGCGCTTGAGTAAAAGAAAACGACAAAACGGGGGGGGATGTGGTCGAATCAGCGCCAGTGCCTGTCGCTTTCATCTGATTGATTTCTGGGGACGATTGAACCTGCAGGGTGTTCGCGACAATCGTGTCAGCGTTCTCTGTTTGCCAATTATCCAACATGATGGGAATCGTGAGTTAAGTGGAAAGATGCTACACCATTCATCATTCATCGATTGGGAACCAGCTCCCAATCGATGAACGACCAAGCCCTTAAAATTAGTGATCGACTTGAGGACAGATCGTTTTCAAGAGATTATGCCATGCTAAGCAGAAAATTCTGCGCCAAAGAGTAAAACACTGATGAACCGTGAGGATCGAGCGAGTCGGAAAGTGATCGTCATCGGGGCTGGCGCTGCGGGATTGGTCGCTGCCGCGGAAGCCGCTCGACGCGGCGCCAACGTCGTTTTATTAGAGAAAAACACGAAAACCGGCGTGAAGATCCTCATGTCCGGCGGCACTCGCTGCAACATCACGCACGACTGTTCTGCCCGAGGAATTATCGAAGGATTTGGCAAGTCGGGCCGTTTCTTACAACCAAGTGTCGGTGCGTTTCCGCCCACTGAGGTTGTGCGAATGTTTAACACTCTCGGTGTCCAGACCAAGGTCGAAGAAACGGGCAAAGTGTTTCCAGTCAGCAACCGTGCCGTGCAAGTACGCGACGCACTTCACCAGCAAGCAATTGATTCGGGGGTCACCATTGTATTGCAGCAAGGTGTCCTCGGTGTCGAACGGACTGCCGGCGGTTGGACCGTTCGCACCCTCGATAGCTCGTATGACTCAGATCGATTGATTGTCACTGCTGGCGGTCGTAGTTGGCCCGGCTGTGGTACGACCGGAGATGCGTACAAGTGGCTCACTGAACTGGGACATACTGTCACACGAACGCGTCCAGCCCTCGTTCCACTTGTGGGAGGTGATCCCTGGTGCCGTGAACTTTCGGGAGTCACCGTCGAGGAGTGCGTGTTGTCGGTCCGCGATCGGAATCAGCCTCGAAAGCCAATCACTCAGCGCCGTTCTTCGCTGCTGTTAACCCACTTCGGCTTCTCTGGGCCAGCGGCAATGGATGTCAGTGGCACGCTAACTGAAGCAACGACGATTACTGAGCGACAATTGGATGTAGATTGGGTGCCAGATATTCACGAGGAGACGTTGCGTCAGTTGCTGACGGATCGCGACAACGCAGGGCGTCGGCGCGTTGTCCAGATCGTTTCGCAATGGTTACCCGCTCGCCTAGCAACGACAATCGTGGAGCGAATCGGGGCAGACAAACTCATCAGTGAATTGCCCAAGTCGACGATGAGGCAACTCGTCGCTGATCTCAAGAGAATGCCGTTGCCGATCACCGGCACGCGAGGCTTTGAAAAGGCGGAAGTAACAGCCGGTGGCGTGACGTTGACTGAAGTGGACCCTCGGACAATGGCTAGCCGCATCGCGCCAGGATTGTTTATTGCTGGCGAAGTACTCGACGTGGATGGTCGCATCGGCGGCTACAACTTTCAAGCTGCGTTTAGCACGGGGCGAGCAGCAGGAATTGCGGCCACGCAGCCGATTTGATACTTCCTGCTAGCGGTTAAACAGCTCGCTCGGCGAAAGCAATTGCCGCTGGGCGGTCGCCGGAATGACTTCTGGGTGCGACCTTGCTTGCGGCGGCTCAATGGACTCAGCGTCGGCAACTTGGCGAGAAAGACGCATCTGACTCATTCGTGATCGACCGATGCTGCCTTCTGTCGCTTCGAGTTGACGCTGCGAATGCAAGAGCATCTCCGAGACCTTGGTAAACTCCGGATTCCTTATGTTTCCCGTTGTGGTCGCCACTTGATTGAATTGTTGCTGAGTTAATGCCAATTGGTTTCTCAGCTCATCGACTTGCGTCTGAGCCGCCGCCAATTGACTTTCCGATTCGGCCAGAGTCGTCGCATCAAACTCGACACCGGCCACACTCCGCACACCTGCTCGCTCGAGGATAGACCGCACAAAGCTTGGTGCGAACAGAAGCGACAGCATGGCGACAACAATCAGCAACTCCCGCATTGCGGCACACGAGTCGCGTATATTGGACCAACGGCTCGGACTTGGATCAGACATCGCTACAATCCTGGGAACATACAGACGGCACAGCGAGACACCGGGAATTTCCTAAATTTCCTGTTTTTTCGGTGCTCGCGTCCAGTCCAGTTTTTTGTCGCGATTTTCCCACGATTTCCCATGCCTGACTTAACTGCACAAGGCCCCCGTCCTGAACAACACTGGCGCCGCGAGGTACCGTCGGTACTTTCGGGAATCGAGCCGATCATTGGACGAACTGGTGGCGACTGGACGATCCCTTGGGACACGCTTGTATCAAGGCAACACGTCCGTGTCGTGCCTCGCGGTGATGATCGTGTCGAAATCGTCGTGCTGCCCTCGGCCCGAAACCCGGTTTTTCATCAGGGAAAAAAGTCGATGCAATTCTTGCTCGTGCCAGGCGAGCATTTCGTAATTGGCGAGACAACTCTGATGCTTGCCAAGCGCCCCGGAATAACCAACGCAGACGCCGCGCCCGACGTGACCGAACACGTATTCGCTGCAGAGCATTTGAGCAAGAAGAGGTACCGCAATAGTGACGCTCGGATTGATATGCTCAGTCGCTTGCCGGACTTGATCGTCGGCAGTGAAACGGAACAAGAATTACTTGTTCGCGTTACAAACGCACTACTCCGGGCAATGCCCAACGCGCAGGCGGTGGCGATCGTCGCCGTGCTCAGCGAAAGTTCATCACCAGCCACTTCGCCAGCGGATGATATCACGGTGCTTCACTACGACCATCGTAGCGTCGGTAGCGATAGCGTGACCGGCGAGCCCCCGCCCATCAGTGCTCGATTGGTTCACGCTGCGGTCGCTCAGCACGAAAACATACTTCATTCTTGGCATGCACCGTCGTCGGCAATGGGGACATTCACAGCGAGCGATGCCGCAGACTGGGCCTTCTGTGTTCCGCTTGCCAGTGAATCATGCCCGGGTTGGGCGATTTACATCACTGGCCATCATGTAGCATCCGAACCACGGTCGGTGAGTGAACCTTTTACCACGGCATTCAACCATGCAAGTACGGTTGACGAGCTTCAAGACGACATGAAGTTTACGGGGCTCGTTGCGACCACGCTTTCGAGTATTCGTCAATCACAACAACTTCAACAACGTCAGCTAGCAATGCGCCAGTTCTTTGCACCAGTTGTGATGCGTGCCATTGCAGGGCGCGATACCAACGAAGTCCTCCGCCCGCGCGAAGTCGATCTGTGTGTAATGTTTTGTGACCTGCGAGGTTTTTCGCGTTCCTCCGAACGCGAAGCAGATCGGTTGCTTGAACTGCTAGCCCGCGTCAGCGAGGCATTGGGCGTGATGACCCACCACATCCTAGATACCGGTGGAGTGATCGGCGATTTTCATGGCGACGCAGCGATGGGTTTTTGGGGATGGCCTCTGGTTCAAAGCGACGCCGTGCTGCGCGCTGCGGATGCTGCACTGCGGATCCGCGGCGACTATGCGGCGCGCCAGAGCACGACGGAGTTTCGCTGTGGCATCGGCATTGCCAGCGGTCGCGGAGTAGCGGGACAAATCGGAACAACCGACCAAGTGAAAGTGACGGCTTTCGGGCCCGTCGTGAATCTTGCTTCTAGGCTTGAAGGACTGACGAAAACGTTCGGCACTCAAATCTTGGTCGACAGCGTCACCGCCAACCAGCTTCGACAACGAGCGTCATCATCTGCCCATTCAGAACGTGCCACCAATTCAGGCCGATTGAGACGACTCGCCCGGGTCCGACCCGCCGGAATGCAGGCGGTTACCGAAGTCTTCGAGCTGCGGCCCGATACGCCCGAAGACCACAAGTTGCTGACGACCCAGGCAATCGATAGCTACGAGCGTAGCTTGCAACTATTGATCGATTCGAAGTGGTCCGAGGCCTACGAGTTGCTACATGACCTACCAGCGTCCGACCGCCCCAAGGATGTGTTGCTATCGCTAATCTTGAAATACAACCGCACCGCGCCCGCGAGTTGGGACGGAGTCATCAGCTTTCCGATCAGCTAGGGATCAGCCGAAAATACGCTATTCTTGCTCGTTTTATGCTGCGCATCGTTTCCGATTCAGCCGGGCACTCTCGCAAAGGTTAACAAACGTATCCGCAAAAACAGGTAAATCTTGGTCGATTTCTGGCGTTTTTTCCTTCACGATACTCCGGTACCTCCCATCGGCGGTTTTTCGCTTTAGAATGTCCTGCTTCACTTAATCCGCACAAACAACTCATCTTAGCAGCATGGACCACGCGACAAACTTTAGCTCAGGACGTTTTGAATGCTTTCTTGGGGGCCACATTTCCAGTCCCCTGCGATTCATTGCACTCGTTTGTATGGTTGTGCTAGCCAGTGTTAATTCACTGGCGCAATCTTTGGCAACATCTGGAAATGCTTCGAGATGGTCGGCACTGGCCGATGCCGCCCGGCTCGCGAAATCTGAACTATCGCCCGCTTCGCTGCCCGATCGTTCGCAAGCTACTGTGGCGGTCCAGCAAGATATTGACGCTACGATTCGCTATTTCAATATGGGAACTTCAGCGGACAATGCTGCGGCTTGGTTTCGCTATCTCAAACTCGATGAACTGCTTGACGCAATCGAAGCTGATGCGTCGGTTGCCCAGCAAGGTCAAGCCGCAGTTGCCCTTCACCAGCGGCTTGTAGGGCTAGCTCCGGGCCTGGAACTGCGGAATCTAGTTCAGCTTCGCGGTAGCGTTGGCGAATTAATCGCGGCACTGCGGTTTGCGAATTCGAGTGATGCGATTGAACAACTCGGCAAACAAATCGATGCGCTGACAACGCTTGCAAACGAGATCGATGAGGTCCCCAGCGCGGAGGACCTTGCAGTCATCGACGCAACCGTCAGCATCTTGAACGAGGCCAAGCAAGCGCCGGCGGCTCTGCAATCGATTCGTCAATTATTCGCCCAGCCCAATGGTGTGGTTTCCGTGAGCGAATCGTTGGTTCAGGAATCCGTGAATCGCCCTGTTGACCAAACGCGGCCTGTTCGCGACTGCATCCTCGGCACACGACTTGTCGGTCTTGCTTCGCTATGTGGCAGCGTCAACGCCGACCTGCAACCTTCGTTCGGTGTAGCGTTGTTGAACGTCAGTTTGCAGGGGAACTTTAGCAGCAACAATCGTGGCTACAACGGTCCGGTTCAATTACAGACGGTTGGCTATGGTCATGTTTTTGCTTCTCGAGCCATCTTGTTAAACGAACAAGGTATGTCGCCTCAGCCTGCGTATGTCCATGCAACTCTGTCCAGCGAGATTCAATCCATCGAACACCGATTGCGCATCGTGCGTCGAATCGCCGAAAAGAAAGCTGCAGAGCAAAAGCCTCTCGCTGATCGCATCGCGTTAGGAAAATTGCGAGCGCGAGTCGCTGAACAGTTCGTTACGGAAACCAATCAATCGCAGTCGCTAGGCTCTGGTGATGCTCTCGCCAAGATTCGACCTTGGATCGGTCGTCTCAATCTGGTCGAACCTTCACGATCGTGGGGCTCGACGGATGACTCGCTGTTCATCCAGGGATTGCTCCGCAGCGACGATCAACTTGCCAGCCCTTTACCGGCACCGCCAATTTCTCCTGGATACGATGTCGCTGTTCAACTCCACGAAACGCTTATTAGCAATGCGCTCACGCCCTTGTTAGCGGGTCGCACAATCAAACAGTCACAAATCGAGCCATTACTGGAATTGACGGGCAAGACTCCAGGAGCCTTGACTTCGGCTGGCGATACGTCAGAGGTCGAGTCACCATTTGAAATCGACTTTGCGAAGTTTCGCCCAGTAATTTTCGAGGCCCGCGATGGCGTTTTGAAGTTGGGCGTGCGCGGTACTCGATTTAAACAAGGAGCAAGAGAACTCTCGCGAGCGATGGAGATCACCGCGACCTATACGCCAGCGACCGACAACTCGGGGAACGTGTTGCTGCTTCGCGATGGCGATGTCAACGTTAGCTTCCCTGGACGAGGGCGGCTCAGTGTTTCGCAGGGTGCGATCAAAACCACCATTCAAAAGTCGTTCGCTGATGTGTTTCCTGAAGTCATCGCGGATCAGCCCATCATCGTGCCACAGGATGCACCGCTCGATGTCCTGCGAGGTCGTTCATACCGTCCCAATCGCATCGCCATGAACGATGGTTGGCTGACGATCACTGTGCAATAACTTTGTATCCGATGATCGCGGTAAACAGTTAAACACTCGACAACGTTGCCATCGAACTGGAAATGAAAATGAGTTCTTCGTGTCTGACAACATAGACTCTAGATAATTACAATTCTTCCAGCCGCTGACGCAGTCGCCGGAGAACTCTTGACTTGGCTTGATAGACACTTGCCCGAGAAAGTCCCGTTGCTTCCGCGGCTTCAGTGGGCGATTGATTTTCGATGGTCGTTAGCCAAAATGCGTCCCAGGTCGTCGGTTCGAATTCCGCTTGAACCGACCGTAGTACTTGTTTCGATAGTACACCTTGAATGCCTTCACTCGTGATTGTTGAGTCGAGTATCTCTGCCTGTTGACGCAACGCCGCCAGCCCATCGGTACCGCCGACGGCGGTCGGCGATTTCGCGGCCTTGCGAAAGTAGTCCGTTGTGCGACTTCGAGTGATTGTTGCTAACCAATTGCGAAAGCTGCCCTTGGCCTTCTGTCGCTGGAAATCACCGATACCACGCGCAACCGTCGCGAACACTTCCTGCACGACGTCAGCCGCATCGGACTGAGGGACGTTGGACGATCGGCACCAGCGATAGACGATCGGTCCATACACGTTCACGATTCGACTCCACGCCTCCGGTTGCATCGCACGTGCATTGGCCAATAAGTGCGACGAAATCGTGGGGTGCTCGGGACGCTCGGCAGCCGTTTGATCGTGCATTCTTGAAAACTTAGAAAAGTGGTGTCAGACGCGTGCGTTCATCAAGTATACCCGCTTCAAATATGCTTTCTTAGCAAGGAGAATGCAATGATGACCAGCACACCCGCCAAGTGCCCGCCGATTCCGCAGCTTCGAGCCTACGTGCTCGGGCGATTGACCGAGCACGAAAGCGACCGACTTTATGACCACGTTCGCGAGTGCACCGCTTGTGCCGCCGAACTGGAGACGATCGATGATGGCGAAGATTCGTTGATCGCGGATTTGCGCCAGCCCGATCAGTTGTCGGCATTTGGCGAAGAACCCGATTGCCGACTTGCTGTTGCCAAGGCCCTGGGTGCTTTAGCGTCAGCAGGCAACGGCGAAACTCCGACGGACGATATCGAATTGCCGCTACGAATTGGCGAATACGAAATCGTTCGTCCGCTCGGTCGCGGCGGCATGGGCAACGTCTATCTCGCCCTACATACCAAGCTGGGCCGGGAGGTTGCCTTGAAAGTGTTGTCTACGCACCGCTTGGCGGAACCACGGATGCGACAACGGTTCGAAGCAGAGATGCGCGCCGTGGGTCAACTCAGTCATCCCAATATCGTCACCGCACATGATGCTCGCGACATTGACGGTACCGCGGTGTTAGTGACCGAGTTCATCGACGGTATGGATCTGGGCAAGCACGTCCAACTCGGTGGCCCACTTGCGATTGCTGATGCCTGCGAGATCGTTCGCAAGGTTGCCGCCGCGCTAGCGTACACCCACGCTCAAGGCTTCGTCCATCGAGATATCAAGCCCTCGAACATTATGCTCAGCCGATCGGGCCAAGTAAAACTTCTCGATCTTGGACTGGCAAGATTCCAACTCAGCGACTCTGAGCAAGCTGAGATTACTGGAACGGGACAAACGATGGGCACAGCCGACTACGTCGCGCCCGAACAAGTCACCGACAGCCGTAGCGTGGACGCTCGTGCTGACATCTATTCGCTCGGATGCACTCTGATGAAGTTGCTGACGGGTCACGCGCCGTTTGTTGGTGACCAGTACGCGACGCCATTTGCCAAGATGACCGCGCATGTCTCGACGCCGCCACCGCGACTGCAGAGTCGATTGCCACAAGCTTCCAAGGAACTTTCCACGCTCGTCGATTCGATGTTGCAAAAGGACCCAGATCGCCGCCCGCAAACTCCACTCGGGATTGCCGAGCGACTAACAACGCTGGCCTCAGGCAGCGACTTGCAAGCACTGGCTCAGCGAGAGGTGATTGCGGCGTCGGTGTCGGCGGCCGCTTCGCCCTCATCGACCGCTCCCGCAACTAAAGCGTTTCTTGCTCGCCGCGTTCCAATATCTGCAGCGATTGCAGCGGGGATGTTTGGTGTTCTCTTCGGTTTGATACTGGGCATCATTATCAAGATCAAGTATCCCGACGGTACGACCGTGGAGGTATCGGCACCAGCAGGCAGCGAAGTTGTATTGACGCCTGCCACAAGCTCGCCCGATGCAAACACACCAGCGGAAACCGCCGCCGCGGGCACGACACTGCCGCAAGACTCTTTCGAGCCGCTCGCTTTCACGGTCTTGCTGGAAGAAAGCGACCTCAGCGCCGCGGACCTCGCCGCCGCAAAAACCAATCTAGCTGCAAATTCCAACGGCACTTGGCTGCCCCTGGCCGAAGGCATCGAAGCACCGATTGTGGCAACCTTCAACGACCAGCGTTTTGCGCTCGCCTCCAATGCACGTAATCAGCGAATCGGCTGGACTGATCTAAAAGGACATATCCTATCTGCACAAGTCATTGGATTAGGTAGTGATGACATACCTCTAGAAATGCGATTTGACGAGCCGCTAACCGCACTGATGAAAAAAGTTTCTGGACAGAACGTGAATCGATCACTAGCGATCGTGGTCAACAACGTAATTCGCAGCACACCGCGAATCTTGTCGGAAATCGGCGGTGAGGTGCGGCTCTACGGGAACTTCAATCACGAAGTCAGCCGCTTCATCATGCAGTGCGTCAACGGCGGTTTGGTCAATCCGCTGAAGAAGGCAACCTCACAATCAGCGGCGACCGAAGATTTGATCGCTGGTGTTTGGTCGGTTGAGAGCACCGATCCCAACGATATTCTAAATTCCGAATCGACGATCATTTACGATTCCGGGCGTTTCTTTACGTTCAGAGATCGTCAAGTCACCGTCATCGGAACCTATCAGATGAATCCAGAGAACGCTGCTGAAATCATCATGCAAGCCAAGTTTCCGACTGCGGTAACAACCAATCACGCGTTCAATTTCTTGCGGAACGGAGATCTTCAACTGACGCGTCGCTGGTCATCGCTCGATAGTCAACCGTTTGAACAATCGACGAGAAAGCAAGAAACGAATTCGTCTCCCCTGTTGCTCAAACGAGTCGCCACGATACCCAACTCGCCTGAGTCGGCGATGCAACTGGTGCAAACTCTTGGTTCTGAACTCGCCGCCTCCGCCATGCAGATCATGCAAACGCGATCGATGCCACTGGACGCTTTGATTGAAGGGATCAGCAAAACGCTGACAGCTGTCAACGCAACCAAAACCAATAATGCCCTAAAACAGCTTGGAATCGCTTTCCATAACTTTCACGACACGTACCACAAGTTTCCGGGTAGCAAGAACGTTCGCGAGGGTGGACGCAACGCTTCCGACGACGATCCGCATCCTTTCAGTTGGCGCGTCGCGATTCTGCCGTTCATTGAGGAAAGCGAGTTGTTCGAGCAGTATCGATTTGACGAACCGTGGGACAGCGAACACAATAAGCAACTGCTTGGCAAAATGCCAGCGATCTATCGCAGCCCATCTGCTGCGGACGACCAGCCTGCTGGTGAGGCGAATTACATGGGTTTCGCAACCGCAGAGGGCGCACTTGGCGTCGGCGAGGGCGAGAGCATGAAGAGCTTCACAGACGGCACGTCAAAGACGCTGCTTCTCGTCGAGACGTCTCAATCCGTTCCCTGGACAAAGCCCGAAGATCTTAGCGAGACTACGGTCCAACCGTTCGAAGGTCAACCACTGCGATACGCTACGGCGGATGGGGCGGTGAAGTCGATGCAGCCGATCGATAACGAGCTGCTGCAAAAACTCATCACGCGTGGCGGTGGCGAAAAGATAGACCGCCAATAGGTCTCCTTTTACCGTGGCGTCGGCATAAAGCCGACGTCACTTAGAACTTGGTCGCTACCAAGTACTGACCCCAAATCAACTAGAACTGGGTTTGGTACTGGAAGTAGAAGAAGTCAGCATCGGCGTTCGTCGCCACTCCCGGTGTGGTGTCGTAATACTTGCCCGAATCGAAGAACGAGTAACCGACCAAAACGCTGTTACGCGAAGTCAAATTGGCCGTCAACAGTAAATCGATTTCATGCCCCAATTCACGGTCGCCAGCCAGTGCCGTGGTGTTCGACGGTCGCATGATGACGTCGTAGGGCGTCGTCTTCTGATCGAGGAACAAGTAGTGGTACCACAACAGCATGCTCACCTTCTTGCCGATCGGCGAAATGAATTGCATGTTGATGTCGTTTAAGTTTCGACGGCCAAACAGGTCCATGAACCCGTTGTACTTGTGAGCCAGCGGAAACGCATGGTCAAAGCCATTGTCGCCGCGAGCAACCGGAGTTTCTTCTCCGCCTGAGGCCCAGTCGTACCAAGCCCAAACGATCGGCTTCCAGTCTCCGATCGCCAGCTTTCGTCCCAGCCCGCCGGTAAAGAATCCGGCGCCTTGGTCGGCACCTTGGAATGTATTGCCGAACTGTACTCCACCCTCGACTTCATACAACAAGTCGGTGCCACCAGCCACACGGCTGCCGATCGTGTGATAATCGAAATTTGCTGTTGGATTGTCGTTGTTGTATCCAAGATAGTAAGCGTCGACGATGCCGATATCCAAACCCTTGCGAGTCGCATAGACGCCGTAAAAATCTTGTAAGCTGTCGGCACTGTCCCAACGCTTAACGTTTGCTGCGTTGCGTTGAAGCGGATTTGTGTAGAAGCCATCAATGTCCCAGTTTTTGCCACTGAACATCAACCGATAACCGTCAAACGTTCTTCGAGTATTCGCCCAGTCCAGCGGCGAGATCAACCGCTGGTTGCCGAACAACAATTCTTGACGACCAACACGAGCGGTTAGCTTGCCGCCGTCGGTCTCGAACAGCTTGGCATCGACAAACAAGTTCTGTGCTTCACCATGATTTTCTTCGATAGCTCGCGGTGCGAATGTTTCCCCGGACGAATCGGCGTACAAGTACTCGCCAAAGAAGCGGATGTCATCAGTAATCCGCCAGTTGCTTAACATGCGATATCGAGTTAACCAAAACTCATCATCGACTCCCGTCAGCCCAAAACCACGCATGTTGTTCTCATGGTGATAACGGACTCGCGACTCACCACCGAGATCGAGTCTTCCACCAGCGAGTCGCTTGAAGCAATCCCCCCAGTTGTGCCCGTCGTAGCACGGATCATCAAGGTAGCTGAAATCGTTTGCGTAGAAGACGCCCTTGTAAGCCGTCTTTTCCTTTTCTGCGAGCGCTGTTTTCTTCGCATCGGTGCAAGGATTGCACTCAGTACAGCGCACTTGAGGTGCAAATTCGCTGATGTCATCGTCGACCGACAGAGCATAGCTAGGTTCAGATGCATTTGCACCCTCGTCAGTCGCAATCGGTGCGACGGGCAACGAATTGGGCGTTGTAACTTCAGTTGGCGGCTGCTCGGCCGTTGCGTTGACACATACACCGGCAACTGCCGCGATGACCATCAAACGCCAACCAGTCCATCGTGTAAATCGCATGACAGTGAGAATCCTTTCACTAGTCTTGAACTTGATTGATAGGAAGGGTAGTGAGTACCTCAGCAGGTGCCTGCAGCAGGCACCCCGATCCATCGCCGCCAAGCTGGAACGGGCAACTGCACTGTTTCTCACAACGGCGATAAAATTCGCCCCTTTAGGCTGACCCCTCAAACGTTAATCGGCGGGTCATCCCGCAAATACGGTTGATTTTGTTTGCCGCCCGTGCAATCGAATCGACCGATACCGATGGTCCCTGCGATAAAGGTGCTCCTCATACGCGCATCCAGCCAAGAAGTTGAGCAGTCGAGCAGCGTTTCGCATCCCCCACTCGAACCACGATTTCGCGTTTCCAGAAACTAACTGCGAGACACCAGCTTCCTTTGCGCGTCCATTATGGCTAACCAGGCTCCATTGTCGCCGTGTAACTGACCAGCGATTGATGATGGCATGAGTCGTGCTTTCTATCAGTGATCGGCCGTGAAATGTGCATGCCTTGTACGCACCGGCATTACTTCGACCCAATTAAAGAAATTCAATCACTCGTGTTCAGTAAATGCTCAAATAGTTGGTTTCAGCAGTTTATACGTGTCAGTCCTTCGCTAGCACTATTGGCGTTGTCGTTTGCTGGATGCACCAGTTCTGAAGTCACGCTCGCTGATCTGGAGCAATCCGTTTCTATCCCTGAAGCGAGTCCAACTCCTGAGTCGGAATCCTCGTCAGTCGCAGCGATTCTTGAAATCGAAAAACCGGACCTCAAGTTTGGTTTCATCAAGCTCACGGATTGTGCTCCGCTCGTCATCGCCAAGGAAAAAGGATTCTTTGACGACGAAGGGCTCAACGTTCAGCTGGAGGCTCAATCGAACTGGAAGGTTCTGCTGGACGGTGTAATCAATGCCCAGCTTGACGGCGCTCATATGCTTGCTGGCCAGCCGATCGGTGCGACCATCGGTTTTGGAACGCAAGCCAATGTGATCACCGCTTACAGCCTTGACTACAACGGCAACGGTATTACGGTCAGCAATGAGATTTGGGCTGAGATGCAAGAGAATGAACCGCGATTGAAGCAACCTCAACCGGAACACCCGATAACGGCTGCATCACTGAAACCGATCGTCGAACGTTACAAGCGAGAGGGTAAGGACTTCAATTTTGGAATGGTGTTCCCGGTTAGTACTCACAATTATGAAGTTCGCTATTGGCTTGCCGCAGCAGGTATTCACCCTGGCTTTTATAGCTCCGAAAACATCAATGGAACCGTGGATGCGGATGTTTTGCTAAGCGTCACACCGCCACCGAACATGCCACAAACGCTTGAAGCAAAGACGATCCTAGGTTATTGCGTCGGCGAACCATGGAACCAAGTGGCAGTGGTGAAGGGAATCGGCGTTCCGGTCACAACGAACTATGACATTTGGAAGAACAACCCCGAGAAAGTATTCGGAGTTACCGAAGAGTGGGATAGCAAGTATCCGAATACGCACGTCGCGATTGTGAAAGCCTTGATCCGAGCCGGCAAATGGCTGGACCAAACCGATGGTGAAGGCAGATTAGTGAATCGGCAAGAAGCTGCCGAAATACTCAGTCGCAAGGACTACGTTGGTGCCGACGTCGATGTCATCGACAATAGCATGACAGGCACGTTCGTGTTTCAAAAAACGGATGTGCGACCTATGCCTGAGTTCAATGTGTTCTTCAATCACTTTGCGAGCTACCCGCACTACAGCGACTGCATTTGGTTTTTGACCCAAATGCGGCGCTGGGGACAAATTTCTGATTCCAAGCCAGCAGCATGGTATGCAGAAACCGCGAAAAAAATCTATAAGCCAGAGATCTACCGCAAGGCTGCTGCGATGTTGATTGCTGAAAAGAAAATGACGGTAGCAGACTTCCCGGCAGCCGAATATGACGGGTATCGCCCGCCGACAACTGAGTTCATCGACGGTAACCAATACGATGCCAAAGATCCGCTCGGTTACATCGCTCGTTTCGTGATCGGCACAAAAGACTGATACGGCGCACGGCTAGCCGCCTTTAGCTCGTGCGTTCGTGGATGCGGCACCAACGGGCTGGACGCATGGGGGTCCGGTGCCCCAGCGTCCGGTCCGGCCGTACTGACAGTATTCAATGAACTAATCACAAGAACACTCAACAAAGACACTTTCATGAATTGGCGAGGAAAAGCCCTTCGATTTTGCGAAGTGACCGGCCTACCGATACTGGAGCCGTTTGTCCGCTTAGCCGCAGGCGAAGATCCGAAAGAACAGTTCGTTGGCATCGCCAAATTCGTGCTCCTACCAATCGCAGCGATGGTGTTGTTCATTGGCTTGTGGTCAGTGGCCGCAAGCAAGGTGGTGACCGACAGTGCGCAACTGCCAAGTCCCTCATCGACCTGGGCTGCTGGCAAGCAATTGTTCGCAATGCACTGGAAGCAGAAACAGGCCGATCGCGATCGCAAAATTGAAAAACTGAAACTTGCACGGACACTAGTCCTGCAAGCAAAGCAAACCGAAATCGAGGCTGCTTCAGCGAGCGAAGCGGACAAGGCTCAACTTCTTGCGAATGTCGAAGTGCTGCGAGTTAAAGCGTTGCAGGCAGCCAACTACACACCGGCCAGTGCACCAACGTTTGTGGATCAGATTTTCACCAGCGTTAAAACTGTATTTTTCGGGTTCGCGATGGCGACATTGATCGCCGTGCCACTGGGCGTGCTCTGTGGGATGAGTTCGTGGTTCAACGCGGCGATGAATCCGTTCATTCAACTGTTTAAACCGGTCAGCCCCCTGGCTTGGTTGCCGCTGTCATTCATCGTGATCATGTGGATGTACTCGGGATCGACTGGGGAAACTTATTTCTCCAAATCATTCTTGATCTCCGCAGCAACCGTCACGATGTGTTCACTGTGGCCCACGTTGGTAAACACCACGCTAGGTGTTGCGAGTGTGGACAAGGATTATTTGAACGTTGCCAAAGTGTTGAAGCTGTCGCCATTGCAACAACTCACCAAAATCATACTTCCCGCCAGTTTGCCGCTGATGTTCGCAGGGATGCGAATCAGTCTCGGTGTCGGTTGGATGGTGCTGATCGCCGCGGACATGCTCGCACAAAACCCAGGCCTGGGAAAATTTGTTTGGGACGAATTCCAAAATGGCAGCAGCATGACTTACGCGCGGATCGCATTCAGTGTGATCGTGATCGGCGTGATTGGATTGCTCTTGGATCGCGTAATGATTTTCTTGCGAAACCTCGTGAGTTTCGGAAACCCAGTCGCCGCATAGCACTACGTTTGATCATGACAACAGAACTTGCTCCCGAACCAAATTTTCTTGCCAAGCGGCCTGCGCCTCCGCCGCCTATTATTGAAATGCGAGGAGTCGTGAAAGGTTACGGTAGCGGCGTTACACGCACCGAGGTATTGCAAAATATTAATTTGAATATTCGCGAAGGTGAGTTCCTTGCGGTCTGTGGATTCAGTGGCAGTGGCAAGACAACCTTCATGCAACTGCTTGCGGGACTGTTACTGCCTGATCGCGGTGTGATTTTAATGGAAGGTGAACCGATTGCAGAACCTGCACCAGATCGCGGACTTGTTTTTCAAAACTATTCGTTGTTGCCATGGCTTACAGTTCGCGGCAATATCGCACTCTCAGTTGATTCTGTTTTTTGCCAATGGTCCAAGGGCGAACGCCGCGACCATGTTGAAAAGTTTATTACGCTGGTGGGTTTGTCGCACGCGGCTCATCGTCGACCCCATGAATTGTCCGGTGGTATGCGACAACGAACGTCGCTTGCTCGAATGCTGGCGATGAAGCCCAAGGTGCTGCTGCTGGATGAACCGCTTTCGGCTCTTGATGCTCTGACCCGAGCACAGCTACAAGATGAAATACTACGGATTTGGGAAGAAGAGCGACAAACGTGTGTCATGATCACCAACGATGTTGACGAAGCGATCCTTGTTGCCGATCGAATAGTTCCGCTGAACCCCGGCCCCCGTGCTTCGCTTGGACCGACGTTCGCTGTGGACCTGCCGCGACCTCGCAATCGAACGGCTCTGAATCATAACGCAACGTTCAAGAACCTTCGTGGTGCTATCACGAACTACCTAGTAGCGGTTCGCACGAAATCACGAGATGACGAGGCCGCACAATCAGTCGCCCCCACGTTCGTACTTCCGGATTTGAGACCCAAAGATCTGCGAGCCTATTCCAAGGCAATATTGAACTAGTATTTACCTTAAAAATTGATATTGAAATTATGGCTGGCTACGTCGAAATGTTTCGCCTAGGAAAAACATACGACACCAAAAATGGTCCTGTGGTGATTGTAGAGGAATTCAACCTCAATATGAGCCAAGGTGAGTACATCTGCCTGCTCGGACATTCAGGTTGCGGTAAGAGCACGGTACTGATGATGGCCGCGGGCTTGAATCCGATCACAACCGGCGGGATCGTCGTCGCAGGCCGCGAGATCGATGGTCCCGGACCGGACCGCGGGATCGTGTTCCAATCGCCATGCTTGATGCCGTGGATGACAGCGATTGAGAATGTGCTACTCGGAGTAGATCAGGTTTATCCGCACGGCACCAAGGCCCAGCGTCGCGATATCGCGGGTTACTATCTGTCGCTGGTAGGCTTAGGAGCGAGTTTGCACAAACGCGCCAGCGCACTGAGCCAAGGCATGCAGCAGCGAGTTGGGATCGCTCGCGCGTTTGCGCTCAAACCGAAGATGTTGTTACTGGATGAACCCTTTGGGATGTTGGATTCGCTTACACGGATGGAACTACAAGAAATATTGTTAGACATTTTACGCCGCGACAAGGTGACCACGTTGATGATCACTCACGATGTCGACGAGGCTTTGTTCATGAGCGATCGCGTGGTAATGATGACCAATGGTCCACGTGCTCGCGTTGGCGCGATTTTCAATATGCCGTTTGAACGTCCACGTTTGCGAGCGGAAGTGCTCGATCATCCCGAGTATTACGACTATCGCAGTCGGATGATTGAGTTTCTCCAGGAGCAAGACCACAAGAAACTTCGCAATGACATTGCCCGGCATTCTTCATCACAGCCTGCTGTCGGTAAGGAGTTGGAAAGTGTTGTCTAGCACCGAGGGCGCCGAGATGATGCTCGCAGATACTCTAGTAACGACGGTAGAGGTCTATCGAGTCGGTGAGGGATATTTGCTTAACTGCCTGTCCGATGGTCGTACAAATTACAGCGAACTTGCGACTGCAGCGGCTCAGTCGCATTTACCCTTGATCGCTTCGCCCCAGTCGCTTTCCAGTGACGTTGCCGCCGCGATCGCAGTCCCGGTCCTGATGGGATCACGTTGCACGAGTGTCGTCGTTATCGCGCTGCGAAAAGCCGAGGCTGACGGAGTCATTGAGATTTGGAAGCCCGTCGGCCGGTACGCGGAAGTCGGGCTTGTTGATGGATACTTCGGATCGTTGGCGCGTTTTCAAAACGTAAGTTCGTTTGTTCGTTTTGAATATGGGATGGGCTTGCCAGGGCAAGTTTGGAAGAGTGGTGGGGCGATCATACAAGATGACCTTCCAAATCATCCTGGGTTCTTGCGAGCCGCCGGTGCGTCTGCAGGATCGCTCGCCAGTGCGGTCGGAATTCCGGTCATCGGTGAAGAGTTTATTTCCAGCGTTGTGCTGATCAACTCACGAGAATTGCCGATCGCAAGCATGATGCGATCCTGGGTTGTGGATGACGACTCACGAATTCTCGTCGTGGCATCACAAGCGTGTTCACCGACAGACGAACACGCCAAGCCACTGGATCATATCGCCGTGGAAAAAAGTTGGATGAGATCGGCGCTGAAAGATCACGAGGTCGTTTGGCGCAAGGACGAAAACGATCGCGTCTCAATCGCGATCCCATCCATTGTCGAGGGTTGTGTTACCGGAATTTTAGAACTCAGTTTTTAAAGTTGATGCTTTTGTAATGTCTGCTCTACTACCCCACATCGAGATCGACCGTGATTTCATTGGAGAGTTGCTGCGCGGACAAAGGTGCTTGACAGCGGTGGAGCAGTTTAGTCGGACTCCGACGACCTTTCCCGCACAAGAGCGATACTACAGCGAACTGATGCCGGTATCACTTCCCAGCGAGAGCCAGCAGTTTGCTTTCGAAGTGAACTTGGATTCTTGCAGCGGCTGCAAAGCATGTGTTGTCGCTTGCCATACCCTCAATGGGCTTGACGAGAACGAGACTTGGCGCAGTGTCGGTACGCTGGTAGGTGACAACTTAATCCAGCACGTGACGACGGCGTGTCATCATTGTGAAGATCCTGGATGTTTGAACGGATGTCCGGTGAAAGCCTATGTTAAAGACGAAGTGACCGGCATCGTTCGACATCTGGACGATCAATGCATTGGTTGCAAGTACTGCACGATGATGTGCCCCTATGAAGTTCCCAAGTACAGCGAGCGTTTGGGCATCGTTCGCAAATGTGATATGTGCCATCAGCGGCTAAGTAACAGCGAAGCTCCTGCCTGTGTACAAGCTTGCCCCAATGAGGCGATCCGAATTCAAATCGTTGATCGTTCGGTAGCGTTGCAGTCGCGTTTGGCTCCCGGCGCTCCGGACTCCTCGATGACTCGCCCGACGACAGTCTACGTGAGCAACCGAGCATCACAACTGAAGGGAAGTGTTCCACAGAATGCCGGCGTCGATTCGCTTGCCGACAACCATTGGCCGCTCGCGGTAATGTTGATCGCAACCCAGGCGGCCATCGGTCTGCTGCTGGTGGATCAACTGGTGAGTATTGTGGCTCTTGTTTGGGGTCTATCGCTGCCGGAATCAATTACACAGGTGAGCGCCACATTCGCGTTGTTTGTAGCGGGCTTAGGGATGAACGTCGCGCCGTTGCACCTCGGGCAACCACTCAAGGCATGGCGAGTTTTTCTGGGCCTAAAAACAAGTTGGCTAAGCCGCGAGGCTGTCATTCTGGGAGTATTTATGGCACTGCTCTCCTCGGTTGTCGCCATGATGTGGTTACCAATAATTCAAGTTTGGGCTCCCCAAGGGATGGAATTGTTAGTTCCCCAATGGCTGCCGATATCTTTGTTGTGGGTGACGGTTCTCGTAGGAATTGTCGGCTTCTACTCAAGCTCGATGATCTACGTTGCTACCGGTCGCGAGCTGTGGCGGTACAGCCGCACGATGAGTCGGTTCGGCGGCTCAGCGGCCTACCTTGGACTCGTGTCGTTTGCTTTTGCCTTAGCGCTGAGCAACACGTCCTTCAGCGTCGTGTGCATATTAGCAGTCATCGTTTTGGTAACCAAGGTCGCGTACGAAACAGCGACACACTACGCCGTCGACATCAATGTTCGTAACTTAGCAAACGTTGACGCGCGAAGTGCGCGACTTGCTCTAGGGCCACTTCGACCATGGGTAGTAACACGACTGGCTTTGGCGGTTGCTGCCATGATGCTGCTAATCGTTTCAGCTTGGTCGGGCGTATCCACCGTATCTGGCGTCGTTCTAGGTCTGACTTTCGCCTTATCGCTTGCGGGAGAATTGTGCGAACGCATTTTATACTTTTCTAGCGTCGTTTTTCCATCCATGCCTGGAACCTTAAGGTAACTGTCGCGATGTCGATTGCAGATCATCGAACTACCGTCAGTCGAAAGTTGCCCGCGGTACTTCAGCAGCGCGACGGGAAACTGACGCGTCAACTGTTATTGGAACCCGGAAAACACGGTCTCGGCATGACACACCAATCACTCAACGCCGATACCACGACCACAATGGTATGTGGCTACTGTAGCACTGGATGCGGACTGAGAATTCATATTCGCGACGGTGAAGCGATTGGATTAACGCCCGAAACCAACTATCCAGTCAACCTTGGTATGGCTTGCCCAAAAGGCTGGGAGGCGTTGCGAGTTTTGGACTCGCCAGATCGAGCAACCACCCCGCTCATTCGCAGGGCCGATGGTAAATTGCATGCAACCACCTGGGACGATGCGCTGCAAACGTTTACTTTGGAATTCAAGAGGATCCAAGAAACGTATGGCGACGATTCGGTTGCAGTACTTAGCACCGGCCAAATCACTTGCGAAGAGATGGCGTTGCTTGGCGCACTCACGAAATTTGGAATGGGTATCCAGCATCTCGATAGCAACACACGTCAATGCATGGCCACGGCGGCAACTGCTTATAAAGAATCATTTGGTTTCGACGCACCTCCTTATACATACGATGATTTGGAACAATCCGATTGCTTGGTGTTCATTGGTGCCAATCCTTGTATCGCGCATCCCATTCTTTGGGAACGAGTACTTCGCAATGCGAAAAAGCCTGATATCATTGTTCTTGATCCTCGGCGGACCGAAACGGCGATGGCCGCAAGCGAACACTTGCAGCTTAAGCCCAAAAGTGATTTGCCGCTGTTGTATGCCATTACGCAACAGCTTATAGAACAAGGCTTTATCGACTACGCCTTTGTTGATCAACATACCGATGGGTACCACGAGCTTGCTGAACATGTTGCTGAATATACTCCCGAAGCTGTTACCGAGACCACAGGTATCGCTCCCGACGTGATTCGTCGAGTCGCGAAAATGATCGGCAGCGCTCCGGCTGCCTCATTGTGGTGGACGATGGGAATCAATCAGAGTTACGAGGGCACACGGGCGGCGCAAGCAATTATTAACATCGCTCTCATCACCGGCAACCTCGGTCGTCCAGGAACCGGTGCCAACAGTATCACGGGTCAGTGCAATGCAATGGGGAGTCGACTGTGGGGAAATGCAACAACATTGTTTGGACATCATGACTTTGGCTCTTCGAGCGACCGAATGAAGGTTGCTGCGGCGCTTGCTCTCGACCCAAAAGTAATTCCGCACGAAGCGAGCTGGGCTTATGACAAAATAATTGAAGGAATTAGAGAAGGCCGAATTCGTGGTTTGTGGGTGATAGCGACGAATCCGTCACACAGTTGGGTCGATCATCGAGACGTTCGCGAATTACTCGACAAATTGGACTTCTTTGTCGTCCAGGACATGTATTCCAGCACCGATACGGTCCGGCAGGCAGACCTGCTTTTGCCAGCCGCAGGCTGGGGCGAGAAAGAAGGAACTCTGATCAACAGTGAGCGTCGTTACAGTGTCGTCAAGCGACTACGACGCGCTCCCGGTGAGGCTTTAGCTGACTTCCAAATCTTTCGTGCGATCGCCAAATACTGGGGCATCGCAGAGATGTTTGCGGATTGGGACTCACCCGAAGCCGTGTTTCGCATCATGCAGCTTGCAAGTCGCGATCAATTTTGTGACATAACGGGCATTGATGGATATGCCCAAATTGAACGTTGTGGCGGGATGCAATGGCCTTGGAGCGATGCGGATGCACGCGCGGCCAGCGGGTGCGATCCGCAACAACAGCGGCGATTATTCGAAGATGGTCTGTTTCCTACTCTCAACGGTCGAGCCAAACTCATGGTCGATTCCCCCACTCGCTCTCCCGAGCCAGTCGATACCGATTATCCCTTCATTTTGCTGACTGGTCGCGGCACAGTCAGTCAATGGCATACGCAAACTCGAACTAGCAAGAGTCCCGTACTCAATAAGCTGTATCCCAGTGAAGCCTATATCGAAATACACCCCGAGGACGCTATCGAGCTGGGAATACATCATAACGACTATGTACTCGTTTCGTCGCGCCGCGGATCATTGACAGCGCGAGCATGCTTAACACCCACGGTAAGTCGCAGCCAAGTATTCCTACCGATGCACTACGATACCGTCAATAGATTAACGTTAGCTCATTTTGATCCCCATAGTCGACAACCGAGTTACAAAGATTGTGCCGTGCGAATTGAACCAGCTCCACGACGTACTTACGCCCGCTAAAGCTGTCGGAATCATGAATCACAACCCCGACGACACAACCGCCTTGACGGATGCTCAAAAACAGTACATGTCTGGCTTTGCAATGGGCGCCGATGTGGCTCGTGCAATCCGTGGGCTGCCGATTATTGCTGGCTCAGCCTCGAGGCCTGCGATAGGAACGAATGTTACCGTACGTCCCGTATCCCAACAAAACAACCTCGGCCCCGACCGTCCTGCACGTGAGGCTCAGGATGCGACCATCGCAGCTGATAAAACTCTTAGCGTAGAAGAACGGGCTAAAAGAGAGAAGAACGGACTGGATCTATGGGATGAAATTGAGGCAAGAAGTAAAGCCGGAGAATTTCCAAAAGGATCTGACGTTTTCCTGCAAAAGTTTCATGGATTGTTTCACGTTGCTCCGGCGCAGAATTCTTACATGTGCCGCATGCGAATCCCAGGAGGTCAACTGCGTTCCTGGCAGATACGTGGTCTCGCCGAGTTAGCCAATCGTAGCGCCGGCGGATATGTCGACATTACAACGCGAGCCAATTTGCAACTACGAGAAATTCCTGCGAATCAGGCAGTGGAAGTTCTTTATGGACTAAGAGAGCTTGATATCGTCACACTCGGAAGTGGAAGCGACAACATCCGAAATTGTACGGCGAGCTGTTTAAGCGGCATCGACGCATCCGAGTTTATTGAGACAATACCCCTTGCCAAACGCATGCATCACTACATCCTCAATCACCGCGAGATGTATGGCCTACCTCGCAAATTCAATATCGCATTTGATGGAGGCGGTCGTATATCGGCGCTTGATGATACCAATGATATCGGCTTCCATGCCGTTTGCATTGCTGAGAAGTATGCAACGGATTCGATTGCTTCGGGGGTATATTTTCATCTCACGCTTGGCGGAATTACTGGACATAAAGATTTCGCTCGCTTCACCGGAGTCATATTACGTCCCGACGAATGTATCGAGGTTGCCGGTGCGATTGTGCGAGTGTTTATTCGCACCGGCGACCGATCAAATCGGAAGAAGGCCCGACTTAAGTATGTCCTGGATGATTTAGGATTTGCGGAGTTCTTGCGTCAGGTTGAATTGGAGCTCGGACGCAGCCTAGCTCGCATGGATGCGAGCTTTCTTGATGTCTCTGGTCACGAAGATCGCTTGGCTCACGTGGGCCTGCATGAACAAAAACAGTTGGGATTGAACTATGTCGGAGTTGTTTGTCCTGTTGGTCGATTGACGAGCCTTCAGCTTACTGCTCTCGCGAACATATCCGACAAGTTTGGCAGCGGTGAAATTCGGTTGACGGTTTGGCAGAACTTGATTATTACCGGCATTCGCACTGCAAACATTAACGATGTTAAGAATGCAATTAACGAATGCGGACTTGATTGGAACGCCAGTTCATTTCGCGCCGGTCTTGTCGCGTGTACGGGAAACGCTGGGTGTAAGTTTGCCGCCAGCAATACCAAACGCGACGCAATGGAGATCGCAGCATTGCTTGAGACTCGATATGAGCTGGATTCACCAATCAATATCCATCTGACGGGATGTCACCACAGTTGCGCCCAACACTACATCGGCGACATCGGACTTCTCGCTTGTAAGGTCGCGCGTGGAGAGGACATGGTCGACGGTTACCACGTGCATCTTGGCGGAGGTTGGGGAGCGAACCAGGGTATCGGGCGATTGCTGTTCGAGTCGATACCGATGAACGAAACGCCTGAACTCATTTCATCCATCGTTGGCAATTATCTAGCGCACCGCCAAGGTGAAGAACCTTTTATCGCTTTTGTTTCTCGGCACACCGACGAACAACTTCGCTCATTCGCCGCCTGTCCCGTTGTATAAGCATTTTTTCCGATATCCTTTCGTTGCCAACCTATGTCATCTTTTATTCCTGATACTGCACCATTTAATGATGAGCAGCGAGCTTGGTTGAATGGTTTTTTTTCTGGCTTGATGGGTTTGCAGACTACGGATCAATCGTTCATGGCCGCGGGTGAAGCACTGGCGCAAAGTCTGACTGAAGCAACGGCGGACAAGGCAACAGCGGACGAGTCAAGTGATTTTCCCTGGCACGATGCGGCGTTGCCCATCGCAGACCGCATGCAACTGGCCGCCGACCAGCCAGTACAGCGAAAGCTTATGGCGGCCATGGCTCAATTGGACTGTGGCACGTGTGGTTACCTTTGCAAATCGTACGGCGAAGCAATCGCATCAGGAGAAGAACCCAATCTGACACTTTGCAGCCCCGGTGGCAAAGAAACCAAACAGATGATCAAGAAGATTGTTAGTGAGTCTTCACAATCGGCACCAGCCAAGTCCAACGGATCGACCAAGCTCACCGACTCTAGTTACACGCGGAAGAATCCGTTCACCGCCAAGCTCCTCGTTTCCCGTCCACTCAATGGTGAGGGTTCGGCAAAAGACACTCGCCATGTCGTAATTGACTTGACCGGGTCGGACTTGAAGTACGAGGTAGGCGATGCATTGGGAATCTGTCCTCGCAATTGTGATGAGTTAGCCTCTGCAATCATCCGACGTTTGGCTGCGGACTCCCAAATCAAGGTGCATACGCCTTTGGGGAGTAGTAAGTCACTGGCCGATGCGCTGAGCGAAGATTGCTGTTTAAAAGATCCTTCGGACGAATTGCTTGAATTGCTGATGGGTCGAATCTCAAGTGATGAACATCGACAGAAATTGGCAACAATGCGAGACGGTGGTATCGCGGAGGGATTCGATGTTCTCGATGCGCTGGACATCGCCGTGGGAGCAACCATTACGGCGACGGAGTTTGTCGAAACACTTTCTCCATTGAATCCGCGACTTTATTCCATCGCCAGTAGTATGCGACATGTCGGAGATCAAGTTCACCTCACCGTTGGACGTGTGGCTTACGAGAGTCGCGGTCGACTGCGGAAAGGGGTAGCCAGCACAATGCTTGCCGAGCGTATCCAACCGAACGAGAGCATTCGTGTTTTCGTGCAACCAAATCATGGCGGATTCACGGTACCGGGCGATCCCAATACTCCGATGATCATGGTCGGTCCGGGTACTGGTATCGCGCCGTTTATTGCCTTTTTGCAGGAGCGCGACGTATCAGCAAGCCCGGGAGAAAATTGGCTGTTTTTTGGCGAACAACGCGAGGATACCGACTTTCTATACCAACATGAACTTCTCGCCTGGCGCCAGCGAGGTTTACTAACGAGGCTCGATACTGCATTTAGTCGTGATGGTGAGAAAAAAGTTTATGTACAAGATCGAATGCGCGAGCATGGCAGCGAACTGTGGCGGTGGCTCAACCGCGGATCGCATTTCTATGTTTGTGGCGATGCTTCAAGGATGGCTGCGGATGTTGAAAAAACATTGCTTGAAATTCTGTCGATACATGGAGGGCTTCGTCCCGAGTATGCAACGCAATACTTACAACGCATGAGCAAAGACAAACGCTACGTCCGCGATGTGTACTAACAAGTATCCAAGAATGAAGTCTAAACCTTTGGAATGTCGCTGCAGAAGGCAGGACTGCTTACGAACGAGATGTCAGCTGGCGGACTCTCACGGGTTCTCTCGCGACTTCGATTGTCAACTCGATGGCACCCTCGATCGCTTGATCCAGAGTGTCGTCGGTATCCCATTGCAGCACACCAATGGTGATATGGGATTGTTGAGTAGGGTCAGTCGTAGTAGCTAGAACGCTGGAGGCACTTTGATGAATTTGGTGCGCTCGTTCGGTCGACATTTCCACGCCAACGTTTGGAGAGCAAACAATTAGTGTTGACGCACCATCGCATCCAATGTAGTCCGTCGAACGCAGCTTTCCGCGAACCATTTGCAGCAGCGATCGGCTCGCGACACTGCTCACTTGGTTGCCAAGACGAATCGCAAGAATCGAAAGTGGCGTACGCGACACACGAACGTGGTCGGCAATTTCATTAAGCGACTCAATTAACGTGACACGATTGGGTAGATAGGGGAATGGATTCACAAGAGGAGCGGCCTGGTCAGCCGGTTGAAGCGAGGTGCGTTCCCGTACGCCAGTCGGCGAGACACCACTTGACGGCAGATTTGTTGAATCAACGGTGGTCGTGGAATCCGGGCTAATCGAGGTCTCATCGGTGGGCTCGGTTACTGGTGAGGTATTGATCGGCATGTAGTCCGAGCCATCGGCCCAGTAACCCGTGTTTCGACCGTTATTCTTGGATTGATACAGACATTCGTCAGCACGTTGAATCCAGGATGCAAGCGTATCCTCCGCCGTCAACTGAGCGATTCCCACACTTGCAGTGACATGCAACCGTTTGTTCTCAAACAATATCTCACGCACACCGATAGCGGCGCGTGTTGCATCGATAATTGGAATACTTTGCTTTACTGTGCAGCCGTCAAGAACAACGGCGAACTCTTCGCCACCATAACGTGCAACGATTCCGTAGGAAGCAAGCTGGGAATTGATTAGACCGGCAACCGCCCGCAGCACTTCGTCACCGGCACGGTGTCCATGTTGGTCGTTAAACTTCTTGAAGTGGTCAACGTCCAGGAGAGCCAAGGTGCTAGCATGATCGGAGCCCTTGGCAAACTGACGGTTCATAAAATCATCCAGCGCCCGCCGGTTGCTGATTCGAGTCAACGCATCGGTCATGGCGCGACGCTCGGCGGATTCGAGCAAGTTCGATTGTGACTGGATCTGGTCTTGAGCGGACTGCAGTTGCCGTTGCATCGTCTCGTTGGCTTCGATCAAGCGATTGACTGCCAAAAATATCACATCGCCGGAAAGATCCTCAGTCGCTTCATGCAACGAACTGTTGACAGATTGAACTTTGGTTTGATGTGCATCAACGTCGGCGGCGAGTGATCTAGCGAACTGTCGCAAACGTTCAGTCGTTTCTTTTAATGACTGTTCCCGTTCTACCGATTGCTCCGATGCGCTGTTTGAATCGCTGCCTGGGGAGACGCTGTTGGTGGGCCGACGAAACACCAAGTACCCAGCCAGAAACCCGGTGGTGCAATATATCAGCGGTAAAATCAGATCAATCCACATACCCAGAACCTTGGCGTATACAGCAGCCCCGAAGTGCAATACTCGCACAAAGACGTATAGGTCGTTTTTTGCCTGAAGTCAAAATGATTGCACCGACGATCGCGCTAAACGATAGCCAACTGAAGCGTACCGCCGACGGTCGTAACGGTAGCTTCGACCGTTGGCTCTCCATACGTCGCGGCCCCCGTGTAGACCGTGTGGTTAGCCGCCATCGTTGCCATACCAGCATGATGCGTGTGACCGCAAAGGGTCGTGAGTTTTGTCTCTGGTCGAGCTTCGGCGAACCGCTTCAATACATCACCAATCGCGCCGCATACGAAGAATGGAGCCCACCAGTCATCTGTTGTGTGGCCTTGGTACCAGCACGATTCACGAAAGGGCGGTACATGTGTCAGTACAAGCACCTGCGCGGTGCCCATCGGGATGTCGAACAGTTTTTGTGCGAGCCGCTCTGCAGAGGCTTGCCCTTGATAGCGCAGCATCTCCTGCCATTTTTCGGGAGCGGCAGTGCGAAAGTCCTCGATGAGCTGGAAGTCATTGAGTCGAACCGGACTACCACAATAGTCACCCTGAGTGGCATCCCCCCATCCATCGTCACCGACAAGATAAACGTTTGACGAGATTTCGATGGGTTGGGAATCCGTCAAAAAATGAAGCCGCGGGTCCTCGCGACACAGCCCGATCACTCGTTGGCGGGTCAGCCCAATCGAACTTTGATAGAAGTCATGGTTGCCCAAGACGAAATAGATTTCTTGGTCGAGCGTTTCGACCAAACGACGAAGTTCAAAAACAACGTCGTCGCCTTCGGAGATATCACCGGTGATGAGCAAGGCATCACCGGCACAATTGCGAATGTCCGCGATCCATCGCTCCCACATCCGCAATGGGACGTGGTTCAAGTGTGGGTCAGTCGTCCATGCCAAGCGCACTTGCAAGTGCTGCTTAAACCGTGGCGGTCAAGGCACCAGCGGCTTCCGCGAGCGACTCGGCCTTGTCGGTCTTTTCCCAAGTAAAGGAATCTCCCTCGCGGCCAAAATGACCTCCTGCCGCCGTGGCGCGGAAAATCGGTCGACGCAGTTTCAAGTGATTGATGATTCCTGAGGGAGTGAGCGGGAACTCTTGTCGAATCAGTTTGCACAGCGAGACGTCATCGATCTGGCCGGTGCCTTCGGTATCGACGTTTACACTGACGGGTTCGCTAACGCCGATTGCATACGCGAGCTGCACTTCACAGCGTTCGGCCAACCCCGAGGCGACAATATTCTTTGCAATGTAGCGCGCCATGTAAGCGGCCGATCGATCGACCTTTGTGGGATCCTTGCCGCTGAAAGCGCCCCCGCCGTGCCGTCCCCATCCGCCGTACGTATCGACGATGATTTTACGCCCGGTCAATCCACAGTCACCGTGGGGACCACCGACAACAAACTTGCCGGTTGGGTTGATGTGATACTTGATTTCACTCTTAACCAATTCAGCCGGAAGTAACGGCTTGACAACTTTCTCAATCACGAATTTGCGAATTTCTTCGTTCGTCACATCTGGAGCATGTTGCGTACTTAGGACAACCGTATCGACTCGGATCGGCGTATTGCCTTCGTACTCGATTGTGACCTGCGCCTTTGCATCAGGACGCAACCAGGGTACTTCCTTTGCAAACCGGGCTTCCGTGATGCGATTGATGATGCGATGCGACAAAGCAATCGGCAACGGCATTAACTCGGGGGTGTCCTTGCAAGCGTATCCGAACATCAATCCTTGATCACCAGCGCCGATTTCTTTGCCGCTCGACGAATCTTCGTTCACGCCTTGAGCAATATCGGGGCTTTGCGAATCGAGGGATACCATCACACTGCAGGTGTTGCCGCAGATGCCCATTTCATCGTCGGTGTATCCAACTTCGTTGATCACATCGCGGACAATCTGTGAGTAGTTGACTACCGCCTTGGTGGTAATTTCGCCAGCGATAATGGCGATACCGGTGGTGACCATGGTTTCGCATGCGACACGGCTGTAGGGATCTTGAGCCAGCAGCGCGTCGAGCACTCCGTCGGAGATTTGATCGGCGAGTTTGTCGGGGTGCCCCATGCTCACCGATTCGCTCGTAAACAGATATCGGGTGGGGGAAGAATCGCTACTCACAAAAAGTCTCCGGGCAGGAAAGAAACGGATCGAAATGGGCCTTGTACAGGGCGACGTGAACGTCACGAAGCCATTAGACTAATTAGTTCCGGCCAAACTGAGAAGATCATGGCACCAGCATCTAAACCAAATCCAAGCAAAGTTTCGACCTGCGACAGTGGAAAAACCACTTCGATGCAGCTTCCGCATCGTGAAATGCCGGCGCTGGTCGCTTCGTTAATCGTTCACGTTGTTCTCCTTGTGACGCTGGGTTTGTGGTGGAGCAAGCCCCAGCAGGGGACGGGCGACGAGCCGGATCGGGACATTGGAATTGCCGTTGTCCATCGACAAAAAGACCAAACGCGATACGTCGATGCCGCGGAAATCGCGAACGAAGTGGCGGAAAAGACGCTCAGCTCGGGCGAACCGTCGCAGGTTGCCGCGACTGTGCCGCCAGCCGACTTGGCACTGCCTCTGGACTTGGAGGGACTGCTCGGAGCGATGCGCAGCACACCCTCACCGGTCGCTTCGAGCGGAATGGCAGGGGACGTTGCGATGAGCGGTGCGGCACTAGGCGGCGACCGCGGCCAAGACGCCAAAACAAACCCCAATGAAACGACGACGATGGTGTTCGGGGTCTCGGGCAGCGGCTCACGATTCGTCTACGTGTTTGATCGCAGTGACAGCATGAATGGTAGCGGTGGTCGCCCTCTTCTCGCAGCCAAACGAGAACTAATGCGCAGCTTGTCGACATTATCAGAGCGGCAACAGTTTCAGATCATTTTCTACAACGACAAACCAACTCCAATTCAAATCTCTGGGATGCCGCTGCAATTGTTGCGAGGGGAGCCAGAAATGATTGTCCGTGCCACTCATTATGTTGACTCGATTGCTGCCTTCGGAGGCACTGAGCACGATACGGCACTCAAGTTGGCGCTAAGGATGTCGCCGGACGTGATTTTTTTCCTGACCGATGCGCGCATTCCGCGACTATCGGGAAGTGAATTATTTGAAATAAAACAACGGGCTGATCGAAACGGTACCACCATCCATGCGATCGAATTCGGAACGGAACCCGATGCGCCGGACGTCAGTTTCCTGCGAGAACTCGCTTCGATGAATGGTGGTCAGTATCAGTACGTCAACACGGAGCGACTTTCCGCTTTGACGGTGAGCGACGAATGAAACGTATTGAAGTCCTCCTGTTCGCGGTTCTTTTGTCGACGACACAAAGCATCGCCCAAGACACTCCCAAATCGTCTTGGACCGTGGGAGACGAAGTTCGATATTGGTTGCAGCCGAATTCCGACAAGTCCTCTCGATGGTTCGCGCCGCGAATCATTGAACATGTCGGTGTCGTAAAAACGTTTGACGATAAGCAGTTCGTCGCCACCAGCAGAACCGATACTGTGGACACGACCATCGCTGCTGCGCGCGTTCTTTGGATCGAGCCACTGGACCCTCCAGAGCAAGAGGCAAACGCGGTTCAACTGTATTTGGACGGTAAGTACGCCGCCGCGGTGCGTCCGTTGTTGGATGCGATCGGAAACGCGCCACCGGTATGGCGTCAGCTATGGTTGTCCACCTCCGCAGCGCAAAGCGCCATGCGCAGCGGACGGCACAAGGTGTCACTCGAACTGATTTCGCAAATTGATCGGCGACCGTTGCCGCCGCTGGTTGAAAGTCAATTGCCAGTCGCTTGGCAAACACAAATGGGAGATGCAATGGCTGTTGCTGCGGCGAAAGAACGACTGACCGACTCCTCGTCGGCTGTGCGATTGGTTGCTGCTAGTTGGCTCTTGTCATCAGCAAACCGGACACAAGCGATTGCGGTACTGCAATCGCTTCGCAGTGACGGCGCTCGACCGGGAATCGCCGCAATGGCGAACTCGCTACTTTGGCAAACAGTACCGCCGCCGGACGTTCATGACGCGCTGAGTCAATGGCAAGCGGACTTAAACACGTTGCCTCTGGTTTATCAGACGGGACCGAAGCTCAGCCTAATCGGCAAGCTCGAAAGTTCCGGATTAGAAAAATTGGCCAAACCGCTACGGCTTTCGTTGGAACTGACCCCGCTTCACCCGCATCTGGGACGATGAGTCAATCAGCGTGCAAACGTAAACTAGTGAAGTTCGTTCATAGGACGTGCCTCCCCTTTTCAGCGAGACAGCAGTAAAAAACACCGTTGTTCGCATGATCAATTGGTGCACAGATTGCTGGTAAAGACTATCAACATGCCGCCAGTCGGTTAGAATAGAATGCGATGCACGCGAGGGTTATCGTCAATCAACGTGACGCATTCTTTTCTACAGCGAACTCAGCAACACAACGGACCCGCAACCATCATGTCCGCATCTCCTCTTTCAAATAACCGTCGTGAGTTCTTGGCGTCGACTCTCGCGGCGATCGCATCTGTGACCATCGTCGCTCCTGAGGTTCTCGGTGGTCCTGGCAAGATTCCGCCGAGCGATCAATTTCGATTCGTACAAATTGGAGCTGGCGGTAAAGGAGCGTCGGACCTTAAGTCGACGATCAATGCTGGTGGTATCGCGGTAGCGCTGTGTGACGTCGATGTACAACGCGCGGGAAAAATGTACGAGAATCATCCCGACCTGCCACGGTTCACCGATTATCGGCAAATGCTCGATGAGCTACAGACGGAGTACGATGGCGTTGTTGTAAGTACGCCAGACCATTTGCACGGAGTCCAGGCACTTGATGCCATGCGTCGTGGCAAACATGTCTATGTACAGAAACCACTGGCAAGGACCTATGACGAGTGCGACCGTTTGCTTGCAGCGGCGAAGAAGTATGGTGTCGCAACGCAGATGGGCAATCAAGGTCATGCTGGCGTTGGCATCAGCGTTTATCAAGCGATGGTCCAAGACAGTTCGTTTGGAAAAATTCATGCGGCTCACTGTTGGAGCAACCGACCGATCTGGCCCCAAGGCATGACGGAACTGCCAGCATCGACGAAGCCGCCTGTGCATCTGGATTGGAACCTCTGGCTCGGGCCAGCAGCCGATCGGCCCTACGCGGCCGAGTATGCTCCGTTTACTTGGCGTGGTTGGTGGGATTTCGGTTGTGGTGCGATGGGCGATATGGCCTGTCACAATATGGACCCGGTATTCTCGGCGTTGGGACTGACGTTGCCTTCCTCCATCGTTTCCCAAGCATCCGCTGCTGCGGGACTCGCGTTTCCGGAGTGGTCGATCGTGAACTATGACTTTGCTGCCACGCAGGCGTGTCCTGAAGGCGTGAAAGTAACTTGGTACGACGGCAAGAAGATGCCCGAAGTCCCCGTCGTCCCTGCTGACGAACAGCGTGACGATCATGGCTTCCAGGCGGGCACAAATGGCTGCATGATCGTAGGCGAAAAAATGACGGTCGCCGGTGGCTCGCACGCCGCAGTCCCCGAGGTGATCGCGGTTGCCAGTGATGATCGCGACGAGTTGTACGATTTGCGTCAGCATTGGCGCAAGCGGGTTGCGGAACTGGGTGCTGAGACGCGGCTGAACCATTACAAACAGTGGATCGAAGCCGCCAAGCAAGCGAAACCGGAAATGGCTGGCAGTCGTTTCGAATACTCTTCGGCAATGTCCCAATCGATCCTCCTTGGTTGCATTTCGCTGCGTTATCCCCTACAGCCTCTGACGTGGAATCCAGCGGAAAACAAGTTCGCTGGTATCGATGAAGCGAACGAGTTCCTCAAAATGACCCCGCGCGATGGCTACGACCTGACCGTTTGACTGGACCTGATTGAAAAGCGCCAGTGACGGTATTTTGTCATCCCGACTTGCAGAAAACTTCCAACTCGAAGATACTTCGCCCCTGCTTTGTTTGAGTTTGGCATGCTTGCACTAGACTGACGGCAGTAAAGTCCGTAATTTACGGATAAGCCGAAGTGGCGGAATTGGCAGACGCGCTGGACTCAAAATCCAGTGCCCGCAAGGGCGTGTGGGTTCGAGCCCCTCCTTCGGTACATTTCACGATAATCTCTGTTTTGTTTCATTTTGAAGATGTGTCACGATGGCTGGACGTAGCAAAAAGCGAGCTGAAACCGTATTTCTGGTTTGTGAAGAGACTGGCAAATACAACTACACCCTGCGGCGCAAGCCTGGTGGCGAAAAGTTGCGATTGAAAAAGTACAATCCAGAACTTCGCAAACATACTTGGCATAACGAAAAGAAAAAGTAGTCAGAGCCTGTACGGAAGGGGGGCCTGATCCTCGTCCCAAAAGATCAGCACCCTTTTCGGCTATTTAGATAATCGCCGCCAATCCTGCGGTGCGATCAGTCCGTGTTTCTCGACATTTGGCTTGATCGAACGTCGAAGACACGAGGGCTTGTTTCAGCTTGATCATCGTTTCGGGCTTTATTTTTCAAACCTCCAGGAGAGTCACGGATGCAGCGGCGCTGGCGGATTGTGCCCCACGACCGGGGACGCGTGGAGCAGTTGATGCACGCCGCCAATTTGCCAGCGGTAGTCGCTCAACTTCTGATCAGTCGTGGTGTTTACGATGCCGAACACGCGGCACGTTTCATGGACACCAAACTCTCGGGGCTTCGTGACCCCAAATTGCTACCTGGCGTCATCGAAGCGGTCCAATTGCTGGTGCCAGCGATTCGCGATTCGGTCCCGATCGTGATCTATGGTGACTACGATGCTGACGGCATGACCGCGAGCGCGATCTTGGTGAATGGCATTCGCCTGCTCGGTGGTAACGTCAGCTATTATGTGCCGAATCGGCTGGAGGACGGTTACGGTCTGAACGAAGACGCGATCCGCAAACTCGCCGAGCGAGACAAAAAAATCATTGTCACGGTTGACTGCGGAATCACGAGCATTGCCCATGCAGAGTTATGCAAAGAACTCGGTATCCTGCTGATCATTACCGATCATCACACGTTCGCCGATTCGCTGCCCGATGCGGGCGCGATCATCCATCCGCGACTTCCTGGCACGACCTACCCATTCGGAGAACTGTGCGGTGCTGGTGTCGCATTTAAATTGGCGTGGGCTCTGTGCCAAGAGATTTGTGGATCGACGAGAGTTAGCGAACCGTTGCGCCGCTACTTGATGCAATCTCTGGCGTTAGCCGCGATCGGTACGGTCGCTGACGTTGTACCTCTGTTGGATGAAAACCGGGTACTGGTGGAGCATGGATTGCGGATGCTTAAAGCCGAGCCGCTACCGGGCTTAGTCGAACTGATGAAACTTACCAAGGTCGGTGAGAATGGACCGATCACGACTGAGTCCATCGCCTTTTCGCTCGCGCCGCGTCTTAACGCCGCCGGTCGACTGGGCCAGGCCCAGCTAGCCGTCGAGTTACTCACATCACCGCCAGGTGATCGCGTCGCAGCACTCGCAGAGTACATTCACCAGCTCAATAGCAGCCGCGATAGCTTGCAACGAAGCGTTTACTTGGCTGCGCAAAAGCAAGCCAAAACGGAGTTCGATCCCGACGGCGATGCGGCGCTGGTCCTTGCTGGCGTAGGCTGGCACCAAGGTGTGATTGGAGTGGTGGCTGGTCGGCTTAGCGACAAGTACGCCAAACCTGTAATCGTGTTGTCGCTGGATAGCGCCGGCAAGGGGCACGCGATCGGATCGGGACGGGTTGGCGGAACGGACATCGACTTGCACGAGGCCCTTTGCGAGTGTAGTGAGAGATTGATTCGATTCGGCGGCCACAAGGCGGCTGCGGGATTGACCATAGACGAACGCGAGATTGCAAATTTTCGCGGCGACTTCTGTGAGGCCATTGCACGTCAATGGACCGATCGAGAAGTCGTTCCGGAACTCGTCATTGATGCGGAATCGGTGTTCGGACAATTGAGTATTGAGTCGATCCAGCAGATGGAGATGTTGGCGCCATTTGGTCAAGGCAACCCACGTCCTCTGTTGTATTGCCGCGAAGTTTCTTTGGACGAGCCATCACGTCGAATGGGCGGTGGCGATCGTCACTTGACAGTCAAACTGCGCCAAGGAACCGTTGTGATGCGGGGCGTGGCGTTCGGAGCAGGAGATTGGTGCGAGGAACTGAACGCTTGCGATGGCCCCATCGAAATCGCTTATCGGCCTGTAATCAACGAGTTTCGCGGATTCAAAAAAGTTGAGATCCAGATTATTGACTGGCGACCCGCAAAGCAGTTTGCAGGCGTGTAGTGCACGAACAAAGCGAATTTTAGCCGCTTTCCTTCAAACCTGGGATCATCATTGCTGCCATGTCTGTGGGGTTGAGGATGCCAAGTGCTTGCCAGTGGCTTGCAACTCTTGCTTGTTCCTCGGAATCGTTGTTGAGGTTGGCTAAGTGATGACGGGCTGCTATTGCGAATACTCGCATATCGACTCGCTCTAGTTTTTCAACGGCCTCGGCCAGTCGTTCCACTGCTCGCTGTCGATCGCCATTTTGCAACTCCAAACTTGCCTCAAATGCAGTGGCTAGCGAATCCGCCCAGGCAACTCTCTCCTTGTGCAATCGCTTGATGATTTGGCTAGCACCTTGACAATGCTTTCGAGTTTTGGCTGCATCCGTCACCGCTAGCGCATGAGCTGCAGCCAGATGGGCTCGAGCGGCCACTTGGAGGTGGTCGACGCGAATTTGTTGGACCTGAGAAAGAAACGCACGACGATAATTTTGCCATTGACCCTGGATAAGGCCCCAGGCTTCTGGGCCCCTGGATTGGTACAGACAGATAATGACGCTGGCGAGTAGATGATTGTGATGCTGGACGAAAAAGCCACGGTCAGAAAGTCGCGGCTTGTCCTCGGTTAATCGGCGTGTCGCTTCGCCAGGTTGATTGGCGGCCAATTGCAAATGCGTCATGACTTGCGTGCCAAAGTTCAACGTTGCAAACAAATCATCGGTCTCTCGCGCGATCCGCATGAGTTCGGGTTGACGACGAGCCAGCTCGCACCAGTTGCCCTGGTATTGCAATGCCCACAGGGCAAACGTTCTCGCGGTACTCAGTTCCCAAGTTGCGCCGTGTATTTCTTCATCGTGCAAGTAGCTCACTGCGCGATCACAGCAGCGAATGGTTTTGGACCATTCGCCTCGTAGCAAAGCAGCGATTCCGCGGGCGAGTGAGACCATGGCTCGGGAGTAGGCACTGTCTGATAGGCGTGCAATCTCACGCGACGCGATCAACACTCGGCACGTGGATTGGCGACTTCGGTTGCCACCGATCGCAGCATGGCCGATGTAGGCGGCCAAATCGCGAACGAGCGACTGGGACCCCTGATAAGATAACGCTTGATACAAGTTTTCGGCAACGTAAAACGCGCCTCGTACGGGATCCACGACACTCAATCCCGCTGCTGCTGACCAACATACATCGAGTCGCTGTTGGGCCTGCGAATCGATAAGCGGGCCACGACGTGACGGTTTCAATCCTCGGATTCGCAACTGTGCTGATCTCTTGAGCAATCCAAACACGGCATGCATAGTTGTACTTGGCCAAGTCAAGCCGTAGGATCGAAGTGCCACTTGTAACGCCGTGATCCCTTCGTCCACGTGCCCACTGGTCAACCAACGCAGAGCAGCCTGTTGATGCAGCGAGGCTCGCTCGTCTCCGTCAGCAAACTGAGCTGCGGCGAGATACTGTTTCGCTGCTTCGGCGGAACGAGATGCATTCGCCAACGCATCCCCAAATCGTGCGCGAAGTCGACCTTCGCGTTGCGGCTCAAGACTTAACTGAGCCAGAGCGTACTGGTAATACTCGGCGGCACGATTGAAGGCCAACGAGTTTGTCGCGACTTCGGCGGCTTGGACGTAGTACTCGCCCGATTTGATCAAGTTTCCACCGCGTCGATAAAGATCCGCGATGAACTCAACATCGGGCTTGGGCTTCGTTTCAAGGTGGTTTGCTAAGGACAAGCAATGACGTCGAATGCGTGACGACGAGGTTCTTTCTCGAACAGTCTCACGGATTTTGTCGTGAAACGTTTCGATCGATTGGTGGTCGCCCAGTCGACGAACTAACCGTTTGGTGCGTAGAGATCGAATCAATCCGACCGGTGGTTGTTGGTCCGCTAGTGCCGCTTCGATCATTTCTTGATCGATCGGTCGACCAGCCGCTGCGAGAAGTTCAAGCGTTGCTCGATAAACGGGCTCCAGCTGCTCAATTTGGTTCGCGATGACACTTCCCAGGGTCCATTTCTGTGCTCGGAACACGTCTTTGCTCTGTTGAGATTCACCATGCACTTGCAATTCACGCGACAGATGACGCGCGAGCATACGGATGAACAGAGGATCTCCTTCGGATTCGTCTGCAATGCGCTCGATCAGTTCGGCGTCGTTGATACCGCTAGGTAACAGTAGTTGGGAAGTTAGACGCGAAGCATCTTGTTGATTGAATTGATTTACGGTCATTTCGATTTGGTCGCAGAGCTGCAATTGCTCCGACGGCGGCAGTCGGCTGCGGCGAATGTCCGCTAAGCACTCGCTGCTTGATTCGTCTTCCGAGCGAAATGTTCCCACGAATAACATTTGTGGAGCTTTGTCGCGCCACAGCAACTCGCGGAAAACAGCCGCTGTGTCGGTGTCACCTTGTTGCATGTCGTCAATAAAGATGACAAGCGGTGTTCGCAGTGTCATGCGACAAAGCAACTCGCGAATGGCCGTCAGGGCGAGTCGTCGGCGTTCACCACCATTGGTGCTCCGTGGCCGCCGCATCGCGATTTCGCGGGCCACGCTGGGAATCTCGCCGAGCACCGGAAAGATCTGGCACAACGAATCCAACTCCATTGGCAACACACGATCGACGTCAGTTTCAGGCCATCGCTGCAACAGCATGGAAAGCGAATCAATGATGCTATCGAAACCTTGATAGGCGACCGATTCGTTTTCATAACAACGGCCGCGAAGCACGACCACGCCGCGACTACGCCGCAAGTTCGTGAGGAATCGATCGACCAGCGATGTCTTGCCCATGCCACTTCGTCCGCTGACCAGCACGACGCGTGTCTGGCCACTTTGCACGTCCTCCCAGGCCGCAGCAAGCTGTTGCAGTTCTTGCTCACGGCCGATCCAAACCTGTTCGTCGACTCGTGCAGACGCGCTGCCACGAAGCTGACTCAAAACATGCTCGTCATTGGGCCGTAGCAATGGATCCGCTTCGAGCATCGCACGACACAAACGATCGAGATCTTCGGGGATTTCGGACATTACCTCGCGAGGTTTGAGCCAAGCGCTGCTTAGCTTAGCTTGCACCAACTCACTCAACCGCTTGGCAGTAAAAGCACGCTCGCCGGTTAGAGATTCGTAGAGCATCACTCCGACACTGTACCAATCACTTGCGGTTGTCACTCGATTTCCCAGTGCTTGCTCGGGGGACATGTAATAGGGCGTCCCAGCAATCCCATCGTGACCCACCTTGTGACTTTCGTCAGTCACATCCAGGGCCAAACCGAAATCTAGAATCACCACTCGGCCTTCGTGCGTGACGAGCACGTTGGATGGTTTCAAGTCACGATGGATACACCCGACAGCGTGTAACGATGCGAGTCCGTCAGCGAGTTGATACAAAGCGTCGCGAATTCGATCCTCGTTGAACGGCAAGTGGGGAAGTGCGGCGGCCGAGTCAAAGCTGGCGCGAACATATTCGTCCCACGGCTTACCGGAAATAATCTCCATCGTGAAAAAAGGCTCACTCTCTGTCGTGACGAGTTCGCCAAGTCGCACCAAGTTCGCGTGCGACAGGTCCGCCAGTACGCGAAATTCGTCTTTGAATCGGCGCAGCGCCCCTGCGGAATGTTGTTGCAGAGTCTTTAGTGCAACGGGCAGTCCACCCGCTATCGGTACCGCTTCGTAGACAACACCCATTCCACCTCGACCGAGTTCTCTAAGTAGCCGATAAGCTCCCAATCGTCGTTCGGATGTGAGTGGCGGCGTTCGCTGTGTCGAGAACGGATCGTCCCCAAAATTCGTATGGGACGAGGAATTCGGTGGATCGCTATTGTTCATCGAGTGGGTAAGCAATCACGTGGGCGAGCATTCAAGCTGGATGGGCAAACACGCTGTTCGAGCAATCACGATAGTTATTCGCGGCAGGGACGGCACAACCGCGATGGTAGTGCGCTGTGTCCACAGTACAGTCCAACCATCATAACTACTGTGCTGTTGGTCTTCGACTCAGAAGCTTTTTCTCGCTCAATCGATTGTGGACGAAGGACCACTAGGAACAGCACCAGCGACGGATAGCGAGAGAGTACAGTTCGATACCAAGGGAGAGCTGTTCCAGACTGATCCATTCTTCGGACGTGTGAGCTTGGTCAATGTTGCCTGGACCACAGACAAGTAGTTGCTGCAACTGAGTGAACTGGCCTCCGTCGGTACTGTAACATACGGTTTGGGGCGGTTGACCACCGGTCAGTTCACACATCGCGCGAATGCAGGGTGCGTCGGCATCAACCCACAATGGTCCACCGCCTTGGATTCGCTGGAAATCTAAATTCAGTTCGACTGCTCGTTGGCGCGCGATCTCGATCAAATCCTCGCCATCGATTTCCGGCATCGTCCTTAGACTGACCCAAGCTTCGCTACGGGGCGGCGTGATGTTGATCGCGGTGGCACGATCACTCACGCCAAAATTCCATGACAATGTGGGTGGATTGAATCGCAAATCGTGATAGCGAGAATCGCTACGTGTTCTTTGCTCCAATTCAGCGATAAGCGACAGCATGGGAACCATGGCGAGGTTCGCGTTCACACCAAGAGAAGTGCTGCTGTGCGCGGCGCGACCGCGACTGGTGACGCGAAATCCCGTGATACCCTTGTGTGCGTGGAACACCTTCAACATTGTCGGCTCACCGATGATCCCAACGGGCTGGGCGGCGACGATGTCTTGATACGCGGACGAATGGTTGACCAAATGCTTAGCACCAGCGAAGCCGGTTTCTTCATCAGCGGTACAGACAAACCATAGTGGTGCGGATTGCGAATTCACCTCGACGGACTGGGCCGCAGTCAGCATCGCGACCAGGGAGCCTTTCATGTCACAGGCACCACGACCGTAGACTCGGTTGTCTGTGACGCTAGCAGAAAACGGATCACCGCCCCGTCCAGTCCAATCGTCCGCCGGCACGACATCGCTGTGACAAAAGTAGGCTAAACCGCCGACCGCTGCGGGTCCCCGCCGCGCGACGAGGTTCGCCTTGGTGACTCCGCGAGCATCAACGTACTGGCTCCACTCAATCTCAAAATCGAGTGACTTCAATGCTTCGCTGATGCGATTCGAAATCGCGACGTTTGTCTTGCTGCTAACTGAGTCGATTGCGATCAACTGCCCGAGCAATTCCGTCGCCGCAGAGACTTGCGCGGACGAGTTTGGTGGTGCGTGCATGACGCGAATTGCCCGATTAACTCGGCATCTCGGCGGTCGCTAGGCGACCGGCGGGGACGGGAAAGTCTTCGCACAGTTCGCGGATCTGGCCGCGTATCGAACGGTGAATGGATTCGTCGTCAGCGTGTGTGAGCGCTTCGTGGATCCACTTGCCGACACGTTTCATTTCCGTCGTTCCCATTCCGCGAGTCGTCAGCGCTGGCGTACCGATCCGAATTCCCGACGGGTCCATTGGCTTGCGTGTATCAAAGGGAATCATATTCATGTTGACGGTGATTCCACAGGCGTCCAACACCGCTTCGGCCTTTTTACCGCCAAGTCCCACGGCATTGACATCGACGAGCATCAAGTGGTTGTCGGTGCCGCCACTGACAAGCGGCAAGCCAGCGGTAAGCAGTGTCTCGGCAAGCGTCTTTGCATTTTCAACAACGTTTCGTCCGTAAGCTTTGAAGTCATCGGTCATTGCTTCGCCAAAACAAACGGCCTTGGCGGCGACGATGTGCATCAGTGGACCGCCTTGAGTACCGGGGAAAACGTTACGATTGATGTCCTTGAGACGATCTTCCTTGCAAAGAATCAAACCACTACGTGGACCGCGAAGCGTTTTGTGTGTCGTCGTGGTGACAAAATCCGCGTGCGGCACAGGACTATTGTGGACTCCAGCAGCAACCAGCCCGGCATAGTGGGCCATGTCGACCATCAGCATCGCGCCGACTTCGCTGGCGATTTCAGCAAACCGCTCATGAGGGATTTCTCGCGGGTACGCACTGGCACCGGCGACGATCAATTTGGGTTTATGTTCGCGTGCTAGTCGAGCGATTTGGTCAAAATCCAGACGATGATTCTTGGAATCCACGCCGTAGCTGATGAAATTGTACAGCCGACCGCTGATGTTGAGTTTCATTCCATGAGTCAAGTGTCCTCCCTGGGCGAGGTCTAAACCGAGGACCGTATCACTGACTTCCAAGGCAGCTAAATACACCGCAGTGTTGGCTTGCGAGCCACTGTGAGGCTGGACATTGGCGGCCTCGGCGCCGAATAATTCTTTGGCTCGATTGATTGCCAGAGTTTCGACGACGTCGACGTGTTCGCAACCGCCGTAGTAACGACGTCCTGGGTAGCCCTCGGCATACTTGTTCGTTAGCACGCTACCGGCTGCCTGCATGATTGCCAGGCTGGTGTAGTTCTCACTGGCGATCATTTCCAGACCATCCTGCTGGCGGACAGCTTCGGCTTGGATCGCTTCCCAAACGTGTGGATCTTGCAATTGCAGCGGGTTCATGCGAAAGATTCGGGCTTTGGAGGTACAAGGAAAAAAAGATGTCGGTCGCTTGATTGTCGATTGGTCGGGCGAAAGCGTCAATGTCGTGCCGAATGATCAGCTAAAGTGGATTTTGAGGACGGAAGTAACGACTTTGCCTCAAATTATTTGGATTTTGCGTGATTTATCGGATAAAACGGTAAACAGGGTCGCACCGAACCGCCATTGGTTTCGTCAAAACGATTGACGGATCAACCTGCCCAACTTTCCCTAACAGCGACTAGCCTTTAATGTGGCCAGATTCTCTGGGGTGACTCGTAAGGGTCGCCGTCGCCGGATTCACTCGCTTTTGCTTTCGATATCACCATCACAGTGCTCGGAATTTAATCCATGTCACGATCGATATTCGCTTTCCTGTTCACCGTATCGTTGGTTTGCAGTGCAACCACGCCGCCGACCCAAGCCGCCGACCTTCCCCCGTTTGAGAAAGTCTCTGAGGGATTTGAAAAAATTCCGGTAAACGATCAGGGAGATTCCAAGGGCCTAATCTCGATCTGGAAGCGAGAAAAGGATGGCCAATTGATTGGCGAACTTCCCAAGAACTTTGCTGGCAAGCGTTACTTCGTGGCCCTCACGGTCAGCAGCGGCGACTTGTACGCCGGATTGCAGGCTGGCGACTGGGTCGTCGAATGGCGCCGCTACGATGACCGCCTAGCACTGATCGCGCCCAACTTGGAGACTCGCGCCACCGGTGACCCAGAATCCAAAGCCTCCGTCAAGCGATTGTTCACCGACCAAGTGCTGATGGACGTGCCGATCCTAGCGATGGCACCAACCGGTGGCCCCGTTATCGACTTAGATGACTTGCTGGTCAGCAACGCGACTAAGTTCTTTGGCAACTCAGTTCGCGTTACCAATTCTCGATTGGTCTCAATCCAGTCCGCGAAAGTGTTCCCTGACAACGTCGAATTAGCGTTTGAGATCGTCGGCACCGGTGGTCGACTGCAAACGATTCACTATTCCTTTAGCGAAGTCCCAGCTACCGGAACCGGCTTTCGTCCGCGAGTTGCCGATGAGCGTGTCGGTTTCTTTACCACTGCATTTTCGGACTTGAGCAAATACGAGGACGACGAGACGCGTGTCCGCTATATCAATCGGTGGCATTTGGAAAAACGCGATGCGAACTTGAAACTCAGCCCTCCGAAAGAGCCGATCCGATTCTATGTCGAGCACACCACACCGGTACGTTATCGTCGCTGGATCAAAGCCGGCGTCGATTATTGGAACCGCGCGTTCGAGAAGGTCGGTATCGTCGACGCAATCGTGATTGAGTACCAGGATGCTCAGAGCAAGGTACACATGGAAAAGGACCCCGAGGATGTGCGTTACAACTTCATCCGTTGGTTGAATAATAATGTTGGTACGGCGATCGGACCGAGCCGTGTGCATCCCGAAACGGGCCAAATTCTTGATGCGGATATCATCCTGACTGATGGCTGGATTCGGCACTTCAACTACAACTACCATGACTTGATGCCACAGCTGGCAATGGAAGGATTCAGTCCCGAGACGCTCGCATGGCTAGGCAGCCATCCGAACTGGGACCCTCGCATCCGAATGGCCCCGCCCAGCGAAGCCAACGCGCGACGCAATGAGACAGCCCGTGCCGCTCAAATGCCGATGGCAGGATACTCGATGGCCGGAGCCGATTCGTCACTGATCGGCGACGACGAATTCGATGGACTTTATGGCAGCGTAAGCCAAAAGAATGGTTTGTGCATGGCTTCGGCCGGTCGCAATATGGACTTGGCCCTAGCTCGAATGAACTGGGCGCTGACCTTGTTGGCGGACGAAGAAGCCAAGAAAGACAAGAAAAAACGCGAAGACGAAAAGAAGGAACAAGCCGCTGAGGTAAAGCCAGCTACCAGCGAAACGACGGCCGCGAAAACGGAGGAGCCTAAGCAAGACGAATCGGACAAAGCCGAAGTGAGCAAGGAAAACACCGACGACAGGAAAGTAGAAGCCGCAAAGGCAAAAGAAGAGATCGATTTGCTCGATGGCATGCCCGAATGGTTTGTGGGGCCGCTCTTAGCTGACTTGGTCGCTCACGAAGTGGGTCACACGTTGGGTTTGCGTCACAACTTTAAGGCATCAGCACTCCATTCACTTGCCGACATCAACAGCAGCAAAGTCAAAGGCACCAAGCCGTTTACCGCGTCGGTGATGGATTACACACCGATCAACTATCGGTACGAATCCGGCGACGTCCAAGGTGACTATGCGATGATTGATCTTGGGCCGTACGACTACTGGGCAATCGAATATGGTTACACGTTCGACGACAAGAAACTGCCAGAAATCTTGAAACGTTGCAGTGAACCGGAATTGCAATACGCAACGGATGAAGATACCAGCGGCCCAGATCCGTTGGCACGTCGCTATGACTTCACGTCCGAGCCGCTTGACTATGCAGTCGAACAAATGAAGCTTGTCGAACTGTACCGCAGTCGGATCTTGGACAAATTCGTTAAAGATGGAGACAGTTGGGCTAAGGCTCGTCGTGGTTATGAATTGACCCTAGGTCTGCAGACTCGCAGTGTCAGCATGATGGCCGGTTGGGTTGGCGGTGCGTTCGTCAATCGCGATAAGAAGGGCGATCCCGGAGATCGCGCTCCGGTGGAAGTTGTCTCGTCCGAACGTCAACGCAAGGCTCTCGACTTTGTCATCAAGACAACCTTTCGCGACCAAGCTTATGGCTTGACGCCAAAATTGCTGGAGCGAATGAGCGTCGATAAGTGGCTTGATGGCAACGGTCACAGTTCAATGACGAGCGAGGCCACTTGGCCGATCCACGATCGAATTCTCGGAGTCCAGGCTTCGGCGCTAACTCAACTGATGAATCCCTCAACACTGCGACGGGTGTACGACAACGAGTTGCGATTGCCCGCGGACCAAGATGCGTTGACGCTTCCCGAACTGCTTGAAACCATCAGCGCGGCAACGTGGGAGGAACTTGAAATGGAGTGTCCCGACGGACGCAATGATCGCAAGCCGATGGTCAGCTCACTGCGGCGAAACCTGCAGCGAGAGCATCTGCAACGTTTGATCGATTTGATTCTGGAGGATTCCACGACAACCGCCGCGCATAAGCCGATCAGCAATCTAGCTCGCCAGCAATTGCGAACCTTGGTTGCCAGAATCGACAAATCACTCAATCGCTGTGGTGAGAAGATGGACGCCTACACGCTGGCCCACTTGTCCGAGAGCAAAGAACGTATCGAGCGTGCGCTCAATGCCGGCTACACCTACAATGCCGGTACTCAGCCGATTCCAATGATGATGATGTTGTTCGGAGAACAAGGGGAAAAACGGCCTGGGCAATAGCAGCCGCGGACCAAGGGCGAATCGTGAAGATTTGATCAACGTTGGACCAAATGGGCGATGAAAGGCTAGACAGTTGCTGTTGAAACCTTATCACTAGCAACTCGAAGGTTTCGGCAGAGAAGCGAGTTGATAGTTGAAAGGGCGAGATGGAGATCTCATTGTTGCTGCAGTTGTGTGGGTTGCCATTGCTGGTCACGCTGCTGCTGGTGGAAATGTTGCTGATTGGTGTCGCTAGTTGGCTAGTCTTTTCGGCGCGTCGCGATAACTTGCTGCAAATGTTCTTACCGATCACGGCGATTCCAATCGTCGTGGGCCTGTTCAATACCACGGTTGGATTTTTGACCTCCATCAGTTTTCAGGTCGACGACCGCGCGTCGTATTCGCTTGATCCCAGTTTTTTGCTGCAGATGAATATGGTGCCGCTGCTTGTGGGGTGTGTCGCTGCCTTGCCTGCAGCAACGATCGTGATCATCGGTCGCTGGCATCTCGCATGGCAGGCCAGTGGTTTACGATTGATCCCAGAGAAAAAAGTCGAGCCCCCGGAAACCGAAATGAAGCGAGTCAAGCGGGACGCCGATGACTATATCGAAAAATTGGTAAAGACTCGCTAACCACCGGTGGTGAGTGTCCGGTTGGCGTTCAGAGTGATTCCCGTCCTTGGACAATTTCTGGCGAAAATTTCGCTATCGTCGCCTAAACACGCGGGACGCTGACTTTTAGTAAACTACGGGGCCATGTACTCGTTTTCTGCTAACCCCTCCTACCCGCCCAGGTTTCTCCAATGACCGACACCGCTTCCGGTAAGATCGATCATGTGCTCATCGAAGACCGTTTGTTCCCACCTAGCCGCGAATTTGCTCAGCATGCTGTCTTTTCGGACCCCACTCAATATGACGCGATGTACGCTCGTGCTCGTGACCACCGCGACGCGTTCTGGCGTGACGAGGCGCTCGAACACTTGCATTGGTTTGAACCGTTCACACAAGTTTGTAACTGGAACGTACCGCAAGTGGAATGGTTTGTCGGCGGCAAGACCAACGCCAGCTACAACTGTCTGGACGCACATGTCCAAGCCGGTCGCGGTGATCGTATTGCAATTCTGTGGGAGGGAGAGCCGGGAGATTCGCGGCAATTGACCTACAGTGAGCTCATGCAGGAAGTTTGCAAGTGTGCCGCAGCGCTACGTTCGCTGGGAATTCAACAAGGCGACGTCGTCAGTCTGTACATGCCGATGACACCGGAACTGGCGATCGCAATGCTCGCTTGTGCACGCATCGGAGCCGTCCATTCGGTCATTTTTGCGGGTTTCAGTTCTGAGTCGATAGCCGATCGCAACAACGATGCTGGTGCCAAGCTGATCATTACTGCCGATGGCTTGTACCGACGCGGAAAAGTGTTGCCCTTGAAGTCGACTGTTGATGAAGCCTTGGTTAAGTCGACGACGGTAAAGACCTGTTTAGTCCTGCGGCGAATCGGCAATGACGATGTCAACATGGTCGATGGTCGTGACGTCTGGTGGCACGACGTTGTTGATTCGCAAGCTGAATTTTTGCCTGCGGTGCCACTCGATAGCGAAGCTTCGTTATTCATCCTTTACACCTCCGGCAGCACGGGAAAACCTAAGGGAATTCGGCACACGACGGCCGGATACAACCTGTGGGCCAAACGTACGTTCCAATGGGTATTTGACCATCGCGAAAATGACATCTATTGGTGTACGGCGGACTGTGGTTGGATCACCGGCCACAGCTACGTCGTGTATGGACCGATGAGCGCAGGCGCGACATGTTTGATGTACGAGGGCGCGCCGAATCATCCGGCAGAAGACCGTTTTTGGGAATTGATCGAGAAGTACAAAGTTTCGATCCTGTATACCGCGCCGACAGCCATTCGTACTTTCATCAAGTGGGGTGATGAGCATGTAGATAAGCACGACCTGTCCAGTTTGCGATTGTTAGGCAGTGTAGGGGAAGGAATCAATCCTGAAGCGTGGATGTGGTACCACAAGAAGATCGGCGGCGAGCGCTGTCCCATCGTTGATACGTGGTGGCAAACAGAAACCGGCGGCATCATGATGAGCCCGCTGCCGGGAATCACCGCAACGAAGCCTGGCTCCTGCACGAAACCGCTGCCTGGGGTCGTCCCCAAAATCGTCGACGAAAGTGGCGAGGAAGTTGATGCCAACCATGGCGGTATGTTGTGCATCGCCCAGCCCTGGCCAGGTATGTTGCGCGGGATCTGGTGTGACGATGCACGATATATCCAGCAGTATTGGTCAACGGTCCCAGGGATGTACCTCACCGGCGACAACGCGCGTCAAGATTCTGACGGGTATTACTGGATCATGGGCCGTATCGATGACGTCATCAACGTCTCGGGGCACCGCTTGAGTACGATCGAAGTTGAAAGCGCATTGGTCAGCCACGCGGCGGTTTGTGAAGCCGCTGTTGTCGGTCGTCCAGATGACTTAAAAGGACAAGCCATCGCCGCGTTTGTAACCGTTCGAGATCGCGAGCCGAACGATGCACTCAAGGCCGAGTTGAAACAACACGTGCGAAAGCAAATCGGTGCGCTGGCCCAACCGGATGACATAAGATTCGCCGCGAGTCTGCCGAAGACTCGTAGCGGAAAAATCATGCGTCGATTGCTGCGAGATATCGCCAGCGGAAATGAATCCACGGGCGACACCACCACTCTCGAAGACTTCACGGTGCTAGCGAAGCTTCGCGAGGAGGACTAGATCACCTACCAAGGCCCACGCACGTAATACGTTCCGAATTGATCGGTGTGACTGGGCCAGGGCGGCGTTGCGTGGAACTGTCCGAACGGCGCCGCCCCTGGAGAACTTGCACTGCGACCAAACTGATGATGGATCGGATACATCAGGTTCTGGCTGACACCCCACGAATACGTTTGACGCATGTGGGCAGTTGGCGGCACAACCAATGCTAACGGTTGGCCGTAGTTCATGTTGTAGTACGGCCCGTGCCAAGGTCGATTTTGCGCGAAGTTATGATTCCAAACTTGCGTTACCGCGTACGGATCGCCAGCGGTAGTCGTTTGCATGTTCGCAGCAACGAAGCTCGCTGTAAGTAGCATCGCAAAAGTTAGTTGACGGATCATTTCCAGTAGCTCCCCAAAGGATGGGACAAACGGTGAGTGAGTTTAGCGGGGCAACCGCAGGTAGTTCCAATACACATTACTCGCTGCGGTGCGAACCGGGGGAGCAAAATAGACGGCGCGAGTGCGGTTCATGCCGCGACCGTTATCGTAGTAGTTGTGGTACCGGTTTTTGTGCCAATACAACATCTCTTCTGGGTAGAACGGTTGGTAGGTAAAGAACGTGTGGCCGACGTTCGGTGGCACCGGCAACGGCGAAAGATACATTTGTGCATTCGTTTGATTCGCTTGGCCGCTGGTGTAGTAATTGTAGAACAGGTCGGGACGGCCGTAACCGCGCTCCAGGTTGCCGATGTCGCCAACACAATGGGCGCCACCGAGCATACCGCTCAGTCGACTGGTCAAGGCGCCGCTACCGATCCGACCTCGCAAGCCGCCGCTGCTGCCACATCCGGCTTCGCCGCACGACATGTCCCCAACATAATTGTCCGAACCCGTGCTACACGATTCCGTTGAATATCCGCCGGAATCGCCAGGGTTGTAAGCAGAAGCACCCGCAATCGACTGCCCGTCGATAGGTCCGTTGATGACGTTGTCACTGAGGATTTGCTCCGAGCCGACGATGTATTCGCCCGGCGCAAGTTCCTGAGCCATCGAGCTAACGCTTGCTGCCGCCAAACTGGTAATTGCCGCGATGAGAGCGAATCCATTCGCTGTTGTTATTTTCATCGTCCGGCTCCTCCGTTAGCCGTCCCAAATCCGTTACCGCTGAAGCGAAACTGTGCGAGCCCGCCTAATTGGCTTGCCGCGACTTATCGGTAGGTTTCGGCGAAAGCCGGCTGTCAACGTGATCTTTACAAGAGTCTTCGCCCATCTCACCGTAATCATCTGTTTCACTTCCATGCCTTCAATCGCTATAACCGCTGCAGTTTGCCGAAGCGAATGCCCAGGTTTCAAGCCTATGCAGATCGAGGGAAACTGAATGTAGGGCGGGAAGCCTACCCCACGTCATTAATGAACAACGAGGAATTTGACTCCGTGGCGAAACGTCGAAAAACATCTTTGAGCAACTCCGGTGGCCCCCCAGGAAAACGCCAGAAAGCCCAGCGCAACCAGGGCGGGGTGGCCGAGTTATTGCCGGAACAATTGATTGGCGTGCCGCTGCGGATTGCCGCCCAAGAGCGGTACCTAAACTATTCGTTGTCGGTAATTACCAGTCGTGCGATCCCCGACGTGCGGGATGGATTGAAGCCAGTCCAGCGGCGAATTTTGTACACAATGAGTCGCCAAAATCTGGACTTTTCCGCCAAGCACCGCAAATGTGCCAAGGTGGTCGGCGACGTCATGGGTAACTATCACCCACACGGGGACAGTTCCATTTACGAAGCTCTCGTGCGAATGGCCCAGCCGTTCTCGTTGCGGATGCCGCTGGTCGACGGCAGTGGCAACTTTGGCAGCGTCGACGGGGACAATGCGGCCGCGATGCGGTACACCGAGTGTCGCATGACGCGCGTTGCGTCAGAGATCTTGGCGGACCTGGCCACACGAACGGTCGCCTACAAACCGAACTACGACGGCACGCGAGAAGAGCCGGTGGTGTTACCCAGTCGAGTGCCGAACTTGCTGGTCAACGGTGCAACGGGGATCGCGGTGGGGATGGCGACGAATATTCCGCCGCATAACCTGAAGGAAGTCTGTAACGCACTCTTAAAGCTGTTGAAAGATCCTGAGATCAAGGATTATCAACTGGTTGCCAACGATGCCGTCCAGGGTCCAGACTTTCCTACTGGTGGCCAAATCATCAATACCAAGGATGAGTTGCGAGAGATCTACCAAACCGGGCAAGGCACGATCCGCTTGCGTGGTGTCGCCAAATTGGATGAGTCGTCAGTCCAAGGGCCGGTACTGCAAATTACCGAGATCCCTTTCGGCGTCAATAAGTCCGCGCTCGTTGAGCGGATTGGCGAAATCATCTTCAGTGGCAAGCTGCCTCTGGTGCTTGAGGTTCGCGATGTATCGACAGACGAAATTCGCATCGATTTGCTGCTAAAGAAGGACGCGGACGAAAACAAGGTACTTGCGTATCTTTACAAGAACACGCAACTGCAAACGAATTTCAGCGTCAACATGACTTGCTTGGTGCCGACGGAGAAGCCCGAAGTCGGTGCACCCGATCGGCTGGGGCTGAAGGAAATCCTGTGGCACTTCCTGCACTTTCGCTTGGATGTCGTCACCAATCGGTTGATCAATGAACTAGCGGGTCTCGAACGGCGGATTCACATTCTCGAAGGCTTCGCCATCGTTTTCGATGCCTTGGATGAGATCATCAAAATCATTCGTGCGTCCGAAGGCAAAGCAGATGCGGCCGCGAGAATCATGAAACGTTTTCCCGCTGGAAAGGGCGGATTGGACGAAGAGCAAACAGATGCGATTCTGGAACTAAAGCTGTATCGCTTGGCGAGATTAGAAATCAATGTCATCAAGGACGAATTGAAGGACAAGCAAAAGCGAGCACGTGATATTCGCAAGTTGTTAGCTGAGAATACAGCGGACACGAATGCCTCGGGCCGCTGGAAAATCGTGCGGGAAGAAATCGAAGGCTTGATTGCCGATTATGGCAAAGACCAAGCGGGAAAGCGGTGTAGTTCAATTGTGACCGTTGAGGAAGAAGTTGAGTTTTCCGAAGAAGATTTCATTGTCGCCGAAGATTGCTTCATTTTGGTCACGACCGATGGTTGGGTGAAACGTCAGAAACAGATCGTCGACCCCAGTAAGAGTCGCCTGCGACAAGGAGACGCTGTTCTTGCATGTGTTGCTGGGAGCACGCGTTCGACCATCGGCTTTTTTTCCTCGTTGGGCGTTTGTTATACTTCGCGGATGATCGATATTCCGGCTTCGACGGGTTTTGGTGAACCGATCCAGAAGCTATTTAAACTGAAAGACGGCGAACGAATCGTATCCGCAGTCTCTTTCGACTCGCGAATGATTGGTGATATCGCCGAAGATCCCAAGAAGCCGAACTTGTGTCCCGAAACGCACGCCTTGGCCTGTACGACAAACGGGTTTGCCCTGCGATTTGGTCTGGCTGCCTTCGCTGAAACATCCACGCGAAGTGGTCGCCGGTACGCACGCGTTGCCGGTGATGCATCGGTCATTGGAGTCCAGACACTACATGGCAGCGAAACAATCTTGGCCGTCAGTGAAGCGTGTCGAGCGATGGTATGTGCCGCCGAAGAAATCAATTATCTCTCCGGTGCCGGCAAAGGCGTGACGTTAATTCGCCTAGCCAAAGACGACCGCCTGCTCGGATTTAAAGCGTCGACCGGTGATCGCGATCTATTGGTCGTGTTGACGAATCGCGGCGCCAAGAAAACCATTTCGACAGCAAAGTATCGCACGACGTCTCGCGGCGGTCGTGGAATTGAAATTCAAAAGAATGGACGGATTGCCGAAGTGGTCTCACCGCCACCGAACGCGCCCGAAATCACGGACCCGATTGACGAAGAATAAAATCAGATGAGCACGATAATAAAATCATATAGCGCAAAAGACATCGTCGCCCTGGAGGGTCTCGAGCCAGTTCGTAAACGCCCGGGTATGTACATCGGTGGCGTTGGCTCCGCCGGCTTGCATCACCTGATCTGGGAAATCGTGGACAATAGTGTCGACGAAGCGATGAACGGTCATGCGACCGAAATCATCGTCACGTTGCACAAGGACAACTCGACAGTCACCGTCTCGGACAACGGTCGCGGAATCCCCGTCGATAAACATCCCAAGACAAAGAAGCCGGCACTAGAAATGGTACTTACCGTGCTGCACGCAGGCGGTAAGTTCGACGGAAACAACTACAAAACCGCAGGCGGTTTGCACGGCGTCGGTGCGTCGGTGGTGAATGCACTGTCGAAAGAGCTGATTGCTGTGGTCCGTCGTGACGGTGCCCAGTATCGCATGTCTTTCTCCAAGGGAGCACCAACAAGCGCGCTACAGAAACTCAAGGGCGCCGTTCGAGGCACTGGCACAACGATTACGTTCACACCGGACCCGACGATCTTTCCGAAGATTGAGTTCGACACTGCGACGATTCGATTGCGATTGGAAACGGCCAGTTTCCTTCACCGTGGATTGAAAGTCACTTACGTCGACGAAGCGGCGGGCACGAAAGATACGTTCGTTCATGAGCATGGTATTGTCGACTATCTCGGCAGGGTGCTGAAGGAACGCAATGCGCGGCCGATTCATGAGATGGTTTTCAGTCTGAGTAAGGACGACAGCGAGCGAATCGAGGTCGCGATGCAATGGACCGAGTCGACCGACGAACACGTTCGCAGCTACGTTAACGGCATCCCGACAGGAAGCGGTGGCACTCACGAAAACGGTTTCCGTAGCGGATTGAATAAAGCGGTCCGCAACTATATCGACACGCATAATTTGACACCGCGCGGTGTAAAGATCACTCATGAGGATATCCGCGAGGGACTGGTTGCCATACTTTCGGTGTTTATCGCCGAGCCACAGTTCCAGGGCCAAACCAAAGACCGGCTGAATAATCCCGAGTGCCAAACGAGCGTCGAAAACGTAGTACGACCGGCGCTGGAACAGTGGATGAATAACAATCGCAGTGTGGCCGACCAGGTTGTCGCACGAATCATCGCCGCCTCGCGAGCTCGCGCCGCCTCGCGAGCTGCGTCCGAAGCGATCTCGCGAAAAGGCGGTGGCAAACGCACCATGTTGCCGGGCAAGCTCAGCGATTGTTTAGCCGGCAATCGAGCCAAAAGCGAGCTATTTATCGTTGAAGGTGACTCGGCAGGCGGCAGCGCGAAACAGGGACGAGATCGGAACTACCAAGCGATTCTGCCGCTTCGAGGTAAAGTTCTCAACACCGAAAGCGTCGCCCTGAAGAAGATGCTCGAGAACAAAGAAATTCAAGACATGCTGGCGTCGCTGGGTTGCGGGATTGGTAACTCGATGAGCATCGCGGACCTGCGATACGATCGGATCATTTTGCTTGCAGATGCGGACTCCGACGGACACCATATCACAACTCTGTTGTTGACATTCTTTTATCGACACATGCCCGCGCTGATTGCTGAAGGCAAGCTGTTTATTGCGCTGCCGCCGTTGTATCGGATCGATATCGGAAAGGAAACGTACTGGGCGGCCGACGAAGCGGCACGCGAGGCGATCTTGGCTGAGCATAGTGGAAGGGCCAAGCCCGAGATCACGCGATTCAAGGGGCTCGGAGAAATGATGCCAAAAGTACTGTGGGACACGACGCTGAATCCACAAACCCGACGGATGCTGAAGGTCGAAATTGATGATCACTTGGAAACCGATCGCGTGATCAGCGACTTGATGGGCCGCGATGCCTCAGCAAGATTTCGCTTCATCATGGAGCGTGCTGAAGATGCCGAGGAAATCGACGTTTAGTTTCTCAAGAACGAGCTTATAAACTCGTTCGCTCAAGAACTTCAATGCGGCCGCGCATCCCAGCTCGTAACTGATGTTTCGGGTTGGGTAGTTCTGCCCACAGACGCGTTTGTCCGGTGACCGGATGCAACTCGCTGGAGACAAACACGACTTGACCGCGAAAGATATCAGGCGTCGGTAACTGGTCAAGCGATTGGGGTAACGACACATCCTCCGCCAGTTCCAAATCGTCGTTAACGCTCTTCGCCGCCGCAGTTGGCTCCAAACGAAACTCAACCGCGCGGCCTACCAATTCGGGTCCGTGAATTCGACCATCGACGAAGCATTCCAAGCGGATCGGGTCGAGGCTGATCAACCGCATGATTGGCCTGCCGGCGTCGACCCACTCGCCAGCATCCACACTCACTTCGGCGACGAGACCGTTAACGGGTGCGAGGATACTGTGTTTGCTTAAGCGAGCTTGGGCGATCCGCATCGCGGCGGCCTTTTCATCTGCGGTCGCTTGCGACTTCTGTCGCTCATGCTCTGCTTGCTCAATGGACAACCGAGACTGCTCGACCGTCAATTGCAGCTTGGCGATCTCAGTTCCGGTAACTGTCCCGGCGTACCGACGATTCGCTTGTTCGCTTTGTGCGAGTTCTCGCTCGCGGACACCAAGTGTCTTCAACGCAAATTGACGATCAATGTCGTTTTCGCTCTCCAGTTTCGCTGCTTGATAAATCGCTTCAGCCGCGACGAGTTCGGCTTCAGCGATCTCGGCATCCAACTGAGCCAAGCGATCATCGGCATGGACGGTGTCTCCCGGTTTGACATTGACGATTGATACACTGCCAGCGAGCGACGAGGTGACGACAATGTTACTCGTCAGTGACAATTGGCCTTCTTCGCTAACAATGACGTTTCTGTTGGCGACGGCCTGGGCATTAACTGAACCATAACACAACACAACGATTGCCGTGCACCGGGACAGGATGCGGGCGTACTTGGGGAAATCGATTATCATCGAGAGTGAGTCCAGGGTGGCCAAAGGGCGAATCTTGTTTGAGACTAGTCATGCGGAAGCACCCCTACAACAAAACAAGTCGAATCCACCTATTCAAGCTGAACGATTGTTCGACGCGTCGTCGCGACGAGAACGATCGTAGCGATCATGATGACTATGACACCGCATTCACTGGCACTCGTCCTTTCGACCACCGGTGACATTGAGTCGGCGACGATGATCGCCAATCAATTGATTGCCGAGCGACTTGCAGCCTGTGTTCAAATCACTGGTCCACTGCAGAGCGTGTATCGCTGGCAGAACTCAGTCGAGACCGCGACCGAATATCGGTTGATGATCAAGACCAGCCTGCATTGCTGGGAGAGATTGCGCGATCGATTGAAGCAACTGCATCCGTACGATGAACCACAGATTGTGATGCTTGCGATCGACGATGCTGTCGATGGATACCGACAGTGGGTAATTAACGAAACTCTTAGCTAATTGCATCAAATCCCGAGTCAGGGCGGTACGGTTGGGGGACAAGAAGTGCATGGACGACACTACGCGCCAGCATGGAATCCAAGTCAAGCACGCCAGTGAGCCGATTGTCGTTGTCGACGACCGGAAATTGCCTTGATGTGCGTCCGGATGCTAGAAGAACCAATTCCAGATCATCGTCCAATCGAAGCACATCGATTGAGTGATCGGCAAGCATTCCGGCCGTGTTGTTCAGTGGAACTCCACTTCGCACGGCTTTCGCTAAGTCTTCGATCCGCAGCATCCCAACCACACTGCCGGTGACGGAGATCACCGGCAACGACGTCGCAGACGTGTCCTGCCAACGCGCTGCGATTTCTGAGATTGGTGTGTCTTGATGCAGCGTCAATGGGTGACGGATCATCGAGTCGGCGATTGACAAACCGCGAACCGTTTCCATCACATCAACCTGTCGCGCCTCCGCCATTCCTGCATAGGCGATGAACGCTGCAATTGCGACCAGCATGTACCACTGAACCTGCAATCCAAACACTACCATCAATACCGCACACACCAAACCAACACGTGATGCAACGAACGTTGCCCGGCGATAGGTCATCGTCATCGCCATCAAACTGCGAAATACTCGCCCACCATCCATGGGGAAGGCAGGGATCATGTTGAACAGGATCAGGAATGTGTTCACGACCATCAAAAAGGTGATGAATCCCGCAGCGCTCGGAGCTGTTAACAGCGTCTGTAAGGTAATCACCGATTGCTCGTCAAAAACATTGAAAGCATCACCAAAGAATTCGCTGCCGAACATCCCCCAGAGCGAAAAAAATAAGCCGAAAACGATGACCACGTTCACGGCTGGTCCAGCGATAGCGACCACCAATTCTTGCCATGGCACGCGCGGCATCCGCTGTAACCGCGCCACACCACCGATCGGCAGCAACGTGATATCGAGCGTTGGGACGCCGAATTGCCGCGCCGCCATGGCGTGACCATACTCATGCAGCGTTACGCAGAGGAAAACGCCAAGTAGTTGAGCAATGCTGTAAAGCACGCCTACCCAGCCATCGGCTCGGGCTGCGTAGCCAATGTACGCGATCATCAGGCCGAACGTCCAATGCACGTACAGACCGATGCCTAAAAAAGTTCCGAGTTTTAAACGACGTTCCAGCACGACGGCTCCATCACGCTCACGATGTTTTTGGCACAATAAGTTGTCTTCCGCGCTCAATCGTAGCCGAAGTGGCTAGGTTTCACCCCACCCCTTACAGCAAATGAGATTCCTCCCCCATGCTTCGTCACCAATTGATCCACCCGCAAATCTCGGCAATTTTGGCCGCAGCGGGTCACCACAGCAGTATTTTGATCGCCGACGGAAATTATCCTGCATCAAGTAAACGCGGCCCCCGGGCGGAGTTGGTTAGCTTGAACCTGATGCCAGGATTGGTGACGTGCAACCAAGTGCTGCAGGCGGTTCTGTCAGCGATTCCGATCGAGGCGATTCAAACCATGCAGACGGAAAAAGATGGACCGTATGCCCTGCCGGGTGACCCGCCGGTATGGGATGCGTATCGCAAAACAATCCATGATGCCGGGCTGAAGGTAATGCTTGAGCCGATTGAAAAGTGGGCGTTCTATGATGCCGTCCGTACGGAAGATCACGTCCTCACCATTCAAACTGGCGATCAACAACGATATGCCAATATCCTGCTAACCGTAGGCGTACGAATGGATTGAACGTCGCTGGGGTTTGATGAATCGCAACAAAACGTAGCCGACTACTTAGCAAGCGACGATTGATCAAATCATGACTATGGATAGTTCGTGCACAATTCTCTTGTTTGCGTTTCAATCTGTGGGTGATCGCACAGAGGAATCGGTGCGGCCAATAGGCAATTTCTCTCGTCCTGGGCACCGACAAGAACAGGCCAAACTCTAACATTTTTGCAAGCATCGGAGGCACTTACCAATTGCGGAGGCGGGTTCGTCAACGATACAAACTCACCTTGGCGAGCCGAAAGAATAAAATGAGCGGACGCCAATACTTGGTCCATCAAGGCTTCGTCGCGAAAGTCGTTGGTAGGTGTCGAAACATTGACCATTTCAACCATCAACCGATATGTCTCGCCATCTATTTGCTCGCACGAAGAACGCAGCTCACCATCTATCGCTTGACTGCGATAGATGGACCCAACACATAAACCGTCGCGGTTGCGAATCGCTTCGATCGCCGGTTCCGACGCAAAACTAAATTGATCTCGTTGTCTTCGCCGCACCAGGTTTGCTAGCTCTAGGTGTGGCTGAATTACTTCACGGGGCACCGCTTCCTGCCATGTTTGAACAATAGTTCCATCAACGTCAATGGATTGGACGCAACGGCCGTTGGCATCAAGCACTTGGCGATTCATCAAATGCAAAAAGCGAGCTTCGATTTCAACGCTCGGCGTCCGGCCCAAGACTAAGCATTGCATCTGCAAGCTTGACAGTTCGCCAGCATGGTTACCCGTTGGATATAACGCACCAAAGTCCAAACCCTTGTGATGCTTCATCGGCGTCACTCGATAGGGATACAGAATATAGCCTTCGTAGAATGTTTCGTCGGTGAACTCTCGGACCTTCGACCTATTCACTGCACTGTTCCCCCAAATCGTTTGCATCGGTTGGCCACTCACGCTTCGACAGCTTTGAATTCTCAGCAAATCCTGGGTAACTAATCGGCGGAAATCGTCGCGACCACGCTGACCTCCGATTAGACTTCGCACCACAACTATTCGTGGATGGTTCCAGACCTCTTCCCCGATCAATGCGCCATCGCGTCCCAACACATGACTTCGCATAACTTCCAGCAGCTCTTGCGATTTACCTGGTGGAACGACACGACAAGTTTCGCTTCGTTAGCAGCGTTCAAAAAGTTCGATTCCCGCATTTCACGTGCCGAACGAACATCGTTTCGTACTGAATTTGAAATTTCATCATTCGTGACCCCGACACGTGCTTCGCTAGGCAGTTCATGAAGCGCAATGGAGAGCCTTCCGCGAGTGGGGCCTCGCATTGCACGGATTGACGGACAAGCCTCCAAACCGACTTGCATGAAATCTTTTGGCGGCGAGGAATCGTTCTGCAGTGCTATTTCGAATTCGCTGACTTTCCGTTTAGACATCATCGCAATTCCGTGAGCACCGATCATGCCTGACACAATGATGTGATCGCCGGGGCGCGCAATAGCGATCGATAGATCGCATTGGGTCTGCTTGATGCCGATGCCATAGGCCGTGATGTAGAGACGTTGATGCGTTTCAACATTGCGATCTCGAACCCTACTTCAATGATGAATGCCGAAGACAAGCAGATTGAACGGGCACCGACCATCGCTAAGTCGATGAAGGTCCCATGGACAGCCAAATTCCAATATCGTCACTTGGAAAGAACAGCGGTTTGACCATGAAAGAGTCGGTCGTGAACGCAATTCGACCAGTTGGCGCAATATCGCTCTTCGAGAGTTCCGCGGCGTCAAAGATCAAGGTAGCTGAGTCCTCGAAGGCCACTGAATGATCCCAGTCCAGTTCTGGCAAAAACACTCGTTAGATTGAATCCGCACTCAACTTGCCGCAACTGCCTTGTCCAAGCAGCACACGCTCGTTATCGGTGTGCGAAATCGGTCAGCCCTGACGGTCAGATTCGGCGACATCGTTCATGATTCCTGCACCAATTTTTGTTCGAATTATGGGCCGAAGTTGAACTACGCCGCGCACGCTGGGCCGGAGACCTCATTTAGAACGGTTGTTCGCAGCTAACGATGCACATACCAGTTCGTTGTCGCTACGGGCGTAGATGAAACCGTTGGCGATCGCTGGGTGAGCCCAGGTGACACCGCCGCGACGCGGCAATTGTTTGGTCGTCGGAGCGAGTAACTTTGTCCGCGAGCGCTCGGTAAATCCTTGGGGTGACAAGGTCGCGAAGAGTAACTCGCCCTGTTCGTTGAACATGATCTCGCGGTCGTTGTGCTGGATGATATGAATTGTGCCCCAGCGATTACGTGGCACTGCAGTTTGGTCTTCCCATACGCGGTCGCCATTGTCGATTCGGAGGCATCGCAGTTCCCCATAGCTGTCGACTCCATAGAGAAATCCGTCCTTAAATAGCGGTGTGCCAATCATACAGTGAAGCGCATCGGTGTTCTTCTCGTCGGCACCCACTCGGTGCCATTGTTTGCTCGCCATCGGACGAGTCTTATCCAGGGCGATCATTAGTGAACCATCGTAAAAAGATGAGACAAGTAAATGCTCGCCATCGGTGATCGGCGTCGGCACACCGATGGGCATGTTGCGCGATGCCATTGGCACTCGCCAAAAAACTTTGCCGGTTTTTGGATCAAGCCCGGTGACACTGGCACCGGTCCAGCATACGGCAACATCCGTGTTCCCTTGACGAATCAAAATCGGCGCACTGTAACCGGCCGGTTCATCAATACTCCGCCATACTTCTTTTCCATCGGATAGATTGAACGCGACGACACACGCATCACCAGCACCGGCGGCAATTTGAATGATCGTGTCTTCGTACACCAGTGGCGCTGCGGCAATACCCCAGATCGGCATTTGAACATCGTACTCGGTCGACAAAGAGTGTTGCCAACGCAGTTCTCCGGTTGCGGCATCCAGACAATGCAAATGCCCCATGGCTCCGACAGCTATCGCCAAGCCATTGTGAACAGTGACAGCTGCACGTGGACCAGCGGTGTAGCTGATCGTGTAGGGCGCTTCGTAAACATAGTTCCATAGTTCTTTGCCCGTGTCAGCGTTGAAGCACAACACTCGCTCTTGGCTATCCCTGTCACTGGTGCTTTTGCGATCCGTCACGTAGACACGACCCTCGGCGACCGTCGGGCCGCTGTATCCAGGTCCAATCTCAACGGTCCACTGACGCGGAAGAGTACCGCTTGGTAGTTCATCGATGAGGTCCACCTCACTGTGCAAGACACCATCGCGATGGACACCGCGCCACTGGGGCCAATCCTGAGCCGCTGCTGGTCCAGCAAAAAAAACGACAACAGGTAGACAGAGAATGCTTGATACGCGCGGACGCATTCGTCGTGTTCGAAACAGCATCGGTGTTGCCTTGATAGATGGTTGTGTGATTAAAACGTCCTGCAGCAACGGATGAACCTTTAATCCCGTCGCTGCCTCAGAGTAGAAAGTACTACTTCAGCAGTAAATCCAAGTCCGAATTATGATCCGTGTACGATTCGACTTCTGACAATCGCGGAAACCCTGCCGCAACTAACAACGCGTCGAGTTTGGAACGTCGCTCATTAGTATTTAATGGTCCCACGACGGGTGCACGTTGGGCGGCATTCTCCGATTCGCGATTAGGCGTCAGGCCATGCAGTGTCTTCCTTAATCGAGAAGCAACGAAGTTGAAGGCGACGACCACTATGGCAACCACGATGGCGATCGTGATCAACGCCGCTTTGATGTTGCCGCTGACCAGACCAAATAGCATCACTGGCGCACAAACAACAAGTGTCAAGCATCCAATGCCCTTGATTGCCGTCCGCTTGAGTCCGGAACCAAGCATTCCCAGGATTGCGCCGGCATCAATTCGTTTCGTAGACAGCAAAATGGGCACAATCTTTCCTAGCGCTTGCTCGTCGCTCATCGGCTTGCCACCGGGGCCGCTTGCGGCACACTGCTCAGCGTAGCCGTTGTCGGCCCAACGAACGTTCCAACCCTTCCACGCCTTCTCTAGGCCGGGGACCAAGGCCCGGGCTGCGTATCCGCCATAAAATCCAACTTGCTTCCGTGGATGGTCAATCCAAATTCCTTCGGCGACGGTCGCTTCTGCGGGAACATCCCCCGCGTCAAGCTCAGCAAGTAGCTTCAAGCACGATGGATCGGCTCGGAGCAGATCCTGTGAGATCTCAGAAATCTGCCAGTGACGTACGGTCCCTTGTTCACTGATGACGGTGATCCAGGCTCGCGGATCATCGTCGGCGAAATACAAATTCTGGTCATCCGAATCGGCGTCATCTTCTTCGTCTGTGTCTACATCTTCGTCGTCATCATCGGAATACTCTTCCGTCGAACCACGAACCGTGTCCATGCGGCACGCGAAAACATCGTCATCTGTCTGACGGGACATATCCACTGACTCGGCGGCGGCGAGAGCAAGGTCAACGTTTCCACGTGGTGCGTAACGAATGTTGAAATCCGGCCATGCCGTTTGCACCAGTTTCTCGTGTACGCGGGCAACTCGTTGCAGCTTCAATTGTTCGGCATCGCCGTACCAGATCAGTTGACTGCGGTCGTAGTCGATGACAGCGCCGCCGTCCGCATCCTCGAACCACTCGTCCAATTCCTCGCCTGCTGCCAGCCAGTTTTCTAAAGAGTCGCTGCCCCACACCAATTCGCGAAACAAAAAACAGTTAGCCCAGCGATCCGCAAAGTAACGTTTTTGACCGTCGCGAATGAGGACAAAGGATGCGGGCTCACTCATCGTGTGATTCCTAGTTTCGTTTGGGTTTAACGATGATGTCGGCAAGGGCGGTGGCTAATGGATCATCGTGCTGGCCGCAAAATCCCCAATGTTGATGCCGACGCCAGCCTTCGGCGAACTGATACTGACCACTCATCTGGCCCACTTGCCCGGTCAAGTCACGCATCGTTTGGATGTAGCTGTTCATGCCTTGGCTACGGTCGAGCCATTCCATTTGGCTAGCGTGGCATTCTAGCGACTGCACTTTTTGGTCCATCACTTCATCAGTGCTCACGATGTACTGAGGGATCACGCTTTCGCCTAACGGCGTCGCATTGCCGTGCGGTTGAGCGTGATAGATCGTTACAGGTTCGTTGTAGATTTCGACGGGTGGGTTCGTTTCAAAGTTAGGCATCGCGTGACAGAAAGCTGCGGAAACAGCAAGTCGACACGCGATTTCGTGATCTTCCATGTAATCGCTTGGCGCATGTGTTAACAGAATTGACGCCTGTGACTTGCGCACCACTGCGGCGACCTTTTGCAGAAGCGGTGTCGTGTACGCGATTTCCATGTCGGGGCAAATGGGGTCATAGAACACTGCGCCAAGCACTTCAGCGGCCCGCTTTGCTTCGGCTAAACGCGTGGCGGCGCAGGTGGCGCGATCCATCGTCGTTGAACCACGGCAGCCATCGGCAAGGTTCATGTAGTGCAGTGTCCAGCCTCGCTTAGCCAGTTGCAACATCGTCCCTGCCATAAGGAACTCGATATCGTCGTGATGGGCCGCTATGGCAAGAACCGAAGGCATGACAAAACTTTATTGGTAGGAAGGAAATTTAGAAAGCGAAAAAGCGATACCTTACATCTGGCAACCACCGCCGCAACAACGTGGCAAGCCACAGCTTTCCGCAGCAGAGGAGATCGGCAAACTGGAACCATTCTTAACCGACGGGGCAGCAGGGACGCTCAGCAGCCGATCGAGTTCATCGCCACCGCATCCTGGGCATTGAGGCTTATCGTTGGGCGAACGCACGAGCAATTCCACATGATGGTCACACGATTTGCATTGGTATTCGTACAGCGGCATGATGTGTAACAGATCCAAGGGAAATGGAGAGGAAAATCGTCACCGTTAACGACGCGGTTCATTATTGCTTTGCGAGCAGGATTTAACAGCCGATGTCAAACAATCAACTTTCTCGCGACCAAGTACGCCAAGTCGACAAAATCGCGATTGAACAGTACGGCATGACAGGACTGGTATTAATGGAAAATGCTGGCCGAAGCTGTGCCGAAAGAGTGTACCACCTCGCAAGTCGCCTCGGGGCTGGCGTTGACCCGACGGTTTTGATTTTGTGCGGTAAAGGGAACAATGCAGGCGACGGCTACGTCATCGCCCGGCATTTAGAATTGCTCGGGATGTCGGTGCAGCTTGTGTCGTTGGTGCCGCTCAACGAGTTGCGTGGCGATGCATTGGTTAATGCAAAAATCGCCCAGGCCGGCGAGATACCGTTGATGGTGAGCCTCCAGCCGCAGGAACTGCAACGATTGCTGTTCTCGGCGGGCGTGATCGTAGACTGCATGCTCGGTACCGGAGCGATCGGTGCCCCGAAAGAACCCTACGCCACTGCAATTCGGCTAGCGAACCATGCTTCAGGACTCCGCGTGGCGATCGACATTCCCACCGGCTTGGATTGTGACACGGGTGAAGTTTCCGAGCCCACATTCCGGGCGGATCACACTTTGACATTTGTCGCGGTAAAAGCTGGCTTCATTAGCAAGGAAGCGAAATCCGCACTCGGAGAGGTCGAAGTCCTTGGCATCGGTGTCCCTCGAAAACTGTTGCAAGCTTTTGGATTGGAAGTCTGATTGCGGGCGAATGATTCGCGTCCTAGGCGTTTGGCGTGTACAATGGTGACGGGTTTATCTGCATCGATTGGCGGCCGCTGGGTGCAAATTACTCTGATGGTGCTTTTCGAGCGTTCGCCAACCGTGCCGACCCTGCTATTCATGCCGATTTTGCCGGACTTTCGGATTCCCTCACCTTTTCTATCGTGACCCCAAGTGTCGATGATGACGATGCGAATTCAAACTGTACTTCTTCAATTGAGAATCGTTGCTCGTCTCTCCTTTGGACTTCTCGCGGCAGCCGGGTTGGGGATGCTGTTCGCGGCATCTTCCGGCGACTCGGTCGCTGCGGATCTTTTGTCGCCCTCCCAGGCAGCCCGTTTGGGCTTGGTTGAATCTTGGCGGCGACAGATGCAAGTGCCCGCCGGCGCACAATCCATCGTCGATCAACAATTGTATGTCATCAAAGGCACACAACTCGAATTCGTCGAGGTCACCCATGCGGCAAAGTCGCTCGACGTTAAACCAAAGTTGGCGACAGCCAATGCATCGGGTTCTGCGGGTGAACAAACGAGTGAATTTCCAGGTGTCCAGGGAGAGTCGCCCGAGGGAGTCAAAGTATTCGCTCGCTTTCGTGTGGACGATTTCGGTGCGAAGAATTCAAGCATCGGTAAAGTAGAAGCTGAGCGTCGAGCACGACAGCAAGTTCGTATCCTCGAGCGTCGAGGGATCGCAGCAACGATCACCACCAGAACGGCCCCTGCGGTGCGACTGTACACCCTCGGCGATGACGGCACGCTGCAATGTCAGGATGCTGAAAACGGGGAACTTATTTGGTTAGCCCGGTTCGGTAATCGGCATCGTGGGTACGGAAAGCTCGGGATCAGCGACAAAGAGATCTCGATCGTTAACGGTAGTGACTTAATTCTGGTCGACGCCGCAAACGGCGAGGAAATCAATATCCAGTCGATGTTTAGCGTTCCTTTGTTTGGTGCAGTCCATGGCGGTGATTATTCGCTGATTCCGACCATCCGTGGCGGCATCGAGACTTACCCACTGAAAGACACAACCATCGATCCCTTCATGGAAATCGTTGGTGGACAAGCTCTGGCAATGCCCACCGTTGCACCTGGCAGCGATAAAGTGGCTTGGGGCACGGACAACGGATTCGTGTATGTGATGGAACTGTCCGGTACACCGTCCACCCTGTTTCGCTTGGATACCGATGGCATTGTCAGCGGAAAAGTCGCAGCGGCGTCAGGAGAACGCTTTTTCTTCGGCAGCGAAGGCGGTCAAGTGTATGCCGTGCGGGCGACGCGAACCGGTGAAATGATCTGGTCGCGCCCGTTCGGTGAACCGTTTTACAACGAACCGCTGGTCTATGGCGACAAGATGTTGATTCGATCCACCTACGGCTCCATGTATTCGTTGAATATAGACAATGGTGACCTGCTGTGGATTGGCCCTTCACCAGGTGTCGACGAACTGATCGCCTGTTTTGATAACCAAATTTACGTTCGCATGCTCAGTGGTGTGATGGCCGTACTGGATATCGAAACTGGAAAATTTATTGAGATGATTGCTTCGATTCAGCCGCAAAAAATTCTGTCCAACTTCCAGACCAATCGACTTTATCTGGTCGACGCTTCAGGTCTGGTCCAGTGCCTCAAACCGATAGATTCGGACCTGCCAGTGGTCAGTGAAGTGATGCGAGTTGCGGTTACCGAAAAGGTTGACGAAGACGCCAAAGCGACAAAGGGTGAAGAAGCGATGGAGACAGATAAGTCCCCGGATCCGTTCGGCGCTGGTGCTGCGGACCCATTCGGTGCAAGCAAGCCCGACCCATTCGGAGCCGGTGCAGCCGACCCCTTTGGTGGCGGCGATGCGATGGACGCAGGTGCAGTTCCAGGAGCCGCAGCCGATCCCTTTGGCGGTAGCGACCCGTTCGGCAATTGATGCTGACGCGATTGCTGACTAGCGTCCTGATAGGATTCATCCGCTGGTACCAGGTTGTCATCAGTCCAATGAAAGGGGCAAGCTGCCGATTTACGCCCACGTGCAGCCAGTACGCAATCGAAGTACTGCGACGCGACGGTCCTTTTCGGGGTTCGGTTCGGGCGATTAGACGCATTGCCAGGTGCCACCCTTGGCACCCTGGCGGCTTTGATCCTCCATAGAGCCGTTCAAAGCTTCCAACCGGGCTGGACGCGGTTAAAATGGGGGAACAATAAGCCGTCTTTAGGCGTCCTATGCACAAGGCATTGCAGTTGATGACAGGATCGTGATTTTCGACCACGAAGATCGCCCTTATTTATGAGCAGCATCGGATGCTGCCACTTATCTGAACAACCATACAGAAAACAGCCTTAGCACGTGGCGCCACGTCAAGCTGTAACGGTTGCTCGGGATTTCATTGTCTTGCCGACTATGACGTGCCGACGACAGACCGATGACCGGCTTTACTTACAGAAATCGCTTCATTCGCTGAATACTCGCGTTCACCGCGTTCAACCAGGGACTTTTGGGTTATGCGTCCTAACGTTTCACGCTCCTCCGCTGCAGCAAAAAATGCCTCTATCAACTTGGGGGCTGGTCGCCGAGCTAACTCGCAAGGCAAGCCACAAGCTCGCACGGGACTTCGCCGCCTGCTCCTTGAGACACTGGAGCAGCGTCAAATGATGGCAGGCGATGTTGAATTGTTGTCTACTGGCAGCGATACATCCGCATCAGCTCAGGCATCGACGCCTCAGGCGACGACGACGTCTGAGCTAATTGGGCAGCCCGAGGGCGAGCCCGCGCAGGACTTAGTTGCCTTTGCTAAGGCGCTCGATGCAGCTGGGGTACAGTTTTTCGGCGCCGAATGGTGCCCATTCTGCACTGAACAAAAGCAGTTGTTCCAGGATGGAGGAGAATTCTTACCGTTCATTGAAGTAACGGGACCTGATCGGCAACTGAACTCGATTGGAGTTTCCGAAGGAATCCAGACGTTTCCCACTTGGGAATTCCCGGACGGTACGCGCTTAACCGGCGTGCAAAGTCTGCAGACCCTGAGCCAGCGTAGCGGTGTTTCGATTCCAACAAGTGAGACACCCTCGTTCGCTACGATCGGATCTCAAACGGTACTGACGGGTTCGCCGTTACACATTCCGGTGGATGCCTATGATCCCAACGGAGGTCCGTTGACAGTAACGGTCAGTGTCGATAATCCGGCACTATTGGATGCGATCGTGCTGTCGGGGAATCGCTCGATTCGAATCGACATGAATGGGTTCGGCGACATGGTTTTCGAATTATTCGAAGATCGCGCGCCGACGGCCTCCGGTCGCGTCGTCGAGCTGGCGAACAGCAATTTTTATGATGGGATCATCTTCCACCGGGTCGTCAATGGGTTCGTGATCCAGGCGGGTGACCCCACTGGAACCGGGACCAGTGGCTCGACGCTGGGGAATTTTGACGACGACTTCGATACCGACCTCCAGCACAATCGCGGTGGTGTTTTGTCGTTTGCTAAGACTAGTGACGACACCAACAACTCACAGTTTTTTATCACGGAAACACCAACGCGGCACCTGGATTTCAATCACTCCATTTTCGGCCAATTGGTCGAAGGTGAGAAAGTGCGGGAAGCGATTAGTAACATGGCCGTCGATGGTTCGGGAAAGCCGACTACCGCCATCACAATTAACTCAGTCGACGTCTTTAACGATATTGAAAACTCGGTGATCATGCTCAAGGCCAAGAGCAATGCGACCGGGACAACCAACGTTCGAGTCACCGTCACAAATTCGACCGGTCAAACCTTCAGCGAAGTGGTTCCAGTTACGGTCGCGTCGGATACGGTCAACAGCCAGCCGTTCCTGAACCCGATTGCCACGCCTGCGGTGACGCCGGTCAACACACCAGCGACACTGCAACTTTCAAGCGTGGACGTTGAAGGAGACGCTGTGACGTACACGGCAGTCGTCAACGGAAGCAGCGGCGCCACCGCGTCGGTGAACGCCAGCACTGGACTAGTCACGGTAACACCGACGAGCAATTTTGTCGGTACCGTGAGCGTGCTTGTCGGTGTCCGGCCTGGGCCTGGGGTGACAGGTAACGCGGCCAGCGACGCCGACACGCAATCCGTTAATTTCCGCTTTGAGGGCGAGCAAACCGGTGTTGCGACGCCTACGGGAGTCGATCTGATTGCGGCTAGCGACACGGGATCTAGCTCGACCGACAACATCACCAACTCGGGTTCGCTCACGTTCACTGTCAGTGGCGTCACCAGCGGCGCGACGGTTGAGTTAGTTCGCTCGGATACTGGCGTCGTGCTGGGAACCGGCGTTGCCAGCGGCACAACGGTCAACGTTACGACGAACAATATCGCGGCTTTGGGCGATGGGACCTACAGCATCGCCGCCCGACAACGAGTGAACGGAGTCACCAGTTCATTGTCGCCCGCGATGCAGTTGATTTATGACCGCACCAACCCTGCGTCAGTGGTTGGATCCGTTTCTACCTTGGCGAATGTAAGCCGCGCTTATGTTGCGGACTTGGTTAGCAGCGAAGAAGGCAACGGGCTGGTTTATTCGCTAACCGCGATGCCTACAGGTGCGGCCATCAATTCCAGTACGGGTGTCATTAATTGGACACCGACTGCGACACAGACCGGAGCGAATACTTTCACAGTCGAGCTTACCGATCGTGCGGGCAACGTTCGCACGGAGTCGTTCACAGTTACTGTGGGTGCCATCCCCACCGCGGAAATCGAACTGCAGATTACGGACCTGCAAGGCAATCCGATCAGCAACGTGAATGTTGGTGATGAATTCTTGCTGCAGATGTTTGGCATCGACGCTCGCGGGGGGTTTAATCGTCGTGGTATTTTCGCGGCCGCTGCCGATATCTTGTTTGATAGTACGTTGGTTCAGCCGGTGGCGAGCACGCCGATTCAATATGGGCCCGGATTCACGACGCAACGAGGTGGAGTGTTCTCGACGGGCTTGATCGACGAGTTAGGAGCGGCGAAAACGGACACCGTGCCTTCGGGCGACCGTGAATCGCTGGTTGCGACAGTGCGAATGCGTGCATTAGCGGCAGGCAATGTCAACATTCGTAGCGAACCGGCCGAGGCGGTCAATAGCGAAGTCCTGCTGTACTTGGTAGATAACCAAATTGCTGCGGAAGACGTCGGTTACAACAGCGTCTCGCTGGCGATAGGCCAGAACTTTACGACGGCACCGGATTCGGTCACCGTTGCTGAAGATTCCGCAGCGACAACGATCAATGTGCTTGCTAACGACACGAACACAAGTGGCTCGGGCACTCTCACCGTTACCGCCGTGACTCAGCCAACAGTAGGCGGCAGCGTCACTCAGAGCGGCAATCAGGTGCAGTTCACTCCGGCAGCAAATTTCAATGGAACGGCGGTATTCACGTACACGGCGAGCTTGGCCGGCGCGAATCAAACCAACAGCGTGACGGTGACTGTCACTCCCGTGAACGACCCGCCGACGGGCACAGCGGATACATTCACCGTTGATCAGGACACAGCCTCGACTGAGTTGGACGTCTTGGCAAACGACAGTTCAGCACCTGACGAAGGCGAAACACTGCGGATCACCCGAGTCGTAAATTCAAGTGCTGGTTCGACAATTTCAGTCAATGCCGCCGGCAACCGCGTCAACTATCAGCCAGCCGCGGGTTTCACAGGTAGCGACACGTTCACGTATACGCTCAGCGATGGCTCCCTGACGCGTGACGTACAAGTCACGGTAACGGTTCGATCAACCGACCCACCACCGACGGCCGTGAATGATACCGCAACGGTAATCGAAGACGCCAGCGAAGTACTGATTAACGTCACGAGCAACGATACTCGCGATGCTGCCAATCAAGCATTCACAATCGTTGCCGTTGGCACACCGAGTCAGGGCGGGACGGCCCGAGCTAACACTGATGGTTCACAAATATTCTACGCTCCGGCAGCCAACTTTAGCGGTACCGAAACTGTCGCTTACACCATTCGCGATAGTGGCGGTGGTTCAGCGATTGGTACGGTGACATTCACGGTGACCGCCGTTAACGATGCACCGCCGACAACCAGTCCGACAAAGAATGTGTTCCGCGCTGGTGGTGAAACGTTGCTATTGTCGGTCAGTGATCTGCCGACGAACGTTGACTCCGGCGAAACGCTTCGCTTCACGACTGCGTCAACGTCACCGAACGGGGCGACAGTACGAGTGAGCACCGATGGCAGCCAAATTTTCTACACCCCGGTGGCATCGACAACGAATGGCAATTCAACGGATACGATTACGTTTACCGTCGGAGATGGCAGCACACTAACAAGCACAGGAACGATCACCGTCAATATCAACGACTTCAATCAAGTCGACATTATGGTGAATTTTGACCAGTCAGCGGATATGTTTGGAGCATTCGCATTCCGCCTGGAAGGTACCGATGCGCTCGGTGCCTCAGTCAGCAAGCAGTTGCAGGTTGTCGATGGGAACGCCATGTTCGACAATGTATTACCGGGAGAATACAACGTTTCAATACCGGCGATTCCGTTCCTTCAAAACGGCGATACGCCACAAAGTATTCCACTCTCGGTGCCGACGACTGTTGATGCGACGAGCGCCCAGGGTCTCTCGGTGACACCCAATTTGGGTCCATTGCGTGCCAAGTATGTTTCGATGAGCGACTGGTTCGGTTCAGCACCGCGCAAGTCGATTCTTGCATCCGTTGCGCCGGGACAATCCAGTGCGTTTGCGCAAGTTTCAGCCGCCACAGATACGATCTTCAGTCCCTCGCTCCAGTTGGATGCATCGGGCAGTAATCTGACAATCACGGGCAAGAATTCAAGCGGCGCTGATATCAGCGCATCAGTGCCTGCGGTCAACGATCCGCGAGTTCAAGTGCGAGCGCAAGTTGGCGACATGCGATTGATACGTATCAGTGTTGAGTCCGACGACGTGACGTTCAATCCAACCAACGGTGGAAGTACTTCAACGGCTTCCGCTCAAGGTTCGAACTCTGCTGTGATGTCATCGCTCGCTGAAGGCGAGCAGCTTTCGTCTCAATCAAACATGGCGATGCAGCTCACAGAAACCAGCAGTGACGTCGGCGCATCGGAACTGTTACTGGGAAGCCAACTCAGTTCGCCCGCATCCGTAGCGAGCACTTCGATCACTCAAGCAGATGTATTTGTGCCAGAAGTCGTCTCGTCACCCAGTCGTGCATTAGCATCCGGTTTTACTAGCGATTTGAGCGAAAACGTCGATGCCGCGATGGACGATTTATTGCCTTCGTTAACGCTTCAATCGACGGCAGCGGATCAAGTTGCAGAGTCCCAAACTCGCCTTGATCATTTGGATTCTGAGTCCATTGATGCGGTTCTGCGAAGTGAGATTTGAGGCTGGTGAGCAAACTCAATGTGAGCTCGCAGTCAACCCCTATCTAAAAAAGCCCCGAAATCATTGGTTTTTTGGCCAAAGCCGGGTTGCGTGGAATCGCTGGGGGGAATAACACTTTGCCGTTATCCAACGACGGAGTTGGTCGCAAAATCGCGCGATTACTTATTTCACCTAGCTCAACAAAGGTTCTCGCAAATGGCCAAGGCCGCGCCCGCGCCCAAAAAGGCACCCACTAAGACCCAAATTGTGGCAAACATCGCTGAGGAAACTCAGTTGCCAAAGAAGGACGTTGCAGCCGTCTTCGACGCGCTGACACTTGAAATTGAAAAGGCTCTGGCGAAGGCTGGACCGGGTCAGTTCACGATCCCAGGCTTGTGCAAGATCATCCGTCGCGATGTTCCTGCTAAGCCCAAACGTAAGGGCCGCAACCCGGCTGACGGAAGCGAAATTTGGCTCGATCCTAAGCCCGCGAGCAAGAAGGTCACCATCCGACCGCTCAAGGCACTGAAAGAAATGATCTAATCGATGATTGGATAAAAACGACAGTGGGACGAACTGCAAGGCTCGTCCCACTCGTTTTTTACGCTTTGCATTTGTGGTTTAGAGTGCCTGAATCCGGTCGCAACCACCAGCGACGGGTATTGATTCAGGTGGGGCAATTAAAAGTAAACGAACCACCGCACGTGCTCAAAAAAATCGCACGTGGAGCAAAAAGAAGAGCGGCTGATCGGACTCGAACCGACGACAATCACGTTGGCAACGTGATGCTCTACCAACTGAGCTACAGCCGCATGTTTGGGTAGTTTGCAAAGGTTATTGCCGGAAGTCGTCGGTGGCAAGCCCATTTGAGACCAATTCTGATGCACCCTTGCTCAAGGCTTGTTTGGCAAGGCTTGTTTGGCAAGCGTCGTGCCTCCGATAACGATTCGAAGCAGTATAAGCATACCTTTTAAACTCGCAAGAGTCGTTGCGAGAAGGCAGATGTGTCCGGCCGTTCACTTTTCTTCGCCCCCGCAAAAGCCGCAACTTGGACCTATTCGATTCTTGACTGAATCGCTAAAATCTCGGGATTACCCACACAACTCTCTCAAGAATTCGACCAGAGGTCCGTAAAAAGGATGTCCACCTCCACAGAGCCTGAAGCCACGATGCAGCCGTCCGGAACGGAAAAAAAGCCGATTCAGTTGGAAGTGTCGGTCGAAAGCCCGCAGGCATGCCTTCGCGAGGTGATCGTTACGATCCCGCAAGCGGAGGTCACTCGCTATTTGAAGGAAGCCTACGACGATTTGGTTCCTGACGCCCAGGTACCAGGCTTTCGTGCTGGACGCGCCCCGCGAAAACTAGTCGAGAAGCAATTCCGCGATCGCGTGAAGGAACAGGTCAAAGGGGCGTTGTTGATGGATAGCCTGACGCAGGTGACTGAGCGACAGGAGTTTTCGGCGATCAGCGAACCGAATTTTGATTACGAATCGATCGAATTGCCCGAAGAAGGCGACTTCAAGTATCAGTTCTCGGTCGAAGTACGCCCCGAATTCGCTACGCCTAAGTGGCAGGGAATGGCATTTGAAAAGCCTGTTGAAACAATTGACGACGCCGACGTACAGGCGGCTTTAGATCGTGTGCTGGCCCGCTATGCCACGCTGGAAGCCACCGATGAGCCAGCACAGATGGGCGACAAGTTGCTGATTACAGCTACGTTCACGCTCGATGGCAAAACGCTAAGCACGATGGACGAGGAACGAGTCACGTTGCAGTCAAGTTTAAGCTTTTCGGACGCAACATGTGCAGACTTCGGCAGTCTCATGTCCGGTGTGACCGAGGGCGAAACTCGCAGTAGCACCGTTACCTTGAGCGATTCCGTCGCTGATGAATCCCTGCGGGGCAAAGAAGTCACGGTGTCATTCCAGGTCGTCGAGGTGCTCAAACGCGAGAATCCCGAGATGACCGATGCGTTCCTCGAAGAACTTGGTGACTTTGAATCCGAGGATGAGTTGCGATCTTTTGTTCGTGACTCGCTACAGCGACAAGCGGATTACCGGACGCAGCAAGCCGTTCGCAAGACCGTTGTCCAACTTCTAGCCGGGTCAGCAGATTTCGAATTGCCACCGGATCTGGTAAAGCGTCAAACGGTTCGGGAACTTGAGCGAAAAGTGCTCGAACTTCGTCGCAGCGGGTTTGATGAAGAGCACATTCGCCGATACGTCAACGCCAGCCGCCGAAATGCTCAAGCGACAACGGAAACCGCTCTTCGAGAACACTTTATCCTGGAGCAAATCGCCGAGGAGGAGCACATCGACGCCGAACCAAACGACTATGATGCCGAAATTGAATTGATTGCCCAGCAAAGCGATATGCCGGAACGTAAAGTTCGGGCACGGCTGGAGAAATCAGGCCAAATGGATGCGCTGCGTAACCAAATTGTCGAACGTAAAGTGATCGACAAAATCATTGAGTTCGCGAACGTGACGGAATTGCCGGTTGAGAAGCTGTCCCAAGTCGGCGAAGAAGATGAATTCGCTGTCTATCACAACGTTGTTCGCACGAAGGACGACGCGGCAATTCCTGAGGCCAAATACGATGATAACGTCGTGCCCGGCACCGAGAAGGAAAAGGATAAAGACAAGGATTAAGCTCCTTGACGTAAGCTTTGCGGTTTATTGCCGGAGACATCTGGGGGTTTACCCTCACGGCTCAGTGTCGGCTGAAACACTGCAAGTTGTACGTTAGCGATAGACTGTCCAAATCTTGAGGCTGACTATCGCTTGGACCTTTGCTGCATATAGTTCGCGTATTCGAGAATAGTGATTCGGCCATCTCGATTGGCGTCTGCTGGTGACGGGTCCATCAGCATCGTTTTCCACTCCGCGGCAGTAATCGCACCATCTTTGTTCGTGTCGTATCTCGCAATGATTTTTTCGGCGTATTTGATCGTTTTGTCGTCAGGCGGCCCCACGGACACGATCTGCTGGATAGTGGAACCTTGCGATGGCGGAGAGTTGCTCGTCGGCGAAGGAGCAGATCCCATGCTCGGCGTACTCGATGCCGACGAGGTTGCTTGAGACCCTTGATTGACGGCACGCAAACACTCGGACTCGGTGATCACTCCATCGCCATTGAGGTCAAACGAAAAGAACTCGGTGACGAGATCGTCGTTCCATAGTGACGCGTATTCAGCCATCGAGACCTGCTGGTCGCCACTGCTGTCTTTGTCGGTGAACCAACCGGGTAGGCCTGATACGGCATCGCCCGCCGTTACTCGGTACGACTTTCGACCGCCATAAACGTCGGGAATGCTCACGGTTTGTTCCGAGTCGCGGTTGCGACGATCATCGTTACGATTGCGGTCGCGATCACTTTCTTCGCTCTCACGGCGTCGTGCGTAGCGCACCGCCAGCTCGCTAATGGAAAGTTTTCCATCGCGATTGCGATCAAAATCCATCGGTGAACCTGAAAGTCGGCTCACTTCCTGCTTGCTCAGAAAACCGTCTTTGTTTCCGTCATAACGTCGCATTCGCTCTTCCGCCTCGCGAGTATCCTCTGGCGAAACGGGCATTGCTAGCATTTCCGCAGCGGCGCCAAAGCCCAATAGCGGCACCGGCATTTCCTCAAGCGGCATACCGAAGCCAGGCACCAGCAATTCTGGCTCGAGTGAATCGGCACTCGCACGAGGATCGCTTCTGTCGCTTCCGCTATCGCCTCCAGATTCACGCGACTTTCGCATCTCTTCAAACGCCTTGGTGATCGTTTTCAGAGGAATCGGCTTGCCCGGCTCGACTTTTAAACCCTGTTGTTGCATCCGGCTAATCATGAATTGCGCCGGCCCCTGTTGCTCTTCGGGGTCAATCATGCCGTTACCGTTGGCATCCAGCCGGCTCAAGAAACTGGCGGGATCAAACGCGCCCCTTTCACCGCCGCCGGGAGGTCCGCCACGAAAACCACCACCATCACCTCCGGGAGGTCCACCACGAAAACCGCCACCATCACCTCCGGGAGGTCCACCACGAAATCCGCCACCGTCACCTCCTGGGGGACCTCCACGGAAGCCGCCACGGTCACCTCCTTGGTCGCCGCCACGATCTCCTCCGCCGGGCGGTTGCGACAGAACAGTGGATGTGGCGAAGCAAAGAACGGATACGATTGAGAAGGTTTTGAGCATGTTCATAGTCTAGTCAACCCCACGACTTTTCAATGGTTTCGCGATTCCAAGGCGGAAATCCCCCCGATCAGTCTCCGTCGAGCAAATTTCCAAGCGAGCCAAGGATCGAGCCTTCACCTTTTCCACTAGCGCCCGCATTCCCAATGATACGCTGTGCCAGTCGACGCATGGGCAAGCTTTGCAGCCACACCCGACCATGACCACGCAGCGTGGCGAGAAACAGACCCTCGCCTCCAAAGAACATGCTCTTGAGGTTCCCGGCGCGCTCAATGTTATACTCAATGTGTGGCTCAAAAGCGACCAAACATCCGGTGTCAACCCGCAGTATCTCGCCGCGTAATTCTCGCTGGATGATCGTTCCGCCAGCGTGAATGAAGGCCAATCCGTCGCCGACGAGTTTTTGTAGGATGAATCCTTCGCCGCCAAACAGTCCCGCACCGATTTTTTTATTGAGCGTCACGGTGACTTGGGTCCCCAATGCAGCACAAAGGAATGCATCCTTTTGGCAGATTAAGTCGTTACCGGCGATCGTCGAAAGGTCGATGGGAATAATTTTCCCTGGATACGGCGCCGCAAACGCGACATGACTCTTGCCCGACCCGCGATGTGTGAAGTGGGTCATGAAAATTGATTCGCCCGTGATCGCTCGCTTCCCCGCGCTCATCACCTTGCCAAGAAACCCGCTATCCGGAGCGGAACCATCGCCCATTTTCGTTTCGAACTGGATGCCTTCCTCCATGTAGGTCATCGCGCCAGCTTCGGCGATCACCGTTTCACCGGGATCGAGTTCAATGATGACCATTTGTAGGTCATCACCCACAATTTGGTAATCCAGTTCGTGACAACGACGATTCGCCCTAGCGGCGCTCGCACCCGATGCACTTGGAGGGTACGAGGTTCCCGAATGCGGCGCAAAGCCTTGGCTAGGCCGGACGACCGAAGCAGAAACGGGAAACGTCGTCACCGGCAAGGTGTCTAACGCGTCCAAGAGATCCGGCGGTTCACCACTGATTGGCACTTCCAGTGGCTGTGAGCATGTTGGACACTTCACTCGCTTGCCGGCATACGCCTCAGGCACAATCAGTTGTTTGCCGCAGGGGCAACCGATTTGAATTTTCATCGAATCATCCTTTGGGAGTTGCATACGTTTTCAGCCGCCTGTGTCACTGTGACGTTAGGCAGAATTTCCAGCCAAGGGTGGCGCATGCCTGCCCATATTAATTTTTGCTGTTCAGTCCAGAACGATTTATTCGGTGCCGCTGTATTAGATTTAGATTTTGTCGGCCATCGGTATTACAAACCGAATCGTGGTCGATTGATTCGGCGCTGACTCGACAATCAGCTTGCCGCCTGCCAACTCCGCGCGGCGGGTCATGATTCGCAGCCCAAAATGATCACCCACCACATCGTCGGGGCAAAAGCCACAGCCGTTGTCGACGATGCGAATTGTCACTGTTGAGTCTTGCGTGTTTGCGGTTACCGCGATGTGAGTGGCCTTACCATGGCCAATGGCATTTCGGATCGCCTCCACCACAATGCGATAGGCAGCGGTTGCTTGAACATCCGACAAGGCCAAACAGCCTTGGTCTACTTGCCATTCGACATGGACTGCATCGCCATACAGGAGATGCACCCGGTTGCGAGCGGCCAGGGGCCAATTGCCGGACAAGCCGAATGGACTTTCGATTTGCCCCAGCAGTGTCCGTCCGTACTGCATTGCTTGGTCAAGCCATTCAGCTATCTGACGGAGTGGGGCTGCTCGCGAAGGCTCTGTATCATCGATGAGATGTTCTGTGGCGGAACGAGCGGCGAATATTAAGGGGAGCAATTCGTCATGAATATCGTGACCGATTTGAGTTCGCTCATCCTCGATCAATCGACTCACACTGTCACTGCTCAACCGAACCAACCCTTCTTATCGAAACTGGCGAGCGCTTTGTCTTCGCCCGGCTGAATGTCGAACAGTTTGTTGAGCTTGGTAATTTTGAACACTTCCATCACGTTGGGCGAGACCTCGCAAAACTTCAATGCGACCCCTTGAGCTTTACATCCCTTGTTGAGCATCACAAGTTTCGTGATCATCGCCGACGACATGAATGAAACGCCACGGAAGTTGAGCAACAATTTCTTGTGAATCGCCTGAGGCACGATTTCTTGCAGCTCTTTTCCAACCTGCTCAATCCGCTGGCTATCAAGAATCTTGGTGTCGGTAAAACCAACAATCAAGATTTCTTCGTGCATTTGATTTGTAATGGCCGCCATGCTGAGATTTCCGCGAACCCGAGTGAGCAAAGCAAAATAAGAAAAACACGGTTCCCGCGACGCTTTTTCGCAATTGCGGGAAGGTGCTAGAGTACCAGCCGATCACCAGGATAGCAATTCGGCGATGCCACTCCAGCACACGATTCAGGCAAGTTCGTCGTCATTGAGCAGCTCGACCAGCTCATCGAGCTGCTGTTCGCTCAATCCTCGCCCCCCGAAAATGGGCGTCGAAGCCGTTTTGTTTGCTGAAACGTTGGGTACGACCGCCGCAGGGATTTTCGATGGCGATAAATATTTTGTCGCCGGCATGCTTTTGTTGTTTCCACCAGTCAACGAGAATGTTCGCGTTTGGCGGTTCGCCAATAACTCTAAAACTGCTTGGCAAACCAAGCCAGAGTCAGAGGAGATCTGTAAGTCGAAAAAGTAAATTCGTCGCCCTGGGGATGCATCCAAGGTCGCAACAGCGTCATTGGGATGGGGAAAGCGTTTGCCGACGATCCCGGAGCACCCCAGCCACTCCATCGCAACCTCGGGCGTCCTCCAATCCAGGTACACAAAGTCAACTTCCAGCGATTGCAAGGTCAACAGATCGGTCGAGTGACTATTCTCGAGCGAACCGGCATCGACTAATACCATGTCGATGCCAGGTCGACCAATCAGTTCTCCGACAATCTCTTCGCCAAGCTTTTGGGCCTTTCCCGAACTGGGTGGCGTCTGGTTCATTACGACGCAAAGTCGCTGTGGCATGTTGAATCTCGCTGCGGATCTTGATCTCGGACTGAGTTTAGCTGCAAAACATCGTATAGCTCGAACCACAACTCGCGAATATTTTCGATTCGCTTCAGGTCACGAGCATCCAAGGCTCGCTCGACCACGCCTCTTGCTTGCGGATCGATGTTCTCAAGCATGTCAGACGCTAGCCGCCTCACAAGCAGCGGCGTGGCCTGGGTCCGCCATAGAATCGGTAAGCCCAGAAGTGCCCGGTGGCTGGTGGCGAGTAAGTGCCCACCGCGATGTCGAATCGCTTGAACGAAAACTATTCTAGCAGCAAGCGGTAGCTGCTCCAAACCATCGACAATCACAAGTTGATTCGACATTGTCCGTCGAAGGACGGCGGCAAAATCACGCCATTGCTTGAAAGGATAGCGCAGTGTTGTGCGCCGCTTGGGATGGCATTCGCTATGCAGCGCCGTATGAGTCACGCGAGCGTAACGCATACGAAATGTCGCCATCAGCGAATGGATAAGTGTCGATTTCCCTGTGCCATGCGGGCCAACTACCAAACCACAACGGGCCTCTCGAAGTGACGAAACAAATTCGTCAATCCACGCCGCGTTAACTTCTTCATAACCGGCAATAGAATGTCCCGGTACAAGGTAAACCCGCGCGCCTGGTCGAACGAAACGGCTGCAAAATGGATTGCTGGCTGTAGATGCATCCCCATACGATCCGAGCACAGAAGGCTGCGTATTCCGTGCGACCGTCATACGCCCATCGTCATTGAATCAAGACGCCGTTGATGAGCTGCTGGGGTGTTTAACAATCGGTCGCTTGACAATGTCGCTCAGCGGCGAAACCAAACCAGCGGAGGATTCAGTGGTTGACCAATCAACGACGCGAGTCAAAGGCCGAGTCGCTCTTTGGCGTCTGGAAAAATCATGGTCGATTGTCGGAGCCACGACACAGAATGGTTGTTCGGATAAAATTTCTCGGCCAGCGGACAGGAACAGCCGCAAACGCAGACTCCAGCGAATCGTAATCAACTTGCCGAAATAACTCAGTGGACTGACCGGCAGTCGACTCTGAATCGATTGTTCATCGGCAAGCCCGGTGCCACGTAACTGCTGCGCTGTCAAGCGATGGAAGTGATGCACATGCAGGTCTTCGTCGCCTTTACCCTCGGTGTGCCAGAGTACCGATACTTCAAGACCCTGCAATTGATCTAAGCGTACGCGACTGATTCGCCATTTCGCGACTAGCAAACCGCCAGCTTCGTAACGGCCATCCTCACGGCAAAGGGTCACATTTACCGCGGGTTGCGCGGAAGTGGCAATGCTATGGGATGAACGACTACGGGAAAACTTCGGCAGAACGATGGCCACGGACGCGATTCTCCGATCACGACAATTTTCCATCGGATCGCGTTGTGCGAACCGACAAACGAATGCATCACATTCGCGGGAAGAACAAAGCACAATTGTTGCGCCCAAGGCACCTGCGGGTCAACCGTTACGTCGCGTTCGGTGAATAAAACTTCCGAGAAAGCTTCCTGGCGCTCGACACGAACGTCAGTCCCTTGACGAAAAAAGGTTTCTTCTTCACAGCATAGCTCAATTCTTAGCCGCCGCAGTTTCAGCCTTCCGTGTTGGGCGACATGCAGGATGTACTCTTCGCCAGGATAAAGCGGGTGATCGCAGATTTCGACGATCGTCACCCCCACGCCAGCGTGGCGGCGCAACTGCTGAAGGAAATAGCGAAACGCCCAAAAACCAATGCAAGCGAACGGAACCAACAGAATTGTGAGCACAAATCGAGGGCTGCCATGCCAGAAACCAGACACGACCACCGCTAGTAACACAAACCAAACCGCGTTCCACAGTAGAGCTAGCGCGGCTGGACCAGTGATTTGACCAGCGGTCGGGTTCGCTTCGGCCAGACGGTAGGCGAGGTGCTCTCCCGGACTGTCGGTAATTGATCTACCGAGCGGTACATAGGGCAATTTTGCATCAGGCTCCGCAGAAGGGCCGCTAATCTCGATCGAGCCACCCCGCTTGGCGATGACACTTCGTCGCTCGCTACTGGCACCCAACCTAGCTAAGCGGAACATCAAGCCACCGCCGCCAGTCGTGATCGCGGCGATGCTGAGAATCCCAAAAATCAATCGTCCCCATTCGCTAGATAGGGTCTCTGAGCCGACGTCGATCGCTTGTGCGGCAGCAAAGCGATGAATCAAAACAAGCGAAAGCGTAAAAACGCCAATGAGGAAGACGCCGGCGAAAAACGCTGCCTCGCCGGCTATTCCACGAAACGAATGCCCCAGCGAACGCTTGCCACGTTTCTTACTCCAGGGTTGAGGGAATCGCAGCATCAGCGTTGTCGACAGTTTTTCTCAGGCGCCGCTAGGTATCAAGCCACGCAATCGCCCTGGGAGACGTGGTTATTTGGGGTACGTCGTTACTTCGGGGTCGTCGCAGCACTGCGTCCAGGACGATAAAACCCCATCACTTCCAAAGCTTGATACACCTCTTCAAGCGTCTTTTCACCAAAATTGCTGATCGCCAGCAACCGCCTCGGTGTCGCGTTGAGTAGGTCACGAACCGTCAGGATACCTGTTTCTTCCAGACAATTGGTGGTCCGAACCGAAAGTCCCATCTCCGCAATACTCAAATCTAATCGTTGAGTACGCAACCGAGCTTCTTCCTCGGCACGACTAATCTTGATACGCGTCATCACAAACTCCCTTCGCTGTTTCTTGCGTTTCATCAAAACCAAGCATTCGTTGCTTTCGGCCACCGAAAACTCATCACGAACGCTGGCCAATGGCGAGAAGTGTAGGCGGTGGGGGGACGCAGTTACAAGCATCCGCCGGGGAGTGTTCTGCGAATTTCCCCAAGAAATTACTCGTTATTTGCTAGCAAATAAGAAACAGGTGGTGATCACGGGGGCGCGACGGTGCCGTGAAATTTTTGACCTTGTGCGCGAGAATGTTGGGGCATTCGGCTTTCCTGAAGTTGCCCGATAACCGGGCTATTGGATTCTTTCAGCGTTCGACTTGCGGCTAGTAATTTCCCCTTGGAATGTTTTAACCTACCGAACAAGGCGCTCGCCCGCTGATAAACCTGACGAAATGGGTAAAAGGTCTGCCGAATCGGCAAAACCAGCACTGTTCCGAGAGAGCCCGAATTCTCTAACGGAAAGTGTGGATCGGCGACGCCCGTGGGTGGATAATCCGCGTACTGGCGATGCTGTGTACCAAACAGGTAATCCCACACGCTCAGGATGCTGCCAAAATTCTTGTCGTGATGTTCTGCCGCAAGCGAATGGTGGATGCGATGCGATTGAGGCGACACCAGTAAGTACTTCAAGGGACCAAAACTGCTGCGAATATTGCTGTGTTGTAGCCGTCCTTGCCACTCTCGAAACAATGCAAAAGCGACGATATTGGGGACCGAAAGTCCCACGATCAACAGCGGCAGTACAGTGAACGTTCGCGCAACCAACATATCGACAAAATGATTCCGATTGTGTGTAAACAGATTCAGTTCTCGTTGTGAATGATGAATAGCATGAAAAAACCATAGCCACGAAATCTTGTGACTCAGGTAATGCCGAAACCAACTGAGAAAATCGTACACTAGCACGGCCAACGCCAGCCGAACCAAAACAGGGAAGTGTTCGACGCTGGAAATGGTCAGGAACGATAGATGACGCTCATAGTAAAAAGCTAATAGCTTTACATACCAAATGATGATCAGCAGTTCGAATAACGTTCGCAGCAGCTCCCAAACCGCATCTTGAACCAGCCCCACGCTAAGCAGCTTTTGCTTGGGATCGGCAGGAAATAGACGCTCCAGGCACAAGATGCATAGGACGCCAAGGGGATAGGTCCCGATATATACCAGTGACCAAGTGCCGACGTAACGATTGGCTAAATCCAGAAAACGCTCCTGTACCGGTAACGGCAACGGCCAGTCACCGACCTGGAAAGGCAGACTGTACCGAATCATCCAGACCGCAAAAACGGTCCCAAAGAAGGCCAGAATGTAAAGGATCGAGATCGAACGGCTCATTAAAATGCGCAACCCTGGGCGACTTTAACAACGAAACGCTTCCTGCAAATGAAACTACTCTGAACGGAAATATCTAGACTTAAACCCCAAAAGCAGAGATATTTTATCTCCCTCTAGCGGTGTGTCACGAAGACGCAGTTGACTCGGAAAAACTTCCCGCAAACTAACCGAGACACTGTCGTTACCCGCGAATTGAGCCTCTTTCAGCCAAGCGACTGCTTCCATCGCTCGATTTGGCTACGGACTTGATTCGGCGCCGTGCTGCCGTAGCTGACAAACGCTTCGACGGCATTCTTGCTGCCCAAAACACCAAAGACCGTTGCATCGAGTTCCGGCGCGTGCGATTGCATCACATCCAACGGTAACTCCGCGAGCGAGACGTCCCGCTGCATAGATTCGCCCACGATCGTGCCGACCAAATGATGGGCGCGGCGCTGGGGGATGCCACGAAGAATCATCCATTCCATCAGTGTCGTGGCGTCCAAGTATCCTTTTTCGAGTCTAGCGGCGATCTGTTCTCGACGTAGTTCAGCACCTCGAACAACCGGCGTCGCAACTTCCAACATTGCCAGGATCGTGTCAAACGAGTCAAACAGTGGCGGCTTGTCTTCCTGTAAATCACGATTGTAAGCCAGCGGCAAGTTCTTCACCAACAACGTGAGCGTCTGCAGATTTCCCATCACTCGGGCTGACTTGCCACGGGTCAACTCGAGTGTGTCTGGGTTGATTTTCTGAGGCATGATGCTGCTGCCGGTGCAAAACGCCTGTGGCAACTTGATAAATCCAAATTCAACAGTACTCCACAAAATCCATTCTTCCGCCCAACCACTTAAGTGGGATGCCACCAGCGAAAGCACAAACGCTGTTTCCAAAACGAAGTCGCGATCACTGCTGGTGTCCAAGCTGTTTGGCGTGACACTGTCGAACTCGAGCGACTTGGCCGTATGCTCACGGTCGATCGGCAGCGTCGTCCCAGCGACGGCCGCAACCCCCAAACTGCAGCGATTGACTCGCTTTCTCGCGTCGGCAAGGCGTTCTCGATCACGAGAAAATTTCTCGATGTATGCCAGCCAATAATGTGATGCCAACACTGGCTGGGCACGTTGCAGATGTGTATACGCCGGTAAAATGCAGTCGAAATCGGCATCACAGCGACTTAAGAATGCCCTTTGCAAGTCCGCGAGCTTTTCGTCAACTCGGTCAATCGACTCGCGAACCCACATTCGCAAGTCCGTGCTGACTTGATCGTTGCGACTGCGAGCGGTATGCAGCTTGCGGCCAACATCCCCGAGCTTGTCGATCAATGCTTGCTCAATGTGCATATGAATGTCTTCGAGTTCAATTCTAAACGGCATTGCACCCGCATCAAGGTCGGCCCGAATCTGCTCCAAGCAATCACGAATTTTTGCGAACTCGTCGCTGGAAATTAGCCCTACATCGGCGAGCATCGCGGCGTGAGCAATCGAACCTCGAATATCTTGCGGGTACAGCCGCGCGTCGAAACTGATACTCTCGGCGAATGACTCCAAACGAGAATCGGTACGGGCCTGAAAAACGCCGCTACGGGATGGGCTTTCCACGGAGATGACTGTCCCTGGGGAGAAAGAAGACTAATAATCAGAATGATTCACAACAGACGCGTATTATGCTCGCTCGCCGCCCAGTGGCGACCCGTCTGTTACTACTTCCCAAAATCCCCGTGATTTCCCGATGCGATATGCGTTCGCAGTACTGTTGGTGTTTTTGCTTCCGCGATTTGCTGGAGCTGTTGAGATTCTCGCAGCCGCTGTTTCCGGTGAGCCATACGGCGTTGCGACGATTGAGATTCCGCTGGAAATCCCAATCGTTGGGGATCCACTACCGCAACTCGAGGTAAGCGATTCGCAACATCGAGTGCTGTACCCTGTCGCAGACGACTTACGCACGAAGACCGTCCGCCCGTCCGAACAGCCAGTGCCTGAGCCTGGCCGAGGGCGATTGCTTGGTCGACTGGGGAATCTGATTCGCGAAATTGCCAGTACGGACGACGAATTGGAACAGACGGTCTCGCGGCGAGTGATGTTTTTGTTTCATGGGGAGGCGCCACTTAACGTCACCGTTCGCGATAATCGTCGCATCTTGGGCGAGTACGAAATCGCTACGACACGAGACCCAGCAGAACTGGGCCGGCAGCTCAACCAGTGGTGGTCACGGTACACGAATTTTGCTCGAGCGCAAATCGAAGCCGCTGACTATCCTCCATGGGTCGAAACATATCTGGTCGCCATGCTCTCAGGGCGATTGAATTTGCCGCTGCCGGATTGGTACTCCCAGGCAAACGACGACGATAAATTGGTCGATACGATGAAGCTGATCGCTGGCGCCGAAAAAATCAACGATCAGGTTTTTCGGCAAGCAGCCGTCGGTACCGCGAATCCAACGCAAGCTGCTGCATTGCCCCTGCCTCCACCGCCCGACTGGAAACCCAGCCCAAGCGACTTGTTGCGTGACAATGCCAGCCTAGCGGCAGTCGCAATCGAACCGATAGCCCAGCGAGTTCCGCCAGAGTGTTTCTATATCCGCTACGGTTCGTTTGCGAATTACATGTGGTTTCGCGATTTGTCCAGTGAGTATGGCGGTGACATATCGCGTATGGTGACTCTTCGTGGTGTAAAAGATGACTCGGCTGCTCGAATCGAATCTCAACTGCATCTACAGACCACCGAACTCACTCGGATGATTGGCCCCTCGGTGATCGAAGACCAAGCAGTCGTTGGACGAGATTTGTATGTTGCCGATGGTGCTTCAATTGGTGTGATGTTCAAAGCATCGCAACCCTTTTTGCTTCGTACGTCGCTGCAGAACGAACGCGCGCTGCTGGCACGCACTGACGAATCGGTCTCGCTGACCGAAGAATCCATTGGCACACACAAAGTGTCCTTGCTGCATTCACCCGATAACCGCGTGCGATCGTTCTTGGTCGAGGATGACGGTTTCTTTTTTGTTACCAACAGTCGCGCGTTGGTACGGCGATTCCTCGAAGTGGGTGATGGTGCGCCGTCGCTCGCATCGACGACATCATTCAAACTCGCCAGACAATTGATGCCACTGGAGCGTCAAGATACGTTGTTCGCCTACTTCTCACCGGAAATGCTGCAGGGGCTTGTCTCGCCGGAATATCTCATCGAACTTCGACGCCGCATGTTTGCCAAATCCGACATTGCGATGGTACATCTTGCACGACTTGCATCGACCACCGAGGGCGAACCTCGCGAAACACCAGCGGACTTGGTGCAAGCCGGATTTTTGCCCCATCATTTTGGTTCTCGCAGCGATGGCAGCGGCACGATCACCGTTGGGAAAAACGTACTCGATTCCAGCCGTGGTCGGCGTTCGACTTTCCTACCGATTTCCGACAGTGACATGCAATCGGTTTCCGATGATGAAGCCCAGTGGTACCAACAGATTGCTTCACAATACACGACGCGTTTCGCTCAGATTGACCCGATCATGATAGGGGTCAAGCGAGAGAGTTTTGCGGAACTTCCAGGCATCGAGCGACTGACCGTACACGCAGAGATCGCGCCTTGGGTTCCAGAAAAGTATGGGAAATACAGCCAGTACTTGGGACCTCCGACCCAGGTCGCGATGCAGTTCGCTCCCGATGACATTGTTGCTGTTCAAGCTCATGTGGCTGCCGAAGCACTTGGCCCACCCACTCATTTGTTTGCCGCGATCAAGGATACCGTGCCGCCACATCCCGAAGCTTTTGACGGAATGATCAAGAGCTATCTGGCGCTTCGTAATGTGCCCGGATACCTTGGGGCATGGCCACAGCCGGGGGCGCTGGATCGTTTACCACTTGGCATCGGTCGCGGTCAACCTGTTGGCCCCGGAATGACTCGCTTAATTACCGGCCTTTATCGTTATACAGGCGGAGGATTCAGTATATTGGCTTTTGATCCAGCGGTGTTGCAAGCAAGCATTCCACACATTGCTGCCGTGGATGTCGTCGACAGCGCTCAGGTACGACTGCACGTGGGCAACCTTGTCGGCAGCCAGCTAGAGGATTACGTCAATGGGTTGCTGTACTCACGAGCCGATGATACAAGCAGTGCGGGGGCTGCGTTCTTGGATCTGATGACGCGCCAGTTGAACGTTTCCCCAGAGCAAGCGTTGGCTGCAGCAGATGATATCCTAGGCGGCCAGCTGCAATGTTCACTCGGAGGCGAGTACATTTACCGAGCCGACCTCGGCCACTGGACCACTACCGCATATCAAGGTGCGTTAGCGCCTGGCCAAGTTCCACCAGGGTACGTTGCACCACTGATGGTTTGGTTTCGAGGCATGGATGCGACTCTAACGCAATACCCTGACCGCTTAGTCACCGACGCCGTCATTGATGTTGCGAGACAACCTGCGCCATAACGACTTAGATCAGCTCGACCGATCGAAATGTTGTCGCTACCAAACCAAATACGAAGGGAAGCGACTGCAGGGGAACCACTGATATTCTCGAACTCTTCACCTACTCTACGCACGGTTACAACAAAGTCAGCACATTCGCACTTTAGAATCTCGGCCAATGTACGAAACATCGTTGTCGTTGGAATTGAGGAACATTGACTGTGCTATCAACTCGCATCGAGAATCAAGCTCTCAGTACTCTCTGTGAGCGCGTGGGCGTGGCGTTCGAAGTCGGGCTGGATCCCTACCGTGTATTCGATCGCGAAGCCAGCGCTGCGTTTACTCTTTACGGCCGAAGAATGCGATCGGTCGCGGATCATGTTCGCGAGGGTTCGTCGCTTTCCGACGCCGTGAAGGCTCAAGGAAACTACTTCCCACCGCACTTTGCTGAGATGCTTGAAGGTGGAGAGAAGTCAGGACGTTTAGATCGCGTGCTCGAACGACTTGCGGAATACTACCAGCAGCTTGCTGAATTCAAGTCAGTATTCTTCTCCTCTATTTTGTGGCCGGTGGTGCAACTCGTTATGGCTGTGGTCGTTGTGGGGCTAATGATCTACCTACCAGCTATCCTGCTTCCCGGTGAGTCAAAAGAGCGGCAGGATCTGATTGGCATCGGCTTGGTAGGCGAAAGCGGTTTGTTCACTTACTCAATCATTATTGGTTGTGTGGCGCTGGTGATTGCAGCAATCTACTTACTGATTCGAAATGGATACTTGTCGTTCGTCAGTGACTGGATCGCCCGTATCCCCGTTCTCGGCCGCAACTTGCGAGTTTTCGCAGAAGCACGATTTATCCAAACGCTTGCGATCACCATCGAAGCGGGAGTTGATGCCGCTTCGGCGATCAATTTGTCGTTCCGCAGCGCTGGAACATCACAGTACGCTAACAAGGCGCAATCGGCCAAGGAAGCGATTTTACAAGGCCGCGAGATGCATACCGTTTTGGCGGACACACGTCTGTTCCAAGAGGACACGATTGAAGTCGTTGAACTCGGTGAAGCGTCGGGAAGACTTGCCGAATCGCTTGATAAACATTTTCATCAATTGAAGCGACAGGTCCGAAGCTCGATGGCGAAGTTAACTTACTTTGCATCGGCAATGATTTGGATCGTGATCGCGGCACTATTGATCATTATCATCTTCCGCGTGTTTTCGATGTACGTGAATGGACTGGAAGAACGAGCGACCGACGCCATCATGAAAAAATCTGTTTGATTTTTTCATGCCTGCCTTTCCGCTCCGTCCATTTGGCAATTAACAAACTTTCTTTGTAATCAAGATGTACTCCTGAGGAACTTCATGTGATCCAATCAACAATAGCGCAGCGAAACGGGGCCGCATCCGACACGGAAAGTTCTCTCAAAACAAAGGTTGAAGGGCTGATCGAACGTCTGAACCAATTCAGTCCTAAGTCAACTGCCTATGCGACTCAGTTTGTGGCCCAACTGATGGACTTTGCCGACAGCATTGGTACAAGCGACGTGCACTTGCAGCCAACGCTTGACGGGCTTGAAGTGCGGTTCCGTTTCAATGGAGTGTTGCAACCTCTCGGCGAGTTCCCCTTGGGCGCAAGCTCATCGGTGGTGTCACGTTTAAAAGTACTGTCAAACTTACTGACCTATCGTAGCGATATTCCACAAGAAGGTCGTATCGCCTTGCCAGGTGAAGCGGCGGAAGTACGCGTGAGCACGTTCCCCACACTGTATGGCGAACGCGCTGTGCTGAGATTTTTTGGACGCGGTGGAAACCTAAAACGTCTCGAGGACCTTGGTCACACAGCGAGTATCACTCAGTCCCTTTTCGATACGCTTGCAGAGACCAGCGGCGCGATGCTGGTGACTGGCCCGGCAGGAAGCGGTAAGTCGACAACACTGTTCGCTTGCTTGCGTGAACTGGCTCATTCGACTCGAGGAAATCGTAGCTTACTAACCATTGAAGACCCCATCGAAGTGCCCTTGAGCGGCGTTTCGCAAAGTCAAGTCAATGTGCCAGCGGGCTTTGATCTGCATACTGGCCTGAGGTCGCTGCTGCGGCAGGACCCCGAAGTGATCATGATCGGAGAAATCCGCGACCCATTGACTGCCGAGATCGCGATTCAGGCTTGCTTGACGGGTCAGTTGATGTTGACGACTTTTCATGCTGATAGCGCGTCAACCGCCGTCACTCGTCTACTCGACATGGGGATTGAGCCGTACCTGCTGCGTAGCGGTGTGATTGGCATCATGAGCCAGCGGCTATTGCGTCGAGTTTGCCAGTGCGCTACCACGTCACACAATGAACAGGATTTCTGTGGTTTGCCCGTAGACTCGTGCTTGATCCCCCAAGGTTGCGAAAAGTGCAACATGACGGGATACCAAGGCCGCGTGGTCGCCAGCGAGTTTTTGTCGTTAAAAGATTCTGGGCTTGCTGATCAAATCCTGGACACGAGAGACAGTCGAGCAATCTATCGAATTGCGACCTCCAATGGCATGAAGTCGATTTGGGAGAACGCGACGGATCTTGTTCGTAACGGAATCACCAGTCCAACCGAAGTCCGCCGTGTCCTCGGATTGTCGATGCGAATTTGACACAACCGCGGTCGATACTGGGCAAGGAGTCACCCTATTGTCATTTGAACAATCACGAACCATGGATTTGAGCGAGCCGACTGGCCGACAGTTTCGATGTGACTGCTGTCACAAGCCGCTGGAGCGACCGCTTCCACACGCAACGTTCGTTACCTGCGGTAACTGTGGCACCTCCAAAGCAATGTCCCGCGGTATTGCTTCGGCGGACAGCAGTGTTTCGAGCCAAACTGCAACTAACAACGATCGCGAAATTGGACTGACCGAGCAAGCCGATGACGACGACTCAGAATTCATGTTGCGTGTTGATGATGAACGACCGCGTCCGCAGGCGGTTCCATTGGATACGGCACAGCTCGCAAAAATCGTTCGCGCGGAGCTTGGTCACAGCGACGATGACTACCTGCTTCGGCCGGCTCCAGGCACGTCCTCAGTTCGACGCACCGAATTTGAATCCAATGAGTCTCGCTCGGATCGAGCCCGATCATCGTATAACGACACTTCGGGTGTTTATCCGCGAGAGCGACATTATCCAACGCTTGAGTCGATGCAGCGGATGTATAAGATTTTTGGCTACGTAGCGATTTTGCTTGTGTTCCCCTATATCAGCTTTCGCATTCTTTACATTTCATTTACCGCCAAGGAAGATCTGCTTGTCCAACTCGGGGAGTTCAGTGAAACCGGTTTGCCGCTTATTTTCGGTTGTGTGGCACTCACTGCAACCCTTTTCGCAGTCTCAGAAGGGATCAAGCTAGCCATCGACATCCAGGACAACACGCTTCGGATCGCTAATCGCCATGGCCGAAAAAAGGTGGACTAGTCACCAGCAAAAATCACAGTGCGTCCGAAATTCGTACGTCGTCAAAGAATACGCCGGGACCGTTTACAGTGAAGTGGAAACTGGATTTGGTTGCGTGACCAATCCCAGGCGATTGAAGGTACCCCACCCCCTTTCCATTTAGACTGACTCGCAACCGGTCATCCATAATTTCGATTCTCAGCTCGTGCCAAACTCGCTGTTTAACTTCCACCGGCGCTGAGAAGCTGCGACCCAACAGAAGTTTATCAGCCTCTTTTTTACGCGTAGCATCTTTGCGCATCTCGAAGATATCGTTTCGCATCACGCCCTCTTTGTCGTCGCCAAGACGAATTTGCTTCGCTGTGATCGCAACTCGACAAATATGCCCTGCGTGGGAGCCTTTGAATTTCTGGTCATCAAAGACGGCGTTGAAACCCGTGGAGCCATCAAGAAAAAACCTAAACTCCACAACGACGTTCTTCATCGGACGATGGATTCGTCCCACCGCTCCATGGTCGTCTCGTGTTTGCTCGCCCTTCAAGACACCGTCGCGCACCGTGAACGTTGGGATGACTGTTTTCCATTCACCCAGCTCGGATCGCTCGAAACTGTCATCTAAAAGTTCTGTGCCCTGCTGTACAATCGGCTGCTGCGGAACTTCAGCGGCCATGCAAGTCAACGGAATCGACGCGACGAGAAATGCAACAAACTTCATGATCTGTTGGTATTAGTGGAAGATGCCATTGATGGTACCGGTACTGGCACCGTTGAAGCATTCCGTTGCCACATCAAATTGCTGGGCAAGTGTGAGGTGCAGGTTGGCAAGCGGTGTGCCTTTTGGACATGCGAAATGCTGGCCCGATCGAAGCTGGCCTTGTCCTTTGCGAATCAGAACCAAGGGGAAGTCGTCGCGAAAGGCGGGAAGGGTTTGAGGATCGGCGACAATTGGAAACTGCGGCCCCGTTCCCTCGACGTCCCAGGCCTTCGGTTTAACGCCGTTGGGCTGGTAGAACGTTACGAATCGACGTGGCGGAGTGACACTGGCAGCAGCATGAAGTGAACGAGGGCTCATCGATTCGAGCCAAGGCAAAGCAAGTGTTACTCCGATGCCGTTGAAAAACTTGCGTCGTTGGATTTTAAGCGGCATGTCAATCCAATCTGCAGGAGGCCAAATGGGGGTGGGTTTTATTCGAGGGTCGGCTTCGGCCCTACAAATGTACACAACAGAGGTCGGCTACAACTCCCTAGACTGGGCGGATACCGAGACAATTCACTATCGATACGTCAGTCACCTCGCTATAAGGATTAAGTCATGACATTGAGGGCAAAAAAAATGTCTGGTACGAATGGCACTTAATCGCCTTAAGTCTCATGCCTCACCGGGTTTGTATTCATGACGTGGCTTCTGCATGTGCTTGTAGTTCTTCTGCCGGCGTTTGAGAACTCGCGGTTCGTAGCGATCGGGACGATTGCCTACACCGTGTCGACAACAACAACGTAATAGCACTTTGCATAGCTCGTCGATGTTGCTGATCTCGCAGAGAATCGGAAGCA
>JBGSIA010000211.1:0-7617 GCA_041751935.1 Pirellulaceae bacterium | reverse complement strand
CGTGCAGACAAATCCAACTGACCCGCAGCACCCACGCGGATCTTCGAGATAGAATCGTTCGCGCCGCTCAGAAAAAAGTAAACCCGCCCCCGCAAACCACCATTTTCGTGAAACTCAAGATGTGTGGTACAACGAGCCCCGCAGCGGGGCGAGGGGAGCCGGAATCAAAAGTGTCGCTCGAAGCGGGGAGAGGGGAGCCAGAGTGTTGTATTTGGCGAGGGGAGCGGAGTTTGTTGTAGGCGTAACGGGGGAGGCCGGTCAGCATTTCGCTGAGACGGTGATAGCCGGGGCCTCCCGAGGGTCCGATGCGGAACTTTTTGGACAGGTTTTCGACGACGATGGCGGGACGGGACAAGGCGGTTAGCGGTTAGCGGTTAGCGGTTAGCAGTTAGCAGTTAGCAGTTAGCAGTTAGCAGTTAGCAGTTAGCAGTTAGCAGTTAGGAAGAAACTCGAATTATCATGCTCGGCTCTGTGAGCTTTGTGTTCTCTGTGGCTGTGAAGTTTTGTCGTGGAGAGGTCGAGGATTTGCCACAGAGGCCACAGTGAGCACAGAGGGTGAAGACAGCGACGAGCTTTTGTTGCGAATCCGGTTACGGGTGAATTTGGGTTAGGGAGATGCCTTGATGTTGAAGCAGGCGGGCGACGTAGATTCGCTGAATCTCCTCTTCAGTCGCGTCGGGGTGCGCCTCGCGGATTCCGGCTCGCATGATTTGACGTGTCATCTCGGTCAGCTCGAAAGACTTGGCGATCTTTTGTTCGCCGGACATCTCTCGCATGATCCGATCTCTGATCGCGAGGCCCTCGCGGCCGCCGGGGCTGGTCGCCGCTAGTTGGTCCTCGAATTTTTCAAATTCCATGGTTGCTGTCCGTCACCTTCATCAACTCACTCCACTGTCTCGCTAGTCCCATCCGAGTGGCTTGCTCGTGGAGGTAATTTTCGTCCAGACTATTTCGTTGAACTTGCAGGATCTGGCGAATATCGCTGAGCTGCCTCTGTGATCCACCCGTCATTTCGCTCCATCGCAGTTTCGCCAGAATTGTATCTTCGGCGGACGCGATCGGAATCTCGATGCCCAGGATCGATTTGAGCAATCGACGATCAAACGCCGTTCGATTGACAGGTTCGCTATCGAGGATGAATAGGTCGACTTTGTCTCCCGTCTGCAAATCGATCAAGTTCGCCATGCGTCCTTCTTTTAACGCGGATTCACTAAGGTAAAAACGATCCGAATCCACTTCACGGACAAGATTGTTGATCTTTTGAGAATCGAGATCGATAACGATGTCGATGTCGTGCGTCGATCTCGGTTCCCCGTAAAAGCTAGACGCATGCGAGCCGACCAGCATGTATGGGATTTCTAGGCGGTGAAGCAGTTCTGCGACGAACCGAAGTAGGTCAAGTTGGGACACTTCAGGTTACAGGCGTCAGACTTCAGGATCGTGTAGCTGGACTCTCAAGAGTTCAGCGGGTTTGGTTAAGATCCGAATTCTTGGGAATTCGGCTACTGTGCCTGGACTCGCAGTGCGGATATGGCATGAAACGATGTGTTCTACTCCGTGCCTTGGTGACTTTGTGTGAGGTGATGCGTGTCGGCCAGGAGTCTCGCACTGAGGCTCGGAGGCACAGAGGTTTACGGGGGTAATTCGTTGTTTGGTAATTGGACCGGAATTCTTGCGAATCCCGCTACGGTGTAGCACCCGGACCAATGGATCGTTCATGACGGTGTTCAGGCTTTCGTGTTTTGAAGGACAGCTAGCTATACAGCCGGAAAATGTCGGCGACGGGGAGCGTCCAGCCCTCGACCGCGGCGCTACAGTCAATGACTTCGGTGCGGTCGAAGACTTCAATTCGCTTTCGGGACCAATACGCATGGACCGTTTCGTTCTCTGGATCAACAACCAGCACGAGCCTAGTACCAGCGTCTAGCCATGCTAAAGCTTTGGATTCAACCCGGGCGAATCGATCGCTGGGCGACAGAACTTCAGCCGCAAAGTCTGGCGCTAACGGCAAATATTGAGCTTCATTCTCGATCGTTTCAAATTTTGCTCGCGATACGAAGGCGACGTCTGGCGCTAACACAGTATCTGGATTTTGCTGAATCAAAAATCCTGTCTCGGCAGCGAAAACGACTCCGAGCCGGTTGCGGTCCACATGCGTCTTCAGCAAGTAAGCCACCTGTCCCGCGATTCGGCCGTGCCGTCCGCCCGCTGGTGACATCATGTGTAAGGCTCCGAGAACGAGTTCGTATCGGTAACCATCCGCTGGGAATTCGTGTAGCTCACTGGCAGACGTCATTTTTGGTTGATTCACGATTGGCATGTGTATCTCACATGTCTGAGGTGTGCTTTAGCTGAATCGGCTTCTGGCCGATCACGACCAGAAATACTCGCGGTAGCAGAGGCTTCCGTGCTTCCCGTTCTTCTCGTCGGCTCATTCTACTATGGAGCAAGGTTGATTATCGCGGATAGATTCGAATTTCAATTGCCGCGTGTTAACGAGGCGAGGCGAGGGGAGCCAGGAACGTGAACGCGGCGGGGGAAGAAATGGTTGTGGGCGTAGCGAGGTAGACCGGTCAGCATTTCGCTGAGGCGGTGATAGCCAGGGCCTCCCGAGGTTCCGATGCGGAACTTTTTGGTCAGGTTTTCGACGACGATGGCGGGACGGGACAAAGCAGGCTTCAGGTTATAGGCGTCAGACTTCAGGATCGTGTAGCTGGACTCTCAAGAGTTCAGCGGGTTTGGTTAAGATCCGAATTCTTGGGGATTCGGCTACGGGTTTGGGTTCGGTAGCTGGACTCGCAAGAGTTCAGCGGGAACAAGGTATGCGTATGCGTCCGAATTCTAGCGAATCCGGCTACGGGATGCTGCCCAGATCGAACGCGGCGACGCGCTTCTCGTCCTTGAGGATGAGTGTTTGGCCTAATACGGCGGGGCTACAATAGCACGGCTTGGCCATTAACGGTGACTGGGTGAACGAAAGTACTTGGGGCTCGTCCGACGTTGCTTTCAAGGAGGCGAGGTGGCCGTCTTCACCGAGCAGCAATAACGCTCGATCGGCGATCAGGCCCGTCCCGCGGCGCAGTTTGCTGTGATAGCGCCAGGCCAATTTACCGGTTGCAAACTCGACGCACCGCAACTCCGCACCGCCTTGGCCAGCGGACGTAAAACTAAAGACGTGGTCACCACTGTGCATCAGCGGGTTGTACTGGCAGTCGATCACGCGTCGATCACGCCATACAGGTTTAAAGCTGCGGTCGGGAAGGATGCGAATGCAAATCGCGCCGGGCCCAGGTCCGGTCACAATCAAGACCTTGTCTTCGTGCAATATGGGTGACACGGCGTTGAAGCTGTCGGGTGCCCGGCTAAAGTAGGAAAATTCCCAATCCAGCACTCCCGTGTCGGGGTTGACGCTGCAAACCCCATCGGCTGTGAACGTAAACACAAAACGCTGGTCATGGAGGGTGGCGATCAGGGGTGTGGTGTAACCGGCACCGTGATCGGTGACGCGCCAGCGCTCCATGCCCGTAGCTGCGTCGAGTGAGACGACTCCTGCTTGGCCGTCGACATCCCCGAGGTTAAAAATTAACTGGAGCTGGCCGTCGATGGTTTGCGCGTCCAGCGCAGGCGAGGCACCGACTGGGAACAAATTGGGTTCTAGTTCGTGGTCTTGATGTAAGTCTCTCGTCCAGATCGGCTGACCTGTCTGGAAACTCAGGCAACTCATCCGACCTTGTCCACCGACGACAAACACGCGGTCGCGTTCAACATCGATCAAGGGTGTACTGTACGGTCCGTCGCTGTATTCAAACTTACAAAACACTTCGGTAGGCTGTTCAAATACCCACAGCATCTCGCCGTTTTCCACGTCGTGACATTGGAAACGCTCGACATCGTCGACGCGGTGCGAAAATACCACTTTGCCATTGGCGGCGACTGGGCTGGAGTACCCCGTCCCCACTTCGGTTTGCCACACAAGCGTCGGCCCTTCGCTGGACCAGAGCGGATTGACCTGTTCGTCAATGCGGCTGTTTCGATTTGGCCCAAACATCATCGGCCACTGCGCTTGGCTTGCCTTCGCGGACGAATGGGTGGCGATTGCGACAGAAGCAAATTTGAGACGATCGCTGGCGTCGGGTTGGTCCTCGGTCGTCGGTTCGACAAGCGGAAGCTGTAGCGAACTCGTAGGCTCCGGAACACATCCCGGGGCGATCAAAGCGATTCCCGTCAGCGCTAGAATTCCTGCGAATTTCACTACGGAAGATTTTGAAGGTAGCTGGACTCGCAAGAGTTCAGAGGGTTAGGTTGGAGGCCGGAATTCTTGCGAATCCTGCGACGGGATGAAGGTAGAATTCTTGCGAATCCCGCTACGGGATGAAGGCTTAGATGACGGGGACGGTGAGGCCAGCTAGGAGTTTGCTGGTTGCGGTTTGGCCTGCGGCGAAGACTCCATGCTCGGAGTAATGGTCACCGTCGAGTGACAGCACAGTGATTCGTTTTTCTTCGGGGTCGACGATCCAGTATTCAGCAACACCGGCTTGGGCATAGTCGTCGCGTTTGGTGACTTGATCGCGGTGGCGATTCTCCGCACCAGGGCTAAGGACTTCCATGACTAAATCGGCACCGTCGGAGTAGCCATCGGTTTCACTACGTCCATCCGCCAGATACACAAGGTCCGGCTCTCGGTATTTTCGCGGCCATAATCGAATGGGGAGTGGCGCGACGAATACTTCACCTAAATGTCTCTCACGGACATAGTTGGTTAGTAGAAACAGTAGGTACTGAACGATCCGTTGATGCTCTTTGGTCGGCAAGTCCAGCACCTCGATGCAACCATTGTCATATTCCACCAAGGGACCGCTATTCAGCTCGAAATAGTCGGCTTCGGTCCAACCACCTTGTTGTGGAAAAAACAACGCCACCTTCCAGGCTGGCTCGCCATCGGCAAACGGGAGTTGAGGTTGCATGTCAGACATCGAGTACGGAAAAGGACTTTCTAAAGGGGACGAACAATGCGTCGTCTGGTTTTCATCGAAACAGGCAAATCATCAATCGCCGCATGAGGTAAACTATACCTGGAAATTGCTACTGTTGCGGGATCTTTTACAAGATCCACTACGCTGAACTTGTCAGGTGTAAGCACTAATTGCTGGTGTACAGGCTTTAGCCGCAGGTTTTTGCCTAAAGGCTAAACAGCAACCCAGCGATTAAAGCGTTAGAATATTCGTATGAACGAGCAAGAAATCGATCAATTGGTTCGTGAGCGGGGGCCGGTCGCCTTTGACCGGATGTTCGAAATGATGGAACAAGTTCGACAACGGCTCGATCGTGCCTGTGAGGCACTTGAATCTGCTGAGGTACCGTACGCTGTTATCGGGGGTAACGCCGTCGCGGCTTGGGTCGCCACTCGCGATGAGGGCGCAATCCGCAGCACCCAAGACGTCGACATTCTGCTGCGCACCGAAGACGCTGAGCGTGCGACGGAGGCACTCGCTAAAGCGGGCTTCCATCGCGAAAAAGTCTTCAACGTCACCATGTTCCTCGACGGCCCCGATGGCAAGCCGAGCCAAGCGGTACATGTCATCTGGGCTGGACAAAAAGTCAAAGCCGAGCATATCAGTCCAGCTCCTTTGCCTGAGCAATTCCAACGATTGCAAGGGAAACGCGTTGTTGATTTGGTCGAACTGGTACGCATGAAACTAGTCAGTAACCGTCGAAAGGACCAAGTTCATGTATTGGACATGATCGGCGTTGGACTGATCGACGCGGACTGGCCCGCGCAATACGAGCCACCCCTGAACCAGCGACTGCAAGCATTGATCGACGATCCTGAAGGTTGATTGTCTTGAATCGGAAGCATTCAATGTCGAGAACGCTGTAACAGAGAGCGGGTTTACTGTAGTGGGATTCGCCAGAGTTCCAAGTGACGAACGGGCGTTGAGGATTTCTGGCGAAACCCACTACCCAAAAACTTAGAGTGGATGATGCACTAGCCACCGAATTCAATTACGGTCGTTGCTCGTTGTCCAACGCCCAAATTTCGTTGACGGCGATGGCGAGGCCGGTGAGCAACAAGCTGTTGGCGATATCACCGGGTTGGCATTCTTGGGCGATTTGGTACTCCGTGCCTTGCAGGGTCAAAACCGTAACGAGTTGTGTTTGCGGATCGACGATCCAGTATTCAGTCACACCGGCTTTGGCGTAATCAACGCGTTTGTCTTCGTAGTCTCGCTTGTGAGCTTCGGCTCCCTCGCTGAAAATTTCGATGGCGAGGTCGATTTTGTGAGGATAACCTCGGATATCAGCCGGTATGTTTTCGGGGCAAACGTAAAGCAAATCGGGCTCACGGATCGTTCCAGGAAATAATCGCGTGGGCAGTGGCGCGAACAGCACATCGCCAGCGATACCTGCTGATCGCAGATGGCCGCGTATCTGGTCAAATAAGTATCCTAGGATCAGTTGATGCAACCATGTAGGCATAGGCAGAATCTCCAATCTTCCATCCACCAACTCAGCCATCTTATTGGTGTGGAACTGCAAAAACGTCTCCTCGCTCCATCGGCCCTGCGGTGGAAAAAAGTACGCTGCCTCCCATGCGGGTTCACCGTCTTTGCTCGGTAGATGTGGTAGTGAGTTGGACATGCCTTGGTAGTCGGATTCAGGAAGCGGGCGACGCCGAATCGAGGAGATTCAAATCGCTAAAGAACTCGGCGACCGGGACGGAGAACTCTGGGAGAATTTCACCGCCGTCGATTGAATCTTCTTCGCCCAGGACGACAACAACATCTGGTGCGGTATACACGGCGACGGATCGGTCGCGACAATCAACAATCCAAACGAGCTTCACGCCGCTATGAAAATACTCGATTCGCTTGCGAGTCATCTCCGCTTTGGTGTTTCCGGGGCTGAGCACTTCGACAGCGACATCCGGTGTGATCGCTGGGTAGGCCGCGGTGGGGAAGCGCCCCTCGGGGAAGCGTTCACGCGAGACATACCCGACGTCTGGACCTCGCACATTACCGGGGAGCAACCGAAACATGCCATTGGGTCCGGAGACGATTCCCAGGCGTTTCGGTGCGACGAAATTCCTCAGAAGGCTGACAATGGTCATGGCAACAACGGAAGCTTCGTAGCTCATCGATTTCTCCACCAACGTTCGGTCAATGAGTTCGCAGAGCGTGTTTTCGTGGTGATTGACTTGGACTAGATCTTCCACGGTGGCCGTGCCTGGGGCCGGGGCGAGTCGAACACGAGCCGGATCAATACTGCCCAGTTCGACAAGTCGTTCAGCAAACGTTTCGATAACAGTGGCGTGGGACATGGGTGGGGTCAGGATTCAGGCTACGTTCTACTACAGGCTTCAGGATAGCAACAAACGAATCGAGTTGCGAATTCTGCTATGGCGAGCGGCGGCATTTTCCCACCGTAGCGGGATTCGCAAGAATTCCAATTTCACTCGGGGAATTCTAGCGAATCCCACTAGTGCGCCTGTGAAGGCGATTGAATTATCGGGTGAAAGTCCTGATCGGGGAAGCCGTTACCGCCCCGTAGCCAATGGTAACTGCGTTTTCAACAGAAAAGGTGGAGAGCAACCAAAGGCGAATGAACAGTCCGTAACGA
>JBGSIA010000210.1:0-15478 GCA_041751935.1 Pirellulaceae bacterium | reverse complement strand
TGCGAGAAGGGACCCACCGAGTTCACGCTGCAGTGATCACAACCACCTCACAACGATCGTCAGCGCTAACGCCGACGGTCAGCGCCAACCACTCTAGCAACATCCAACCAAACTCTTAAGCCGAGCGGTTTAGTTCAACGCGCAAAATCAACAGCCCATCATCATTCTGTATTCTATTTTAGCGGATGGTAAACGATCCTTTGAATCGAAAAAGACTTCATGAACAGCGAATCGAATCAGGACGAATTGCGAAAGCTGGAAACTGCAGATCCATTCCTGACCAGTATGACATTGATCCAGCAACTTCAGAAGAATCCTGCCGATGAGGAGGCATGGCAACGGTTTGCCGCAAAATACTCACCTTTGATTCGCCTTTGGTGCCGTCAATGGAAACTTCAGGAAGCCGACACAGAAGACCTGATGCAGAATGTGTTGCTCGAAATCAGCCGCAACATGCAGATCACCCAGTGGCGTCAGGAAGGACGGTTTCGATACTGGCTCAAAACGATCGTTTACCGAGCATGGTGTGACCTGCTGAAACGACTGCAGCGTCCGGGAGTCGGCAGCGGCGACAGTCAGGTCATACAGCTTCTTCAGAACGTGGCAGCTCGGGATGACTTTCTCAATCGCCTGGAACAGCTTTGCCAACGCGAAATACTGGAACTGGCAATGGCGGAAGTGAAGAATCGCGTTCAGCCACATACCTTCGAGGCATGGAGAATGATGAGTCTGGACGGTGCCACCGGCGCCGAAACAGCCGCAGCTCTTAACATGAACACCGGTGCCGTCTTTGTGGCGAGGTCGCGTGTTGATCATCTCATGTCGGAGATTGTCCGCAGACTGGATGCAGAACCCGACAAGCAACGATAAGTCCCATCGTCGTTCGAGCTCGCTGTGGGTGCTGAACATCGGCTTCTAGCTGAGCAGCGTGCAATTAAAACAACCGTAAAAGGATTCCAAGTGGGTTTTGCTTCCTTCACCCGCGTTTGCTAACGACAACGATACCAACCGAGATCTAGTGCTGCGTAAACATTGAGACTAAGGGTAATCGAAATCAGCCGAAACGCGTTAAAGAGCGTCCCGCTTAGTTCTATTCGTTTCGGGCTCGCTTTGCGAGCATATAGAGTGTCAACATGTTCTGAGCCACAACCATTAGGCCGGTCTCTGCGGTTGCTCGCGATAATCCGCGTCCGTGCAGTTCCCGGCCACCGCGATGCTTCTTGCTGTCACCGTAGCGACGTTCGATCCTCATCTTGCGATTTCGAACACTCTGGATTCCAGTTTCACCGGTCACCTTCTGTTTCTGTTGGTCCATCACTGATTGTTTCTCTAATCGCCGAACCGTCCGGCGTTTGGAGTTAGACGCCAGACAACGCGCAGCAAGCTCGCAGCCCGCACACAGGTCTTGATCCTGCTCAAAACGCAACTCGATAACAAATCGATCATCGGCACGAGGATCTTTGCTGCGACTGACGCGGCGCATCGCATGCCCCGCTGGGCAGCTCAGCGAGCCAGTCGATTCATCCCACGGAAATTCGTCCGCTGATAGTTGAACTTCACCACTGCTGGTCGGGCGGCCCTTGCTGCCTTTTCGCTCTGGCACCGGCGCTAACAAGTCCACTCCTAGCTCAACACAATCGGAAACCTCTAGCAGCGAGCAATAACCGCTATCTGCATGAACCTTTTGCAATCTTCCGCCTAGAATCAACTGGGTCATGTGGATCATTGGGATCAAAGTGCCTGTGTCATTCTCTTTGCCAAACACGTCATACGACAAAATCACATCACTTCCGAAGTCGCACATGTACTGAACGTTATACAGCGGTCCGGTGACTTTGAATTTATCTTTACCGATCACTGCGTCGACGTCGGCAGGACTGATCTTGATCTCATCCTCATCACGACGAAGACTGCTTGGCAAACCGCGATTGGCTCTGATTTCGTCGAGGATCTTCGCCTTCGCTGCTCGAAAAGATTCCTGTTGTTCTTGGCGTCCGCCGGGTGTCTTTGCCAACCAAGAAGGGATTGTTTTAAACTTTCGAAGTGACGCTACCTGATCGGGATTATCAAGTTGAGAAATCGCTCGTTTGATGACCGAGAACCGTCGAGAAACATGACGTAAGCGAAACATCTTATGGCGTGAAGCGGCAGCCGTGACGAATGTTCCATCGAGACAGCCTTCGGTGGGATCGATGATTTCGTTTTGGATCGCATCTTGAATCATCTCGGTGTGAAACCCTTCGATGAACTAGGCGGCTCGGTCGCGAAAGCTGTATAAGGTTGTCCTTCCCGAGTCACTCAGGGCGATACGTTTTGGAACCAGTACCTCTGTAAGCCTGATAAAGTGCTTGGTGTTCGGCCTGAGAGATGAACAGCTCGACCGCTTGTACGTGATTGTCACCGGCTAACCGCTCTTGAAGTTCCCACAGTTCTCCGGAACTTGGCTGCAGAGGATCGTCGATAAATCCATTTTTTTAAAGCGTCCAATGTGGTATCCTTCCCATTGCCTCCTTTTGAGAATGTTGCAATTTACTTCGTGCTTGTAGCGTGAAAGACTCCCGCTGGGGAGCCTTTCTTATTGAGAGCAAAAGCCAAGTCGTAAGCGGGACGCTCTCTAAGGCACTCCGGCTGATCCTAAGACTGAGCTGTGACGCAGCACTACGTCGGCTTTCCGGGGGGAGACGGATTTGAAATCAATGCTGCCGGATCGCTTGCGGGAGAGTAACGCCGAGTCGGTACGAATAAATCGCCGGCAAGAGAATGGAACTCGCCGAGCAAGATACGTCTCGCATTACTGGAGGGTAAAGACTCAAGCAAAGAATGATTGGGGAAACGTGTTAGCCGATTGCATGTAATTGACTTACTTTGGGTAGCCGATGTTGCATGTTATACAACGGATCAAATGGACAGGTGCGTTCATGTTCGGAAACGGTGAACGCATTGGTGCTAAGTCAAACATTTGCAATAGCGTTGACGACAAGTCTTTAGGCAATAATTTGTGGCCCAAGCGTGTACACCAGCCCTCATTCTTGATCAGGGTCCGCTTGATCCTTTTTTAAGCGTCATGAGATACTCCACCACGTCGACCAAGCCTTGTTGGTCAATGGTCTGGTGCAGGTTGTCAGGCATGATTGACTTTTCACTCTGCTTGATTTCGTCGATTTCGTCCTTGCTCAGGGTTCGGTCGATTGCTTCGGCAGTGCGAATCGCAATTTCAGAATCGGTTTCGCTGACTTTCACACCGCTGACAACTAATCCACCGTCGGTCAGTACGACGTAACTCTCAAAGTTGTGGCTGATCCCGGCGCTGGGGTCCAAGATCGACGTGAACATCGCTTCGCGTGAAAGCTTGGTACCAATCTCGGACAAATCTGGTCCAACCTGTTTTCCTTGACCGTTAACCAAATGACAGTTCGCGCACGTTGCTTTGGTACGGAAAAGCTCCAGGCCATGCTTGACGTCACCGCGAAGCTTCACCAATTCGTCGAGTGCTGCCACCGGAGCTTGGTTTGCTTGTTGAGGCAACGGCAACAGCTCCGCAGCGCGTTGCACAATTTTTTTGTCGTTCAGGCGAGCCAGTAGTCCACCCGCTAACAATCGCGTGTCGGCGGGAAGTTTACCAGCCGCTACAGACGTCAACAGCGACTCCGCGCCGACATTGTTGCGAGCTAAACCTTTTACGGCTGCACTGCGAACGTCGTAGGGTTGTTCCGCATCCATAGCGATTTCCTCTAGCATCTTCACAGCTCGACCGTTGCCCAATAATCCTAGAAGATCGGCAAACCGAATGACAACATTCGTATTCGAGTCATGCAGTAGCTCCCGTAAACGCTTGGGACCGTCTGGACTTTGAGCCAGTAATCGTACCGCCTCCACGGCGTCAGAATCGTTCTTGGACTCGGTCGCCAACTTTTCCAATTCCGATTCAATCCCCCGCGGTTGGAACTGTTTTACTAACTTCAAATAATCTGGTGTCCCTTTTTGGCTGGCGATATGTCGTGTCAGAGATTCTTGAACTCGCGCATTTCCCGACGTGTCAAAATCAGTCATCCGCTGGATCGCGAAAACGATCAGTGCATCACCGCGCCCAGGCGGCACATGCTCGCCGTCGAGTAGAGTTTTCAATGCCTCGGTCCGAACTTTGGCGTCGTGGTACTCCAAACTTCGGAAGTAACGATTGGTATCTGCTAGCGGCAGTTTCGGGTCGCGAACTAGTTCGACCATCATCTTCGCAGCTTTCGGAGCTCGGACTCGCCACACGATGTCGCGTCCTTCGGGTGTGTTCCACTTGCCGTATTGGCTCGCTAACCAAGCATCCAAGCACTCAACGGCTCGCAAATCGCTGCCGATGCCAAGAGCTTCCAAGTACCAACGATCACTGCCGTCGTACTGCGCCGCCAGCACCGCCCAGGTTTCCGGCATGACCGGCGATTTGTCAAACCGTAAGGCGATGGCCAGCTCGCGACGGACGGCGGGAGACGGATCGGCGACGATTTTATCGCCAACTTCCGCTAACGAGATACCGAGTTGCTTTGCCAGGCGTATGCCAGTGATACGTAGATCAGCATCAGCGTCGACAAACGCGGTTTCCACGTAGTGTGCACCGCGTCCTTCGATTTTCCCTAATAGCCACAAAGCGCGAGCGCGCATCAAAGGGTTTTCGTCGCGATACATTTTCAGCAGTTCGGCTTCCGCTGCCGCTCCCATGGCGTGAAGTGCCGTCCATGCTTTGTAACGAGTTGCCATGTTGGGGCTGCGCAGTGCGGCGACCGCGCCAGCCTCAGTTGAATAATCGACCTTGGGTACGGCGTACTTCGAGCCGGGAGGAGCGATTCGGAACAACCGCCCACGATCAAGGTCCTCTTGGCGGTGTCCACCCACTCCTGGATCGTACCAATCGCTCACGAAGACGGAACCATCCGGTGCAACGCAAGCGTCTGCTGGTCGGAACCATTTGTCGGTCGTGCCGGTAAGCAGCGGCTGGATCGTGGCCGTGTATCCAGCTTTATCGACGGTTGTGGGATATGCGCGAACGACATTCGCACCCGGCTCGCAATGAATCATCGAATCCCAGAATCGTTTGGGCAACAATCGGCCTTCGTAAAAGCAGATTCCCGATGGTGAACCGGCTCCCGTTTGCAACAAATTCGGCACAACACCTGGATCATTCAAGTGCCAATGTCGAAGCGGAATCTCTTCTTCGAGAGTGATGCGATCTTGTTGCCATGATCCTCCAGTGAGCTCGTCACGATAACCATAGTTTCCGTGCTCCATTACAAAATTAATTCGCGTGCCGCGGTTACCGTCATCATCGTTGTCGCTTTGCCACAACGTACCGAACGAATCGATGGTTGTTTCCCAGTTGTTACGAAAGTTATGTGCCAAGACTTCGAATTCGCTGCCGTCCAGATTGCAGCGAAACGGCATTCCTCCGTAGAAAGGTTTTCCATCGTCGACGACAGGTCGGCCATGGATATCAACGACGGTTTGGCCATTGGCGTCTTTTACTTGTCCCCCGGTGTTGCCGAAGTTCCAGTACAACTTTCCATCGGGACCAAACAGGAACGAGTGTGCCGAATGATCATGTTGCGGTTGCCCGACTTCGGTAAACAATGCTTCCTTGCGATCCGGCACATCATCGCCATCTTCATCTGTGAATCTCCATACGGTTGGTGTCGCGGTAACGATGACTTGGTTGCCAAGGACACAGATGCCCATCGCGGTATCAACGTCGCGACCTTGGTAATACGTTTTGACGCTGTCGGCAACGCCGTCACCGGTGGTATCTTCGAGGATCAGAATTCGGTCACCTTCGGGACGCGAGCCGTTATTGCGGCGATAATTCATGACGTCACAAACCCAGATTCGCCCGCGATCATCCACGTCGAGATTGGTCAAGCTATTCAGCTGGGGCTCGCTCGCCACCAACGTTGCTTGCAAGCCTTCGGCAATGGTCAGCCCCGCGAGTGCTTCGCTTGCGTTTCGCATTTGATCACCCAAGCTGGCCTCGAACGCATTCAAGTCACTGGGCACGTTGTCGGCAAATAGTGCAAAGCGAACACTTGACACTTTGCCCTCGTTCTGCGTTGTACCGCCGCTATCCAGTGCCGCAGTGACGCTGAACTTCTCGAAGCCGTCCGGAATCGAAAAATGGATTACGCTGATCGCATGAGTGCCGATGCACGCATTTCCAATTTTTTCCTCACGAACAAGCCAGGGTTCACCGTTGCAGTTTGCATTCTTATGCACTTGGCCCCACTGGCACTTTGCCGAAACCCAATCCAGATCCACTAACGACTTTGAACCCTGTTTGCCCACGAGAGTTGGATCGATCCAGTCAACCCAATCACAGGAATAACTGTCACCGGCATCGGTCGCGACAAGGAATAAATCTCGTACGCCGGTGAGCGATACTTCCATGTCCACTCGATGGCGACTGGTTCCGGTGGTTACTACTGGTGTTACTTCCAATAATCGGGGCGAGGATTTAGGCGCCACGTTTGCGTCGGCTTTACCAAGGTGAAATTCTTCCGCCGTTTTCTCGGGCGAGAATTGCTTTGGCGGTTCGTAATCTTGATTCTCTAGCAACTTAGACATCGGCGCCTCACGCAGTTTCGAACCCTCCGCGGGTACGTCATCTCCTGCGGTCCAGCGGATGGCGTTGGTCACCAAGCGGCGAACATCGTCATTGCCCCAGTTCCAGTGGAAGTGACCGCCGGTGAATCCAAATGAACGACCGCCATCGGGTCGATCAAAGACCCAGGCAACCGTTTGCGGCTCGCCAGCTGCAACACTTTTGCGAACATCTGGATTACCACTGTGCGTTCCGTCGGGTCGTCGCATTGTGTCTTCGGGCGCGATAGCGCTGAGGATTGGCTTCACGGCATCCGAGCCAATGAACCGCATGTGAAAGTACCATTCATCATTGGTGGCAAACGGCTTCACTCCGCGAGACACCGGATGCTCGGGCAGCGACTTGAAATCGGCAATCCAATGTGGGTTCACGCTCCAATCGGTCTCGAAATATCCTCCCAGAAATTTGAGCCAATTTTCGCCGTCCTCTCCCTTGGGGACTTCGACGGCGTAATGCAAACAGACGAAACCGCATCCGGCGTCTAGCTTCTTGCGAAGCGCCTCTGTGTGAGGAAGCGCAAAGTGCTTTTTGCCTCCGTCACTGTAAAGTACGATCGAATCGGCCGCTTCGACAAGCGATTCATTTTCCGGCCAACCGCGGACGACAGTAACATTGAGTAAGTCGCTACTCGCATTGAGTGACTCTTCCAGAATTTTTAAACCCGCATAGTGTTCGTGAGCGCCATAGTTGTGCGATGGGGGGCCCGCCATCATCAAGATATTCCGTTTGTTTCCATCAGCCGCGTTTGCAAATAACGGAAACGCCAAACTTGCCCACGCAAAAACGCATGTGAGACTCAGGCGAATGCGATTCGATTTCATCACAGTTCCGAACGAAAGGGAGGTAGGTTCAGCTAACAGGATCAGGATAGGTGCCCGTTAACGGATAAGTCGATTGGATACAGCGGAGAGAACGACCAGTGTAACCGAACCAAGCCCTCGTTTCTTCATTCTGCCGAACGAAATTTCTGCTCGCACTTCTACTCGGCGGATTTCAGCGGCTTCGTCATGCAAGCGGATCAAGTTGCGGCAACGGTTGAAGGGGCTGTGGCGGCACAATCCACAAGTCTTCCGGTTCCTGTCCGCCGGCGTCCTGGCGTAACAACAGATAAATTCCGCCAATCAGTGCCCAGGAAACCGCATAGACGGCGATCAGGGGAAACAACCGCAACAGGCCCAGGGTGAACTCACTCAATCGTGAGTCCACTGCAACCAACCGCAGTGGCCCGCTGATCATCTCGAAACCGCCCAGAGCAATCAGCGAAAACAGAAAACTGACCACCATCAAAACTGCCAAGGACACGACAAGATACAAAAACAGCCTTAGCGGGCGTCGATACAAATATTCGTAGCCGCGACTGAGTGAGTCCAGCGGATCGGGATCAGGCTCGTTAATCAGTGCTGACCAACTCAGAGGCACCGCGACAAGTGACCCCAGCCCCAAGATGCCGATGGGTATTGCCAAGGCGGCGAGAAACACTCCGGCGGGCACCGCGACCCACCAAGAATTCGCTAAGGTCGTGATCCAGCCAACCACGGGAACAAGCCAGACAATCGATGCGATACTTGCGGCCGGTATGCAGGCAGCGAGCACGCTGCGCCAGTAGCGACGTCGTGCCCAAGTGAAAACGTCGGCGAGTGGCAACAGATTGCGACCTGCGACCAACATCGCGCCTTGTCGCAATAGTACTAGCGCCGCTGGAGTCCAAACCAGAATCGACCACAACGTCGCCGCAAATAGTCTGTACCACATCGTGTCATCACTTCCAGCAAACACCGATACGAGCGATATCGAACTCAAGACATCCAACCACGCGACGTCGTAACACAACGTTGACTGTGGGAAGGGCTGTTTTAGGGACAAAGCCGCCAACGTTGGCATCCTCAAAAGTGACTCACTGCTCAAGCAGAGATTCCATCCAAGCCACCAAGTGATCGTTGTGAGCAGTGTAATCGACAGCAAAACAGGAGATCCGGCGACTCGCAAAACACGCCCGAGACGAATGAATCCAAATACATCTACCCAACTGCGTGCGCGGGCCAGCACTCCGTGCTCAAGCGAGTAACCAGCGTGGTACGCTACGGGCTGGGGATCTTCGTTCGAGTCGTGGGTCACGGGCGAGTGTTAGTCAAGGGCGGTATGGCAAGAGACAAAGTACCGTATGGTAACGACCAAAATTGCAACTCGCACTACGGCCAACTCTCTCTGGACGACTCGCTATTGGAAACTGAATTTGAACCAGCCACTCGGTTCTACCATGGGCGTTTCTTGTGTGGCCGTCCCCGCAGCTAAATAGTTGACTTCACACAACCACGCCTCTCCTGAACTGGGTAGCGATTCCACAAGATCCGTCAACCGGACAGCGATTTCAAAGGAGGTTGTCGACGCTTGCTCAGCGACGGCGACGTACCATGTCGGTTGCCACTGTGTTTGTGAATCAACAGCATCCCGGGTCAGCCGATCGACGGTCGTTTGCAGTCGAAATGCCGTCATTAAATCACGATCAACATCCAGCGAAATCGTCAATCGATCTCGGTGCGTCAGATCGTTGTCTCGGACCAACCTGGGCACTGTATCGGCGGCGACGGGAGTCGCGAAACTTGCTGACGATGCCTCCGCAGCAAGGTACAAGAATTGGTCGTCATAAGCCAATCGCATGGCGACTGGTCGTGTGGTCGAATCCACAAGTGCCCCCCAGCAATCGTCATCAAACACACCGTCCAGACGTGGTGGTCGCGTTGCTCGCTTGGCAACCAACGTGGCCGGAGCAACCAGCCTGCTCCATGACTGGGAAAACGTTGACAACGACAATCGCTGCAGATTGCCGCCGGCTTCTTCCACTCGGTGCAATTCGTCAGCCTCGCTGTGTCGGCGGATTGCGTCGCGGGCGATCAACACCAAAGGATGAAACTCCCAGGACAAATCGATTTCTGATTTTCGACCCGAGCGAGCGTTTTCCGCGTGTGGCGAGAGGATGCCCCGCAAGTCGGATGATGCAATGGCCGTCGTTACCTTAGGCGTCGTATCGGGCACGATCAATGGCGATATTGCTGCAGCCGTCACCACACGGCTGGAATCGTTTTGGAAAGGCGACAGGGAAACCACTTCAGCTGGTGAGCTATGACCATTTGGTCCATCATTGAGCTTGGCTCGTGACAAACTACCTTTGAGCGTTTTGTTTTGCTCAAGCAATCGCCACTCACTGCTGCTTCGCATTGTATCAAGTCGCAATTGTGCCCACAACGAAGCGCTACCTTGTACAACGGAACTGAAATGCTCTGAACTGGACAGCGATTGCAATAACACAAGTTGAAGCGGTGTGTTGCCGGTCGCGACAGCTTGACGATACATCGACCACGTTAAGCGAAATCGGTCATCGACTGACGACTGCTGGATGATTGCATCAACCGTCGCCACAAGCGATTCCCTTGTCGTGCTCGCTTGAATTGCTTGCTCGATGCGTTGAGGTTGTCGTAACCGCGCTTGAATGATTTGCAGTTGACGTCGCGAAGCCGCCGGTCGTTCGCCAGCAAGTGTTCGGCCCGATGCAAGCGTCAGCCCGGCGGTGACAGATTCGCCTCGAAGACTTGTACCGAACGCATCATACGTTCGCTTGAGCGACAGTGACTCCGCTGCCTCCACATACGGCGCGACAAGATCGAGGGCGTCTTGCCACATATCACCGGCCAGCACGCCCGAGCGTGTCAACATTCCGCCACGATGTAAACGCGTCTCTCCACCGATGGCATCGACGCTTGCGACTACGACGCGCTGAGTCCCCCCAGAAATCGCCGCTTGGCTGAGTTGTTCGCGGAGCTCTACCGACAACGAACGATCCAGTACAAGCACGTCGGCGCGATAGACATTCATCCAAGCGGCGATGTCGTCTTGCTTAACGACATCAACACCCGCTGCACCGAGCATCACAGATGCTTGACGGACCAAGTCAATTTCACGAGGCCGCGTGGGATCGTGTCGCTGGAGACACTTCTCATCGACAACAAGCAATGCAACGCGGTTGCCCGACTCAAGAGCCTCGTTGCCGATGATTGGCCAAGGCACAGTCGTCGCTGAGTCAGCTACCACAAGCACTGCAGCTTGCCGATCCTCGCCGCGCTGTGCCGTCCACGATCGGCCACCGTCACTGGATTGATAGATTACACCTTGATCACCGACCGCCCAAAAATTCGCATCACCGCTACGACAGGCATTGCGAATCGGTGCCGTGGAGCCAGTCGTGGTCATCCAATGCTGTATCTCCGCCACTTCCGGTTCAACGATTTGGCCTAGGATATCGGCAGAGTCCTCGTCGACACTCCAGCTCATACCGCCATCGCGGCTGACGTGGTGCGCGGACATTGACGCTGGCGACCAATCACCGACCGCGATAAGTAAGGAATTGTCAGCATCAATGACCAGGCGATGCACCTGAGCCAACGCTGAATCGTCCGCGCGACGCCAATGTTGGCCCGCATCGTCACTGACCACAACGACACCACGACTGCACTGCGTCACGACGTCAAATCCGCCACCGGCTGCGACAACACGGCGGTCGCTGAGCCAAAAGACGTCCCTGAGAATACAGTCGACACCGCTCTCACGGTGTTGCCACGTTCGACCACCGTTTTCCGTTCGCAAAATGGTACCGCGATCACCAACGGCAACGCCAACGACGTCGTCGAGCATCGCGATCGCTCGCAACGTCGAGTCGTCACGCATCACACTGGTTGCGGAATAGCTGGGCAGCGGCTGAACCGCAATTGTCTTTGGCGCACCGACCAGGAACAGGAGAACCAAGACGCATCCAAGTCTGTATCTCAACATACTTCCGTAGTCCTTCACGATAGACTTGCCCTCACGCACCAAGCTGCGAGCACCAGCACGACTATTCCAATAACCAAATTTGCAAAAAGATAAGTGGTGGCTGCTGCTGCTCGTCCTGCACTCGCAAACGCGACCGATTCCGCTGCAAACGTGGAAAAAGTTGTTAAACCACCCAAGAACCCGACTCGAATGGCTAACACGAGTCGCCAGGGCAATGCTTCGCTATGCAAACAGAACTCCCCCAATGCCCCGATTGCGGCACATCCCACGACATTAGCGATAGTCGTCCCGCATGCACTGGAACCGCCGGGGACGATCGTCGCAGTCAAGGTAATCAAGTACCGAGCAACACTGCCTAAAGCTCCCCCGATCGCTACTGTTAACAAGTTCATCCAGCTTGACATGGGTGAATGCCGTTTTAACCATTGCCTAAGTTTCCGCACGAATTTACGTTAGCTGTAGGTTCGGGATTTTGACTGGCTGCGTAAACGCCAGTTTCCCGCTTTTTCACCCCTAGGAACCGTTATTAACCATCCATGACTACTGCAGACGCCGCAAAACGAACGCGATTGATGACCGGGGCTGACATTTTGGTCCAGTCTTTGGTTGATCACGGCGTCGAAGTCTTGTTTGCCTATCCCGGTGGGTGCAGCATGCCCATGCACCAAGCACTTACCCGCTACGGCGCATCGCTGAGAACCATCCTGCCGCGACATGAGCAGGGAGGCGCGTTCGCTGCCCAAGGATACGCTCGAAGTACCGGTCGTGTCGGAGTAGCGATGGCCACCAGCGGCCCCGGCGCAACCAATCTTGTGACGGCAATTGCTGACGCTAAGCTCGACAGCATTCCGCTCGTCTGCATAACTGGACAAGTGCCCACTGCCGCTATCGGGACGGACGCTTTCCAAGAGACGCCGATTGTCGAAGTTTGTCGTGGCATCACCAAACATCACTACCTGGTGACCGACGTCGCTGACTTGCCAAGGGTAATGAAGGAAGCTTTCCACATTGCAACGACTGGTCGTCCCGGTCCCGTGCTCGTTGACATGCCCAAGGATGTGCAGTTGCAAACACTCGAAGTCGAGTGGGATGTGGCGATGGATTTGCCGGGGTACGACCCCACTCCGCCAGTCGTCGCGAGCGAAAAAATTCGCCAAATCGCAGCAGCGATCAAACTCGCGCGTCGACCGATCATTTATGCCGGTGGTGGAATCATTACCTCCGACGCGAGTGACGAACTGCGAGAACTAGCCAAGAAGACTGGTATTCCCACGACAACGACAGTCATGGGTTTAGGCGTATTTCCTGGCGATCATCCCCAATCGCTTGATATGCTCGGCATGCACGGGTCGGCGTATGCGAATTATGCCGTTCGCGATTGCGACTTGCTGATCGCGCTGGGGGTTCGTTTCGACGACCGAGTGACTGGACATGTGGAATCCTTTGCCAAAGGAGCAAAGATCATCCATGTCGATATCGACCCATCGGAGCTGAACAAAAACAAGGTCGCGCACATACCGGTGCAAGGCGATGTCAAGCAAGTTCTCCAGGAACTGAACAAGATCGTCGAGGCACCGGAGATCGCCGAATGGAAAAAACAATGCCTTGATCTAAAGGCCAAGTTTCCGTTCACTTACGACAGCAACTTTGATGGCATCCTGCAGCAGCATGCGATCCGCACGCTTAGCGAAATGACTGCGGAGATGGACACGTATGTCACCGTCGGTGTGGGTCAGCATCAAATGTGGGCGGCACAGTTCTTCAAGTTCCGCCGTCCGCGAACTTGGCACAGTAGCAGTGGTCTGGGCACGATGGGCTTTGGCTTGCCAGCCGCGATGGGTGTCCAAGCGGCAAATCCCGATTCGCTTGTCGTCGATATTGATGGCGACGGCAGCTTCCAAATGAATATCCAGGAGCTGGCTACGTGTTTCTGTGAAGAGTTGCCCGTGAAGGTGCTGCTGCTGAACAACCAACACCTCGGAATGGTTGTGCAGTGGGAGGACCGCTTCATGGAACGCAACCGCGCACACACTTACCTTGGCCCGATCCATCACGAAGAGGCCAAAGGCAAGAGTGGTGCAGATCGATTTGCTTACGCCCAGAAACGTTATCCGGATTTCGTTGCTATCGCCAAGGGCTACGGGTGTGGTGCCGCGACGGTAAAAAACAAAGGTGACTTGCGTTCGGCACTACAAGAAATGATCGACTACAAAGGTCCGTTCTTGCTGGATGTCGAGGTGCCCTACCAAGAGCACGTCTTGCCCATGATCCCCGGCGGAAAGACCGTTGACGATATGATCCTGCAGTAGCAGCCACGTCCTAATTGGTAGCGGCGATGAACCTGGCAAGCTTGTCCAGGTTCACGATGAACGTTTTGCTCGTGATAACGCGAGCAACGGTTGAATCCTCGTGAGTGCTCATCTTTCCAGGCTCAACCCAAGCACCGCGTGAGTCCATCGCCGCAATCACTGTCGCCGCTTCAGCACTGAGTTTTGATGATTGGGAAGGCCGCTTCACCTGCGATGGTTTCCATCGTTGCTCTTTTGGAAGAGAGGTGATTTGCTGCAATTCTGTTTCCAGCTTCTCCAGCGATGATTTGACGATGAAGCCATAGTGCGTTGGCACATCATCATCGGTATAGGTCAATTCATACTTGCGATTCATGTACAGCGGGCGATTTGTTTTTAGCTCGTAAAATCGAGCGAGCTGGTTATCCGGTCGCAAGCAACGCTTGTAGTAATCGAGTCCCTGTTCGACCGCCGCTCTATACGATTCGTTTTCTGTACGTCGATATAGTTGTAGTAAAGTCTTCATCGCAGCCTGGGACTCGCTTCCAGAAATCGCTGGTGGTTCGAACTTTCTCGCCCAGGCGGGATGCATTTGTTTGTCATACTGCTGGCACCAGCCCGGTTGTGGATCAGGCATTTGGGCCAACAACAAAAAGTCACCGCCACGTTTCGCCGCGTCAAGATAGCGAGAGTCCCCATAAATATCCGCAGCCTCCAGTAACGTTGCAATCAAGTCGCTGATTGTTCCATCGTTGAGCGTGTAGTGCGAGGTGTATTTATCTCCTGGAAATGTCCGCGACCATTGCTCAGGATACGACGCCTTCAATATCGGGTACTCACTCGCAACGGGCAACGTATCGTAACGCTGTGGCCACGCTCCGTTGGGGTATTGCGACTTCAGCACGCCATTCAAAGCATAAAGGACTGCTTCGTGAATCTCTGCGTCGCGTTGTTGAAGCGATGCGTCCAAGTGCATCAGGAAGCGGATAACCGATTGCGTCTTGTCGTCATCAAAGGTTGTGATGTTTCTTCGCTTTCCAATCTCCGTCGAATCGACACGATACGCGTGTCCACGCCTGTCCTGTGGATCAAACTCAATCAAATTGTCCCATCCACCTGAGACGAGCTGGCCTCGGAGCAACGCGACTGCAGTTTCCTTCGCTGCTTCAAGTAGCATTGGGTCTTGAGTCAACTGGAAGGCATTCAAATATGCATCACCCACGCTGGGAGTGGACGGTGGTTCAATCCAGATGGTTGAATCACCAACTTTTTCTTCACCTTCTTTTAGAGACAGATCTTCGCTCCAGCGAAACACATAGCCGCCGTTGGATGCCGCCTGCGTTCGGAAAAATTGAACAGCGCGCCGCATGGCGTCTTTTGCTGCCGCTTGCGAAACGGGCTCGTCGGCCTCGATCCGCTGGAGGAAAGGGGCCGCAAGTAAACACCCAATCGCGACCAACAAAAATCCGGCACGTCGTAACATGTTGAATCTCGCCATGAAAGTTTGCAATGAACCCAGTCGTCAGCTTGTTATGGTACACAAATTGGCCAGAAAGATAAAAATAGCCGATTAACAAATCCAGTCTCTCTCTCTGCACTTTAGGGGAACGTTCGTCGCTTTGGGATTGATATAGCCACAAAAAAGGCTCGCGTGGAGAATGGAGGTTCTCACACCACACCAGTCACCACGGAGCCAAGGATGGCAAATCGTAATCCCAAGGGTCGCCCGCCA
>JBGSIA010000209.1:0-138158 GCA_041751935.1 Pirellulaceae bacterium | reverse complement strand
ACGGACTGTTCATTCGCCTTTGGTTGCTCTCCACCTTTTCTGTTGAAAACGCAGTTACCATTGGCTACGGGGCGGTAACGGCTTCCCCGATCAGGACTTTCACCCGATAATTCAATCGCCTTCACAGGCGCACTAGTGGATCTTGTTAAAGATCCAAACGCTTGGGGGATCTTTAAACAAGATCAACTACGATTTGACGCAAGGAGCCCCACCGCGTGGGCACAACCGATCGGGTTTGGTCGGACCGTTGACCGATCACACCGCACGCGGCGGGACGTATAAGGCCGTAAGTCCATCTGGCGCTGGCGCACGCGCAGGCGTGAACACAGAGACCAAACGTGGTGGAAATTCACTGAGTCTTTCAACTTTTCGGCGACAGATTGAAGCTAGGAACAACGCCTAACCAACGCACCGAAGTTGAAAACGCTTACACAGCGACAGGTGGACCGCGAGGATGCGCGATCGATAGAGTAGGCGAAGCAAATGAACGCTCGATTGGCAGCAGGGCGGGCTGAACCACCACGCTAAGCAGGAGCAGCGATTCAAGCTTCCAAGTCACGCCACAGGGACTGGCGAGCGACTGACAGATCAAGCAATCGTCTGAATCATGCTCGTCGTGCGACCCAACCGGCCCACCACCGCGAGTGGGTGAGTGGCCAACTGGCGCATTTTCAGTGACAGCAAAACCAGCGACTGTATCATCGGCTCGCCCATCGCCATGGTGCTGATGACAACAATGCGAACAGCCTGATGATGGATTGGCAACGTTTTTCGTCACCATCGAGTGAGAATGACCATCGCAGGTGGCCACGTGCATCCACGCGGGCGCATGTCCCAAGGCAATCGCACAGCAAAGGACGCTCGATAGGAATGGCCGGACCGGCGAAGTCATCGCAGACGTTCGTTCTTAAAGAAAGGATAATTGCAAAATGGTCCGACCAAAGATTATTGCACTGCTTACGATGACCAACTGCCTTGGGTTCGTCAAGTCAATTGAAAAAGTTTGCTCGGGGAAAGTTGGCTGGAATGAAAGAATGTTTGATGAAGGTCAATCGCCAAAGAACCATTCGGCTTGACACGCCGTAGCCGAAGACAACAATAACACCATCCTTGGTCGGACCGTTGATCTTTGCTACACGCCTTCATTGGCGTTTGGCTTTCTCGTTCTCAACGATGGCTTACCGACATTGACTTCCCCGCGTCCCCTGACGACCTATCTCGTACTAATGGCCTTGCTTTTTAGCAACGTCGCGGGGTGGGTTCACGTCGGATGTTGCGATGTAGGCAAATGTCAGGTTGAACCGGTAAAAGGATCGGAAGCCCGATCTTGCTGCAGCCACCATTGTTGCCAGAGCGCGGGCGACGAAAACGCCAGTGGCCAGAGCGACGGAGAGTCCAGTGATGACTCGACAAGCGACAAGACGAAGCCGGTTCAGGGGCACGATTCGGATCGATGCAGCATTTGTCAAGGCTTTTTCGCGTCACGGCATGCGGTATTCGCAACTGTCGATGAGGTTGTCTGGAATCCGGTTTTCTCGCAGCGTCTGCGACTGGAGCGTGATGAGACTGCGATCGAGGCAATCTGCCTGGGCGGACTTTCTGTCCGGGGACCACCTAGTGCGTAGTTGTCGGCCTTTTCTAGGCTGATAAACGTCTTCGTGTCAGCTCGCAATAGCTGGCTCCTCTCAAGGTGATCCTCGTACTGAAGGTGCGCTCATTATGGCCATTGTCCATGCAGCGCCCACGCATGAAAGTTGGTTGTCGCGATTGATGACGACCGACTTTTGTCCCTGGGCAAATCGTTTCGTTTATTGGCTAAAAGAACCTGTTGGTTGGTTTGCACTGGCAACCACGACCAGCGTCATCATTGGGTTATACTTCAGCCCGATCGGTTGGACTCTTGCGGCGTCGCTAGCGGCGATCATGGTCACTGGTATGGCGTGGCCTTGGATCGCAGTGCATGTGACACAGTGCGGATTACATCCCGAAACGGATACGGTCCACGAAGACACGCCATGCCGCATGGTGCTGAGTGTTTGCAATCGCGTTCCAATTCCCATATGGGGATTGGCAATCGAAGGCTACCTGGATCGTGGCGACGGTTCGTTGCGGCAATTGGGGCCAGCTCCCTTTTCCGAAACGATACCGACGGTTGGATTGGCATGCGTCCCGCCGTTATGCACCGCAGAATATTCGGTCAGCGTAGCGCCAACGCTTCGTGGACATTATCCTGTTGCCAAGCCGCAGGTTGCCTGTTCGTTTCCGTTTGGAATATGGACCGCGCGGCGTGAGTTGCATGACGTCAGGCCGCTGACGGTTTGGCCAAAAGTTTATGCGATATCGGGCATGCTGCCGCTCGTCGGACAAGCCAATACGGATCTTGGCGATGGCAGCCGCGGTGGTCGAAGTGGTGATTTCGTTGGCGTGCGATCCTTCCGCCGAGGCGACTCGGCCAAGCACGTGAATTGGGTTGCGTCAGCCCGATCGGATTCGTTGATAGTGACTGAGCGCGGCGGCCCGCAATCGGTTGAACTGGAAGTCGGTATCGACACACGCTGCCAAGCGACTTGCGAATCATTGGCCCGCCGCATTCGAGTCGCAGCAAGCATTCTTTCCTCGCTTCATCGATTACGTATCACAACGCGAGTTCGGCTGGGGGATCGCTCGTTGACGTATAAGCTCGACGCGCAAGGGCGACGACGGATGCTTGATGAACTAGCGAGTGTGCCAATTGATGGTGAACCGTGCGAATCGATAAAAAGCCAAATTGGAACGCAAGCAAGAATCGTGGTTTCTGGCTCGGAAAATGGTGATGTGTTAGTCCGTATCGACAACCCGCTTGGCGGACGACGTGCGGGCGGTGCGACCCGATTGATCATCATTGCCCCTGGTGATGATCTTCCTATAGCGATTTCGAAACTGTGGAACGAGGTGCGTGATGCCGACGTTGCCGCGTAGTTCCCGATTTACGATCGGGCGAAAATCGAATGAAGCGATCGCATTGGCGGCGCTGTCGATCACGGCGGTAGGATGCTTGCGTTATCCGGTTGAACCGCCACTGATGTTCGCCGCCGAGATGATCGCGATTGTCGTACTCGCAGCAGGGACAATCGCCAAGTTTTTCAATTCTCGTTACGTCTCCGCTGCACTGACCCTCACACCTGCGATCGCCGCTGTGGTCGCCAGAATCATCGGTAGTCCGATTGCGATTGAGATGACCGCGCTGTCGACACTCGGCGCTGCAGCACTCGCGATGGCGACGGGTACTGACCGAACACGGGCGATGTCGCTGGTTTCGTCCGGTTTTCTGACGCTGTTCGCTGTGGCGATTTCCGACAGTTCCTACGCCGTCGTGTTGGCGATCGCCTGGATGGCTGTTTGCGTTTGGCATTTGGTAGAAAACCATTGGGAGAGACTTGAACTTTGTGCCGTACAGCAGGTGCGTCGCGGTGCCAGTGTTCGGCCCCTTTCTGTCGTTGTAGCGATCGTCATCTGCATTGCGAGCGGCTTGATCGTACGCGGCCGTTTCGGTGAATCCAAGCGATTCACCATTGGCTTCATGCCAACGAGCGGCGGTTCGCAGTGGTCGGACCCCGCAGCCCGAAGCGGTGTCGGAACAGGCGATGCAGCGATCGCGGCGAAAGACCATGCGGAATCATTCGGTGCTGTGGAGTCAGAACTGTTCCTTGAGTCTACCGAGTCGACGTTGTTTGACATGTTCAATGATTCCATTGGTGAACCGAAGAAGAAAAACAAATGGGAACGAAGACAAGGCTTGAGGAGTCACAAGGTTTTGGAAGCTCACCAAAAAACCGCAAAAAGCGAAAAGGGAGGCAACTCGTTTTCCACGGACCGTCTACCGCCGAAGCAGCATTTGCATTTGAATGATTCAAAGGAGAATGCCGTGGTCCAGTGGGCAGGTCCCACTGGTATTCGTTTGGCGATGAATCGCTACGACGCATTCGATGGTGTGGATTGGTCCAATTCGGCTACGCATCGCGATGAGAAGTTGATTCGCCAAGAATTCGGTGGTGCAGCATGGTTTTTTGACCCGACGATGTTGACGTCAGGACGTAAATCAACCGGTGTCGCAACATCGGTCAACCAATTGAAAGTTTTGCGGCTCGATTCCACTCGAATTCCCACACCGATGATGACGTCGGGGTTGCACATCAAGGATATCGATCGACAAGACTTCTTTGGCATCGAAGATGATGGATCATACTTCATGCCCGGTCGCGACAAAGTGCCGCCGTTGACAGTTGTGAATATTGCGCATGTGAACGTGATGGAGGATGTGCTACTGTCCTCTCTCGCGCAGCTCGTACTTCCCGCAAGCAAGAATGTGATGACTGCGGACGCTAGCGGGCTGAAAACTTGCGTTGCCAGCTGGACCCATGGTTGCCAGCACACTTACGAAAAACTGCAGGCGATTGTCAGCCGCCTTCGCAGTGAATTCACTTTTGATCGTAGCGTCGACGCAACAGCGGATGTTCCTGTTGCGGCGTTCTTACAGACGCGTCGTGGAGGCGATCACTTATTCGCCACCACCGCAGCGCTGATGGCTCGAGAACTTGGGCTGCAATCGCGGCTGGTGACGGGCTTTTATGTTCGCCCTTCGTCCGTCGATATCGCAGCCGGACATACTAACGTACTGCCGGATGACGTTCATGTTTGGGCAGAAATTCAGCTGAGTGATGGCCGGTGGTTCGAGATCGAGCCGACGCCGGGGTATCGCCAGCCGATCTACACGCCCTCCACTTGGTTGGTCGTCAAGCGGTTTGCTGCGGCCCACTGGATACATGCGATCGGCATATTGACGATTGGACTGCTGCTTTTTTTAACGCGAATTTTTTGGATCGAGCTTGGCCTGAAATGTCTGTTTCCAATCAGTGCAATGTTGTGGCCGCGGCGACGCATGGAACTGGCAATGCATGTGATACAAACCCGAGCAAAGCTTGCCGGATGCCCGCGCGTCGCAGGACGCCCTCAACGCGATTGGCTACTTGCTCTAACGGCTACGCATGGCACCGTCCGTGAATCTGTTCGCCAATTTTGTGACGCAGCCGATCGGGCCGCATTTGCCGACAGCAAGCGTATGTCAATAGAAAACACCTTTGAGAAAGAGCTACTGATGCATCTGACTATCAAGACTTTGCGACGCGCCTATGAGGAGACTCATACATGACAGTTGTTGAAACCGCGATCGAGTCACCATCGGTCATCGAGTCGCTTGATGGGCTTCGCCGCAATCTCAATGGTGTCTTGCTTGGCAAGCACGATGCGATCGAACTAGTGATCGCATGCCTGCTTTCGCATGGCCATTTGTTATTGGACGATTTGCCGGGAACGGGAAAGACGACGCTTGCTAAGGCGATTGCAGCATGCGTCGGTGGCAAATTAGCTCGCGTGCAATGCACGCCTGATTTGCTGCCATCGGATGTAACCGGGTTCAATTTGTTCAATCAGAAGTCGCGAGAGTTCGAATTCCATCCTGGTCCCGTTTTTTCCGATGTTCTATTGGCCGATGAGCTGAACCGGACGACCCCGAGAACGCAAAGCGCACTGCTCGAAGCAATGGCCGAGCGGCAAGTAACAATTGACGCTGTGCCGTACACTTTGTCGAAAACGTTTTTTGTGATTGCGACACAGAACCCGATTGATTCTCACGGTGCCTACCCACTGCCGGAAGCTCAGTTGGATCGGTTCACAATCAAGTTAAAGATTGGCTATCCAGACCGCGCCTCACAACTCGGCATCTTGGAGGCTGCTGCTCGCCAAGATTCACAAGACGAAGCTTCGCGAAGTATTCTTTCGCTCGACGAATTGGCACGCCTTCAAAATCGAGTGCGAACGATCACCGTGCATCCGAGAATTCGTGAGTACTTGGTCGATTTGGTCGAGGCCACTCGCAACGACGCGGCGGTCCAGTTGGGTGTTAGCCCGCGAGGGATGTTGCTATGGCAACGGATTGCTCAAGCCTGGGCGTTGCTTCAAGGTCGCGAGTTTGTAACACCTAGTGATGTCGCGCATGTGGCTCGACCGGTACTAGCGGTTCGATTGCTGACGACCACGGATGACGTGGATGGCGTAATGGACCGTTTGCTGGACAGCGTGCCTGCACCGGAGTACCGAGGATGATCGATTCGTCACCGTTTCGGCTATCTGTGTGTATCTATGTGGCGCTGACGGGTCGGAAGCTATTCCCGCTCGTATTACTAATTCTAGTTGGCTGTAGCGTTCAAGACGCCGCGCCCAAGACATCTCTGTTTGAAGACGATCACGCAGTTCCATTGCATTGGCCGACTGATGTAGCGGACATCTCCGTAAAGTTGCGTGAACGTTTGTCGGCACCGGAAGCGAATGCACAGTTGCTTGCTGAAATCGAGGATCTCGTCGCTTGGACTGCTGAAGTGGCTGCGGATACAAACTTGCCCGAAGCCGACTGGTTGCCCTTGTACCAAGCAACGGAATCGATGACCGCCAATCTACGAAGTGCCAAGGGGGTCATGACTCCACAGAACAAGACTCAACTCGAGGCACTGTGCAAGTTAATCGACGAGGCGGCCAGAAAGATTCCAGAGCGGCCAGCCCATCTAGTGAAAGACGAATCATGAGTCAATCGGTTTCGATGATGTTGGTTGGTGGACTGATTCGAGTGCTGCAAGGGTTTGCCCAGGCGGCTCCAACGCTGCTGGTCGGACTGATGATCGCTTCGATTCTGCGTTACTACCTCGGTCATCAAGGCACTCGCCGGTTGTTTGGTGGCGACACACTACGTTCGCTGCCACAGTCGTGGCTCATCGGGATGCTGTTGCCGGTTTGTTCGATCGGAGCGCTGCCGATACTGTTCGAGATGCGACGCGCGAAGGTGAAGCCTGGGGCGATGTCTGCGTTTGCGTTATCCGCTCCATTATTCAATCCGCTGTCGCTGCTTTATGGTTTGACGCTGAGTCGACCGTTTGTGATTATCCTGTTCGCAGTTGGCTCGTTGGTCGTTGTTACTGTACTCGGATTGTTCTGGGACGCGATCTCCAAGTGGCGAACGCTCCCTGATTCTGGAATGGGTAACGGACTGGAAGAGAGCGGGGACGCGCCCGATTACTTGATCGGTCTGCGTCGCGTGTTTGCCACGATCGTGCATTTTTCACGTGAAGCGACCGGCACGATGTTAGGAGTCACCCTTCTTGCATTGTCTGGGTTGGCCGTCTTGGCTGCGGTGTTGCCATACGGTGCGATGCAGCACTCGGTGGAGCGAGATGATTGTTGGGCACCACTGAAAATGTTATTCGTAGCGGTTCCCGTTTATGCCACACCGATGATGGCGATGGGTCAAATGGGCATGATGTTCCAACACGCAAATTCGCCCGGTGCATCATTTACGCTACTGATTCTTGGAACGGGATTGAACTTCGCCACCCCACTGTGGTTCGGACGTCACTATGGTTGGAAGGCAGCGGCGATGTGGCTGACATCGCTGTTGGTGATTGTGATGGTGATATCCTATGCGATCAACAAACCGCTTGTTCCGCCAGGTGTTGAGCCAGCCGGACACACGCATGCATTCGACATCTATGCCAACCCGCTTTCGGCTTATCACACAATCGATTTTGCAACCGTTCGCGCGATTGTTTCCAAGGACCTGGACATCAGCGTGGTGGCCTCTTTGGGGACACTAGCCATCGTTGCTGCACTCGGCTTGCTAATGCGTCTACTCAGCATCGACGAAGCGTGGCTGGTCAAGCATGCCAAAGCGGGTTCGTTCGCATCGTCAATAACGGCAGAAACGTCTGAAGTTCGACGGGGCTTTGACATCGTCGTGCCACGCGGGGTAATCGGCGCGACCATGCTGGCTGGGTTGGTTGCATTAAGTGTCGTGGCCTGCTTCGCGTATTATCCGCCACCGGGTGAGTGCTTGAAAGAGATTGGGTTAGCGCGAGCGGAATGCTTGTCAGCGGCAAATAGTGGTCAAGTCGACCATGCTCTATTTTGGTTACCCGTGTGGGAAGATTGGAGCCGACGGTTGGAAGTGGGAACCTTCATCCGAACTGGGGAATTCCGGCCGTACCAGCGAATGCAAGGATACCTCATTCGCAAGAAGCTCGAGTTGCTCGAACATGAACTGGAACACGACCCGTTTGAACCAGAAGAAACCAAGAAAGTGGTCAGACAAATCCTAGAAACCAATTCTCGCTGGGTGAGTGCGTTTCGCTAAGATTACTTGAACTCGTCATCGAACGCGGAAAAGTCGTCCACTGCGACTGGTTCCGATTGAAAAGCGTTGTCTTCGACCATGGGCTCCTCAGCCACGGCGTCTTCGCCATCTGGGATCACGTCGTCGTCTTCGGCCATTTCGATGGGCTGAGCCGCCTTGGGGCGTTTTGGTTTACCCATGACCGCCGTTACGATCACTGCCAAAATACAGACGACAATGAAAACGACCCAAAGGATAAAATACAACATATCAGCGGATTCAATTACGGGAATTCGGCAACACGGGACACATCTCGTGCAAGGACACACCACAGCGAAGTGTAATCGATTATCGGCTGAATTCCACCGCATCGGGCGAGATGCTCAGCACTCGGCGACCATCGGGCAGTTTTTCCCCGACACGCACAATCGCCCGTCCCACGAGCGCCACGGCGTCTGGACCGCTGCCGTAAACCGCATGCACCATTGCTCCGTCAGGATCAATGTTCCTCGATTGGGCATGCGCCGAGGCAAATGGGTCAACCTGGACGAAGTCACTCAATGGAATGGATGGCAAGGATCGCACCACCACCATGGACTCCGAAGGTTCTCGGGCAATCGGCTCAGCGACCACGTTCAACGTCAATTCGGTGATGCCCGATTCTACGGCATCCGATCTCGCCGATTCATTTTTTGGCTGAGTCATCACGGCAACGCCCAATCCGACTGCCAAAAAAACGACAACGGCCAACTGTTTGGTCGTCTTGTTCTTGGCGGTCCGTTGACGGGCGGAATTTCTTTTTGCTGTTCGTTCAATGGCCATCGATAGCTCGCAGTGCCGTGAGTCGCTCGGAAAGCGTTCCGCCTGATGATTGGGGTGCTCTTAGCGTAATCGTCGCTTCACATGCGTTCGCCGCATTTGTCCCACCATTATGCGGACTCAAGTGAATCGCGTCACACCACAATGGCTGTGATTCGCCTGAAAGTGATTCCATCCACTCACAGATCGCTGCAAAGCTGCCCTGGATTATTGCGGTGCAAGTTATCACACCAACACGCGCACCAGCGATTTGGTTTCCTTGATCGACAGATAACAAATTAACATTGAATGTAGTTGCCGATTCATGTAATCGATTTGTCAGTTCCTCGAAACTAACTTCAGTAGGTAACCAGGTAGCCAGGGTTTCAATTTGTTCAATTTGCTGTCGATGAATTTGTGTAGCTTGAGCCAATGCCTCGTTCCAATATTCCGCCTGGTTCAATACTTTAGCTGCCTCATGTGGCGCAACGTAGGGCAAATGGCTGGCGGTGATATTGAAAGCACCACGGCAATAGACATGCCAAATCGCCAAACAAATCATGACGCTCAGCAAACATCCGAAGACATGCCATTGAAGACTCAATCGACGACTCACGGTATAACTCGCGTAGCTTGCGGAACAGCGTAGATCGTAAGTTCTTGTTGCGTGTCGTCGCCTGAATGGGGATCAACGATTGCATCCACCTCAGCAAGCCGCGGTTGATCCCGCAGTGCTTCTAAAAATGATTCGATCACCAACGGGTCGGAGACTCGCAACCGAATCAACACACGAGGAACCAAATCGTCAACGACAGCGACCGTTTGGGATTGGGGTTCAACTCCGTTGGTCGCCAAATGTTCCTCCAAAGGCAAACGAATGTCGATGGAATCAATGAGGATGTCGTCATGAAACGGTTTCGCCGCAACGGTGACGCTGGCGAGTGTCTGCAACAGGCTGTCGTCCGGCCGAGCAGACTGAATCTGGTCGATCGACTTGGCCGTGCGCAGATTGGCTTCACTTTGAGTGATCGCGGCGGCGCGGATGTCGATGATGGGACCAACTTTCGCTGCCATCAAACGAGCACATCGGTTTGCCACTTCGACCCGCAGCCAGTCTGTAAATACGAAATGACCGAGCAAAATAGCCAACATTGCGATGAGGAATATCCAAACGCCTCGAATTCGCCGTGCATCTACTTCATTACGAAATTCTACGGGAATCAAGTCATAGGAAAGATGTACGGTGTTCATCTCCCTTTGCCCAGTCGACTAGGAAGTGTGGCGAAGTGCGCTAACGACAGCGCAATCGCATCTGCGGCTTCACCGAACTCGTTGTCGTAAGTAACCGAGACGCCTGGACGCTTGGCACCGGCATACCGCCAAATCGCTACTGGGAATTGAATTCGAGACGCGATTGCTGCGTCAATGTCACTGATCGCCGCAAGTGGCCCCGCTAGCATGATGGGCAGTGAATCATTCGGCGTTTGATCAAGTCGCCGCGAATACTTTAACGTCGCGTCTATCTCTTGAGCGATGGTGTCCAGCCAAGGTGCAATGTTGTCGATTGAAATAGCACCGCGAATCTTGGTATTAAGAGCAGGAAGCTTGCGACACAATCCAGATTCACTACTACCGACGGAGGAAACCTTCAATGTACTGACACTTCCTCCAAAGCGGCTCAGATAGGCAACGCACCTTGGCGTCAGCGTTGTCAGTCGTTTTGCAGCCAGAGATAACGCAATTCCAGCCGGATAGACGCCCGCAACCTCATAACCAAGTAAGTGAATCCCACGCACGAGCTTAAGTGTGGCTTGTTTCGAGACAGCCGCCAACATCAAACGATCGGTGTTAGCACCTGCTGACCAGCACTGAGTATGTGCTTCGGACTGAAACAATGAGTCCTTCATCAGTGAGTCGCATGTCGTCGTTGCAGTTGCACGCTCATTTTGACCAATGATTTCGTAGTGTAACCAGCTGGACGGCAAGCTAATCGCAACTCGATTACGAAATCCCTCTCCCGAACGAGGAAGTACTCGCAACACTCGCTGTATCCAACACTCAAGGGACTGCGGCGAGTCGATCGCTTCGCCAATGCCTGTGGCACCATTCTCCTGAAGAGAGAGATTGATCGACGAGTCCCAGATTGGATAAGTATCTTGCTTTCGGATTATCGCGATGCGGATGGCCTCAACGTCCAAATCGATGCCGACATAGCGAACCTCGCGACGCGACGCGAGAGAACGCCGTCGCGCGATCTTGCTAGTCGATAGGAATTGGAGCAACGATGACATGCTAAGTATAACGAAAAGGGGGCTGACCCCTTTTCCGATTGGTTCGATGTTTTGTCTGTAGAGATTTAGGTTATGGCAACCTACCAGGCAAGTACTCGAAAAGGTGTCTGACACCTTTTCGATTTTTAAGAGTGGATGGTCGATACATCCAGCAGTGGTAACATGACCGACATCACTACACCGGCAACAATAATCCCCATAACCAGGATGATTACTGGCTCCAGTGCGACGACAAGTCGTTTAATTCGGCGCCCGGCGTCCTCTTCGTAGAACGTCCCAATATCTTCTAGGACATCCGCAATCCGCCCGGTTTTCTCCGCCGTGGCCACCATTTGCGCAGCTTCGGACGGAATGAAGTTCACATCGTAGAATGCTTCACTTGCACGCTGACCTTCGATCAGTGTCTGTTCGACGTCGTCCCACAGTTCTCGCCAATACAAATCGCATGTCGTCTCACGAGTCAATCGTACCGCTTGTAGCATCGGTACACCGCCACCAACCATCGCCGATAGCGTGCGAAAATTACGACCTGCTGCTAACGGTCGATAGGCATCACGAATCAGGGGGGCGAACATTAGAAACTTAAACCACGGTCGGTGAACGATCGGGTGTCGCCGAAGAAAAAACAACCCCGTCACGATCAAGATCAACGCAGGGACAATGAACATCCAGTAAGCTCGACTCAGTTCACCAAAGGTCAGCAGATACTGGGTTGATGCAGGAACCGGCTTTCCCATCGATGCAAAAACTTTGCTGAACTGAGGTAGCACACCGACGATAAGCGCGCTCATCACGCTAGCCGAAGCTGCCATCAGTATGATCGGATAAATCAACGCGCCGATTATCTGACCCTGCATCGCCAGCTCACCTCGCATCCGTTCGCAAACTCGTTTCAGTGTCTCCGGAACTTTTCCTGTGGCCTCGGCGGCAGCCAACATGGGTGCCAAAGTTGGCGGGAAGTATCGACCGTGCGTCAACACGGCGAACGAGAATGATTGTCCACTGCTGACTGCGTTGTGTATTTTATCCAGTGAGTCGGCTAGCCGCGGATCGCGACAGTTTTGGCATACACTCTCCAGAGCTTCAACAATCTCTATACCATTTTGGCTCATGACGGCCATTTGATTCAGTGCTAGTAGCACGCGAGTCGACGGAACGCCGAATAATCCATTTTCTTGGGATTGAAACTTGTCGGCTGTGTCCTCACGAGCGTCGACGAGACTAACGTGATGCGAATCGCCTAGCGATTCGATCGTCTCTGTATCAGCGGCGGTGGCGTAAGGTGCGAACAATTGAGTGATTTGCTGAAGTGAATTCGTGGATCGTATTATTCCGAGGTCGCGACACGGCTAACTTCGTCTAAACTGGTTTGCCCTAACTGTGCCAGTCGAAAACCTTCGCTTAACAGTGTCGGTCCATTGAAGCATTGACGCAGCTCGTCCAGCGAAGCGCCGTCCACAATTCGCGTTCGAAGCAAGGGTGTGCTCTCCAGCAATTCGTAAATGCCGCTACGTGAACGGTATCCGCTTTCAAAGCAATTCGAACAGCCACGGCTATGTGCAAAGGTCTGTCGTGGGTCACCGACGTATCCCAGTTGTTGCAACAAACCGGCTGAAGGATAGTACGGCTCCTTGCAATGTTCGCACAGATTGCGTACCAAACGCTGGGCCACCACTCCGACCAGTGCTGCGGCGATTTTGAAGCGTTCGACCCCCATGTCCACTAAGCGAGTGATTGCCGAAGCGCTATCGTTGGTGTGCAATGTGCTGAGTACCAAGTGACCGGTGAGCGCCGCTTGAATTGCCGTTTCCGCAGTTTCGCGGTCGCGAATTTCACCCACCATGATCACGTCAGGGTCCTGGCGCAACATGCTTCGCAGGGCTTTGGCGAAGGTCATCCCGGTGTCGGCTTGCACCTGGACCTGGTTGATCAGTTCAAGTTGATATTCGACTGGATCCTCGACGGTGATCACATTGCGTTCGATACCCTTGATCAACTCGATTGCCGAGTACAACGTCGTTGTTTTGCCACTGCCTGTCGGACCCGTAACGAGCACCAAGCCGTGAGGTCGCGATAGCATCCGCCGCATCGTAACAAGAGAGTTGTCCGGTAACCCAAGGCGATTCAAATCGAACGTCACGTTTTGGCGATCCAAAACACGCATAACAACTTTTTCGCCGAGCACTGTCGGAAGAGTGCTGACGCGAAGGTCGATATCACGGCGAGCTAAGCGGACGTGCAACCGGCCGTCTTGCGGCTGACGATGTTCAGCGATATCGAGCTTGGCCATAACTTTGATGCGTGAGACCAAAGCGGCATGCATGTCCTTGCGAGGCTTCATCACTTCTCGCAAGGCTCCGTCGATACGAAATCGAACCGAGGTACACTTGGGACCCGGCTCGATATGGATATCACTTGCACCTTGTCGAACGGCTTGAACGATCGCATAGTTAACAAGGTTAATGACGGGGCTGCCATCGGCGAGTTGTTGCGTCGAATGCAGATCTAAATCGATCGTTTCGGATTCCAGTTCCAGTTCTTCGACGCCCAAGTCCGCCGTCACCGAGTCAACTGAAAAATCCGCTTCATAACAACGTGGTAACAGTCGCTCGATACCGCTGGCGAGCGTAAATACGCCCCGCACTCTGCAGCCGCTGACTCGTGAGAGCGTGTCAATGGCGGCTAAATCTTGCGGGTCCGCCATCGCCACGGTCAGCTCATCGCGCACCCGCATCAGCGGCAGCACATTCATCCGCTCGGCGTATTCCCGCGGGATCAAGCGGACCGCGACTGGGTCGATTAATCCTTCACGCAAACGGACGCCTTCGACGCCCAGTTGTTCGCCGAGCATGGGCAGCAGATCAGCTTCGTCCACCAATCCCAATTCGACAATGACTTCGCCGAGCTTCTTCGGTTGAGGCGGTACTGTACCAGGAATCTTGGAGAGGCGGATTCGCGCCCGTTCGCTCTCATTTGCTTGATGCAAGAGTGCCGCTTCGAGTTGATCCGCTCGCAATAAACCAGCGTCCAGTAGCCGCTTGCCTAAAGGCGCCGCCGTTGTGGAACCGCGAGCTGTCGTCCCTGTAGTGATGACTCGGGGGCTCGCCGTTGGATTCGCTGCGATCGTCAACGGCGTGAGGGTGGTGCTAGGGTGCATTAGGCGAAACTCCCCAATGCTTCGGTCAGATCATCGAAATGCCGTAACGTGGCGCCCACGCCCGTGATGCGCAGAATATCTCGACAGAGTTCATTGGCAGCGCACAAGCAGACACAACCGCCCCCGCCGCCGCACTGTTCGTCCAGATCAAGCAACCATTCCAGGCCGGCACTGTCGATCAACGGTGTTTCGGTCAAGTCCAGGACGACCAACGGCAACCCGACACGGGTAGCGTTCGCAACGTCGACAGCCAATGCCTCAACGGTAGAACGTTGCAATGGCTGGTCGGGGCGAATGACGGTCACGCCACCACGTCGATCAATCGATGTCATCGTATTAAATCCCCGAGCGGGATTTGCCGCCAATCGGAAGTCGCATGGTAAACGTGCTTCCCGTCCCGACGGCACTTCGCAAACTAAGCTCGCCCTCGTGCAAACGAGCGATCTCTCGCGAGAATGCGAGTCCTATGCCGTTGCCCGGTTCTGTTGACGCAATCGCTTGCTCACCACGAAAAAACTTGTCGAACACACGTGATTGCTCGTCGAGCGGAATACCGACTCCGGTGTCAGTGAAATCAATGCGAATCCACTCGTCTTCGACGATTGTACTGACAGCAACCTCACCACCGTTGGGTGTGTACTTGATTGCGTTTCCAATCAAATTCACTAGCGCCGCATGCAGTTTGTCACGGTCGCCCACAACGGTCGGCAGCTTCGCTGGGAACTGACTTGTTAGTGTGATCTGTTTCTGTGCTGCAGGCGTCTGATTGTGTTCAACCAATTGCTCAAGGATCGGCAACAGGTCCAGCTCATGTCGATGAACAACCATCGAACCCGCCTCCATTTGGCTGACCGTTAGCAGGTGGTCGACCAATCGCGCGAGCCGATTTGCCTCCGTATAGATCGTGTTACAGAATTCCTTCTGTCGTTCTAAATCGAGTCCGTCCTGTTTTACAATCGCCTCAGCATAGGCCTGAAGGTTGTTCAGTGGCGTACGGAATTCGTGAGTGGCGGTCATCAGGAATTGATCTCGCGCCTCAGTTGCCAGTTGCTGTTGAGTGATATCTTGCAACACCCACGCCATCCCAGCACCATCTCCGCTGCGTCCACCCAGTCTCGTGCGAACGACTCGCAACTTGATCAGGACACCGCTAACAGTCAGTTCGCGGCGCAGCGTGACCATTCGTACGGGGCCTAAGACTTCGTTTAAATCGTTGTTCTCTGCCTCATCACCATCGTCCAGGATACCCAACAATTGTGTCAGGTCGCGGCCCTCGCAGGCTGTGTCGTCTTGAGCGCCGAGAATGGCCGTGGCGACCTGGGAAATGTATCGGACACGAGCATCGGAGTCGGTGATCACCCACGCCACCGGCAGACCTCGCATCGCACGAGCAAGCGTAACGGCTTCATGGTCCAGTGCTGCTGCAACGCGAGGTGGGGCCTGGGCATTGGCGTATGCCAAATCGAGCAAACGATTCCAACCATCACAGATTGGATCTGCGGCAATGATATGGCGGGGCGTCAACGCAACTTCCTTGACCGTCGCGGCACTGTCCGCACCGGCATGTCGCAACAGTTCGGATTCAATGTCGCGAAGCGTGCGGACGGTACGCATCGATACCAGACCAGCGAAGCTGCAACATGCGGTGGCAACTACCCACAGCAACGGCTGTAAGGGGCGCAGAGAAGCGACAGTTTCGGAAACATACAGAATACTAACGAGACACAACGATGTTGCCAAAAAGGCAATTCCAACACGAGTCGTGATTCGCCAGCGGCGATCAACTCGGATGACTCGAGGCTTGGAGAGATGTGACAATTTAATCATGACCGAGTACTTCTACTTTGGAGAGTGACTCGCTGATTAACTCAGAAAGATGGCGGGGGCTGAATGGTTTGCGCAGCACGGCGACCAAACCGAAACGCGATATCAACTGCTCCGTATCCAGTTCCAATCCTTTGGCCGTGCACAGAATCGTGGGTACAGGAGCCACCGATGTTTGTTGGAAAATTTGCTCCAACATATCGATTCCGCTCCAACGAGGCATTTGCAAGTCGGTGACGATAAAGTCGATTCCTCCTTGTATGAACCGTTGGAATCCTTCTTGCCCATTGGATGCGATCTCAACGCTCACACCACTTCGCTCGACCGTGAATGACATCACGCGGCGAAACACGGGATCGTCTTCTACGATCAAGACAGTGGGAACGGATTGAGTCATCGGACGGCCGTGCTGTTACAAACTTGGAAGGGTAGGTGACGCACTGGGCGTCAGTAACGGGGCGGGGCGATGGCGGGGGCGAGGGACGCGTATCGGCTTTTTGCACAACACGCGAAGTACAATTTTCGTTGGTCGGTTCTAATCCGACCGTTCGGTGACAGCCGACTACCAGCCGTGACCGGTTTCACCGTTAGCGACATTCAGTTTCAGATTGCCGTTTGCAGGTTTGTAGACCCAGCCACCTGACTCCGATGAGTTTTGAATTGCCAATACATTGACGTTGCTATCGGTGTCGTAATAAATGTCCGATTGGCCGCGAGCCGTTCCAACACTTGGCGCAGGAAACGGTCCGTTGAGCATCGGTCCAACCGCTTCGGGCAACAAGTTTACGGGAGGATAGAATCCGGCGCGAGCACGATACATTTCGATCGCGTTACGCAGCACCGCTAATTGCTGACGAGTTGTGTTTTCTTCCGCAGTCGTTGCGGTATCAAACATTCGTGGCGCAGCTACCGCCGCTACGATTCCCAGAATCAGGATCACAATCACCATCTCGATAAGCGAGAAAGCTTTACGTTGTTGTTTCTTCATTTTCTTATTCCCGGTATGCAAACAGTCTCGTGGTTTCGCTTATGCCAGAGTGACGGTTTTGACATGGCGACACCAAATCTTCGTCGAACTCTAGAACGCTATTTGCCTGACTATCGAGAATTTCACTGGGATTTTTTAGAATCATCTATCTCTGTCGGGGGTGCAGGGCCAGCAAAGTCATCGCCATCGTTACCACCCGCACGAAATGGAGCGTAGCTGCTGTTTCCCTGGAGGTGATGTGTTCACGCCACATGTGTTGCCTCGGCTGGACACATGACGTTGCTCCTGCACCGCTTTATTTGACCGGTGTTGTCAATACACAGGGAATTTGCCTCTGGGCCTTGCATTTGCAATAGCTGTCAACCACACGAGCCATTTTAAAACGAACCCCAGAGTGACAGCATGTTCCCCAGGCGACATGAATCGAAGCAGGAAAAAGGCGTCCAGCCCTCGGGTGACCGCGAGTTTGCGAGTCTACCTCGTTGGTGGTGGATTGCGATGCTGGCAGTGTGTTTGCTTGGACTTTGCAAGTTGGGCTATTCGGCAGACGCTACTCTACATTCGCTATACATCTCACCCCTGCAGTTGGACACAATTTCACCAGCAGGTTTTGAAGTGTATCCGCGGGAGACGACAGCGGGACGCATCGAATCAGTCGACGTGGTTGCACATCTAGCAAACCTTGATCGTGATGCTGGAACCGACGGATGGATCGCGCATATCATCCTTCGCAACGCGGATGGAGTGCCGATGATTGCTCGTGCGAACGCAACAATCACCGTCATTCCTGGTTGGCTGGCCACTGACGGGATCTCCTTTGTAAGCAGCAGCACGGTGGCAACGCGCTACAGCGAAAATCTCTCATTTGATGAATCGGGTATTGCCCACGTTTGTATCCAAGATCGAAGCACCAATGAAAACAGAGAATCGTTGTATGATGAGCGGCATTCCTTTCGAGCACCGAAAGTTTACGACTCACGCGGACGAAATCTCTACCCAAGTTTTGGTCCGCACGTCTTTGCTGTACTTAAGGTTCGCGTAAGTGTTCCCACACAGGGCGTCTTTGATGCCGAAACCATTGTCGCCCGCTCGTTCCCGAACAAGAATCACGTACTCGGCGGTCGGTAGGCTTTTAGTCGAACGTCGTTCGTTTCCAATCGCGGGCCGCCGATCAAATCAATACAGTAAGGAATTGCGGGGAACACGGCGTCCAAACATTCTCGAATCGCTCGGGGTTGCCCCGGCAAGTTGACGACGAGTGTCGAGCCTCGAATACCAGCGGTTTGCCGCGAGAGTATCGCCGTCGGCACTTTTTCGAGCGATACTTTCCTCATCAATTCACCGAAACCCGGCAGTAGCTTGTCACAAACTGCTGCCGTTACTTCGGGAGTGATATCTCGTGGCGCGGGGCCTGTGCCTCCGGTCGTTACCACCAATCCGCAGTGGTGGACATCGCAAAGCTCAATCAGCGTTTGTGTTAAAACGGGGATATCGTCTGGTACGACGTGGGCTAGCGAATTCCATGGGCTGGCGAGAACTTCGTCTAGGTATTCCATAATGGCTGGGCCGCCGCGGTCAGCGTACTCGGCACGACTTGCTCGATCCGATACGGTGACGATGCCAATTGAACAAGGTTGGCCCACAGTTTCATCTCCTAAATTTTTCGCTTGAGAATTAATGATGACGCGAGCATTGCTGGTAATTGACGTTCAACGCGAGTATTTCGAAGGCGCGTTACCTATCACGTATCCCGTCGGGCATCTCGAGACCATTTTACGTGTGATGGATTTCGCCACCGAATCCGCGGTGCCAACCATTGTTGTTCGCCATCACCAGCCGAACCCCGATTCGCCAATTTTTCGTAAAAACTCGCCGATGTGGCAATTGCACGACGAGGTCCAGTCACGAAAGCATGACTTGTTAATTGACAAGAATCTACCAGGGAGTTTTACAGGAACATTGCTCGGCGAGTTTCTTAAGCAACGCGGCATCGACACGGTCACCATCGCGGGTTACATGACACAAATTTGTTGTGATACGACAGCAAGACAAGCTCTGCACCGCGGTTACAAAGTCGAGTTTCTGCGCGATGCAACCGGAACGCTGGACATCGACAATTCGGCAGGAAGCGTCAAAGCCCAGCAGATGCATGAGACGATTCTTGTCGCTCAGCAAATGTTCATCAGTGAAGTCATTGGCGCCGACCAGTGGACGCAGCGGGTAGAAAAAAACGCGGATTGAAATTGGCAATTGAAACGAAGGTGCTTCAATGTGGACGGTTCGCGCGGTGAGGCTTGACGACCTGGACAAACTCGAAACGCTCATCCATAGCGCAACTCGCGGGCTGACCACGTTACAGCTTAGTCGGGAACAGATCCTCGATCGCATTGAGCAATCGGTATTTGCGTTCTCGCGTCACGGTCGCTCGACCAAAGACGAACCTTACGTACTTGTCCTGGCCGACGACGAGAGCGACGAACTTGTTGGTACGTCGACTATTTACGCCAAAACCGGCGGCTTTCAACCGTTCTACTCATACCGCTTGGTCACGAAAGAGCATCACAGCAACTCTCTGGGCGTATCGCACCGCCGGCAATCGTTGGTGATGAACCGTGAACACGATGGACCGACGGAGATCGGCAGTTTGTTCTTGCGTGGCACTTATCGCGGTCAGGGGCAAGGACGCTGGTTATCGCTTTCACGTTTTGCTGTAATCGCAGCTCGACGTACACGGTTTGCCGATCGCGTGATTGCGGAAATGCGAGGCACCGCTGATGCGGACGGACGAGTTCCCTTCTGGGATGCCGTCTCAGGCCGATTTATTCCCGTTGATTTCGCCACCGCCGACGCGATGAGTACGGTATCAAAAGAGTTTATCGAGGCCTTGATGCCGGAACATCCGATTTACCTGGACCTACTACCACAGTCCGTACGTGATTCAATTGGGAAAGTTCACGAAGAAACGAAGCCAGCCGTTGCCATGTTGCTGGCTCAGGGTTTCACCATGACGGATGAAGTGGATATTTTTGACGCCGGACCGGTGCTTAATTGTACAACCGACGCGATTGATGCGGTACAGCGGTCGCACCTGCATTCAGTTTTGCGTATTGTGAATTCAGAGCCAGAAGCCCAGGGCCAACAGCGCATGATCGTTTCGTCTGACCATTGCGGTTTTACTAGCATTCTTAAGACGCTCGCGGATGACAAATTGATCCTCACGTTCGCCGAAGCAGCACTGCTTGGCGTCGACATCGGATCGAACTGTCGCTTGACTCCCGTGGATCAATAACCATCGACACCGGCCGAGCCATCAACTCCAATCGAGCCATCAACACTGGTCCTGATGATGATGTTTTCGAGATTGTCAAATGAAACGGTGATAATTTCTTAGTCGGTTGCATCTAACAAGCAGCGTTGGACGAGGAAGTTGGAATTTACGCAACGTCATCGATTCGACGGTTGTGCCTGGTTCATGGATGGAACGATCTCTATCGTCTCGATGCACCGCAAATTCGGGATTGCCAGGGAATCGAGCCTCTAATTTTTGATTTCGCAACGACAGTATTCGTTCGTGACCTAGGCTCATTAATGATGGCTCCCTAGATCCACCTCAAAAACGTTGAAGTCAGAACCGATGTCCGAATTTAAAAATCCTCGACGCAGCAAATCGTTGGTCGACCCCGAAGTTCAAGGTAGTTTGTTACGTAAGATCGGCTTGCATTGGTGCATGCTGTTTGTCAGTAACACGATCGCGCTTGTCGTTTGGGTTCGATTGTTTGAACAGCCTGACGCTGACTGGAATACAACGTTCCATACATATGTTGAACGCTTTCTTCCATTCTTTGTTGTCTCGATCGCCTTGCTTCCCGCATTTGTGTGGGACACGCTTAAGCTGACACACCGCTTTGCTGGTCCAATCTTGAGATTGCGTTTGACGCTGATGGATGCAGCGGAAGGCCGAGCGGTCGCACCTCTATCGTTCCGCAGCAATGACTTCTGGCGAGAGATTGCCGAGAACTTCAACACGATTTTGAGTCAGCGAGTGGCGCCCGAAGCAAATTCGCAAACGAAGTCGACGAACTAGTCCAAGGCGACCAACATGCGAAATCTGCATTCCCTCTCGGGACAAAATCATACTCCGCGTCGCCGCGGTACAGCGGCGGTTGAGTTGGCTGTGTGCTTGCCTGTGATCATCCTATTGGTTTTCGGATCGATCGAGGCGGCAAGTTTCATTTTTTTAAAACAGTCATTGAACGTTGCCGCATACGAAGGTATCCGAGAGACGATTCGCAATGGATCGACCAATGCGAACGGCGAAGCTCGTGCAACGAATCTATTGGATTCGCGAAACGTTAACGACTACCAGATCACTTTTCCCAACGGCGAGGCGGGCAGCGCTAATCGTGGAGACGAGATCGTCATTCTTGTTTCCGCGCCCACGCAAACCAACAGTCCGCTTGCTGGCCAATTTGTATCCAATCGACAACTCACCTCGCGTGTGGTGATGGTCAAGGAATAATGAAGATGACGCTGCAAAAACTGTTCTCGGTGAGATCTGGTAGCCGTACAACCAATCGCCAGCCGTCGCGACGCCGCGGTGCGATGATGGTGTTGATCGCCGTTCTGATGATTGGCTTTCTTATCGCCGTCGCATTCTCGGTGGATGTTGCTCGGATGCACCTTTCACGTACAGAGCTTCGTAGCGCGACAGATGCCGCAGCGAAAGCAGCGGCCGAGACGCTGTCCCGGACCCAGAACTTGGATTTGGCGATCGCTCGCGGACAAGAAATCGCCTTGGAGAACTATGTCGCTGGTGCTCCCTTGATCATGGAACCGGCGGATTTTGAGTTCGGTCGTAGCGAAGCAAACGGAAGCGGAAAGTTTGTATTCAATACTTCTGGCACTCCCAAGAACAGTGTCCGTGTCCTTGGTCGACGAACTCAATCCTCGCCTTCGGGTGCCGTGCAAATGATGTTCGGCAACATTTTCGGCATCCAGTTCTTTGAGCCACAGCTCAACGCGACAGCGACTTACGTTGAGCGCGATGTCGTTTTGGTGATCGATCGTTCGGGTTCGATGCACGGACAGAAGTTCGATGATTTAACTTCCGCCATCGATGTTTTCGTGCAAACCTTGCTTGCGACACCAGTGCAGGAGCAAGTGGGTTTGGCTTCGTACAGCAGTTCCGCAACCGTCGATGTACAGCTAACGTCGGATCTTGATCAATTGAATCAAAAGATGCTGACACTCCACGCCAACGGCTATACCAGTATCTCGGCGGGAATGGAAGCTGGTAAGCAGATCATCGACGACAGTCGCTCAGCGGAGTATGTCGAACGAACAATGATCGTAATGACCGACGGGCTTCACAACACCGGCCCCGAACCACGCGATGTTGCGTCGTTACTAGCCGCGGAAGATGTAAAGATTCATACCATCACTTTCGGTAACGATGCTGACCAAACGCGAATGTCGGAGATTGCCGGGATTGGAAGTGGTCGCCATTTCCATGCCGTTGATGGCACTCAACTACAAGAAATCTATCGCGAAATCGCCTTGACTCTAAGCACGATGATTACGGAATAGGCATCCTTTAAAAAGCAACTCATGAACATGTCATGCTCTAAAAAATCGCGACAGAAGAACGGTAGACCACACCGAGGCGCACGTTGTCGACGTGGTGCTACCATGGTTGAATTTGCAATCGTTGCACCGATCGTCTTTCTATTATTTTTCGCATCGCTGGAGTTCTGTCGCGTCTCGATGATTCGGCATACCGCCGACAATGCAATCTATGAAGGGGCGCGTCGGGCAATGATTCCTGGGGGCACGGCGGCTGAGGCACACGATACGACCGCTGCTGTGCTCAGCACGCTCGGTGTCAACAGTGTCAATATCACCGTTACGCCGGCGACAATCGACAAGACGACTCGCGAAGTCACCGTTCGCGTTCGCATTCCGTTGGATGGAAACAGCTTTGTGCCGAACCAATTCTTTGCTGGCAAGTCGATTGAACGTGAGCTGACCATGCTCCGCGAAGGCGTCCGTTAAACGGATAGTTTGTACCATCGTAATGGGTCTGGCAGCCGAATTCGCTTGCAATAATCAAGTTTCTGCAGCGAATCCAGCTTGCGGACGTTCGAATTTGAGCGACTTGCTTGTATTTCAATCTGCTGAGCAAATAAACTGAGGGGCTGCTCCCTGCAGTTCGCCCCCCTACCGCTGCTCCTTTCATGGACTCGTCACCGGCGCAGCTTGTATATACCGCTCAGAGTTTCAGGTTTCCTACCCAAAGGAGTTTGCGATGAAGTCCTTCATTTCTTTAACGCTTGTAGCGTGTTGTTTAGTCGTCGTCCTCATGCTCGCTTCAGTGGTTGCCGACGAACCCGCCTCCAAATCTCCGGCGGTCGGCGACAGCGCAATTGAGTTCCGCCTGCCAATGGTGGGCGGGGACGACGACGTAACCCTCAGTAGCGAGTACAAGCAAGGACCGGTCGTTGTCGTCGTACTTCGAGGTTACCCCGGATACCAGTGTCCCTTATGCAGTCGACAAGTCGGCTCGTTTGTTCGTGCGGCAGAGGAATTCGCGAAATCAGCTCATCGCGTCATTTTCGTGTATCCAGGTCAAGCGACGTTGCTGCAACAACATGCGGAGCAGTTTATGGGGTCCAATGTGCTGCCCAAGCCGCTGGTGATGGTTCGCGACCCTGGGCTAAAAATGGTGACCAGCTGGAACTTACGCTGGGACGCACCGCAAGAAACTTCGTATCCATCGACATTCGTGATCGACAAAGAAGGAAAAGTTCGATTTTCCAAGACCAGTCGTACGCATGGCGATCGGGCGACAGCGGAGGAGATTCTCAGCGAGCTGGAAAAACTGTAGGCTAAGCGGGTTGACCACTCGCACTCGCCCTGGAATTTTCACTTTGACTTCGCGCATACATATCGTCGGAATTGGCGACGACGGACTCGATGGACTGACACGCCACGCTCGTTCTCTGGTTGATCAAGCCGAAGTGCTCGTGGGCGGGGCGTCGTTATTGGACAAAATTCCCGCGTCAAATTTGGCAGGCGACCGAGCCAGACGGATTGTCGTCGGCGGTAATCTCGATTCACTGCGCGAGTCCATTGCCGAAGTGCTTGATCGACGCACGGTCGTTTTGACCGGGGGCGACCCGTTGTTCTACGGGATCGCTCGCTTCTTGACCGAGGCGTTTGGCAAAGATCATTTCGAAGTCGTGCCTCACGTCAGCAGCATGCAGTTGGCGTTTGCTCGCGTGAAAGAAACTTGGGACGACGCTTATCTATCAAACTTAGCGACTCAACCGCTGGATCGTGTGGTCGACAATATTCGAACTGCGGAGCGAGTCGGTTTGTTCACAACGGAGTCGGTATCACCATCGGTTGTCGCCGCAGCGCTGCTGGATCGTCGGATCGACTACTTTACTGCTTATGTATGCGAGAACTTGGGGACCCCCGACGAGACAGTGACTCAAGGCGAATTGCGATCGCTTAAGGACCAGACCTTTTCGCCGATGAACGTGATGGTTTTGGTGCGGAGGCGAGGAGCGGCGGATCGTCCCAGTGGTAGTGGCCAGCGGCGATTGTTTGGCAACCCCGACGACTTGTTTTTACAGTCGCGTCCCAAACGCGGGCTGCTAACTCCAAGCGAAGTCCGCTGCATGGCCTTGGCAGAGATGGACCTGACGCAGACCAGTACCGTTTGGGACGTCGGCGCGGGCAGCGGCTCACTGGCCATCGAGGCGGCCTCGATTGCCTCGCGTGGCAAAGTGTTCGCGATCGAGATGGACGCCGAGGATTATGGCTTGATGTTGGAGAATGCCAAGTTGTTCACGGTACCGTCTCTCGTTCCGGTGCATGGCCAAGCACCCGAAGCATTTAACGATTTGCCAACGCCCGACGCAATATTTGTCGGTGGCAGTGGTCGTATGGTGCCGGACTTGGTCACCGAGTGTTTGAAACGCCTAGGCGATGGCGGCCGTATCGTAGTCAACGTGTCCTCACCAGACAATCTTGTCGCGGTCCAGAACGTCGTGGAGTCGGCGGAGCTGGAAACGGATGTGCGAATGATCAATATCGCCCGCGGTCAGTACCAACTCGGCCGAATCCGTTTCGAAGCATTGAATCCAACGTTTCTTGTCTTGGGTCGCCGGGTGTGATTAGCGGCTAGGGCGATTATGCTATCGGCTCATTTCGTTCATTTTTCATCTAGTGTGAGTTAGTCTGCCATGCAGGTACGCAAGGCCGTGATTACGGCAGCCGCTCCCAAAGATCACACGATCCCGCTGCAGCGTTTGGTCGATCGCAACGGTCACGAAAAAACGGCATTGCAACTGATCGTTGAAGAGATCTTGGCGGCTGGCGTTGAGGAGATATGCATTGTCATTTGCCCAGGTGATCGGCAAAGTTACGAACAAGCAGCCGGCGAACATCTGGGAAGTCTGCGATTCGTCGAGCAAGACAATCCTCGAGGATATGCCGACGCTCTTTCGCGAGCTGCATCGTTTGTAGGAAAGGATCCCTTCCTACACTTGGTTGGCGATCACTTGTACCTCAGCCGCACCGACGTGCCCTGCGCCAAGCAACTGGTGAAAGTGGCCATGGAGTTCCAATGCAGTGTCTCGGCGGTACAGTCGACTCGCGAGACCAAGCTGCCATATTTCGGAATCGTCAGCGGTGAGCACCTACCTCGTCACGACAATCTATACGAAGTCCAACGCGTGATGGAAAAGCCGACACCAACGATGGCCGAGCAAGAACTGGTGACACCGGGGCTTCGCGCGGGTCACTACCTGGGATTCTTTGGTATGCACGTGTTGACGGCGGACGTGATGAAGGCGATTCAGCAAATACTTGCTGGTGAAGTATCAACGCGACCGACACTGTCCGACGCCGCGGCACTATTGCCATCGCGGCAACGCTATCTTGCTTATCGAGTTCAGGGCACGCGGTACAACATTGGAATGCAATATGGACTGCTCATCGCGCAGCTTGCGATTGGTTTGTCCGGCCGCGACCGCGACTTGATTTTGACTGAACTGGTTGACTTGCTGGCAAATCGCAGCGAGGCCGTCGGCGCATCATGAATCGGATGCTCGAAATAATCGAATCGGATGACGACTCCGTTCGCAACCGCTCGCTAGAATCCGTTTGCGAAAAAGCTTCGCTTGCTGACCTGCTGACGTATGTTAGCGAACTGGATACGTTTCGCCGTCAGGAAAAAAATCTGTATCGACGTGTTCGCGCGCTCTTATTCCTGGCGTCCATCTATCGTTACCAGTTGCCCAGCCGCCTGTCGGCTGCGCAAACCGGATTGATTCCCTACGAAGGCTACGAACATCTGCTTTCGCGACGGTTCAGTGAAGCGATTGATACATTCCTGCTGACACAATCATCCGACGGGCCTCAAGATGGTCTGTGCAGTGCCCTCGCATCGGCTTATCACCAACTGGGCTTTCAAACGTTGGCGAACCAAGTTCGGCACAGCGTCCGCAGTGTTCGTGGTAATCAGTGGATGTTTCGACTGGGGCATCCGAGCGATCATCCCTTGCGAATTCGTCCCGAACTGCTGGCCGCTGATGCATCTGGTGCGATACCGCTATTGTGCGAGACGACAGCGGTGCGAATGGACTTCTCACACAGCGCCTGGAGCGACATTTTTTTTCTGGGAATGGATTTTCCCGAAGGCGCGCGGGTGTTGAACGTCTCGATCGATCTCGGCGTCCGCGGTCGTGACGCGTCGCCTAAGCCACCTATCGAAACGTACTTGAGAGTCATTGATCGACCGGTCATTCGACTTGTAAGCGTCGATCTTGGAGCGACCGTCGAAGTCACGACGATTTCGGAAATGTTTGACTTTGCTCGCGATCATTTAGGACTTCTCAAGGCTGCGGTGATCGCCTCAGGTATTGTCGCGCCGGGCTTGGAAGGATGCCAACAAGGAATCGACGACTTGCTCACGCGGTTGGTTGGTCCGGGTTGTGGTTTGGAACTTGTTAGCAAAATCAATGATATCCCCAAGGGGTCGCGGTTGGCAGTTTCGACCAACTTGCTAGGTTCATTGATCTCTATTTTGATGCGTGCCACCGGCCAGGTCGCAACGTTGGAAGGGCCACTTGAAGAGAACGACCGCCGGCTGGTTGCCGCGCGAGCCATCCTCGGAGAGTGGATCGGCGGCAGCGGCGGCGGTTGGCAAGACTCTGGGGGCGTATGGCCGGGGATCAAGCTCATCTGTGGCGCAACCGCCAATGAGAAGGATCCGGAGTATGGCGTCAGTCGCGGTCGTTTGATGCCCGTTCACCATGTGCTCGGTTTAGATGATGTCAGTGCCGAGGTCCGCAAGCGTTTACAGGATAGTTTGGTGTTGATCCACGGTGGGATGGCCCAGAATGTCGGACCGATCTTGGAAATGGTGACTGAGCATTACCTTGTTCGTAGCGAGCGTGAATGGCAGGGACGTTTGCAAGCGATGGAGATTCTGGATGAAGTGGTTGCCGCATTGAAAGCAGGCGACATTCGCCGAGTTGGTGAATTGACCACTCGCAACTTCGAAGGCCCGCTACAAACGATCATTCCCTGGGCAACGAATCGCTTTACCGATCGATTGATCGAAATGTGTCGCAAGCGCTACCGAGATCGATTTTGGGGTTTCTGGATGCTGGGCGGAATGGCCGGTGGTGGAATGGGATTCATCTTTGATCCCAAGGTGAAACTGGAAGCACAGGATTGGCTTGGTGCCGCAGCGATACAGCTCAAACGTGAGATGGAATCGGCTCTACCGTTTGCGATGGATCCCGTCGTTTATGATTTTTCAATCAATGACCAGGGGTCGTTCGCAAAGTTACTTTGTGGTGAGTCCGCGTTACTGCCGGACAGATACTTTTCGCTCGTGCTTCCGGATTTGTTGCGAACTCCGACGCGTAACTTGTCCACACAAACGCGTGGCGACTTGGAGCGAATCGCGCGACGTTGCCACGAAGATGAGGCGGCATCAACGACGGCGAGTTTGCTGCTCAACAGTGTCTTGCCACGTACCGCATCGGGAGTGGATCGCCAGTCGTCTCTGGCCAGCTTACTTGCCGACAGTGGATTTGACCGTGAACAGCACGAACAGATTCGCGCCGATATGCGAGCCGGTCGCATCGGGTTGTCCCAGAATCGCTTGTCCGCCAGCACAACCGTCGACAACGTCACGGCGGATGATTTTGTTGACGTTCGGCGGGGAATCGAACGAAAATTCGTAGATCTTGGTAAGGAAGCGATAAAACGTGACGAGATCGCCGTGATCTCGCTCGCCGCAGGTGTTGGCAGCCGCTGGACCGAGGGCGCAGGAGTTTGCAAAGCCTTGCACCCCTTTAGTCGTTTCGCTGGTCGACATCGAAATTTTATCGAAGTCCATTTGGCAAAGAATCGCTTCACAACTACCAAGTATGGCGGCCAAATTCCACACGTCTTTACGACCAGTTACTTAACTGACACAGCGATCCGGGATGAGCTGGCGCGGCACGATAATTACGGGTTTGACTCACCTATGTACGTCTCCGCCGGGCGGAGCGTTGGGTTACGAATGATTCCGATGGTCCGCGATTTGCGATTCTTGTGGGAAGAAATGTCGCAACAAATACTTGACGAGCAACAACAAAAAGTGCGTGAAAGCTTGCGTGCAGCGTTGATCCAGTGGGCACAATCCGTCGGCGAAGGAAACGACTATACCGACAATATCTCCAGCCAATGTGTGCATCCGGTGGGGCACTGGTACGAGATTCCAAATCTGCTGCGCAACGGTACGTTGGCAAAGATGCTTCGCGAGCACAGCAGCTTGAAGTATTTGCTACTGCACAACATTGATACGCTTGGTGCCAGCGTCGACCCCGGATTATTCGGTCTGCATATCGACAGTGGCAATGCGTTTTCTTTTGAAGTGATTGGCCGTCGGTTGGATGATCGTGGTGGAGGTTTTGCGCGAGTCAACGGAAGGCCTCGATTGGTGGAAGGTTTGGCGATGCCGAATGAGCAGGCCGAGTTTTCGCTGACTTATTACAACTCGAATACGACCTGGATCACGATCAATGCGTTCTTGGAGGCGTTCGGTTTGTCTCGTTCGGATCTCGACGATTCAGCAAAGGTCGATGTCGCAGTCCGTCGACTGGCAATGCGGATGCCAACGTACATCACACTCAAAGACGTCAAGAAACGTTGGGGGCACGCTCAAGAAGACCTGTTCCCCGTCGCCCAATTTGAGAAGCTTTGGGGCGATATGACTGCACTGGTGGATGTGCAATCTGGCTTCTTTGTTACCGATTTGTTACGCGGTCAACAACTCAAATTCCAGGCTCAACTGGACTCGTGGAAACGCGATGGATCAGCCGATTACATTGACGCGATCAGCCTGTGGAATGACTGAAGTGGTGGCCGCGACGCGAGCTTTGTACGACGATTGAACGCGGATGATTTGACTCCAAGGGAATGTATCATATGACGAATGGATTAAGGATCAGCAGTATTCTCATCGTCGGTGGCGGAACGGCAGGGTGGATGTCCGCTCTGTACCTGAGGCTGCGAATCGGGTGCCAAGTCACGCTCGTCGAGTCGCCCAGTATTGGTCCGATTGGGGTTGGCGAAGCAACGATTCCAAATCTAATCGATTTTCTCGCTAGCGTGGGATTGGACGAAGACGTCTTCCTCAAGCACTGCCGCGCGACGTACAAGCTGGGCATCGAGTTTCGTGATTGGGTGCAATTGGGCCAGTCCTACTGGCATCCGTTTGGGCTGTGTGGCGGCAACATCGACGGTTTGGATCTGTTTCACTTTTGGCTGAAACGCAGAACCGAGCAGGCACAGGCTGAACGTTATTGTCACTATTCACTGCAAAGTATGTTATGTGAACAGTTGAAAAGTCATCGCAGCATTGGCGGCCGACCGGTTGTTGCCAACTATGCGTTTCATTTGGATGCTACCGCACTCGCCGACATGCTGAGTTTGGCTGCCCGCCAATCTGGAGTAAGGCATCTGGTAGACAATGTGACCGGTGCCCAGACCGGCACCGATGGATCGATTTCGCAAGTGCATACAACCAACCACGGTGCGATCACAGCCGATCTGTATCTTGATTGCACTGGTTTTCGCGGCGTGTTGATTGAACAGGCACTCGGTGACGAGTGGGTGGATTGGTCCGATGTACTGCTTTGTGATCGAGCCGTCGTTCGTCGGGCGCCCAGAGACGACTCGATGCGACCGTACACGATCTCGACGGCTGTCGAAGCCGGTTGGATCTGGCAAATTCCGTTGCGTGATCAAACGGGAACAGGGTACGTCTATTCAAGTCGTCACACGAGCGATGAACAAGCCAAGCGATTGCTAACTCAGTATGGTGGTAGTGAATACGATGGCGATATCCGTCAGCTTCACATGCGAGTGGGGCATCGACAGAACTTTTGGCGAGCAAATTGCGTGGCCATTGGCCTTGCCGGTGGCTTCATCGAACCCTTGGAATCAACCGGTATCTTCTTTATTCAGCGGGCGCTGGAGGATTTGGTCGAGTATTTTCCCGACCGTTCATTTCACCCTACTTTAATCGCTGCCTACAACAAAGTGATGTTAAAATCTTATGAGGAAGTGCGAGATTTCATCATACTGCACTACATTCTATCGCAACGCGACGACACGCAGTTCTGGCGAGACAGCCGTAGCGTGATCATCCCAGAATCACTGAACGAGACATTAGAATTCTATGATGCCAACGGTCGTATACGGGAATCGGATCGCAATCCCGTTTTTCGCGAAACGAATTTTTACCACGTCCTTACTGGCGGCAAGCGACTGCCGCTTAGACACTACACCCGCGCAGACTTTTCGGACTTTGACGCCGTATTGCGGTTGCTCGATAAAATCCGTGGCGACAACGAAGTCTTGGCGTCGGGTATGCCATCGCATGCCGAAGCGATGGATTGGATTCACGGCCGCTAGTCAGCACGCACCGAAGTTTAAACGCACCGATTTGCGATGTAAGTTTGGTGACACCCTTCCGTCAAACGGGACCGCTACATTCGGCGGCTGGTACCTTTGGTCAATGCCATGAACGCAGATTCCAGGTCCAGTTGCTCTTCGGTGAATTGCTTCAATCGCACGCCCCGATTGATCAGCAGTTCCGGCAGATCGCTGTAGTCGGTCACCTCAGGTTTGAGCACCACTCGCATCACATTATCACCAAGCTCGGTGCCTTGAACTTTCTCGTGACCGGCCAACAACTCCGCGATTCGCGACAGATCGTCGCGATTTGCGGGCTGGACGACCAGCACGGTATGTTCACGTACCATGCGAATGATTTCGGTGACTTTGGCGTTTTGCTTGAGTTCACCGCGATCAATGATTCCGACCTTGTTACAGACGTCCGCTAACTCCGGCAAAATGTGGCTGCTGACGATGATCGTCTTCCCCATCTGACCCAGCTTTCGGAGCAAGTTTCGCATTTCGATTCGGGCTCGCGGGTCAAGACCCGAGAGTGGTTCGTCGAGCAGCAAGACTTGCGGATCATGCAGCAAGGTGCGAGCCAATCCGAGTCGCTGGGTTTGGCCGCGAGAAAGTGTATTGGCATAAGCGTCTCGCTTAAAATCGAGATCAACGACGTCAAGCATCTCATCGACACGCTCGCGTCGCGCGGTGCCATTGATGCGATACGCGGCCGCGAAAAATTCCAAGTACTCGGTGACGGTCATATCGTCGTACACACCGAAGAAGTCAGGCATGTATCCAACCAAGCGACGGATTTCTTTTGGTTGTGTGTGGACGCTGTGACCACACACATACGCTTCGCCCCAGCTCGGCTCGAGCAGCGTTGCGATGATTCGCATCGTCGTCGTCTTGCCCGCTCCGTTGGGTCCAATGAAGCCGAACAGGTCTCCGGGCTGGAGATCCAAATCGATACTACGGATCGCAAACGCATCTCCGTATTTTTTTGTCAGGTCGACGGTCTTGATCACGGCCGCTCAGCTTTCAGGATCGTAAAAAGGCAAGAATCAATTTCAATAGCGACTGGTCGTACGGATGGGGATCAGCAGTCGCAACAGTGTTAAACTTTCAGTTTCAGGGAAGGCTGAACGAGTCGCTTCGTCGGCATCCACCGCAGCATCAGCATGCGCAGCAATTGACAGTCGACTCAGCGGCGAGTCCAGACGACCAACTAATAAACAGCGATCATCCACCAGCAAACGACTCAAATCGAGTTCACCAAGAACATCATGATCGAGTTTCGTATAACGGCGCCCACCAACAGCATCATGGAACATCAGCATCTCAGCAATCCGATCGAGCGGTTGCTGTTCATTAGCGTTCCACGCTTCACTTTCGCTAGAACTCTCAATCGCTCGTTGCCGAGAAAGTTGCCAGCGGAAGTTTTTTTGTCGTAAAGAATCCAGAGATGCAACCGTTGCACCGGCACGAAAACGCGTCGGCAGCAAATAGGCCCAGTTGCGATAGATTAACATCCCATCAAGCAAATCAATCTCAAACGGATTGGTGATCGAGCCTTCGAGAAGCTCGCTACCTCGACGTCTTGCGACACTGAGATCCGCAGGTAACTGAGGTTTGAACTGGTAGCGAGTGGCAATCGATTTGCTGCTGCGTGGGGCCAACGCAAGTTCGACCATCGATCCAGTCATCGCCTCGTTTTGCTGAACAAGCTGAACCTTGTAGGCTGGCATTCGCGAATCGTCACCAACAATTTGAATGCCACCGAGTGCTCGTCCGGGATACCCAAATGCCGACAACAATTGCTGTGGAACGTCAACAGCGATCGACTGTAGAGCTGATGTCGATTCGCTTTGAAGCGCGATCTGCCGTGCTTCGTGTGTGTAAATGTAACTCCACACAAATCCACGCCCGACTCCTGCGGCGGCGTCGATATCCACAAACTCAATCCGATTGCACTGTACGGGGACGTCGGTTGCCGCCGTTGTCGCGGCGGGACCAGAAGCAGACGAAGTGGAAACATTGGTGACAGACAATGACTGCCAGATCAAAACGGCGGATAATCCGATCGCGACCAATGGGAAGCTGAGCCAGCCAAGAAGAGGACGGCCGAGTACGCGATTAACAAACAAATAGTCCAGCGGACCGACAAGGGCGATCAATGCCAACAAGATCAAGGATATCAACGAAAAACTGAACCGTCGCTTGATCGCGAATCGATCCAGTCCAATTCGCATCTGGCCCGCTAAATCACTATAACTTGTCGCCTGGGATTGGCTGGCCGGCTCGTTGTCCGAGAGCGTCAGCACATCACTGGTCAACCGTGTGACGAGGGCCAATCGTTCAGGCCAATCGGCAAACATTTTGGCATCCAAATCTGCTGCGATTACCGTTACTCTTCCGAGACCAACAACATAATCGGACGCCACTGGCGTACTGACTTTGCGTGTCGTTCGTCCGAGTACGACGACTTGACCCAATTCTCGAGGTAAGTCGATTCCCGTGAATGACTGTAACGGAACTTGTGTCGACGTGAACGATTCCAGTGCGGAGGGATCAATCGCTATCGTCCGCACTTCACCAAAATTCTTTGGCAGCAAATCGATAAGCCACGGCGCAGCGTCGAACAATGTCGTGGTGGACTCGCCTAAGGACAACAGCATTCGCCCGCCACCAAACAACCATTCTCCTAGTGCAGCTTGCTGCGCTGGCGAGAACTGTTTCAAAAGTGCTGTACCACTTCCCGAAAGTACAACCAGGTCAACACCCTCGTAACCGATCGCATCCCGTGGAAACTCTTCGCCAGACTTGGGTTGAGTCACGGCGACCGAAGCTGGTCGAGCGAGTAACTCATTCTCGCCAATCGTGTCGATTCCCAGCGGGTCGCCGATCACCAAGACCCAGGGCATCCCTAGCGGGATCATTGAGGGTTCAACGGCGGGAACACCGATCGTCGGAAACCGCGACGAAAGCAAGATTTTGTCGGCTTGGCGAATGATCAGCGGCGCAGCCTCCATTCCCGGAACAACGTATCCCGTTCCGCTACCGGAAAACTCAGCCGACTGCTCGTATACGACGCGCACTCCATCGCCATCGAGCGTCTCGATACCAATTGGTTCGGAACCACTCGCGATTCCGGCTGCGTTTACCGCGGTCCAACATCCGACTCGATAGTGCCCATCGATACCAATTTTTAGTGTCGAGACAACGATTGACGATTGGCTCGACGCCCAACTCGACGATGGCGGTTGAGCCACCGCACAATTTGCGATCAGCAACCCTACGATGCCCATCACCCAATGGGAAACCGTCAGCCCAACTCGAACCAGGCAATTTCTTGGCGAATCGATCATGGTTTTTCCGAATCCGGGCAACTGCAAACAAGGCGACCGCATCCAGGACAGCCTTGACCATACTTCGCGATCAGTGCCGCATTCAAGTCGACGCCCGCAACATTGGCAATCGTCGTCAACCAAGCGATACAGTCCGCGAATTCCTCCGCCAAGTTCTGTTTGTCCTCCCCGCGTAGGGCCGACGCCAGCTCACCGACCTCCTCCATCAACCACATGAAAGTGCCTTCGACCCCACGAGCGACGTCTTTTTCGTAGTACATCGTGTGGATATGTCGTTGCAAATCGGGGAACGACAATTCATTGGGCGGAGGGGCGGATGGAGAAGTCATACCAAAACAGTCGATTCATTCGAAATAAGGGCAGGTCTCGGGGTGCTTTGCAGTGCAGATTGTAACTACGGCCGGGCGTGCCAGAACCCGGCGTCAGTGAACACACGTTAAATTGACCTGGGTAGAAATCGATCTCACTACCTAGCCTGCAAAGCGATCGCTGTGTGAACTACAGTATTCGTAGCGTTCTGGTTCTTGACTCCCACGCACGGTGGCTTGGTTCTTGACTGAAATACGATCCAGCGATTATTCCTCGATGTCACCCCCTCCCGCCGTTCACGACGGCAACGGGGGGGAGGCTGTCGACGCCAGCGTTCGCGCCCGCGACAACGTTGACTCCGACATGAACGTGCATACCGGAGAATCGACTCGGTCGCCTGAGTTCCACCCCTATCCGTTCTATTCACCGCGATTCTGGCACGGAATGCGGCCGGCCAGCTTTTGGCGCCTGCTCCGTCAAGGCCGATTCAAGCTGTCTCCGTCCCGAATACCACTGGCCATTGGAGTGTCTCTGGCAACGCCCGCGAATACTGTCTTGGCGGGGCTGCAGCACCTGATTTTTGGTCGCAAATTAGCCGCGTCGGAATTGCACGGAGCCCCCGTTTTTATCGTTGGGCATTGGCGAAGCGGAACCACGCTACTGCATGAATTGATGGTGATGGATGAACGATTCAGCAGTCCCTCGACATTTCAGTGCTTCGCTCCGCACCACTTTTTGATTAGCGAATGGTTCTTCGCAAGATTTGCTCGTTGGTTGCTGCCGCAAAAACGACCGATGGACAATATGGCAACCGGGTGGGATCGACCTCAAGAAGACGAGTTTGCATTGGTGAATCTGGGCCAGCCCAGTCCCTATCGCCGCATCGCCTTCCCCAACGAAGGCGCGGTTGATCTGGAGTATCTGAATTTTTCTAGCGATGGCGAGCAACACTTGAGTGAACAGGAGATCCAAGTCTGGATGGATCATTTACGGCGATTCATGCTCGGCGTCAGCTACGTGACCGGTCGCCCACTGGTGATCAAAAGTCCGACTCACACCGGACGGATCGCGGCACTCGCTGCTGCGTTTCCCGAAGCAAAATTCATTCACATCACACGTGACCCGCGGTCCTTGTTTCCCTCAACGTGTCGACTTTGGAGAAGTTTGGATGAAATCCAAGCGTTTCAACATCCGCATCATGAGGGCATCGAGCAATACGTGATCGAGTGTCTGCAACGGATGTATCACCAATTCCGCACTGCAAGTGACTCGATTGGGCCAAACCGTTTTATTGAAATTCGCTACGAAGATCTTGCCGCATCACCGGTCAGCACACTGCGGTCGATCTACGAGACACTTCATTTGGCTGACTTTGAAACGGTCCAGCCGCTGATCGAGGCGTGGGTCGCAACCGAACACAAAGCGTATCAAACCAATCGGCACCAACTCGATCCAGCTCAAGAAGCAAAACTGAAAGAAGCCTGGTCGGATTATTTTCAAATATTCGGCTACGACTGACGTTCTCCTTTATTTCTCTAACCCGTCCATTGAACATGATTCGTCAACCTTACGCGGTCATCGGAATTCTGTCGTGCCTGCTGCTGTCGTCACTTGTGCTGACGTCCATCGGATGCCAGAAGGAATCGACTGTCGATACCGTGTCGCCGACCCGTACCACGACCGTCGCCGATGCTCCCCCAGTCGATGTCTCGCCACAAACTTACGAAGCCACCGCAGAACAACTGCTTGCTGCGAGATTGCCCTTGGAAGAAACCTCCCAAGGCTGGGTGCGGTTATTTGACGGACACACTCTGTTCGGTTGGGAAATCACGGGCCAAGCGAACTGGCGGATTGAGGACTCGACGATTACAGTCGATCAAGGTGAAAAGTGTTTCCTTTGTACCAGTGTACCTTGGCAAGATTATGAACTCACACTCGAATTCAATTCTGATGCGAACACCAACAGTGGCGTCTTTCTGAGAACGCCCCACAAACCTGAAAATCCAGCAGACGATTGCTACGAAGTCAACATCGCTCCCGACGACAATCCTTTCCCCACCGCCAGCATTGTCCAACGACAACGAGTTGATGCGGAACTCGCGCCCGAACAAACATTCAACCAGTGGCGTCGGATGACGATGCGGTTGGAGGGCAACCACTTGCAGGTCTCGCTCGACGATAAAGTGGTTACCGACTACACCGATCCGTTAACACTGGAGATCGGTCGCATCAGTCTGCAGCACAACACTGGACGAGTCGCCTTTCGTGACATCCGACTGCGTCCGCTCGGTATGACCACGCTGCTGAACGCAGAATTGTCCCAGTGGAAACGATACTCAGAGATGCCGGGAACGTTTGAGGTTGATAACGACGGTGTACTGGCTGTGGAGGGCGGCCGAACACAACTTGAAAGCAACGATTTTTATGGCGACTTTGTCTTGTTGACTGATTACAAGACCGCAGTACCCAAAACCAATTCTGGTATCTTTTTTCGTTGTATCCCTGGTGACGAGATGATGGGATACGAGTGCCAAGTAAGCAATGAGATGAAAGATGACAATCCGCTTGCTCCAGCCGATTGCGGCGCTGGCGGAATCTTTCGTCGACAGGATGCTCGGATCGTTGCGGGGAATGTTGACGACTGGTCGTCGTTACTGCTTGTTGCCCACCAGTCAACGTTCGCTGCGTGGGTCAACGGTGTTCAGGTCACGGATTTTCAAGACACACGTGATCCCGATGCCAATCCCCGCAAAGGTTTGCGACTGGAGCCGGGAACCTTGATGATCCAAGGCCATGACCCAACAACAAAAGCTTGGTTCCGTAATCTCTCCATCCGTGAGCGAACGACGTCTGCAAACCCCAACCCCTAGCAATAAGCGAAATATGTGACACTGGCCAATCGAGCCACATCTGATCAGCGGATGTGGCTTTGCTGAAAGGGTGTATAACAGCTTCAACCGAAATTGACTGGGCTTTGACAGGAGATTCTACAAACAAGTTTTGCCCGCTAATCATGCGAATGGACGCGAAAAAGATCCGGCTACAGGCATTCTGATTCGCGTGCACTGGCGCTATGCGCTGGCAAACAACTTCGAGCGACTGTCAAGATTTCTTCTTCGTGTTACTCGGGGTCGTCGATGTCCCCGGGGCGAATGGACGACAACAAGGTCGAATCAGCCTCGCGATATGTCGCCAACAATTGCTCCAATTGCTTTCGCATTCGGTCAACGTCGCGACTGGTCTCAATCGACTCGGAAAGGATGGGACGAAGCCATTCCTGCATCAAATGAAACTGACCTTTGACTAGGTCCACCATTACGCGAGGAATGCGGTGTTGGACGATTACCTTTTGGTCCGGTGGCTCCATGGCTTGACGCTGACTGATTTGCTCCAGCGTCTTTCCGGTATGGCGAAGTGTATCGGACAGCTCGACGCCTGCATGCATGACGCTGTGTCGCAAACTTTCCACTCGTTCATCCATCCGCAGTTCGGCGCCTTCGCCACTAACAGCGATCGCCTTGGCAAGCACTTGACGAATCGACTCCAAGCCGTCCCGCATTGATGCGAGCTGACGCATTAGCTGAGCCGCAGAATCTTCGCCCGTCATCCCGGACATGCGAACGCTTTCCACAAACGCGTATTTGATCGCTTCCCAACGCTGACTATCTTCGGCCGACATGCTGCCCAACAGTTCCTTGAACTTCAATAGGTTGGCTTCGTTGTCGGTCGTTAGCGTTTGTGCGTCTTGCTCGTAACTACTGACAATCAACGTACGCAGTTCAACGTCGTTCATTACCGCAGCAACTCGCTCGGCGATCCGGTTCATGTTGCGGTAACTGCCCTGCAGTTTAAATGGTGGCTCGGTGCGGTAAGCGTCCGCCTGTGCGGCACTGCGGATGTACGCGCGATTGACTTTCAACACCATATCGCGAACTCGAATTAGTTTCCTGAGCACCTCGAACATCTCACGGGCCGCATCAAGCGACAGATTGCTCTTGAATTCAACCCCTTCAAATGAATCACGGCCCGCTGCGCGAATCAAGGTCCTCGCATCCTCCGGAGCTGCCGTTGACAGTGGTGCGAGAGTCGGATTGCTGGTGAGACAATTTTCCAGGTAACTCATTTCAAAGGCATCACTTGCGTCGCCGATGATCTCACCTAAGTTGTATACGTCAGCGCGATTGCTCAGCATATCCGGAATCTGGAATCGCTCGCCACTTTCGGTGTAAGGATTACCGGCCATCACCACAGCCACTCGGCGACCACGTAAGTCATATGTACGCGACTTTCCGTTGCGCACGCCTTCGATCTTTCGCGTACCGTCACACAACGATATAAATTTTTGCAGCAGCTCAGGGTTTGTGTGCTGGATATCGTCCAGATACAGCATCACGTTGTCACCCATTTCGAGCGCCAAGTTCAACCGCTCGATCTCTTCGCGTGCTGAAGCATTGGGAGCTTCGGCGGGATCAAGCGAGGTGACGCCATGACCAATCGCTGGTCCATTGATCTTCATGAAGACAATGCCTAGGCGATTGGCAACGTACTCCATCAACGTCGTTTTTCCGTAGCCAGGTGGCGAAATCAACAGCAACAAACCCATCCGGTCAGTACGTTTGCCTACGCCGGCAGCCCCCATTTGCTTGGCCAAATTGTCGCCAATGAGCGGCAAGTAAACTTCGTCGATCAATCGATTGCGCACAAAGCTCGTCAACACTCGCGGCTTGAACTCATGCAATCGCATCGAGTCGCGCGCATCCTGAACGACACGTGATTTCATTTCGTGCAAGCGACGAAACGCGGGGACGACGGTGTCGATATAACACCGCACCCGATCCAAAATTTCGTGATAATGCACGGCCAGTTGGCCGTCAGAGATTCGAGCGTGATTTCCTACCATGCCACCGAGTCGACGAAACAGAACGACAGCCTGTGCCGGTTGACCGACCGTCGCACCACGTAGAATCAACCACGCCAGTTCGTCGCGATACGCGAGCGGTGGGTCCAATTCGTCGGTTTCGACGCTGCCGCGACTCAAGAAGCCGTCGGCAGCGGACCGCGCCAGCACGAATCCGCGAACGGAATCGGATTTAGCAATCTCCTGGATCGCCGTCAGCAATTCCTCGCGGTCGGCTTCACTCATCGATTGCATAAACGCGCAATGCATATCCACCGTAACTCGGCTGACAATCGCACTACTGTTACCGCTCGAAAGTTCGTCAAACAAATAGTCCGCGATCCGCGAAGTAGTGACTGTTTCGGGGAACAACGACCGCCAACTGGCACTGGTAGCTGTTGCCAGTTCCGCCAGTCGCTGGCGAAATTCGTCTGCTGGTCGCACGCCTGGATAGACACGTGCCAGTTGAGCGAATCCGGCAATCCAATCGATCATTGCTTTGCGATTGGCCTTGTCGACACAACAGTGAAACACGAACAAAGCGGCCGTTCGCAATGTTGGGCTATAAGCGTGCAATCCAATCGCAGTATCCGTTTCCACAAGAAACTTCAATATCTGTGCAGCGTCGTTGTCGTGCACTCCCTTGGCGTAACCTTCATCGAACCGGCCAGTGACTCTGGCTTGAACCCAACTGGCGGTGATCTCCTTGGCATCCAAACGATGAGTCGCGGCGCGCAATTCGTCCAGCAGCGAAACGGCAAGGTACTCTGCGCGATAAACTTCCCTGTTTTCGCTGATCCACTCTTGGTTCCACAGTTCGCGAGACCGTAGCAATTCCGCATCGGTGAGCGGTTCGAAATATTGTGTTCCCGTCAAGTGCAAGCACAGTTCACCGCTGCGCACCACCGTTGTCAGGTCCAATGGCTGGGTATTAACGGCGAACTTATGACGTCCAAATCGAATAAGCTCGCCACCTCCTTCGTACAAATCCAACCGATCCTTCAACTGCCGCACCGCATCCTCGCGGATCGTTTTCAGTCGGCCCTGCAAGTCTTCGGCACGAACGGAGTCATCGAGCTGCTCCAACTGGCGTACCAAGTCGCGAACTTTGTCGACCATCAAATCGCCAGCAAAGTATGCCGCGATTTCTTCAGTCGTCTTCATCGACCCAGCGCGAGTTTGTATGCCCTTCAAGATGCGATCGGCGGCCGAAGAGAGCGATTCTGCCCGTTGATTTCTTTTTTCAACGAGCGAAACTTTACGCGACTCGAACGCCGCATACACTTCCTCGCGTCGTTCGGTGAGTTGTGCAACGTACTCATCAAACTCGGCAAAACGCCCTTCCAGTTCTTCGAGCTGGACCATCACCTTGGTTAAGTATGCGTCGCACTTTTCCGGCGTATCGCTAACGTCCAGATAACCAGCGGCAGTCTGCTGCAGTAGTTTCAACTGCGAAGCGAATTCCGCTTGTCCTTCCGCTCGCATCAGATCGCCGACGCGGGCTTTCAATCCACTGCGAAGTCGATTCACGCCTGCAAATACGTCGCCGATCGAGTCGATGATTTCGGTGCGTTTGGTTGTGTCATCGACTTTCAAGTTGCTGACCGTCTCCGTCAACATTTCCAGTTGACTGGATGTCTCGTCGGTTTGCTGTTGAAGCTTCTTGGCCTGGGCAACCGTCGTCACAGCCGCGATCTCGCCCGACAATGTTTCGATCCGCTTGCGGTAAGGGTCCAGTGCGCCAGGAGAAAGCAGAAAGTCGACACAGCGACGGCTCAATCGCTCGCTCCGCTCGGCCATCTCGCGTTCGATCTTCTCGACCAGTGATTCATCGACATACCGCAACTCGCGCAGCGAAATCGCTTGGCCGCGCATGGTTCGCAACTTGGACAAGGACGCCACAAAGTCATCAATCGACTCAAACCGACCACGCTCGATTTCTTTAATCAACGATTCTGAATCGCGGCGAACTTGCTCACTTCGATCGTTCGTTTCGCGGCGGACGCGAACAACTTTGTCGAATTCTTCAACAGCGGCATCGGCTGCTTCACGGATCATTGCCAGTGGTTCGGACAGACGTTCGGCTTCTGGTTTGTCGATCCAGAAATACGCGTCCAGAATATCTCCGGCCTTCTTAACCAGGTCCACGTACAGGCCGTCGTAGTTATCGTCCTTGTCGATCAACAACAACAGCTCGCTGCATTCCGCCATCCCACGAACAATGTCTTTGTTGCCGATTTTGAACAGCAACGAATCCGGCTGGCTAGACGTAATCACGTCGGGGCCAACAAAGGGCGTCTGCCAGATTTGGATCGCATGGTGCTTTTGTGGTTGGTCGTGTGTTTTAAAGCACACCATTTCCCCGGCATCAAACAGCGTCTGGCCATGACAAATAAGCGGCGTATCGACGGTCTGGCGAATCAAGTTGTATCGCAGTTGGACGTAGGTGCCGCTGTCGTGGTTATGAAACAAGTACAAAAAGTCTTCGCCATTCGCGGCCGCCAGCGTGCGCTGATACCGCATATCGCTCAATCCGTGATCGAATCGTTTGAACTCACCGGTTTGCAGGTAATAACCACCCGGAAAAATCAAACCTTGATCCCCTGGCAACATCACGCAAGCGTGCTGAATTTCATCCAGTCGCATCGCCTTCTGGATTTTTGCATTGAATATCAAGTAGCGATACTGCGACTCCTTGTACGGCCGGATCTTGAGCAATACGAGATTACCCAGTACGGCATAGTAGACCTCGGCGTCGTCGAGCGTTTGGTCGATGTGATCGACGGGTTCCGCATAGACACCTTCACCCGAGTCCGTGTTATTCTCCACCTTGACCGTTAAATCGCCGCCAACGGTCTCAACAAAAACGATATCCTCGATGGAAATGTGTGGATGCGTTCCGTATCGATGTTGATCCCGCGTTGTACGAATCCAGCGAAATTCGTGCTGTGGCGGATCCGTTACCTCGTGTTCGCTACGATTGTCGAGGTACTCGATCCCGTCGCCGCTGAAGTGCCACTTGAACGTCTTGATATCGCGATTCGTCTTGCCAACACGAAACACAAAATGCAGTATCGGACCGTTGCGAAAAAAACGTTGAAACGTGGTCTCTTTGTAGAATCGATACAGCTCACGAAAGTCGTTGCGAAATCGCTCTTGGTCGATTAACTCCAGCGTTTGAGTGTGAAATTGATGATCGCGAAATTCAAAGATGGAGAATACGTCGGCGAGTTGAATTTCGGTTTTGAGCCCGAATTGGACGTTGTAACCGAGGATCATTTGATCGCCGATGTTGACAATATCGCGAGGGATACAATTGTGCAAAGTCGATACTCGCTCCGTCGCCAGTAGTCGAGTTTCGATATTGCCAAAGACATCTGCTCGCGACGTGTTGAGTCGCTTCAACCGCTCGCGCAAGTCCGATGCCGCATCTCGCAAACGATTGCGGAGTACCTCGTATGTACCAGCGGCAAGCTGCGAATCGCTCACGATGTCTTGCCGTTACTGGAGACAACTTTTGCGGTCAACAACGGGCCGACCTTCTTGTCCACAGCTCCCGCGTTGCTGGCCATTCCCAGCAAGCTTGTTAGTTGACTGCGAACATCGTCGGTCTTGGCCATCCCCATTAACTTGGCAATCAATGCCGCGATTGACAAGTCTTTTACACCGTCGGTATCCAAGTTGAACTGCCTTACCAGCGCCGCGACTTGATCGCGGAAGTAGTCCGCGTTACCGTCAAAGAACGTGTCCTTAATGTCCGTCGCCACGCGGCTGTTGTAGACAAAGCGGTCGATTGCCTTGCCGCCCTTGACCGCCGAGGTGATCTGGTCGAAGAAAGCGCCGTCGCCGCCGACGATGTCAATCCGTGCCGCACGTAGCGCTTCACTAACCACGCCAGCTTGGCTTTCGGCGATTCCCTTTTGTGCGTTGATCGCAGCGATTTCGACTTCCTTCTCTTTATCCAGTCTCAACTTGAATTCTTCATGCTCCTTGCCGACACTGTCAAGTTTCTTCATCGCTTCGGCTTTCTCTGTGATGCCGGTTGCCTCGCTGAGGTACTTCTCACGTGACACATTGGCTTCGGCAAGTCCTTGTTTCTCGATTGCTTCGGCCTTGGCTTCGATCCCGCGAGCTTCCGCGATCGCTTTCTTTTCGAGTACGGTTGCTTCGGCAAGCCCTTCTTTTTCCAGGCTCGTCGCTTTCGCTTCTTGAACTCGAGCTTCGGCAAGTCCCTTGGCTGCTTGTTTCGCGGCGTCAGCATCGGCGAGCATTTTTGTCGCCGCAGTTTCCTTCTCCGCTGCGTCGCGTTTTGCTTCCGCTTCGATGCGAATCTTCTCTGCGAACAACTCGCTGGATTCCTTCTCCGCTTGAGCCAGCTTGGTTTGGCGAATCAACTCTTCTTCGGCCTTCATCTGTGCCGCAGTGATATGTACCTTCTTGGTTCGCTCAGCCAACGCGAACTCTTCTGTATCCTTGATGCGTTCTTGTTCTTCGACCACCGCGCGTTGGACGGCGACTCGTTCGCGAATCACTTCTTGTATGTTGCGGTTCTCGATTTCAATCGCTTTCTCTTTCTCGACTTCGGCAACACCGACCAATCGTAGACGCTCGGTCGCTTCCAGGTCACGATCGCGGTTTACACGTTCAAGTTCGACGGCATCGGTGCGCTCTTTGTTTCGTTGAGCGACCAGGATCGTTCGCTTCTTGTTCTCATCGGCAATGCCGAGTTCCTCGTCGGTCGCGATCCGAGCCCGTTCAGCTTCGAGCCGTTGTTCTTCTTGAACCTTAGTCGCTGCAGCGTGTTCACGCGCTGTAATCTCGGCGATCTCGCGGCGTTGCTTCTCCACGGCCGTGACTCGCTGGCGTTCAAGCTCAAGGATCGTTTCTTCAGCTTCAACGTCCTGTTTCTTGAGCGTTTTTTCTTTGTCGCGAGTGAATTGGTTTTCTTTGACTTTCTCGTTCGAAGTCAACTCGGTGATTTTCTTGATACCTTCGGCATCGAGAATATTGGTTGGATTGAGTAGTTCTAACGGAGTCTGCTCGAGATAATCAATCGCTGCGTCATCCAGCCGGTATCCGTTCAGATCCGTGCCGATGACCTTTAGGATTTCTTCTTTGAACTTATCCCGTTGGTCGTACAGGTCAACGAATTGGAATTGTTTGCCAACCGTTTTGAGCGCTTCACTGAATTTGGCGTCGAACAACTCTCGCAATGTTTCAACTTGTGCACATCGCTTAGCGCCGATCGACTGGGCAACTTGCCGCATCTCTTCGTCAGTCTTATCGACACGGATAAAGAACGCGACTTTGATATCGGCGCGAATGTTATCGCGACAAATCAACCCTTCACCGCCTTCGCGGCTGATCTCAAAACTTTTAAGCGTCAGGTCCATGAACTCGTACTGATGGACCATGGGAATGACCCACATGCCATCACCACTGGCGACACGCAGGCCGCCGCTTCCGCTGCGGACGAGCGCCTTATCGGGGCCCACTTTGATATAGAATTTTTTATACGCCGTTACCACCAGCGTGATCGCGAGCAGGAACAGCACCACTAACACAATCGCAAAGTCGAGCAACCAATTCGTGGTGATGAATTGAGCCAACGGTAGCGGTGGGATTGGAAGCAGGGGAATGGGCAGCGGAGCGATCATGAAGAGACCTCTTGAGGAGCGGCAGTAACTTTGTAGATGCGACGATCTGCGTCAAATGCGATGATGCGAACCACCATCCCTTTGGTTAGATGCGGATCGTCGGTGCGGATATTGAGTAACAGCGGTGCAGCGTCGGTTTTAAACTTCGCTTGCCCGAATCGTTCAGTGACTTCGCTGGTCGACACGACACATGTTTCGCCAATCAAGGTGCTGGGTGAATATTGTGGGGCCGGTACGAACCAGCGGCTTAGTGGCTCCGTTACGAGCTTAGTCATCCCGGTCGCAATCACAACGTTGCGTATGCATAACAAGAGACTGGTAAGCCAAACAGGCTCGTATTGGTGCACGTCGTATCCGTACCAAAACAGGTACGACACCGCCCAAAACGCGACGGTGAACGTGCTTAACCAGAGGATCATCGGCAAGCGATCGAGATTCATCCAGCGAACGGTCATGCCACCGACTCCGCCTAACCAATCTCCGTCAATTTCAGGGCTGTCGATGTCCACTCCGGCGTCGACTTCGGAGCTAAAATCGAAGTGGAAAATTCCTAGCAGCGAGATCAGCGTATAAGCCAGTAACAGGCAAACGAGAATCGAGGCCGGCCAAATCGGACCGACAAACATACGCTGGACGAAGGAGACAAGTGCTTCGGACACGATTGAAGGCCCTAAATTTTCGACATGTGGCCCACATCGACAGAGCTTCTGTTGGGGCGTAGCCACTAGCTTAATAAGTGGGCCAGGACGATAGGAAACCAGGGCGCAAATCCGTCAAAAAATAATGACTAGGTCCAGTTTTTCACGGTTTTGATCAACATGCGGTGCGACCGATCGCGAAAACTTAGTCCTAACTGCGCGATCTCGGTCCCAAACGTCCAAACATTCGGTCCAACTCGTCGCGTGAGAAGAACAAGGCGGTCGGGCGACCATGGGGACAGTGGTGAGTGTCTTGATACAAGTCCCGCTGCTCCAGCAAACTTGTAATCTCTTCTCGCGACAGAGGATCGCCTGCTTTAATGGCTGCTTTGCAAGCGATCGTATGCAGCAAATGATCCAGAAGATCGCGTGCTTCGGGAGCCTTACCCGCTCCTAGCAGACTTTCTAACAGAGTCCGCAACATATCGCCCGGCGAGGTTCGACCAAGCATCGCCGGTACAGACTGTATCACCAAGGTCTCACCACCAAAATCATCGACCTCCAGCCCCACCGTTGCCAGCGCAACGCGAGCGTCAATCGCGGCGGTTCGTTCAGCCGGCAATAGGGATACTGGTTCAGGGACCAGCAACCGCTGGCTCTCCAAATGACCGCCGTCGCCCAGCACCTTTTCGCGAATTCGTTCGTACAGGATTCGTTCGTGCAACGCGTGCTGGTCGATGATCACCATCCCCGCCTCGTCTTCAGTCACCAGGTAGCGGTTGTGCACCTGGAAACCTAAATGGCTCATCGTTGGCGGCTGCGATGTCGCCGCGTTTAACGACGGCGTATTGGACACAGGGGACGTCGACGTTTGTTGCTCATCTCGCTCCCAGGGAGCAATTTCCGCTGGTGTCGAGCTGCCGGATGTCGTGTTTACGGGCAGTGTCGCGATCGTGGCGCAGTGATTGATCATCGATCCATTGTCAGGGAACGGTCGAAACTGCGGAGCACCCCGCATAGGCAACGTTTGCACGGAACTGACGGGTTGCGCGGAACTGACAGGTTGATTGTCGCCGGTTCGTGCCCACTCGATGATCGCTTGGCGTTGTTGCTGTTCAACAGCCGTAACTGCATTCAGAGCAATCGCAGGAGAAACGAGGTCACTGTTTGCAGCCCCCGAACTTACCTGCGGCAGCTGCGAGTTGCCGACACGCATCGTCATATCGGTAGTCAAGAAGTGATGACGCAGCGTTTGCAACAATCGTGCGTAGACTCGTCCGCTGTCAGTGAACCTAACTTCCAGTTTACTTGGATGCACGTTGACATCGATCATGTCGGCGGGCATCTCCAGACGCAAGAAACACACCGGATGCCGACCGACCATCAACAGCCCTCTGTAGGCTTCGGTGAGCGCGTGCTGCAATGATCGATCGCGGATGTGACGTCCATTGAGAAACAAATACTGCATGCGGTTGTTGCCGCGGCTGACCGACGGGTCGCATGTGTAGCCGTGAACACGAACTTGTGCATCGTCGCTGCGGATAGCGATCAACGCTTCGGAAATTTCATCACCGAAAAAGGCAGCGATGCGTTCACTCCAACGCGTCGTTGGCGGCAAATCGTACAGTTCGCGATCGTCACTGGACATAACGAAGTGGACGTTGGGATGCGCCAGCGCCAAGCGAGTGAATGCTTCGACAATATGCCCGCGTTCAGTTTGGGCCGTCTTGAGAAACTTGCGTCGCACCGGAGTATTAAAAAACAACTGTCGCACTTCGATGACTGTGCCCACTGGGCAACCGCAAGGGGCCGGCGGCTCAATCACACCGCCATGCACTCGAATCTCGGCACCGCAGTCATCGTCCTCAGTACGGCTGCGGATCGTCATTTGCGACACACTACCGATCGATGCGAGTGCCTCGCCGCGAAATCCTAAGGTGCCAACATGAAACAGCGTGTCTTCGTCCGGCAATTTGCTCGTCGCGTGACTGGTCACGGCCAGCGGCAATTGGTCCGCCGTCATCCCGCAACCATCATCGCTGATACGAATCAATTCGGTACCTCCACCGCCAATCGCCAACTCGATGCGACGGGCACCAGCATCGATACTGTTTTCGAGCAGTTCCTTAACAACCGATGCGGGACGTTCAATAACTTCGCCAGCAGCAATCTGGTTCACCAAATTCGCAGGAAGCTGACGGATGACGGGCAGTGGTTTCGCAGTGATAGTCATAATCACCGAATGTAGCGGCGCATTGGAAGGCGCCAACCGAAAAAACCGAAAAGCAGCTCAAACCAGCAGCGGTCCGATTCGCTCCATCCCAATTTGCTATCATCATCGTCGTATTCAATTCATTGCGACAAGCTGATTGCCGAGAGAAAAAGTGTTTTCAAAGCCCATTCCCGCCTTCATTTTATGGTTGTTGCTGCCCGCCGTTACCGGTACCGCTCAGTGGATCGGGACGAAGTCCCAGTGGCACGGTTTCGATCGCTACGATTTCACGGTCGACTCTCGCAATTGCATCGTGGTTGTTCCTAAGACGATCGCGGTAGGTCGACCTTGGGTTTGGCGAGCTAGATTTTTTGCTCACGAGCCACAAGCAGATATTGCACTGCTCGGTTCGGGATTTCACTTGGTCTACTGCGACGTTGCGGGATTGTTTGGCAGTCCCCAAGCCGTGCGACACTGGGATGCGTTCTACCAATTGCTAACTGAAACGCATGAGTTGGCTCAGCGACCGGCACTGGAAGGCATGAGTCGTGGCGGCTTGATCGTTTACAATTGGGCCATCGCCAATCCCCAAAAAGTCGCCTGTATTTATGCCGATGCACCGGTTTGTGATTTCAAGAGCTGGCCCGGTGGAAAGGGACGGTCCAAGGGCGATCAACAAAGCTGGATCAAGTGCCTTGAGGCCTATGGACTTTCCGAAGCCGACGCTTTGACCTACCCGCACAATCCGCTGGACAGCCTGCGACCGCTCGCGGCTGCCGGCGTGCCCCTACTTCACGTCGTTGGAGATGCGGATGATGTCGTGCCCGTCGAAGAAAATTCCGACATTCTCGAACAACGATATCGTGAACTGGGTGGTTCGATCGAAGTGATCCGCAAGTCCGACGTTGGTCATCACCCGCATTCACTTGCGGACCCCACGCGCATTGTAAATTTCATCTTGAAACACGCTGCCTGTGACGACGAAGATGGAAAGGAATTACGGAAGGTCGAGGCTCCTGTGCAGCCAAAATGACTCGGCCAGTCAAGGCGAAAGGTGCGATAATCGCAAAAAATGCGTCCGTCGCCTTTTTGGGTCTCGGCACGGGGGCAGTTTTCGCTACCATGTTGCCGTGAATTTGGATTGTCTCGATTTAAATCGAAATCACTCACCCTCTCAGTCTTTACGCCAATGCCTGAAGCTTCCACGTTGCCCGCAGGGATGTACTATGTCTTTGCCGGTGCCCTGGTTTTGTATTTGATCGGCATGTACGCGATCGGTTTCGCCGCTCAACGTCGCGTCAAAAACGTGGAAGATTTTGTTCTCGCCGGACGTCGCTTGCCGATGTCGCTGGCGGCGATCACGATCATTGCGACTTGGTTCGGTGCCGAGTCCTTGATGACAACCGCCGATGAAGTCGGGAACGAAGGCCTGCGGAAAGCGATGCTCGACCCGATCGGCATCGCCACTTGCCTGGTTCTCGCCGGTATTTTTATTGCCGGGCCGATGTGGCGAATGAAGATTCTTACTGTCCCGGACTATTTTTTTCGTCGGTTTGGCAAAACTGCTGAGATCATGTCGTCGCTGATCATTGTTCCCAGCTACTTCGGCTGGGTCGCAGCACAATTTGTCGCGCTGGCTCAATTGCTGGAAGTTTTCTTCGGCGTACCCAAGGAAGTCGGCATCGTGTTGGTAGCGACCATCGGTACGGGATACACCTTGCTCGGCGGCATGTGGACGATTACCTGGACCGATGCGATCCAAATGACGTTCATCCTGTTAGGCTTATTGTTACTTGGACACGCGGTCTTGGTGGAACTGGGAAACGGCACCCTGTCGGCTGGACTTGACGTGATGCAAAACGGTATTGAGCCGCAGCGATGGCGTATTGCTGATCCACCGACATTTTGGCGAGACACGTTGGTAGCCGTCAGTGCGCTGGCGATCGGGGCGCTAGGTAATTTGCCGATGCAGGATCTGATGCAGCGTATTTTTTCTGCCAAGAGCGACCGAATTGCCTCACGTGCCTGCCTGGTCGCAGGGGTAGGCTATCTGATGATGGGTGTCCTGCCGGTAGGCACAGGAATGGCAGCCCATTTATTGTTGCCGAATTCAGGCGAAGAATTTGACGGTGTCGTCATGATCGTTGCCGCCAAATTGCTGAACCCAGCGTTCCTATTGATCTTCTTTTTGGCGATCGTCTCGGCAGTCTTGTCGACAATCGTTTCCGCAGTGATGGCTCCTGCAGCAGTGATGGCCCACAATTTAGTCGAACCCGTTTGGCGCGCCGTACGAGAAGACACGCCCACTCAAAGTGGGCTGTTGTTACTGCAACGCGTCGCAATCGTTTCCGTGACGGCAGCCTCTGCGTGGCTGGCGTACGTCGGCGAAGGTGCCTATGAACTGGTTCAAGGTTCGTATTCGATGGCCCTGGTCAGCCTATTCGTACCTTTTTTGGTGGGGATGCACGTCAAGGGGATTCCGCCGCTTGCTGCCATCCTGGCAATGGTGTCCGGAATTGCCGTGTGGACGCTGCATATGATTGTCGGCTGGGAATTCTTCTTGGAACCCTGGCTGGAGCCGAACGGCTGGCCAATCCCACATGAGTTAGTTGGCACGCTTGTCAGCGCCGTTGGGTTCTGTGCCGGTTGGCTGATTGGCGGCGCCGCCGACTACAACCCCCAGTGGCATTTAGCTCACGATGAGCAAAACAAAGTCATGGAGGTGTCATCAAGCGGATCGATAACGCATCGGAAGACGAAAACGCGGTGACTATTTCTGCGACTTGATTGCAGCGAGGATTTTTTCGCTGTCTTGTTTCGCGTTGACTGCATCGTCTTTGTAAATGACCTTGCCATCGGGACCGATGACAAACGTCCAGCGTTTTGCCGTCACATCACGAGTTAACTGGTACTCTTTGTTATCAATCACAGCCTTGACGGTCTTCTCGCCTTCGGTAACCGGCACGCCGAAAGCCTGGGCCACGACTCCATCGACATCAGCCAGGAGGGTGAAGTTGAGATCGTGGGCTCGTTTGAACAGCTGGTGATTCTCGACGGAGTCTCCGCTAACTCCGACGACTTCAACATCAGCGGATTTGAGGTCGTCGAAATGATCTCGAAACCCGCAAGCCTGTGCCGTGCATCCGCCGGTCATATCAGCAGGATAAAAGTAGACAACGACGGTACGTTTGCCAAAGTGCTCGGACGATTTCCAGGTGTTGCCCTTGTCATCCAATACTTCGAATGCTGGCGCGACGTCCCCCACACCGACACCTGACTTGGTCTGGGTCGCGTCTTCTGCCGCTCCACTGATCGAGGCCACAAAACTAAGAAAAGCCAGGGACAAAGTGCCCAAAAACAAAGTGCGCAGTGTCATCGGATCACCAAAGAGTGCCGGGAGGGGGAGTGAACGCTTAGCGGCGAGCCTTTTTAACTTTGGCGCCGCCTTGGCGGACCTTGAACTTCGGATTGCTCTTACAAATAACATAAATTCTGCCGCGACGGCGGACAACTTGGCAATCGGGATGGCGGTACTTTAACGCGCCGATGCTACTAACGACTTTCATCGGATCGATCTCTATCTTGTTTTCGGTTAGGATTTTCTCGGCCGTAGGCTTCACTTTGGGCTTTGCTTCTTGCCAGTTTCATTAGACATGCCAAAGTGGGCCGGGCCGCAGAGTATACCGAGACTGCACCAACCTTCAACGCCAAACTCGCTCCCTAGCCCTCAGAAAGCACCCCTTGATGGCAAAAATTGCCTATTTCGACTGCCTCAGCGGTATCAGTGGCGACATGACCCTCGGCGCCCTGATCGATTTGGGCGCGGACCCCGTCGCGATCCAGACGGCGATTCGCAGCCTCGGCCTGGGGGAACTGACGCTTACGACAGAAACCGTCAAGAAATGCGGTTTTCGCGCGACAAGTGTCAAAATCGAGCATCCGCCGGAGCACAAACACCGTCATTTGCATCACATTGAGGCGATGATTGACTCCGCCGCCGCCATTTCCGCCGCCGCCAAGATTCGTTCTCGAGCGATTTTCTCTGTGTTGGCGGAGGCTGAAGCCAAAGTTCATGGGACGACGATCCAGAAGGTCCATTTCCACGAAGTCGGAGCGATCGATTCCATTGCCGACATCGTCGGCTCGGCCGTGGCCTTGGATTTGTTGGGGATCGAATTCATTCAAGCATCAACAGTTCCCACGGGCACGGGTTTTGTCACGATTGCCCATGGACGCGTTTCAATTCCCGCCCCAGCAACGGCAGAGTTGCTGTGCGGCATTCCCATCGCTCCCTCGAGCGTCGAGGTGGAGCTGACAACGCCTACCGGGGCCGCGATCCTGAAGTCGCTCTCAACCGGCTTTGGTCCGTTGCCAGCAATGACGATTTCAGCCGTTGGATACGGCGCCGGAACTAAGGATATCGAAGGTCAGGCCAACGTTCTGCGTGTACTTTTAGGCACGATGGACGTCGGCGACAGCTTGCCAGGAAATATCCAGACGGACCACGTGATGGTGCTGGAAACGAACATCGACGACTCAACGCCGCAACAATTGGCGGACTGCAGTGAGCGATTGTTGGCTGCTGGGGCAATCGATGTTTACCAAACGCCTTGCACAATGAAGAAAGGCCGAGTCGGCGTGTTGTTGACTGTGCTTGCCGCAGCCTCGCGAGTGGGTGTATTGGAGCGAATCGTTTTCGAGCACACGACATCCATCGGCATTCGTCGTCATGCCGCCGATCGGCATAAGCTAGCACGTGAACTCGTCACGATCGAAACACCGCTAGGGCCAGTGCGTGGCAAGGTCGCACGTCTGGCCGACGATAGGAAACGAATCAGTATTGAGGATGACGATGCAAAAGCCATTGCGGCAACTCATCGCCTATCGATCGCCGAAGTAAAGCGGGTCGCAGAGACCGCTTGGCTTGCATCTCGCTAACTCGCATCTGCGAATTAATCGCCCAAAGCTGGAGAACGCATGACGATGTCAGAACATGAAGCAAACGATTCCGAGAAGCAACTCATCGATCGGCTCGGTGGACCTGCTGCGATCGCCAGAATTGTCCATGACATGTACGCTCGCGTATTGACCGACCCTGAGCTAGCGTCATTCTTTGAGCATACGTCGATGGAGCGTTTGCATCAGATGCAGTACGAATTCATTGTCTCTGCACTTGACGGTCCCGTCTCGTATTCAGGCTCGGAACTCACCGCTGTCCATAAGGGCCGCGGAATCACGGGGTATCATTTTGCCAAATTTTGCGGTCATTTCGCCGACGCGCTGGAAGCACGCGGCGCCAGTAGCCACGACGTGAATCAAGCACTCGCCCGCTTGTCGATGCTCAAAGACAAGGTAACGGGGACGACCAACGTTGATGGCTAGTCTCGGTTCAGGGCTAGGAACCTGCCGATGATCTGCGGTTCATCGCATCCAAAAAAGCAAGCTGCCGATAAAGCATCTGCACTCGCGGCATCTCCACTTGAAACTCTCTGGCAACTCGCAGCGGATTGCCAAAGATAGCCTCAATCTCGATTGCTCGCCTCGCTAGAAAATCCAATCGCATGCTGCTGTCGTAGGGAACCATCTTCCGTGTATGGTCAATCGTCATCTCGATAGCCTCCAGCGGAATCACTGCTCCGCAATCAGTCGCCGCTGCGTGCACTTCCGCAATGATGGACTGGGCCAACTCGCATGCATCAGGATGCTCAATCAGATCGCGAGTCGAAGCATTCAATGCAACGGACAGCCCGTTAAATGGTATGTTCCACATTAACTTGCGCCAGCGCGTCGAACACAGGTCATCTGTTGTTTGCGCATCGATTCCGGCCGCGACAAGGTCAGCACAAATCTCTGTTGCACGCGTCGAATCGCCAGCGAGTGAGCGGTCATATTCTCCGAACACGATTCGCCCATAGTCGATGTGGCGAATGTGACCGGGACCGACCTTGTTACTGCACAGAAAACAGCATCCTCCAAGTGTTCGTTCTTTGCCGACCACAGCAGCGGTCGCTGCTTCCACATCCAGTCCGTTTTGCAAAACGAGCACCACTCCCCCATTGCGAGTGGATGCTGGCAGTAATTCCGGCAGCAGTGAATTTAGCGTCGTCTTGAGACCGAGGATGGTGACGTCACAGCCTGGAATCGTTTCCACGCTCGCATGCGCGTGGATGCTTGGCAAGAGAAAATCGCCCAAGGTGCTTTCCACCTTCCAGCCATGAGCCATGACGTGATCATAGTCACGGTGCAGCAGAAAGTGGACTTCAAAACCCGCTCGTGCAAGTAACCCACCGTACAATCCACCAAGCGCCCCAGCGCCAATAATTGCATAACTTCGAGAGATCATGGACGGTATCCTCCTCTTCGCGAACAAACATCGATTCCAGCACCGTTGTCGTTTTTTTCTCGCCCCGCGCCCAGTCAGGCAAACCGAACGTGAAATCCGTAAGACTTAGGCGACTGCGGAATTTCTATCCGCGCTATCATATTCATCGCTGACGACGGGCCAGAATTAGCAAGTCTCTCCCATCCTTAACATTGAGCCTGTAAAATGACCGCAGAGGATTATCATGCGGCAAGGCTCCAATCTCGACCCACCGAATCGATTTGAACGCATTCATGTGGAACGAGATCTTGTCGATATTGCGGATGATGCTGAATACCTCAGCAGTCTCGCAAATCGAAAAATTCAGTATCTATCGGACTCCACGAAAAGCATTGTCTCTGAGAACAACTCGCCGGACGTGCCATTTCGCTACAGCGTCAATCCGTATCGTGGTTGCGTGCATGGCTGTGCGTACTGCTACGCGCGACCGTCGCACGAGTACTTGGGGCTCAACGCTGGCCTTGATTTTGAAACCAAAATCATCGTCAAGCACGATGCTCCGGAGCTGTTGCGTCAGTTCCTGGCTCGTCGCTCATGGCGGCCAGAACCGATTATTTTTTCTGGAGTCACCGACTGCTACCAACCTGCCGAACGCGAATTTCGTTTGACTCGTCAATGCCTTGAAGTTGCGCAAGCCTGCGGTCAACCCATCAGCATCATCACAAAAAACGCGATGGTCGTTCGTGATCTTGATTTGCTCAGCCGCATGGCCGTTTCTGCACTCGTGCACGTCAATGTGTCGATCACTACGTTGGATGCGGAACTGGCACGCGACATGGAACCGAGAACCAGCACTCCGGCAGCCAGATTGCGAGCGATTGAAACACTGGCCAATGCAGGCATTCCGGTGCGTGTGATGGTGGCTCCTGTGGTGCCAGGACTGACTGATCATGAATCACCAGCAATCATGAAGGCGGCCCGTGACGCGGGAGCAACGGACGCGAGGTACGTACTTCTGAGGCTGCCTCTTGCAGTCGAGCCTGTGTTTGGCGAATGGCTGCAGCGCACCCAGCCACTTAAGTTTGATCGCGTCCACGGGTTGGTTCGGCAAACCCGTCGCGGAAAACTCTACGATTCGACATGGAAGGATCGGATGGTCGGAACTGGAGAAATTGCTGCCCAAATTCGTGGCATGTTCCACGCCTTCCGACTGAAACTTGGGTTCCAGGATTTGCCGCAACTGGATGTGACCCAATTCCAACGCCCCATACAGGACAACGGCCAGTTGATGCTATTTTAAGCAAGCACAGCAATTGTTTAAATCATCAACAGGATGACGGCGAGCGAGGATACACCAAGGCGATTGGACTTGCAGCGGCGATCGGGTATCGACGACTCTCTGGTGGCACGGGATGAAAGTCGTATTTTGAACTCTGACGATCACGCGCCGCAAGCGTGGCCCACATCTTCGCTGTGGGGAATCGACAAATCATCCGTCGCACATACGCCAACTCGATACAGCGGAACCGAAGCAAAGCGGTGATGTTGTCGCCATGAGCGAGCGATGCTGGTGCAATGCACTTGCAGCTCATCTCCGCTCAACAACACGAAATCCGCTGGAGATTCTTGTAACAGATCCATCGCTTCACGGATGTCTTGGCAACATCGCACTTCAATTTCGCCAGCGACAATCAGTTCACCCAGCACGTCAGAAGCAACTATTTCGTCACCAACGACCAGGACGCTTAACTGGCTCGACTCACAGTCACTGGACTCACAGTCACTGGACTCATACGCCGGACAGGACTCACTGACGTTCATCGCGGGGCTACCTAAGGCTTGCAGCACGTCATCAAGTGCCGCTTCGGCGAGCCGTTGCTCACCCCGTTGCAAGTGTCCCTCGGCAATCGTCAGCGCAAGTTTGGCACGTCGCAACCGATCGCTCAATCCATCGTCTGGGGCCAAGCTAACCGACGATGGCTTCAGAGTCGCCTCACTTCGCAGCACACGAACGTGCTCAGGAGCTTCGATGCCCAGTCGAATGCGACCGCCACTGATTTTAAGCACCCGAACTGCAAGATTGATGTCGGGGACCGAGATCGAGTCACCTTCTAGGCGCGACAGAACAAGCATGACAAGTACCTTGCGGCGATCTCTGAGAGACTCGCTTCCTTGCTGGCGGAACGGAACGAAACTGAGCACAGTAAAAATGGCGTCCGTGCCGACCGCTAGCATCCATGCCGGCGAAGGTTCTAGCCGACGAGCAAAACCAAGGTCAAGTCGAATTTTCGCTGCACACGAATTCCCCGCGTTACCACGTATCGACGCGATGATTCAACGCTGTGCAATGCTAGCATTCTTGGAATTTCATGCTGGTCACGGGGTTAGTCCTCGTTCCTCGGACGTGTCAAACGTTTATACTTGTCGAGAGTTCACGTTTGCCCAGTTGAGCGGCATCGTGACCGATTGAGACAAACCACAATGCACCGGTGTTGGCCCCTCCAGTCACCAAACATCCTCAAAAACACAATGATTCGCACACTCATCTACGTCGCACTCTCATTTTTCTTGACCACCGTTTCCACGGCCGCCGATCCGATTCGCGTGTTGTTTTTAGGCGACAACGGCCATCATCAACCGAAACCTCGCTTTGACGAGCTCGCACCAGTGATGCAGCAACGCGGGATCGAGTTGGAGTACACCGACGAGATGTCGAAACTCAGCGAGGCAACGCTAACGCAGTACGACGCGCTGCTGCTTTACGCAAACATCGACAACATCGCGGCCGATCAAGCCGAGGCACTTCTGAGTTACGTCGACGGCGGTGGTGGGTTTGTACCACTTCACTGTGCGACATTTTGTTTTCGTAACAATGACAAGATCGTCGCCTTGATGGGAGCACAGTTTAAACGGCACGGCACTGGTGTGTTTCGCACCGACATTGCGGCACCGGAGCATCCAGTGATGGCTGGCTTTGGCGGCTTTGAAAGTTGGGACGAAACCTACGTGCATCACTTACACAACGAGACCAACCGAACGGTACTGGAGTACCGCGTTGACGCCGAAGGCCGTGAACCATGGACGTGGGTTCGCGAGCACGGCAAGGGGCAAGTCTTTTATACTGCTTGGGGTCACGACTCGCGAACTTGGACCAATCCTGGGTTTCAAAACTTGGTTGAGCGGGGCATTCGATACGTCGCACACCGCGAACCGGCTGAGTCAGGCGACTACCAGTTGGACGCGCCGTTTCTCGTGCCGCAGATGACCGAAAAACGATCCGATGTAGAACCATTCCGTTATGCAGATGTGGGACGCGAGATTCCCAACTACACACCGTCGGATCGATGGGGTGTGCAAGGCGAACCGCTTAGCTTGATGCAGGAACCGCTATCTCCAAACGAATCGCTAAAACACATCGTCACTCCGCAGGGCTTTCGCGTCGAGTTGTTTGTTTCGGAGCCTGAGCTGCAAGGCAAACCGATCTGTATGGCCTGGGATGAACGTGGCCGATTGTGGGTTGCGGAGACGTACGACTATCCGAATGAGTTGCAACCTCAAAACAAGGGTCGCGACCGCATTCGCATTTGTGAAGACTCCGACGGTGACTGGAAGGCTGACAAGTTCACGGTATTCGCTGAAGAGTTGAGCATCCCGACAAGCATCGCCTTCGCTCGTGATGGCGTGATCGTGCAAAACGGAAGCGAAACTTTGTTTCTGAAAGACACAGACGGAGACGATCGGGCGGACCAAAGAGAACAACTTCTCAGTGGCTGGGCACTGGAAGACACGCATGGCGGTGTCAGCAATTTTCAGTATGGATTGGACAATTGGATTTGGGCGATGCAGGGCTACAACATGTCCGAGCCCGTATCCAAAACGGCAGACGCAAAGCCGGGGCAAAAGTTTCGCATGGGATTCTTTCGTATGCGACCTGATGGCAGCGAGGTGGAATTCATTCGCTCAACCAACAACAACACCTGGGGGCTTGGGCTGAGCGAAGAGGGAATGGTGTTTGGCTCGACGGCGAACGGAACTCCCAGTGTGTTCATGCCGATCGCTAATCGATATTACGAACGAGTTCGCGGCTGGACACCGTCGCTGACCTTGTCGTCGATCGCCGACAGCAACGCGTTCCATCCGATTACTGACAAGGTTCGGCAAGTCGATCATCATGGCGGTTACACTGCGGGAGCTGGGCATGCGTTGTATACGGCCCGACAGTATCCACAGGAGTACTGGAATCGAGTTGCCTTTGTGAATGGGCCGACCGGCCACTTGACTGGTGCCTTTGTATTGAAGCCCAACGGCAGTGGGTTCACGTCGACCAGTCCATTCAACTTGGTTGCCAGTGACGACGAATGGACGGCGCCGATCATGACGGAAATCGGTCCCGACGGGAATGCTTGGGTAATCGATTGGTACAACTACATCGTCCAACACAATCCGACGCCGCAAGGATTCCAAACGGGAAAAGGGCGAGCCTATGAAACCAAACTTCGCGACAAAAAGCACGGTCGCATCTATCGCGTTGTCTACGATCAATCGCCCGGACAAGTGAGTCCGAAGTTATCCAAAGACTCACCAGAGAAATTAATTGCAGCATTGTCGCATTCAGTCATGTTGGTGCGCAAGCATGCACAGCGGTTGCTTGTCGAGCGAGGCAATGACGACGTCACCAACGCGTTGATCCAATTGTCCCAAGACCAGTCCGTGGATGCAGTAGGTTTGAACGTCGGAGCGATTCACGCGTTGTGGACATTGCAGGGACTTGGGCAGCTTGATGGCGAGCATGCTGCTTCCAATGCGGCCGCCTACGCAGCGCTGCGTCACCCGTCCGCTGGCGTTCGCCGTGCAGCGATCGAGGTCCTGCCTCGCCGTGTGGAGTCGGTTACCGAGTTACTCGACGCAGGTGTCGTTGATGACACCAACTTCAATACTCGCTTAGCTGCCGTACTCTCATTGGCCGACCTCCCTGTAACCCCGGCCAGCGGTGAAGCTGTATTGCAAGTGTTGTCCTCCAGTACAAATCTCAACGATCCTTGGATTCCGGATGCTGCGACGAGTGCTGCCGCTCATAATAGTTCGTCGTTCCTTACGTCGCTCGCCGATGCCAAGCATCCATCGCCACGGCTGGTCGAGATCGTCTCGTTGGTTGCCGGCCACTACGCTCGTGGCAACGATACAAGCGATTTGGAGTCGGTCGTCGCTGGATTGGTTAAGGCAGACAAGGCGTTTGTCGACGCCGTTTTCAGTGGTTTCGCTTCAGGTTGGAAAGATGACAATCCAGTGAAGCTAACAGAGAAACTTGAAGCGGATTTGGAAGCATTGCTCTTGCGTGTTGACTCCGGCACCGCTGGCACGCTGGTTAAGCTAGCGACCAATTGGGGCAGCAAGCGGTTTGTAGCCTACAACGCCGAAATCGCCAAAGACCTTCTAGAGAAAGTTCAAGACACTCAGCTCGCTGAAGGCACTCGCATCTCAGCCGCCAAGGAATTGATCCAGTTCAAGCCGGACAGCGACGACGTTATCCAATCGCTGTTGGATGAGCTGACTCCACGAACTTCACCGACGCTAGCTAAGGGGCTGATCGATTCACTTGAACTAAGCCGAGCAGAATCACTGGGTAAAGAATTGGTCAGCCGATTAGCGGCGATGACTCCTTCGGCCAAGACGGCGTCATTAACGTTGCTGCTGAAACGACCGGCGTCAACACAAGCACTGCTTGCAGGTGCAGAACAGGGCACTGTTTCGCTTTCGGATTTGGCGCTCGACCAAAAGCAGTCGTTGGCGACACACCCCGATTCGAAGATTCGCGATGCGGCAAAGAAGCTGCTTGCCAGCGGTGGCTCGCTGCCCAGTCCTGATCGCCAGAAAGTCCTTGAAGAGTTGTCGTATGTGACCAAACAGTCCGGTGATGCAGCCCTCGGCAAGGAAGTGTTCAAAACCCACTGTTCCAAGTGCCATATTCATTCGGGCGAGGGCGTTGTGGTCGGTCCCGATTTGACTGGCATGGCCGTCCATCCCAAAGAAGAGCTGCTGATTCACATTCTCGACCCCAGCCGTAGTGTCGAAGGCAACTTTCGTGTCTACACCGTTCTGACCAGTGATGGGTTGGTGCTCAGCGGGATGCTGGCATCAGAGTCAAAAACGTCCTTGGAACTGTTTGACAATGAGGGCAAGAAGCGTGCGGTGCTGCGTGAAGATATCGATGAACTGTTGGCGTCGACCAAGTCAGTGATGCCGGAAGGGTTTGAGAAGTCCATCAAACCGGAAGAGATGACAAATTTGCTGGCGTTCCTGACCAAGCGTGGCAAGTATGTACCACTCGATCTTAGTAAAGCGGCGACGGTAGCGAGCGATCGCGGAATGTTTATTGAACCGACCGGAGAAGTAGAGCGACTGGTGTTCGACAATTGGTCCGTCAAAACGGTGCACGGAGTACCGTTTCACTTGATCGATCCGCGAAGCGGTACGGTGCGGAACGTGATCGAGCTGTTTGGCCCTAACGGTAGAATGTCACGATCGATGCCCAAGCAAGTTTCATTGTTGGTCAATGGCCCTGTCAAGTCACTGCACTTGCTCAGCGGCGTCTCCGGTTGGGGCTCGCCCTACGGTGAACAGAAATCAGTTTCGATGATCGTGCAACTGAAGTATGCTGACGGTAGCACCGAAGACCACGAGTTGCTCAACGGGGTGCATTTCGCTGATTATATTCGCCGCGTGGATGTTCCCGGATCAGAGTTCGCTTTTGATTTGTCTGGGCGTCAAATCCGCTATCTCGCGATCCATCCCAAACGTACGGATGTGGTCGAGAGTGTCGCGTTAATCAAGGGCTCCGATAGCTCCGCACCAGTGGTCATGGCGGCGACGGTCGAGTCCCCTTAATGTCGCTGACACAACGACGCATGGGCTTGGATAACCCTTGGTGAAAAAATCTCACCCGAATGTGGTGTATCATGTGTGGTGTATCATAGGGCACAAAGTGAACTTCCTTTTGCGGGGAATTCACTCTGCCTGACCTCCGACATGCCGGAAGCACCGCCGTATGTATCGAATTGTGATTGCGACTGTTGCGTTGATCTCGTCAATGAACTTCATTGACTCTTCGTTCGCGGCGGAAGTCGATTTCGCTCATGAGATCGTGCCGATCCTACAGCGACACTGTGTCATGTGTCACGGCGGAAGCGAAGCGAAGGGTGGGTTCTCGCTGAATACACGAGAACTGTTTCTGGAAGGAGAAGTGGCGCATCCTGGGAATGCTGCCGACTCGCATTTCCTCGAGTTGGTACAGTCCAGCGATCCTGACACGCAGATGCCGCCGCAGGATCGAATGCGTCTGAGTGCCGATGAAATCGCATTGCTGGTGCGATGGGTTGATGCCGAAATGCCGTGGACCGAAGGGCTATCATTCGCTCAATCGACCTACGAACCACCGCTACTACCGCGGCAAGTCCAATTGCCGAAACCTGAATCGAATGAAAATCCGATCGACCAAATTCTAGAGGTGTACTTACAGCAGCATCAGCTGCCGCAACCAAAAACGATAGATGATGCCACCTTTGCTCGTCGAGTCTCACTCGATCTCGTTGGATTGCTACCAAGTGAAGAGGAACTCATCCAGTTCCTTGACGATCCGTCACCAAACCGTCGATTGGATCTGGTGCGACGCTTGCTCGAAAATGATGTTGCCTACACGGAACACTGGTTGACCTTCTGGAACGATCTTTTACGCAATGACTATACCGGCACTGGCTTCATTACCGGCGGGCGGAAGCAAATCAGCGATTGGTTGTACCGATCTCTAGTCAATAACAAACCGTTCGACGAATTCACGCGAGAGCTGATCAACCCGGGCGATGATTCCAGTCGCGGATTTATCGATGGCATCAAATGGCGGGGCAGCGTCAGCGCCGGCCAGACTGTCGAGATCCAGTTCGCTCAAAGTGTGGCGCAGTCATTCTTAGGTATCAATCTGAAGTGCGCTTCCTGTCACGATAGTTTCATCGATCGTTGGAAGCTCGGCGAAGCTTACTCGCTGGCAGCGGTTTATGCCACGAAACCAATAGCCGTTCACCGTTGTGACCGACCGACCGGCGAGATCGCTCAGGCGGGTTGGCTGTTTCCGGAATTGGGCCAGATCGATGCGGACGCGCCGCGAGATGAGCGTTTGCGACAACTCGCTTCCTTGATTACACATCGCGATAATGGACGATATGCACGAACGATCGTCAACCGATTGTGGGCACAACTGATGGGACGAGGCATCGTTCATCCGCTGGATGCAATGCAAACGCAACCGTGGAGCGACGACCTGTTGGATTTCCTGGCAAACGATTTGGTTGCTAGTGGCTATGATTTGAAGGCTGTCTTGAATCGAATCGCAACCTCGCGTGCCTACGGGTCACAAACGGAACTGGCAACCGATGATCCCAGCTTAGAATTGAATTATGTCTATGCCGGGCCGCGTGCCAAACGCTTGACCGCCGAACAGTTCATGGACGCTGTTTGGCAACTCACCGGCGCCGCACCCACGATGTTTGACGCACCGGTCACCCGCGGCACATTGGACGAATCGGTCCTAGCGTCGATCGACCTGCAAGGACAATGGATATGGGGTTCATCAGCAGCGGATGATCGTAGTCCACCAGCAGGTGAGCAACTAACTTTTCGCAAAGTAATCGATCTGCCTCACGCCGTTGTCGCTGGAGCAGCAGTCCTCAGCGCTGACAACTCGTTCGAACTGTTCATCAATGGTCGGCATGTTGCCGCGAGCAAGGATTGGGAAACACCTCGCGTTGTCCCTTTGGTAGCTCATTTAAACAAGGGAAACAACACGATCGTCGTAACCGCGAAAAACGCGGGCGATAAACCTAACCCAGCCGGCCTGTTTTTTGATGCGAGATTACGTTTGGTGGACGACTCGCTCGTCGTACTTGCTGCCGATGATTCATGGGAATTCAGCGAGAAACCCATCGGCGGTCGCGAAGGAAGATTGGGAAATGTCGCTGGGCCGTGGAGCCCGGTCACATGCTTGGGCCGACGTCCGGTCTACCAGCGGATCGAACCCAGCATCAAGCGTGGGTTGGCTTTGGGAGTCTCCAACGAATCGTCGATGGTACGTGCTTCATTAATCAACAGCGACTTCTTTATGCGTTCGCTCGGCCGGCCTAACCGAGATCAAATCGTGACCTCACGACCAAGCGAACTGACGACTCTCGAAGCGATTGATTTGGCCAACAGCAAGACGTTAGCTGACGCGTTAACCCATGGCGCAAAAAGTCTCGCCGAGCTATCACTCACTTCCGAAGAACTGGCGAGCAAGGTTTATCGCATGGCTCTCTCAAGGCAACCCAGCGCCGACGAATCCACCGTTATCGCTGCCTTGCTCGGTGAGCAACCATCACAGCAGTCAATCGAGGACTTGTTGTGGGCCGTTTGTATGATGCCCGAATTTTTCATGGTAAGGTAACCGACATGATCGTCACTCACGAGACGACGCACCGACGTCGATTTTTGAAACAGCTTGCTGCAGCAACAACCGCGACGCTCGGTATGAGCGGACCTCGTTCGCTGGCTGGCGCGATTCCTGTTGAACAGCCTGCGGCGAAGGCAGACGCTTGCATATTGATCTGGCTAGGCGGCGGCATGGCTGCGCCGGACACGTTCGATCCCAAGTTGTACACGCCGTACGAAGTTGGCTTGCCCGTTGAAAAAATGGTGAGCACTTTTCCGGCAATCGATACCGCCGTGGACAACATCAAGATCTGTAAAGGGTTAGAAAACATCGCTTCGGTAATGGATCGCGCGACGTTGATCCGGTCGGCGGTCCAACCGGACTTGGGCAGCATTCTTCACTCGCGTCACCAATACCATTGGCACACCGGATACGTGCCGCCGCAAACGGTCGCTTGTCCGCACCTAGGAGCTTGGATGGCCAAGGTCCTCGGTCCTCGCAATCCCGTGATGCCGGCATTTGTGAACATTGGGCAACGACTCGAAGGCGTTGGTGAGAAAGAGGAACTCAAGGCATTTACCACGGCTGGTTTTTTCGGCAGTGAGTTTGGACCGATGAACTTACCGTTCCCCGAAGAGGCGGCAAAATCGGTCATGCCGCCCGAGGGAATGAGTAGCCAGCGATTCGCCAATCGTGATCGTTTGCTGCGGCGATTGGTCGACGCCAGTCACCAACGAGAATACGCCAGTGATTATCACCAGGAATCGATGCTGCGTTCGCTGGACAATGCCTATCGTTTGCTGAGTAGTCGTGATCGCGAGGCGTTTGACATTCACCAAGAATCCAAAGAGAGCTTCGAAAAGTACGACACCAGTCGTTTCGGACGCGGATGCTTATTGGCACGACGACTGGTGGAATCGGGAACCCGCTTTGTCGAAGTCACGACGGAGTATGTACCGTTTTTGAATTGGGACACTCATGCCGATGGTCATCAAACCGTCGCCCGCATGCACAGCGAAATCGATCGACCGATTGCTCAGTTGGTGCTGGATTTGGAGTCGCGCGGTTTACTTGATCGAACCTTGGTGATCATCGCCTCCGAATTCAGTCGTGATGCGATAATCGAAGGCAAACCAGGCTCGGATGCCAACGACCAAGCCACACACAAGGTTGACAAAGTGACCGAGATGAAGCACTACGGCCTGCATCGTCACTTCACAGGTGGTACCAGCGTGGTGATGTTTGGCGGCGGAACACGCCGGGGATTTCTGTATGGAGCGACCGCACCAGAGCGACCGCTGGTGGCGATCGAGAACCCGGTGACCGTCACGAATTTGCACGCGACGATTATGACGGCGATGGGCATCAGCCCCAAAACGGGCTTTGAGATCGAAGGTCGACCGTTCTACGTGACCGAGGACGGTAGCGGTGTGAGCGTGATGGAAGTATTCGCCTAATCGCCACGATAACGCCGACTGGCTTGTTCGAGAATCGCAACTTCTTCGTCCGTTAGTGACTGGCGGCCTTCGTTGTGGATCTTGTCAAGAACACGATCCAGTTCGCTGTCGGCACGGACTGTCTCTGATGGCTTGCTTTCTTCACGAACAATCTTCAACGTGCTTGGCGGTCGTCGCTCCACGACGCGTGCCTGCCACGGTCCTTCTTGGCCCACAATCGGCAGGCTGTTCCAATACGGTTCAATTCGCCATCCCATCTTGAAATACATGTAGCCAAACGCAGCGCCGCCTAAATGTGCCGCATGCGCTGTGCCATCGGAAAAACCTCCAGGCATGTTCAATGCCAGCAGTACCGGATGCAAGTCAAGAACCAGATACACCAATACGAGCCAGCGAATCTGTACCGGGAATAAAAAATAGATATTGATCGTCTCGTAAGGATGATGAATGGCGAACAGCACCACGACACCCCAAACTGCACCGGAGGCCCCTATCGCAGGTGTTGTGTCGCCCGTGTACCACTGCAACAGCAGGAACGCGACACTGGCGAGAATCGCTGAAGCAAAATAGAAAAGTCCAAACTCGAGTGAACCATACATCGATTCAAGTCGCCGGCCAAACCAATACAGAAAGAGCATGTTGAACAACAGGTGAAAGATGCTCATCCGATCATGACAGAATGCACTGGTCAACAATCGCCACAACTGGCCTTCCCGAACTTTCTCGGGATCCAAAGAGAACCAATCCTGGATGACACTAGAACGTGGCATGTGCCGCAACATCTGGCGGAGTTGCTTCTGTCGCTGCTTTTCCGCGGCCAGCCTTCTCTCTTCCGCTAACTTCTGTGTCGCCTCTTGATCAGTTTCACTTGAGTCCTGCGAGTCCGCTCCGGGCACAATTGTATCGGAACTTGCCTGTTCATCGACGAGAGTGTCCTGCCAAGCGAATTCATCGCTGTAAAATTCGTCGTCCGCGTAATACTCGGTGATTTGTTTGGGCAGATCGTCAAGTGTTGTTGGTCGGGTGATGAAGATCTGTAGTAAAAACACCACGACATTGGTAATGATGATCGCTTTGCACACACCGGGCATATCCAACGATCCAGACGATCCCGATTGCCAAGGTGCGCGGCGAATGTAGTGGCGATTGTCGAGCCCCATGAAATATGACTCTGGTGGACAAGTGGACGCAAAAAGTTTGCCCTATGGTACCGATAAAAAACCGTGGTCGCTACATTTGAAAAAAGGACGCTCATCCCACGCCAAGTAAGCAAGAGCAACTTTCGAGCAAGAATTCGAAGCAGCATAGACAGGCGTCTCTACGCAGGGCAACCAACACCATATGATGATTGAATTCTGGTTTACGATATCTTGCCACAACTTTCGTCCAAGTAAGAGTCGCCGATTAGCCAGGCATTTCGCAAATAAGCAAATGACGGTAAGTACTATCACGTTCCGAAGAATTCCGTTGTTCAAAGGTGAGATCTGATGAAGTGGCTCATAGTCCTGATCGTGCTTGACAGTTTGCTGATCACCGGCACATTAATCGCCCAACTTCCGCCGATACAACTCCAAGCTGGAGCGGCCCAGCGATATCCCACGTTGCAGGAGGTCGTCCGAGCCAAGCTGGACCTGACTGGGGAGAAACCAAAGCTGGTATTTATGTTACCTGCATATCGCACAGAGAAAAAAGAAGGGACATTCAGAGTGATTCGGGTTCGTCCTGAACAACGAGTTCGGCAAGTTGAAGTCAATGGCAAGCAGGTCGAACAAACATATACTGTAATGGTACCGTTTACTGAGATAATAGACGGCCCAGAGCTGTCAGTTGCGGCGGGCGATAAGCCACATTTTTTCGATTTGGATGACTTCCGCTTTGTTGACCTGGAGGGCAATCCTCTGACGATCGCAGAGACCGCAGCGCGACTCAACACGCTCAAGCCCGCCTTTTTGATGGAGCGATTCATGCAGGACTCAGCAGCATTACCGGAATTGCAACGTGCCACGCTCCGCCCAGACGTAGTCATCATTTTGTCGGCAAACGAAGTGCGTCCCCGTGCTGAGGATTCCCAAACACGAATCCTGCAAATAATGCCCGCCAGTGAATAACACTCCCGTGGGCTCCAGGGCAGAGCAATACACGCTAGTATACGGTGGCGAAAACCAAGTAACAGTTTAGTCCTTTTTAGATGCGGTTCGGAGAAACTGGCGTAGGGGAATTTGGGCGATTGAGGTTAGATTGTGGAAATCACGGAGGGATTTTCCATGAGCTTCCAGTTCTATCCCCGCAAAGACGATCCCTGCCCCAACGTCGGCCATTGTCCGCACGCTGGCGGAGCGGCTATTGCTTGTTTGGTGTTCCAAAGCAACGACAACGAACTGTTCCACCGATACTTGCACGGTACCATCGACGACGAGCGTGAGCAAAATCGCCGACTCTTTCAAGAGATTGAAGCGCTCAGAGTCGAGTTGGAACAAGTCAAGCTGGAACTCAAGCTCGATCGGCAGAATAAGTTCGCGACCAACAAGCAACAACAAGTTGAGGCCGAGGCCGCTACCGCTGTTGAACCCGTTGCAAGCAATCTGAAGAAGAAGCGAGGAGCACCGGTCGGACACGATGGCTGGTTCCGACCGATGCCGACCCAGTATGACTGGACGGTCGAGGTTCCTGCTCCGCGACGCTGCCCGCACTGCCTCGGACCGGTCGTTGTGTCGTCCTTGGCTCAACCGACTGAGCACCTGCAAGAAGACATCATTGATGGCGTCTACCGTGTCGTTCCTTATCGTCACGAAGCCTGCCGCTGCCCGCAGTGCGACCGGATCTTCGAGCAAGCAGGCAAAGACGAGATTTTGCTCAGTCGCATCGGTCCCTTCTTACGCAGCAAAGCGATCTACCTGCGAAATGTGATCGGAAGCAGTTATCGCAAGGTTCCTCGCGCGATTGACGAACTGTTTGGTATCCGCTTTACCCCGGCGTGACTTTGTTACTCGCGATTGCGCCTTCCATCGGGTGCGTGCGGCAAACTTGCTGAGCGAAGAGCAACAGGGTGTCGAGGAATTTTGGCTGCGTGAACGATTGAATTACCTGAGCACGATGGCTGTATCTCATAAGAAAGCCGTGACGTTACAATAGAGAGAGTTTGCTGTTACAAACTCCCTGATTCGGTGTTTGCGTAGCTCGAGTCACCATACACTCCTAATCGTCTTGACGCTGTTCACGAGACGTCGATCATTGGCCAACCTGACGGGATGAGCTTCCTCGATTCGAGATGGGACGGCGGATCGGCTACGGCAGCCTGGAACCCTAGCGTCACGGAAGGGCTCTGCGGAGTATCCGTAGCAACGGTCCACCGCGCAAGTCGTTTGGTTAATCTCACACAAGCCCGTCCAGGCACTTACTTCCTCTCGAGGCGTTTCCTCTCGTTGACGATCGAGCGCCGTCGAGATTCAATGCGGCATTGACAGAAAATATTAGGAGCACAGCCAGTTTTTTACAACGGCTGCATCGGGCTGATTGATGTATCGGAACTTTGTTAGCTTGCCGTCCGCATCATCGTACACGAGCATGGTCGCAGCCGATAAATCCGAGGCTGCGGGTGAATCGATTAGCATCGCTGAATCGCTGGCGTTCATTACACCAAGCACTCTCAGTTCCAAATCATGTTGTGATGCGCGCGGCAACCACCTGGTAAGAGTTTCGGTTCCGTTGCAAACCAGTATTGTGAACACTCGCGCCGCTGGACCATCACGCAGAATCGTTTGAAGTGCTGCCGCGGCACTCACTCCCGACGCCGCATCGAGGGAAAAGCTGAACGACTCGTCTTGTCGCAAGTCGCGGAATCGATCGAGCGGATCAATCACAAGGATCACCGGTGCAACGTCCTCGGCCGCATCGCCACGCTGGGAGATTGTCTCGACCAACGAACGTAGTCGTGTTTCGGAATCTCGCGGTTTGATCGTTTCCACGGCGACGCCGGCATCGGATAGCCAAGGCGCCATGGAGGGCGTGTCGTCGACCCGAGAACCATCCAAGTAGACGACGCTCAATTCTCCGTTGCCCTTCGCGATACAAGTGACGAGCGAAGCGAGCACCGCCGATTTATTATTACCGCTACTCAACAGCAAGACGTTCCTTCCGGCATCACGACTGAGCCGCAACGACACCGGCGGACCGATCTCTACGGCTTCCCCGAGCAACCCGCAAAGGGCACCGCCGGGCGAGTTTCCATCACTGACACTGCCCGCAAGCACCGTCGACCACTTGGCCGGTCGGTTGCCTTCGAAGACGACCGTCGGCGGATAGTTTTCACTGCAATCAGAATCCCGAGCGGCGACGGCGAGCAACATTTCTTGATGTTGCTCGTTGGTAAGCCAAGCGACCTGGAATGGTTGGTTGCCTTCCGCCAAACCGCCTGCATCATTGTAAATCGCTTCTCCCGGACGACTGAGCAAGCGGGCCGCAGTGTTGTCGTCGGCCAAGATCATTGCCGCATCTGCTTCGCTACACTGCATTGCAATCCGTACCGCCATCTGGCCGAGCGTCGCACGAGGCAGCGAGTACGCACCTGCAAGCGACTGGCTACTCAGTACCACATGCATGCCGAACGAACGTCCTTGTCGTACCAGGCGGTCCAGCAGCATCGCGCAGTCACCTGCTAGCCGATCGTCTCGCAAGAAGAGTTCCTGGAACTCGTCAACGACCAACATCAATCGAGGCAAGTCTTTGCCCGTAGCTTGGCGATAGTCCCCAAGTTCCTGCACCGCAGCGCCACGAAACAACTCACCACGTTGTTGCAGTTCCGCATCGAGTCGCTGCAATACGCTTAGTCCGAATTCTCGCTCACTTTCAATGCCGACGACGCGCATGTGTGGCACTCCGCTGTCGGCATACGGTTTGAACTCGACACCTTTCTTGAAGTCCAGCAAATAGAACTGCAATTGACTCGGTCGGAACTGATACATTCCCGCAGTAATGATTGCGTGCAGCAGCGTACTCTTGCCTGAGCCCGTCTTACCGGCGATCAACGTGTGCTGCCGAACTCCTTCACCGAGTGTGAGCGAAAGAGTTCGATTCGCGCCCTGGCTGCCAATGGGAATTTCGATGCCGTCGTCGGTGTTGGCTTGGCCCGATATTCCCAAAGGCAAGATGTTTTCAAGTGGTATTTCCACTCGCGCGGCGGCCGCAGCGGCCTTTCCAATTTGCTCGACCAAGTGGTTTCGCATTGACGATGGTGGCGACGATGCGGGTTGGAACGCGAATGCATCCAAGCCGTCGTATTCAACTCGCCACTGACCAGACTCGTCAACTCGTATTCGCAATAACCGATCGGCGGCTGGAAGTGGCATATCGTTGGGCCACGGCTTTGATTCGTCGCAAACCATCAACGTCATGGTCCCACAACGATTGCCGCTTTCCAGAAGAGCCCGAAGGTGTCGATAACCTTCACGACTGAGTCCTTCCGGCAGCCCGATTGCTGCGATCGCGCGAAATGGCTCCGACATGGAACCGGCGAGTTCGTTGTAATCCTCGATGCGTTCGAAGCGATCCCGCAGGAATGTTTGCAAGATGTCCTCAACGTGATGAGCTAATTCACCTAGCCGAGCTTCGATCTTACTTTCGGTTGTCCAGACCCGATGATTGACAATACCTGGATCATGATCGGCCAACGCCATGAAGCTGGTAAAGTGCTGGCCACGACCGATGGGGTCAATGAGTGTCAGTTTAGCGCGAGCTGGTTTCGATGCCGTCAGCAATCGCCATAGCATTTGATGGACCACTTCGATCGCAGCAGTAAGTTGCAACGAAGGACAGGTGATCACCAGACCGCTGTGCAAGCGACGATGCAGCACAACGGGTAATAACGAGGGAATGCTTTGTCCGTCGATGGCAACTGTTGTCCGTGGGCTGTAGTCATTGGCCACTGCTGGCGTATCGCCATTGGAGCCAGTTGGATAGGGATCGTCCTTCAGCTCCAACAATTCTCGCAGATGTTCTGCAACGAGAAGGTGGCCGATGGGAAGGAAGTCCACACCAGCGGCGACCGGGTGTTCGCCTTGATTGACGACGGGCCACGGTGGAAAGCGAGTGTTCACTCGCTCGTTCGTTTGCAGAATTCGCCGCAAGCCGCGACTCAAACCCTGTTTCAGCCGTTCGTGCAGCTGACACATTTGCTCGCGACGTCGCAATTCGCTCGCTTCGCGTTCTTGCTGTAATTGTTGGTCTATCTCCGCTAACTTTTGCGTGATTGTCAGCGCTGTCGCATCCGCACGACCACGCATTTCAGTTCCCTGTTGCGACATCGCGTCGTTGAATTGTTCATCAATCACAGTCGCGTGTTTTTCCAATCGATTACGAGCGTCGCGTTCTTCACTTGCAAGACGCGACTCCATTTCCGCCAATCGCTCTACTTTCCACTTGTGGGCGGCGTCCAATAGTCCATCGCGTCGCTGCACAAGTTCAGCGGACGTCTCGCTCGCGATGCGCGTCGAAATACGGCGTCCCGACTCGGCGCACGTTTGTGCTACGCGCCCGATCCGCTCAACTTTTGGATACAAGTCGCGAGTCATGCGATTGAGCGGTCGTTGCAGGACGATGTAAGTGATGAACCACAAGACGCCTCCAATCGGAACACCCACACCCATAACCAGCCATGGCGGCGACGGCGCAAATAGATAAGCCAATCCAGCCCACACACTCACAAAAGCTAGCACTGCAAGCGGGACATACAACCAATAGACAAGACCTGACGCGGCGCCGCGGCGCATGAGCGTGATCACTTCACGACACGATGCGGTTAATTGCTCGATCGATGCAATCGATTCCGCAACGGTATTGATCTTTGGTTCCGGATACTCTTGGGCTCCCGCGTCTGGAGCAAGCTCGGGCAACTGCTCAAGCCGCAGAATTGTCAGTTGTCGTGCGGATTCAATTTCTTCGCGAAGCGGGACCAACAGGCTGTCGATCGTGGTAATTTCTTTACGTCGCTGTTGGCCTGGAAGCGGTTTCTGGCTTTCATAGTGGGCGATGACCGCTTGACGGCGCTCCTCGACTTTTTGTTCAATCGCCTTGCGTTCATCAGCGAGCTTGCGCCGATAGATTGCCGTCAAGCGACTCAGGTCCTGGCGGACTTTCACCGCCGCCATTTCATATTGGCAAGTCAGGTTTTCTTCGACGTCATCCCACTGGGAAAGGGTCTCGCGGCGCAGTTGCCGACAATGGAGCGCGACCTCGCTTCGTTTGGCATCAAGTCGCACGTCGTCGTCAGTTTGCTGAGTCCGGTGCTCTTGGACAAGCAGAGACTGCCGCTCGGCCCACCAATGGGAGCGAGTCGCCAAGGAGAACAGCAGCCGCCGTCCGCGAGAAATATCGAATAGGCCCGCAGGCCCCACAGAACTGTCTTTCATGGGGCTTTAGTGTAGTCCATCCGAAACTTGATCGGGATCGGCGAGTTCGCGGTCGGCTTTACGTGCGATATTCTCGAATTCGTGCAGCGCGGCGGTAAATCGTGCCAAGCACGGACCAATCGACGACAACCGCTCTTCTTGGAATCGGCGGCAACGATCGTCGAGCCAATTTTCTCGCACGACAATCCACGACCGAGCGAACTCAGTGTAGCCATGTCGAAAGCGGTTCTCCGCGTCTGCGAGCGGCCCCAAATTCATTGGCATAAAACTAATCTCGCGCCGTTGGTGTTACTTTTAAACTCAACTTTTCTTCACCACGCATCACGACAATGTTCACGGCTTCACCAATTTTAAGAGCCTCAATCGCGTACGTGTAGTCGTATATGTCTTCGATCTTGCGACCGGCCAATTCAACAATCACGTCACCGCCCTTGACGCCTCCCTTCGCCGCGGGGCCGTCCGTCGCCACACCGCTCAACCTCAATCCCTTAACCTCACCGGCGGCGTAGTCGGGAATGGTTCCCATATAAGCTGTCAATCTTGCTCGGGGAGCTTCCTCGCGCTGTTCGCCTTCAGCAAGTTCAAAGATGGGTGCTTGCTCTGTCGTTAAAAAACCACGAGTCAACAACGCACACAACTTCGCGATATCTGCGGCTCCCTCGTAGTTCAGTTTGTCCGCCGTGTCTCGTGGAGTGTGGTAGTCCTCATGAGCGCCGGTAAACGCAGACAAGATCGGTACGTCACGAGCGACAAACGTCGCTGCGTCGGTTGGCAATCGCGTACTCGTTTTGTCCAAGCTCAACGCCAATCCAACCGGCACGTTGCGGCGCTGGACTTCCTCGGCGAAACCAGGAGACGAACCGATCCCTTGAATGACCAGTTTTTCTCGCAAGCGACCGACCATATCCAAGTTGACGTACACCGCAACGGCATCGGTCAACGGCACTGCATCCGTCGACATGCCATGTGCATGTGCAGCTTGTATCGCGGCGTGTGGGTCAGCGTGCGGGTCAACGCTCTCAGCACCCGTGTCAACATCTCGGCGAGGAGCATCTGGGTATAACTCATAAAACGAATTCGCGAATGCCTGAGACCCAAACAATCCGAGTTCCTCGCCACTCCAGCCTGCGATGAGCAAATCACGCTGGGATTGAATTCGATTCGAATTGATTTCCATTGCTAAGTACTGGGCGATCTCCAACATCGCGGCGACGCCACTGGCATTATCGTCGGCACCAGCATGAATCTTGCCTTGCTCATTCTCATTAGCCAGTGAATTACTGCCAACGCCACGTCCCAAGTGATCGATGTGTGCACCAACAATGACCATATCATTGGACTTGTCAGCCGTTTTCTTCGTCGCCGGATAGCGTGCCAGCACATTGCGTCCGACGCCAGTCTTGCGATCGATTTGAATGTTTGCCGATACGTTCGCCTTTTCCAAGACGAAACCCATTTGTGGCGATCCGTTATCGAGCGACTTTTGCACGTCAGACAATGACTTGCCGGCTTGAGTGAAAATGGATGCTGCCGTTTCGTTGTCAATTGATACGACCCCGATGCTGACACCGGCTTGGGAAGCGTCGCTATCGAAACGAATCAGTTGCGATTGCACTTGACTTGTAGGACCAGCGACAAAAATCACGCCGAGAGCCCCAGCATCCCGAGCCACGGACGCCTTTCGACGTGGCGAGCTGTATCGAGCCAGTTGCTGTCGCCGCTCCGGTGTAATGTCTTGTGGAAGATCTCTCAACACAAGCACCCACTTATCGGCGACGTCCAGATGGACATAGCTATCGTATTCTTCAAGATCGTCGCTTGCCGGAACCGACAGCCCATAACCAGCGAATACAACCTCAGCAGCCTTGAATTCACCGTCAGCAGAAAAGGATAGTGGCCTCCAGTCGGTGTCCAGCTTTAAGGATTTACCATTGAGTGTTAACAGGTTGCCTGGCCCCAATTCTGCACCTGCGGGGAACTCAAATTCTTGAAAGAACGTGCCTTTCTCACCCGCCGGTTCAAACCCGAGACTCTCCAAGTAAGCTGCCACATACGCCGTCGCACGGCGTTCACCGAGGCTTCCGGTCAATCTTCCACCGAGTTCTTCGCGAGTCAAGTAATCGACGTGGCGACCAATATCCGCAGGCGAAAAATCCGGTGTCGACTGTTTCGCCGCTTCGATCGCAGCGATTCGATCCGATGGCTCACTTGAATCCAATCCCAGTAGCTCTCTCGCTGTTGAGTCGTTCCACTTTGCGACAAAAATCTGAGAGCGTTTATTTGAGGTTCGATTTGTTGTCCAGGACAAGCGTTTGCCGTCGGGAAAAAACACTGGCAATCCGTCGAATCCGTCCGTGTACGTCACTCGTACAGGTTCGCCTTGCCCGTCGCTTCGTACAAGATACAGTTCAAAGTTAGCAAAGCCCTGCAGATTGGTGGTGAAAACGAGATAGTCACCGCTGGGATGAAAGAACGGCGCCCAACTCATCGCGCCCAAACTCGTCAACCGCCGCACATCCGTGCCATCGACGTTCATCGTGTAGATTTCGGCTGTCGCACCATCAGCGGAAAAACGTCGCCAACAGATGCGTTTGCCATCTGGCGAAAAAAATGGCCCGCCATCGTAGCCCTCTGTATCCGTCAACTGCCGAACGTTGCTGCCATCGGAGTTCATGATGTACAGATCGATCAGGTAGGCCGGATCGACTTCGATGAGTTTCTTTTCTCGTTCGGTAAGTTCGCGACTGTACGCTTCACGGTTGGAAGCGAACACAATTTGTGTGCCATCGGGACTGTAGCTCCCTTCCGCATCATAGCCGCGCGTGTTCGTCAGCCGATCGTAAGCATCCGAATCCAATTCACGAGAATACAGTTCGTAATGTTCATCGTAATCCCAGGCGTAGCGGCGTTGCTTGCCACTCTCGCGAATCGCCAGTTCTTCCTGCTGTTTCTGTTTAGCCAGCGGATCGTCCTGCGTACTCGCAAACAGCACTCGGTTGCCGTTGGGATGAATCCACCCGCAGGTCGTCTTGCCATAGCCCGGAGAGACTGTTGTTACATCTCCGGTTTCCAAGTCCATCACCGATATTTGGTAAAAGGGGTTCGCAGGATCTTGCTCACTCTGAAATACCATCCGTTTACCATCGGCACTGAAGTATCCTTCACCACTGCGCAACCCCTCAAACGTGATTTGCCGAACCTCGCTAAGTAGTTCGTCTTCCTTTGCCGAATCATTTGCAGTGACCGTAGCTTGAACATCGGGTTTGTCTTGAGCGATAAGCCTGTCTTGTGCGCCAAGACTGGTTACCAGTGAAAGCAAGATCGCTCCAACAGAGGCTGCTGATCTGGGTGACCTAGAAATCAGGGGAGCAGTTGACGTAAATAGCATCTGAATTTGTGCTCAGTTAGGTAAAAGTATGGCATCTTTGCAACTGGCCCCTCGCATCCCGCAGCGAATGTGCACTACGAGAACTGATCAAGCCATCGCTTCAGAGGGCGAACAACGAGCTTTGCTCCGATTAGCCATCGAAAACGCGGACGGAGCTTATTTTGTGCCGAATGTCGTCCCGATCCAACCCGTAGAGCCAAAGATAATTTTTCCGGAGCCCTCGGCTGCTGATTGTCGTCCACGAACCGGCTCCACATTTTGGCTTCCAACCAATCGAAACGCGGGCGATTTGAGTGAGGACTGAGCGGTGAGTAGGCGTCGAGTGCAAAAAATGGCGGCGACCGATCCAAACCACTATCGTATCGTCGGCACACCGCCGGATACCTGTCGGCGAATCACCTGCTGGTTCAAATAGCCCTCGTAGCGTTCACGTTCGGTAACGAACATTTGCGACCGACTGGATGCCGTTTCACCTTCTGGTGCTACCACCAGAATCGCATTCTTGACCCAGACCTCAGCAAACGCGGCCGTCGAGATCCGTTGGTTACCTCGGATCGGATCGGCCAAAAACACACAGCCTTCGATAATGTCGCGAACGACGACGAAATGGTTCGTCCCCCCCATATCGATAACTACAATCACTGGAATCTTACTTTCAGTTAGCTTCTGCAATGTCACTTCACCCACGGTGGCCTTGTAACCCATTTTCACGGCAGCCGCTTTAACGTCGGCGATCGTCAGCCCCTCTTCGGATCGTTCTTGCAACTCCTCGGCGGTGAGCATCTTTTCCACAACGTCCAATACCGTTTTTTCGGATACGTTATGCCCCCAGTAGTATCGCAATAGGGTGGCCAGTGCTGCCGCACCACAGCTGTAGTCACGTTGCTGCATGACCACGTGTCGGGTTTGACGTTCACGCCAACTTTCAACTGGTTTACGAATGGTAAACTTTGGATCGCGGACGACACTTCGCTGCGAAACCGGAACCTGTTGGGCATTGGCAACCGAAGCGACGAGACAGATACCGGCGACTACAAAAACGCCCATCGCTGATCTATACATGACACATGTCCTTTAGAGCGATCAGCGAGTGAAAACCACACCGACTGTCGCGGTGGGCGACCGATCCGTTAAACCGAACGCGACGAACGGTTCGATCAATCGGCTACATTGAGCAATCGTCGCCGCAAATCGCAGTTGCATCAGATCTTGGTCGGTATTCGCCAAGTTCACACCATTGAGATCTGTTTCCGTGATGTACGCGCCCTGAAAGGCTGAACTCAAAGTAACTCGCTCGTTCGCCGCGAATCCTAGGCCCATGTTGTAGGACAGTTGGTGTCCTAAAGCGATGTCTTGCCCAGCAAATTCTTCTTCGACGCTGTAGGTGTAACCCGCGCCATAAAACAAAATGACTGGATCAAGATTTTGCACGACGAGAAGATCGCCGCCCAGTCTCCAGACACCGTTTCCGCTGCCCGCGCTATTTACAATCAGCGGATCTAAGGCATCGCCGGTCGGTGCCGTAACACTGAATGTTCCCACAATGGAGCGACTGGCACGAGCGTCCTGACAAAGCAATCGAGTGAAGCCGAACGTGGTGTCGCCAATCCCCGATACCGAGTCACTGTTGTCGTCAAACGGGGTTGCCAGCTCCGTATCGAACCATCCGACCGGCGCGTTGATAAACAGTTGCGTATTCTCGTTCAGTCCATAACGCATGGCCAGCGGCACGAACAACGACCGACGGCGAACGTCGGCTCTGGCCAAAACCATCCCGTTGACGAGCACGGGAAAATCGGTTTCTTGAACTGAGTAAACAAGTCCGTAATCAAATTGCATCTGACCGCGTTTCAGCAGCGGCGTCACCATACGTAGGAACTGGGGCGTTCGGTCAACGGGCGCTTCACCATAAGTTTCGCTGGGCGACGCCGAGGCAGTAGTGGCTTGGTCGTCTTGTTGAGTAATGACAACCGGATCGGGAAGCTCTTCTTGCAGTGATTGTCCCCATCCATTGGTAGTCATGGCGAGTATCATGACAGAAAGCATCGCTCCCATCATGCACGAGCGACTCAAACCGCTATTTACGCCATGCCAATCCATTGCACTCGTATCCTGAGTAAGTATCCGAAAAGGGGCGCTACCTACCAAAGGTTGACTTCACTTTTTTCAACGGATTCAAACTGATCCATGCATTCCATTGCTGATCCATCCGACGTAGAGGTACTCTGCGATTAACGAGAGCAGACCCCGTAACAGTCAATTCGACTCATGGACGTCGGACAAAGAAGCGAAACAGTAAACGCTGGCAAAGCCGCTAGTCTTCGGACGATGAGAAAATTCGATGCGACTTGGCTAATCGGCAAAGTCTCGCGAATGCGGGAGTCAAAATGTACGAATGAGCGAACTGAAGCAGGGCCAACAACTTTTGTTCAAGAAGCGAACAGCGACACCAGGCCTGGACCCAATGCAATTGCCCCAAGGATTGCCGCGGTAATCGCTGCCAGCAGCACTCCGCCTGCGGATACGTCCAGTGCTCGGCCGATCAGCGGATGCGGATTTGGGTGCAGTGCTTTGACGAGTAACTCGATCGCTGAATTGAGCATCTCGGCCACGAGTACGAGGGCGATTGCTGTGACTACGATTGCCCACTGCCACGCCTGGAGTCGCATCCAAGCCGCGAGCGTGATGATGATTGCGGCACAAGGCAAATGGACCCAAAAACTGACTTGATCCTTAAATGCAAAACCAACGCCACAAAATGCGACGCGGAAGCGATTCAGCCAGACGCTCATTCTAAGCCTTCCACACCGGGCGGAGGAATCAGTTGGCCACCGATTTGACCGAGGCGAGCGGAGGGCCAGAAACGCGGTTCGATAAGAAATCCGACTCCCACATTGTCGCGGCCCGAATCGACATTGATTCCCATTCGCACCAAGAAGGACTCACCGATACGCGTGAAGCCGAACGTCTGGCCGACGTTGCCAGTGCTGCCAAAGTCATAGGTCGACCCAGCGGAGACGATGTACTTTTCGTTGAGTCGATAATCCAGAGTACTGCGTAGAACCGTGCTGCTGATCGGACCCTCAAGCGACATCAAACCAATGTACACGTCGCCTAATCCAGGACGGCTGGTACGCACACCGGCGCTGAGTGATCGCAGTCCATCGTCAAAAAAGTCGATGTAGCCGTCACTGAGTAATGCCACGCGATCGCCGAGGTTGTATTGCAGATCGTAGGTTGCCGGACCGATCGATTCGCCAAAGTTGTCGCGGTCGGCATTAGGATAAAGATTCAAGTCCGCGTCTAACCGTAGCAAGTCAACGATACGTTCCCGACCCGGCAATCCGCGTTTTGTTTGAAACCGTTGGTGGATACCAATGCGGGCAAGTTGCAAGTCATCGGCCACGGTCTCGCTGGGACTTGTGACATAGCTTTGCAGGCCCTGTCGCAGTGCATAAGTGCGAGGATCGAACTGACGTGGAAGGGCACCGCCGAAGGTATCGAAAATGAAGCGTCGTCGAAACTGTTCCTGGGCATTGTCATCAAGCGAATCATATAACGGCAACTCGTCAAAATTCGTGTCACTGTCAGCATAAAAATATTCGCCGGTGAATTCAATTTTGTGTGCTAGTCCACGGACGTTCAACAGGCTGCTTTGCACGGCTGGATCGAACCGCCACATCGGAAGACTGGCGCGAAGCCCAGCTTGCCCGGTCAGCCGAGTCAACGCATCACCATCGATCGCTTCGCCATAGTGTGCGGCTTCGCCGGATACAAACGGTACGAACTTGACCGGACCGGCCTGAACGGGCATCGCCAATTCTTGCCTGGTCGATGCGATCAATCCCTCACGACCGACCTCACCAGGAAGTGTGGTGAACTTCGCTGCTTCGATCGGATTGATGGGTGCATCCGCAACATTCAGCTTCGCATATCCGACACGGTTGTGAGCGTTGTATGTCAACAAGTTGCTCAGCACACTTCCACCAAGCAAATAGTGGCCAAAACGCGGCAGCTCTTCGGTTTCTTGGAAAAAGTCATTCACCTGTCCGTTGGCGGACAATGAAAACAGATTGTTGTAGTAGTACTTGTTGAGCGCCAACCCAGAATGATGATCGGTGTCTTGGTCCCATTCGTTCTCGAAATACTGTTCGAGAAAATTGCGATCGCTGAGGTAGCCCAACTCAGCAATAAACTCAACGTCGTTGGGGAGGTAATGCTGGTGCCTTAGCAGTGCGCGACCACGCGTGGATTGCTCTGGTGCCAAATCGCGACGATCACGTCCCAGCGTGTCGGTGCCGCTGTCATCAATGACCCACGCATCCAACGCTCCGTGCACTGGGCCGGGATAGCCCAAGAACCCTGGCAAGTTGTAATTCAAGTTTGTTCCTACCGCGGGACCTCGCTCGCTGAGATAGTCGGTCGAAAGGGTCCAATCAATGCCCGGTGGAGCGTTTCGTAATCCAAGCAATTGCAGCAAATTGAAATCCAGCAACACTTGCGTTCCGAAAACGCTGTCCCGAGTGACTTTCGCGCCGGAGATGTAATAGGTGGGGACATCTAGATTGGTTGCGAACGTTGGCCAATACAGAATCGGAATGCCTCCGAGATAGACAAAGTTATTGGTGCTGGTGAGATAAGGCTGAGAATCAGCAATTGGAGGGCCGCCCAGTGGATTGGCAATCGTCCGCGGACGATCCTCCAATTGCAACTGCTCGCTCTGCAACCAGTAACGCGGCACGCCCATACGGCTGCTGGTGACGGCTGCGTCAAAGGCAATAAAGTTGCCGCGTGAAACTTGTTGCAATACGTCCGCTTTGAGTCGGACAACGCCTTGATAGTTGGGAACCGTCGAGATCGCTTCGGCATCGAGCACCATGCCGATCTCTTTCGAGACGTTGAAGTACATCGAATCGGCATAAATCACGCGATCTCCTTGTCGGAAGACAATGTCGCCTTCGAGGAACAGTTCGCCGTCCATTTGCGATAGGTCGGCGGAACCGTCAAACATCCGCGTGAACAGCGGCAGCCAACCGACGACGCGATCAGCAGATAGAGAGATCGTCCCCAGTTGCAGGCGCTCGCCCGATGGTGTCTGGGCGGTTACATCGCGGATCAAAACCGTGATTCCGCCGCGAGCAACGATTACGGTTTCGTTGGCTTCAGGCCGGTTGATTGTCTCAAACTGTGGCGCCATCACGTCACCACGCTTGATGATCTCGATAGACCGTGTGCCGCCTCCAACAAAGAATTGCATTCCACCTGTTGTTGCTCCACCAGGCAAAATGATCGGTGGCTCTGGGAACGTTTGCTCAGGGAATCCTGGGTTGACCGGAATCGCCACCTGCGGCGACTGCATCAAGGATTCGACCTGCGGCAGTGGTACCGGGATCGGTGCTTGCAAACTCATCGGTTCCTGATATTGCGGCTGTTGATACTGTGCCGGGGCAACATCGCCGGACTGTGCGGCATCAACATTCGACGATACGTCTCCGCTGGGCAGCCATCGCAACAACTCCGGTGGCGACTCAGGCAGTCCGCGATAACGGGGCGCTTGCACCTGAGGCACTTGGCCCGTCAGCAACGTCATCGAAATCGGCGTCGTACTCTTAGTCGAACCCTTTAATGCGACGATCCGCGTGCGTATAAGTCCTGGTTCGCCATCGATCACCAAGAGTGCTTGATCTGTCGAGAGCTGCTGTTCCCCGTACAGCAACGTGACGCCACCGACGAGCCAGTACGAATCCGTATCGTTGGTTTGCCAGCGATAAACCGTTTCACCACTTGCGCGTAGCAATTTGGTCGGCTCTGACGCCCCTGTCGAAACCAGCGTTTGGGCCGAAGCTGTGGACACGACCAAGCTGAGACAACACGCTAGCCACGCATGCAACAAATGCGCAGCAGACAACGATGGCCCGCGCCGGTTGCGTGGGTTGTGTTTCAGAAACGCATCGGTGGTGGCTTCCGTGCCGACCAAGAGTGTCGTATCCCTCTGCGGTCTATCTCTCGTCGGAATGACGAGTCGCTAGCGAGTATACGAATGCGATTTCAGCGATCACAAGTCAGAAACTGTGGGTTGTGTCGCCAACGTGAAACACGTTTCACGCTGATGAACCCTTTGATTTGGCGTGAAACGTTTGCACGAATACTCTTCAGATCCGATTCGTGCAAACAAAATCAACACAAATACGACTCTACTGAGCCGTGTGCTCGACAGCGGTCACGGGCTCGACGTCGCTGGCAAGTAAGCGAAATACTTCGTCCAGACGTCGCCGAATCAGTGACGCCCAAACACCGTAACCGACTTCGTTCTGGTGCAGGTTGTCTTCGGTAAAATATTTCCCGAGTGGTTTGTTGTTTTCATCTAAATACAAGTCAGCGGTCGCGACAAAGTAGGTGTTGGGTTCGGTGAATGTGATCTCTCGCAATCTCGCGTTCACTTCGCGAATTTTTCCCCAAGCCTCATATCGCTTCGGAGTGGGTGTGACTTCGACGATCAAGATCGGCGATTCCGGTCGATGCCGCCGTGAAACTGAGACGATGTATCGAACTAACTGTTCAACTTCATCCGGTGTCCGATCATCCTTACCGCCAGTCACATCATTGGCGACAAACATGACCATCGCCCGATAGTCGTGTGGTTGAATCAACCGTTCGGCAAAGATCGCCAAGTCGCTGTATCTCGCACCACCGTAACCACGGCGAATCGTGCGGTAGGGTGCCAGATCAGCAGCTGAACTTTTCCACAGCCGGATGCTGCTGCTGCCGATCAGCAGAATTCCATCAGCAGGATCTGCTTCACGAGTGTCCAGTTGTTCAAGTTCTTGGATATCCGCTTCCCATTTTTTTACCGCTGCCTCGCGGTACTGGTCCAAGAAGCTTGTATCGGGCTGGGCTTCTTGCCCCCAAATAAAGCTGGGCAACAACAAATAGCAAACTGTTAGAAAAACGAACCGCATCGGGTAGTCTCACGTGGAAGGTCGGACAGAATAAGTGGCGAGTGCAACCATGATAACTGGAATAAGCCAAGCCGACATTAACCAACGATTTCCGCACCCGCGTCCCGCATTTCAGCGATCGCCTTCGGTATGTCAGACGCTGTTAGGCCAACGCCGCGACACCCGCTCAGGATCACGCGGACGTTGTAGCCGAGTGTCCTCGCATCCAAAGCCGTGAACTTGACACAGTAATCAGTTGCCAAGCCGAGTATCGAAAGGCTCGTCGCGCCAATTTGTTTCAAATAGTCATCAAGCCCCGTCGCTTGTTTGTGGAAGTTGTCAAAAAAGCCACTGTAACTATCGATCCGCGGATCTGTGCCTTTGCGGATGACTTTATCGATTCGCGACACATTCAATCGCGAGCTAAACTCGGCTCCGTGTGTGTTTGCAATGCAATGATCGGGCCAGGCGATTTGTGGTTGCATGTCGAGCATGAAGACGTCGCCCACATTCACGCCCTCGTGCTGACTGGCGAAGCTTGCGTGGTTTGCTGGATGCCAATCCTGAGTGGCAACAACGTGCTCAGCGACTTCGATGCCGATATTCGCTATGCCGAGAACTTCATCGCCTCCAGCAACGGCTAGCGTCCCACCGGGCATGAAATCGTTTTGTAAATCGATCAAGAGCAGAACATTCATCAGGTTGTCTCCTGAGTTTTGGAGTTGCTCATAGTAGATGTTCTTGCGGCATCAATCATTTCATCTCGCAACTTTCCCAGTCGCATCTCCAAGCCGAATCGGTAAGGCGGTGCATCTTCAAGTTTTCTCAGGCGAGGGTTCAATCGCAATCGTTCAACCGCCGCTCGCTCGCGGGATTGCACGAGCGTGGGAAGATCAGCCACTTGTTTGCCACGACGCAAAATGGGGATGAGTAGATCTTCCCAGCTATCGGCGGCCGAAAGATCATGGGGGTCTCGGATGCCCGATGGCGATGCGGCGAGGGGAGTTTCCGGCGGCCCGATGGTATCGGAATACACGATATCACCGATCGCAGTGCCATTTTCAAAGTAGCGTCGTACTTGCAACGATCCAGGTACCGAGGTCTTGATATCAGTCTCGGACAATTTGATACGTGGATTCAATTCGCCGTTGGCGTCGGCGATCGCGGCCAGTTTATAAACACCGCCCAAAGCAGGTTGGTCGTAGGCGGTAACCAGCTTCGTGCCGATGCCCCAGACTGCGATTGGCGAACCGGCCGCCTTCATCTGAAGCATCGAGTTTTCATCCAAGTCGTTACTGGCCACAATTGCTGCGTCCTCGAATCCCGCGTCGTCGAGCAGCCTTCTGGCCTTGATACTTAGTCCTGTCAAATCACCGGAATCCAGTCGAATTCCGACCATTTGGAATCCGCTTTGGCGCAATTTCTTTCCAACCTGAATCGCGTGGCGTACACCCTGCAGCGTGTCATAGGTGTCGACAAGAAAAATGCAATTGTTCGGCATCGCAGCAGCGTAAGCCTCAAAGCTTTCCAGTTCACTGTCAAACGACATTACCCATGAGTGAGCGTGAGTTCCGCGAACCGGAATGCCAAAGGTTTTGCCCGCCAAAACGTTGCTTGTTGCGTCGCAACCGCCAAGGTACGCAGCCCGAGAAGCACTCATCGCGCCGTCAATGCCTTGAGCCCGTCGCAAGCCAAACTCGAGTACATGATCGGTACCAGCGACATCGCGAACTCGCGACGCTTTGGTTGCGATAAGCGATTGAAAGTTGATCGTATTTAGCAGTGCAGTCTCGATCCATTGGCATTGCCAAAGTGGTCCGCGTACTCGCAAAAGCGGTTCGTGCGGAAAAGCAATCGATCCCTCCGGCATCGCGTCCAGGTCGATCTGTAGTCGCAGGGTCCGCAGTTCCTCAAGAAACGCATCACTGAAAAGGGGTCGGCCGTTGTTGCCCGTCACTGTCCGCAAATAGTCCGTGTCGCTGTCGTCCAGCGCGAATCCGTCGAGCCACTGCAGTGCTGTTTCCAATCCTGCGGCGACCACATGTCGACCACCGAATGGCGGCGAGCGATAAAATAAATGAAACACCGCGTCACGCTGGTGCATCTGGCAAGTCCAATAGCCATATGCCATGGTGATCTGGTAAAGATCCGTGAGAAGCGATTGTCTGTGCGTCATGTAGACCACGGTGTTCGAGGGGCCGCGCGTGTTCAATCACACTGGATGGAGTTTCAACCACACTGGATGGAATTGACCGCTAATGTACACTTCTGGTTCGCCGTGAATACACGGGCTGTCGTCTCACCTACGCCACCCATTCGATTCAATACGCTATGACTACGTCCTCACACGCTGTTCAACCAACCATCAATCGCGCGCGGCTTCTGGACCGTTTTTTACGTTACGTTCAAATCGACACGGCGGCTGATCCACAGAGTGATACGTATCCGAGTAGCGAGTCCCAACGTGTATTGGCGAGGATGCTCTGTGAGGAATTGCATGCCATGGGTCTCGACGATGTAGAACTGGACGAGAATTCGCTGGTGTGGGGAACCGTACCGGCAACCCACGGCGGAAACTGTCCCACGGTCGCACTCGTGGCACACATCGATACGTCGCCGGAAGCTCCTAGTGATTCCGTTCGTCCCCAAGTCATCGATGCCTACCCTGGTGGCGAGATTCAGTTGTCAAGTGGCGCGGTGATTTCGCCCAGCACCTCACCGACGCTGCAGTCACTTGTTGGCAAGACTTTGATTACAACGGATGGAACAACGTTGCTTGGAGGTGATGATAAAGCAGGAATCGCTATCATCATGGAATTAGCCGAGTCGTTGATCGAACAGCCGCACTTACAGCACGGCAACATCCGATTGCTGTTCACTTGTGACGAAGAAATCGGACGCGGGACGGACAAGATCGATCTCCAGAAGCTTGGCTCCACAGTGGCGTATACGCTCGATGGCGGTGGTGCTGGCGTTATCGATGTCGAGACGTTTTCTGCTGACGCGGCGACCGTTCGATTCTCTGGCTACAACATTCATCCGGCAATCGCCAAGGATCGAATGGTGAACGCAGTTCGCGCTGCCGCAAACTTTGTCGCGGCATTGCCTAGCGAAACGGATTCACCAGAAAGCACCTCGGGCCGACAAGGATTCATTCACCCGCATTCGATCCAGGGTGGTGTGGGTGAAGCAACCGTGGATTTGATCCTGCGATCTTTCGATACCGATGACCTAGAATCCTATGCGGGACAATTGCGATCAATCGCCAACTCGATGGCATCATCGATGCCGGGGTTGAAAATTGATGTGCAGACTCGGCGCCAATACCGCAATCTTCGAGAGGGATTGCAGCGACTTCCAGACGCCGTTGGTTTAGCGGTCACAGCGTTCGAGAATCTGAACCAGCCTCACCAAAAAGAGATCGTTCGGGGCGGAACCGACGGCAGCCAGTTAACGGAGAAGGGACTGCCGACTCCCAACTTGTCGTCCGGGCAACACAACATCCACAGCGTTACCGAATTCGCCTGCTTGGATGAAATGGCTCAAGCCGTCGAGCACTTGATTGAACTTATGCGACTATGGGGCGAGCATCGATACTAGCGCACCTGGGCATAAGTCTTTGAGCTTATCCCGAATTATTCACCAAGACCATTGTGGAGTCGCATATTGTCCGCAGGTTTGCGAGTTGCGCAGCGACACGTGGCTGTTAGCTTGCGTTCTTGCTCGCAGTCCCCCCCTACCTCACCAGCGGACTGGAGCACGTCTACCAACAGCGCTGCAAGGGTTATTCCATCCAGAATGAGGAGCACTTATTCGATGTTTTCCGCTATTTCAAGAGTAACGCATTGCGAACGAGTCTCGTTAAGCGTGCGGAAGATTAATGATGGGGGTCGCGGTATCGTTGGCTTAAGAAAGCGAAACATGATTCAGCTTGAGTTTGATTCTGTTGGAACAGATACCTTTTGGACCCGAAAGCGGCAGGACATTTTGTCCGATGGCCAAGGCTGACCGCTGGCCTGCTGACGTGGCATCCAGTCACTCCACTGTTCAAACTCAGCACTGGGTCGTGCTGGCAGCGGCAACAAAAAACTCATAACTTCCGTCGCGTCGCGTGGTGAAAGAGTCACACTGCGACTGTTTCGTTCGGAAAAGAGTTCGACTTGTGTAGGAACAATCCATTGTCCGCTTTCATAGCGTGCCGCTGCGGTTTGAATTGTTCCGTCTCGATAATCTCCGCGAGTCTGGCGTGAGATGGACGCAAGCGTGAACAGCCAGTCGCCCTCAGCGGTCGGTGGCCTTTCTGAGCCAAAGGAATCAGGAAAGCGAAACTCGACCTCAAGATTTAACTCCTGTCCATCGGTCGTCGGCGGAATATCAGCCAGCATCCTACATGTCAATGCGGACACGCCAGCGGTGAGCAGTACGATGCCGAGAGCGCCTAGGAGTTCGTAGCCGAAGCCTGAACCATAGTTCCACGCGATCATGCGCGCCGCGACAAGTCCGAACCAATCCTGCGATACCACTGCCGATCGCGAAAACGACCACAAAGTAGCCTGACTGCCCTTCGCGGCTTGATATGTGATACCAAGATACGCACGCATTCGCGATCAATCCGCCCAGCAACATACCTACCACACCGGAAACCAGCGAGACCAAGATCGATACGAACCAAGTCATGTTGAATGTTTCATTTCAGAAGAACAACGAAGCCGAAGACTTATCACTGAATGATGGGAACCATATTACATGAACAAAGTAGCGATCGGGCAAGACCGAACGATAACGCAAATTTGGCCGCACTACAAATGAAACGGTTTACGTGGAAGGTGAAGGACTTCTGAGAATCCACGGCGATGGTGATCAATTTGTCGAAGTGAGCGTTTCACCGGCCAGCCTTGATAGTGCCGCAGCGAAGGCTAACGACTTCCTAAGTTCGACCAAAGAAAATTCCATGATGATGTTTACGATCGCTAATTGGAAACTCTGGGGCCTGATGGGGGGCGCCCTCACGTTGCTGTCTGTGGTTGGATATACATTGGGACTTCTGAAGTGGATGATCACTGGCATAAAAAGTACCTTCACATGTTCGGACAACCTGTAAATATGTACGTACTTCACACGCAACTTGCGATCACGATAATCTTCGCAGCCAGCGTTGGCTGTAGCGGTAGCAATGGTCGACAGGCAAGCAATCGAGTAGAGTCCGAAGTGCAATCAGCAAGTCCTAGGGAAACCAAAATCGGTACATTGAATGAGTCTGGTTTTGCCAAAATCACGATTCGCGAAGCAGGCTTTTATCAAGAAGGCATTGTTGATGCACTCGGCAACGAAGTGGTTCAACCTGCTTCAAACATGCTCGTGAACGATATCACTGGACCACTTGCGCTGGTGCAGGTCGAACGCAAATTTCTGTTTGTTCCTTTAGATCAAGGGTTCGTCTCTTCAGAGGATCTAAACAGCGTGAAGGGATTTCAATACGCCGAACCTTACCGATGCGGGTTCGCATTGGTCAGCGTCAATGACACTCGATTTTACATTGATACCGAGTTTCAAAAAGCGTTTGACGCAAACTTTGAGTTCGCAGAATCGTTTCATCACGACCGCGCGTTGGTCAGTGATGAATCTCGCTTTAGAATCATTGACACTCAAGGGAAGACGGTTGCCAATTTGGATTTTGAACAAGTCAACTCGAAAAGTCCATGGTGCTGGCAAGTGACCATGATTGACGACGAAAAATATCGAAGCGGCTTTGTGGACTTAAACGGGAATTTGATTTCGGAGCTAGTATATGACTACGTGGGCTACTACGATCCAGATGTCAAGCGAATCCCCGTAGTTCGAAACGAACGTCATGGATTCGTCGACGAACATGCCAAGGTTGTGATCCCCATTATTTACGAGTATGCCGAAGTTTTCGATCGAGGCAAGGCGAAAGTGGTTTTTAATGGCCGAACGTTTTTCATCAACCCTGACGGCGCAGAAGTCCCCGAGTAACGCAAATGAACAGCGATGATTTCTGGTCGATCGAGGTCGGAGTCCCTACGCGGCCGCTCGTAAACGGAACCGAGTATGAGCCAGTGCTTGCCGCATGAGGCGAATACTCAGGGTGAACGCACTATATTTGCCATGTTTTCTTGTGTTTTCTATGCTTCAAGGCCAATGATACTTGGAGGCTTTTCGTGATGTAACCCTGTTTGCTGTGGCTGGTGATACCCCGAGTCGCTATCATCTCGTTCGGTGGGAACGGATTCAAAATTTGCGAACGGAGACACTGCAATGGGGAATCGAGGCCCCTCATCGCTGGACAATGACCGACACTGGGACGCATTTTGCGACAACAAGAAAGAATAAAGTCCTGTCGGGATAAACCGTCGCAACGACGGCAAAGCCAAAGACGCAACCGACTAAATCAAAATCAATCGAAGCCGAAGATTATTCAGCAATTCTTTCACTCATTCAGTGCTTTGACAAAATAGTTGACCCCAGGATCAATCGTCACAAGGTTCACAATCTTATCGACATGATTGTCATCGCGATCTGCGCGGTGATTTGCAATGCTGACGGATGGACTGACATGCGAATATGGGCGGGAAACACATCGGCAATGGCTCGAACGTTTTCTTGAACTGCCTGGTGGTCTTCCTGCGCGTGATACGCTTCGTCGAACACTCTCTCGAATCGATCCGAAGGCTTTTCAAAAAGCCTTGCTCAAATGGCTGAAGGGCTTCGAAAACAGCTTGGCAACGTCATTGCTATTGATGGAAAAACTCTTCGCGGATCGAAGGCTGGTGGAGTCAAGCCGTTGCACATTGTCTGTGCCTGGGCGAGCGATCAGCATTTGCTCGCTCGGGCAAACGACAGTCGATCAAAAATCTAACGAAATCACGGCGATTCCGCAACTTTTGGAATCCCTGATTCTTTCCGGCGCGATTGTGACGATCGACGCGATAGGATGCCAACGTGACATTGCGGCAAAGATCATCAGGCGTAACGGGCACTACGGCTAAGCCGTCAAAGGCAATCAGGATACCTTGTATAAGGAGTTGAAAGCCGAGTTCGAAAAAGCGATGTCCTTGGATCGTGCCCCCAAACGTCTTTCGACGTACGAGGTCGCAAACAACGAGAAGAAACCGCATGGTCGCTACGAGAAACGATGTAGCTTCACGCTGCCGGCACCAAAAGCACTCACAGCGAGCGGTGACTGGAAGAACCTTCAGAGCATTGGATTGACAATCACATATCGAAACAATGATCCGAATGATTGGGGCGACGGAGAAGTTCGCTACTACATTATGAGTTTTGAAAGCGACGCTAAGCGTTTCGCCAACGCAGTCCGTCAACATTGGGGAATCGAGAACTCGCTTCATTGGGTGATGGATGTGACATTCCGTGAGAACGAGTCACGAATTCACAAAGACTACGGCGGCGAGAACGTGAGTTGGCTTCGTCGTCTTGCAGTGACGCTGATCAAGCACAACACAACACAGAAAGGCAGCATACGTCAGAAACGCCTACGTGCGGGATATGCTTCGAATTCCTGCTGGAGATCCTGAACACAATCCCTACCCTAATTTAAATGTGCTCACCCTGTCGTTGCCGTGGTTGCTGGTGTGTTAAAGTTTGTGAATCGTGGTGGTCTGATGGCCTGGAAGCTTAAATCAGGACCTAAGATCGCCCAGTGGGAGACTGCGGTGCCTGTTGTTGCATCTGGTAATAGCGTCACTCCGCTCCGCTTGCCGAAACAGTTGTATATCCCCGTTCGCCTGCATGTGGGTCAACATGACCTCCAAAACGAAGCGATCAAGTGGCGTTGTCGATGGGCTATCCTGGTAGTTCATGCGCTGTGACACTCAAGGATTAGGGCATGACCAGACGGCTTGCGCCAATTCCGCTAACAACTTCAGCGGCAGGGCATACGCCCTCCGATATGGTCCCACCTAAAAATTAAGCAGTCACAAAGCACAGAACGGCTACCGTTAAGAACCGAGTTGGCGCAATACGCGTTGAACAATCTTTTCGATGGTTTCGCTTGGCAGCGCAGGTGAATCATTTGCGGCGGCAACTTCGTTCACCAACGCATCGATCTCGCGCTGGGTCCGCGCGATCGCGGCTCGTTGTGTTTCACTCAACGGAACTCGTCCAGCGCCTAAATTCCACCCGCGTGAACGCGCTCCCGCGCGGAAGCCTTCGGGGAACTCTCCAACACCAATCATCGCATCGAACAACGGCAGCAACTGGTACTGTAACTTCATTGCCTGGGCAATTTCGCCAGCGACTACAGCGCGATGAATCGCTCGTGTCAATTCGGGCACTACGCCGCTGGTGGCGTTCGTTCCACCGTCGGCACCAATCATCAACATGGGGGCGAGTGACGCGTCCCATCCGGTCAAGAATGTAAAGTCCTCACGCATCGGGCGGATCGCGGCGATCATTCGCATCATATTGGGCAAGTCACCGCTACTGTCTTTGATCCCAACGACCCGTGGACATTCCGCAGCCAAGCGAATGACGGTGGGAACATCGATCGGTGAAGCGAACAGCGGGATATTGTAGAGGGTTACGTCAACGGATACCGATTCTGCGATCTCTCGAAAGTAGGCATACACGCCTTCACTGCTGAGTCGATAGTAGAACGGTGCGACGATCGCGACAGCCCGCACGCCCATTTCGCCGTACGCGTCACACGCGGCAATCGTTTCCTTGACGTTCGCTTCGGCGGCACCCGCAAGCACCGGGACGCGACCAGCCGTTTGATCAACCACTACACGCACAATTCGCCGTCGCTCGTCAGCATTAAAACGAACGAACTCGCCGGTGCTGCCGTTGGGGTACAGGCCATCGACGCCGCGATCGATCAGCCAATCGACGTAGCCGCGCAAGCGTTCTTCGTCGACTCGCCCCTGGGAATCAACGGGCGTGATATTGGGCGTCAAAATGCCGGTGATGCGTGGTGCCATGAATCGCGATTGAATTGAGTGCAGTGAGGGAACGGAGGAGTCACGAACAGGAAGTCGAGGCCACTAGAATACTCCGAGTGCGACCAAAGAGTATCGGACAACCAATCCGGCAATCACCACACTGACCATGCTCATCAGCTTGATCAAGATATTCAAGCTCGGGCCGCTGGTATCTTTGAAGGGATCACCGACGGTATCACCCACCACCGCAGCCTTGTGCGCATCGCTGCCCTTGCCACCATGATGTCCAGCCTCGATGTACTTTTTGGCGTTATCCCACGCGCCACCACTGTTCGCCATGAACACCGCTAGACAGAATCCCGACGTGAGACAACCCGTCAATAGCCCAAGCACTCCGCCCACACCGAGCAGCAACCCGACAGCGATTGGCAACAGCAAGCCCAGCAAACTTGGCAAGATCATTTCGATCTGAGCCGCCTTGGTGCTGATCTCCACCGGCGTTTGGAAATCCGGTTTGACGCTGCCATCGAGAATGCCAGGATGCTCTTTGAATTGGCGCCGTACTTCGAGCACCATCGTTTGCGCGGCGCGACCGACGGATTTCATCGTCATCGCACAAAACAAAAACGTGCTCATCCCGCCGAGAAAAAATCCGACAAGCACTCGAGGATTTAACAACGTTGCATTGTAGTAACTCAAGAAATCGGTCAACGTTGCATGCCGTACCGCGATCATCCGCACCGCCAACGGCTCGAATGAACGATAGTTGCCCTCGGCCAAATCTCGGATGGATTCTTTGGGCACGATCGTGAACGCTGGTTGTTCGTGCCAGTTACGGTGCGCCTCGTTGGAATCGTGGTTGACATTGAGAATGAAGTACATCTCGGATTGATCGCCTGTTTTTTCCATGAGCAAGTCATCGGCAATCTTAAAATATCCGTCACCACTGGCAATCGCTTGCGTCTCCTCGCCCCAACGATAAAAGCCGTCGCGCACCCCTTCGACATATGCCGCCAAGAGTGCCAGAGCAGTCAGAGCCGCGGAGCCGATCGCAAAACCCTTGCCAGTTGCCGCTGTTGTATTTCCCAAACTGTCCAGTGCATCGGTTCGTTCGCGAACGATTGCTTCCAGACCTGCCATCTCGGCGTTTCCGCCTGCATTATCAGCGATCGGACCGTACGCATCGGTGGCCAATGTGATCCCCAGCGTACTGAGCATCCCGACAGCGGAAATCCCGACTCCGTAAAGCCCCAGGGAGAACAGTTGCGGATCGTCAAAATTTCCACCGTTGGCAAATCCGAATGAAGCCAACATCCCGACGCAGACTACGACAACCGGAAGCCAGACGCTCATCATGCCATCGGCTACGCCGCTGATGATGATCGTTGCGGTACCGGTTTCCGCTTGTTCGGCGAGATTCCTGGTTGGCGAATACTCGTCGCTCGTCGCGTATTCTGTCCACTTACCGATTAACAGCCCCGCTAGCAAGCCGACGAGGATACTGAGTACCAGCCCTGGAAATACGCCCCACAGCATTGTCTGGTCAAGACGAGGCATCAGCAGATAGACAAGGCCGATGGAGGCAACGATCACGAGCACCGACGCCAAGTGAATTCCCCGCGACAGGGCCTTCAACAGCAATCGCTGCGACAGTTCTTCACCCGTTTTGACCGCATAAATGCCAATGATCGACGTCAAGATACCTAAACCCGCAATCCCCAGCGGCAGCAACATCGAACGCAATTGCGCTTCAGCAGGATCGATGCCCTGGACTATCAGTTGATTGACCAGCACTGGCGAACTGAATGCCGCCACACCGAGTGCTGAAGCGGCAAGAATCGAACCGCAATACGATTCGTACAAATCCGCGCCCATACCCGCCACGTCACCCACGTTGTCTCCTACGTTGTCGGCGATAGTTGCAGGATTTCGCGGAGAGTCCTCCTTCAAGCTTTGCTCGACTTTGCCAACTAAGTCCGCACCAACGTCGGCGGCCTTGGTAAAGATACCGCCACCGACCCGGGCAAATAACGCTTGGGCACTCGCCCCCATTCCGAAGGACAGCATCGTCACCGAAATTTGAGACAAGGATAATGCCGCCGAGGGGCCGCCGATTAGGGGAGCGAGCCAATACAGAATTGCGAACCACAAACAGATATAGAGCAGGCCCATGCCGACAACGGTCAGTCCCATGACGGCGCCGCTACGGAAGGCGATTGTCAGCCCCTCGTTAAGCGACGTGCGAGCCGCCGCCGCCGTGCGACTGCTTGCTCGAGTGGCCGTTTTCATGCCGAACCAACCGCACAGGCCGCTGAAAAATCCGCCGGTCAAAAATGCGACTGGCGTATACAAACTGAGCATCCGCATCGAAAGTGCCCCTATCGTCAGCAGGGCAGCGATGAACAGAAAGACAATCGTGACCCATTTGTATTGCTGTCGCAGATACGCGTTTGCCCCCGTTCGCACGCTCTCAGCGATCTCACGCATTTCGGCGGTGCCTTCATCCGCCAGCATCATTTCGCAGTAGAAGCGGTACGCCCAGATGAGGGCCACGACAGAACTGCCCACCGCAAAACACCAGACAAGCCCGGCCATCATGTTTGCTTCCTTTTACACAGATGCTCGTCAAATAAATATCGTCAATCGCGGTTTATCCCGCGGATTCCCCAAACACTCGACCCTTCGGGGGGACCACTTCTCTATACATTAACATGCCGACGCCCCGTTGTGGTGAAAGGCGTAGCAATCCGAGAGAGTCGTTGGCCTCGGTTTTAGGTGGTTTATCCTCGCGGCATGGTAATCGTCGCTGTGAAATCGCGGTTAATGCAACCCTGCGATTTCGACTGGAACTCTCGAATCAACTTTCAGGAATGTTCCAGGGCCAGGATGGGGCAACCACGGGTGTTGAAGACGAAACTTTTAGCCCGCCTGGACCGTGGCGCATACAATGAGTTTGGCAAGTACGGTGAACCTGTGACCGTACTTTGCGTGTCGAAATCGTTATCCCAAGCTGTCTTTATCCAAAGGTTAAAGGCCTCTTCCCCCCACGTTGTTCCTCGGACTATCGCTTTCCATCACTTTGGATTGCGAATCCCCTGCTGACTGACGTCACTCCACGGTTAGTTCCAAATCCTGTTTTCCCCACCCGAGGATCCCAAGATGGCCGTCAACCGTTATCGAATTGAAGCGTTCTTTGATTCTCAAAGCCTGAAATACTTTACCCGTGCGGACGACGATGGTGATGCCGCTTGGGTCCTGTTCTTTGGTCCGACAGTGGGTGTTATGGTTCATCTGTGGGAGAACGGGGAATACGTGTTGTTTCGCAGCCTGCCGATCATTCACATGAGTGAGGCACTGGAGTCGGTCCGCTTGCCAATTTTTGAGGAATTGATGCGCCGCAACCACAACCTTTCCATTGGTCATTACGGTTGTACCGACGAGGTCATGTTTGAAGCGTCCTTGCCGATCGAAGACGGGGACGTTACCGACGACCAACTCGAACGGATGCTACGTGTCGTGGTGTTGGAGGTGGAAAAGTTTGGACCTAAGCTCCGCCGACTTGCTGCCGGTCAGGAAATCAGCGACGAGGACGCGATCGATGACTTGATCAATCGTTTAATCGAAGGCGACGAAGATTCGGAATAGGACTTCGCAGGTTCCTGCAGTCGGCAAAGTGCTGGACAGAATACTCTCATCGTCACGTCTCACTGAGTCAGCCACGGTTCGATACTCCTCATTAACCCCAGCACTTGTTGATTGGCGATTGCATAATGAACGAACTTGCCTCGGCGAATCCCTTTGACCAGTCCCTGTCGCTGCATCAGCCTCAAGTGACTACTCGCCGTGTGCGGTGCGATACCCGCATCCTTGGCTAACCACACGACCGCCTGTTCTTGTTGGATTAATCGATACAAAATTCGTAGCCGATGGGGATGCGCGATCACGCGCAACGTCTCAGCGATACTCTCGCACCCATTCGTTAGAACACATCCAGCCGGCAGTGCCCCAGTTTCTGGACCGCATTCCTGAAAACTGTCATCTCGCAACATCTCGATATCTTAGTTTTCGTGAAAGAGTTGGGTTATGTGGCTACAGGATCGAAGTGTGTACCTGTGGATGCGCGAGAGACGATGTAGTGGATCATTCACGGTCGATATCGAAGGCGGCTTTACCGCGAGCGACCGACTATGCCTATCCAGGAGGGAGCAGCGATGAAGAAATTTGCAGGATGTCTTGTGACCGCAGCAGCACTGGCGTTGTCTGTCGGACATGCAGACGCCGATTTCAGTGTGAGCGGATGTGAGTCCGCATGTGACGTAAGCTCGTGTGATTCGTGCCTGAGTTGCGACAATGGTTGCGACGTAGCAGGATGCGATTTGCTGGGCTGTGATGGAGCCGGTTGCTGCGACGATTTCGGTTGTGGCAAACGATTGTTGGGCTTGATCAAGCAGAGTGATCACTGTTTCGACGACTTCATTAGCCCGATGATCAATCCGGTGTTCTTTGAAGATCCGCGAACGTTGACCGAAGCACGGGCAATCTATGCGCGGCACGAAACACCCAACAGCGTCGGAACGTTGGGACTGCCCGGCGGCAACGTGCAACTGTTTGCCGTTCAAATGCGAGCGGCGCTGACCGACCGCTTGAGCATCATTGCAGTCAAGGACGGGTTCCTGATTGCTGACTTTGATCAAGACCCGCTCGCTGGTTTGATCAAAGACGGTTGGATGGATGTCTCGGCCGGTTTGAAATACAACCTCATCCGAGACACTCAGCGCGGTACGCTGGCGTCGGCAGGTTTTACTTACGAGCTGCCCATTGGATCGCAACGAACTCAGCAAGACATTGGGGACGGCGAGTTCCACATGTTCGGCACGTTCGGACAGCGTTTTGCAAATGGCAACGCCCACTGGCTCAGCGCAGCAGGATATCGCTTGCCGGTTGATGGTTCGGTACAGAGTTCTGCAATCCATTGGTCGAACCACTTCGACGTGAAAACAACTTGCCGCACGTACTTGTTCACCGAGTTCGCGCTGTGGCACTGGACCGACTCGTCCGACACTGGCTTGCCGCTGGGAGTTGGCGGACAAGATTTGTTCAATCTGTCCAGCACGAACATGACCGACCGAGACCTGCTGACCCAAAACGTCGGCATGAAGTACAAGCCGAATGGAAACATCGAAACCGGATTGGCGTATGAGTTTCCTTTGACTGGTGGTCGTGACATCATCGACAATCGGCTGCAAGCGGAGCTGATTTTCCGCTACTAGATCGGTAGCTCCCAAGTTGGGAAGGAAACCGATCGCAAGGCTGACATCTACAAGACTCCCGACCGCATCGCCGAAGCGGTCGGGAGTTCTCCTTTTCTCAGTCCATCGACGCTGTCTCTGTCGACTCGTTCGCCGCCCGCGTGACACGATTTGCTTGCCGCCCGCTGATAGGATGGGCCGCCCTGTGAAGGCGGAAGTCTTTGCTAAGAACACCTAGCAGACGCCGTTCCATACACATCTGACTCGCCGTAGTAGTCTGTTTAGACTCAGGATCTTCCGTCTTTTCGTGGGCGAATCATCAAATATCGGCCAGAACCTGCGACGGTGCCCCAACCAAAATGTGACGATGTCGCACGGTTGAACGTGCTCGACGGCACGCATGGCAAGCCAATTTTGGCTGTCAAGTCAGCCCCCAAGTCGTTACGCTAGGCGTTATGGCAGAGAACATCCAAGCTGACGTTTTGTTGATCAAGCAGATTCGCGCCGGCGACCCCGCCGCGTGGCAGTCGTTGATTGATCGTTACGAAGGACGGCTGTTGGCGTACGTTGACAGTCGCATTCGCAACCGCGCCGCCAGCGAGGACATCGTTCAAGAGGCGTTTGTTGGTTTCTTGACGAGTTTACCGAACTACGACGGCGAACGTCCCTTGGAGAGTTATCTGTTTTCGATCTGTGCCTACAAGCTGACCGATCACCTTCGCCGCGAAGGTCGGCGACCGACGTTGCAGATGCACCACCGCGTCAGTTCCGGGGACTCGACTCCCGATGAGTTCTCTGGCCCCGGGCGTGTTGCCAGTTCGATTGTCCGCAGCGTCGAACGTCGGCAGTTGGAAGAGTCTGCCGTTCGCGACGCGATTGCTGAACAGGTCCAGCGATGGAAATCGACGGGCCAGTGGTTAAAGCTGCAAACTATCGAACTGCTGTTTGTTCGCGGACTGGGTAATAAAGAAGTCGCCGAGATGACGGGCCAAAGTGAACAGCAGGTCGCCAATAGCAAGAGCGATTTCCAAATTCGGTTGCGATCGATCATTCGTCGTATGCAATTGGATGAGCACACTTTTCCCGAACTGGCAGATTCCACTTAGGAATTCGCGGTAACAGCACGTTCGCGGTATAATGCTTTTTGTTTGCTCCCACCTTCTGCACTCGTCCTGCCACCTGACCTACCGATGTGCTTGACTCGCCTTCACTTGTTTGCGCCCCTTTTCTTATCGCTTGTAGTTAGCGTCTCAGATGCTGCCGATGACATCGATTTCAATCGCGACATCCGACCCATTCTATCCGGCACCTGTCTGACCTGCCATGGTCCCGACGAAGAGGCGCGCGAAGCGGAGTTGCGGCTTGACGTCTTTAAAGATGCGACGGCTGACTTGGGAGGTTATGCGGCGATCGTCCCCCGTGATGCTGACGCTAGCGACTTGATCAACCGCGTCACGACCCAGGACAAAGACCTGCAGATGCCGCCTCCTGGTAAAGGCAAACGCTTGACGTCCGAAGAAGTTCAAACGCTTCGACGCTGGATCAACGCGGGTGCTATATATGACCAGCACTGGTCCTATATCCCACCCACAAAAGCCGAGTTGCCTGAGGTGAAGTTGGCCCAATGGACCACAGGGGCTATCGATCATTTCGTTCTGCAGCGAATCGAACAATCCGGATTACAGCCGTCTCCGCAAGCAAACCGCGAAACGATCGCTCGCCGTGTCGCACTGGCATTAACCGGATTGCCTCCAACTCCAAGTGAAGTTCATGACTTTGTGCATGACAAGGACGATGCCGCATACGAGCGATTCGTTGATGCTCAACTTGCTAAACCGACGTTTGGCGAACGTTGGGCACGTGTTTGGCTGGATTTGGCGCGCTATGCCGATTCCGCCGGTTACGCCGATGACCCTGCGCGAACGATATGGGCCTATCGGGACTACGTCATTGGATCACTGAATGACAACAAACGATTCGATCAATTCACGATTGAACAGATCGCCGGCGACCTGCTTGAAAATCCGTCCCCGCAACAACTCATCGCCACGGCCTTCCATCGCAATACGATGACCAACAACGAAGGCGGTACGAACGATGAACAATTCCGCAACGAGGCCATCGTCGATCGCGTCAACACAACGATGGCTGTATGGATGGGAACAACGATGGCATGCGCCCAATGCCACACTCACAAATACGACCCAATTACTCAAGAAGAGTACTTTCGTTTTTTCGATGTGTTCAATCAAACCGAAGACGCCGATCTCCGTGACGATAGCCCATTGATGGAGCTGTGGAGTGAGTCACAGAATCAGACCAAACAAGAACTCAATGACCAAATAGCCTTGCTCCGCGTGAGCCTCAGTCACCAGACACCGGAACTGGATCGGGCGCTCGACGAATGGCTTTCGCAGATGCGATCGCAACCCCAGTGGCAGCGGCTGATTTGCGATTCAGTGCAGAGCACCACGGGAGAGCTGCGAGTGACTGAGGACGGTGACGTCAAGTTGGTTGGCGAAACGCCTCAAACGGCTACTTTTACGTTGCGATTTCCAATCAGTGATGTGACCTCGATTAGCGCCTTGCGTCTGGAAGTTCCGGATTCGCAAACTTCGAATTTTGTGCTCAGTCGGGCAACTGCAACGTTCGAACCAAAGTCGACTCTCCCGCAATCGGCACGTTTCGTTCGCTTGGAGCTTCCGGGCAACAATCGCTTTCTGCACTTAGCCGAGGTCCAAGTCTTTAGCGAGGGAGTGAACGTTGCCCTCGGCGGCAAGGCATCGCAAAAATCAACCTACCAAGATGCGGTTGCTGGGCGTTCAATCGACGGTAATACCGACGGAAACTACGACGCCAAATCCGTCTCGCACACCGAGTCAGAAAAAGATCCATGGTTGGAGATCGACTTGGGGGCCTCCCGACCGATCGATTCAGTCGCGGTTTGGAATCGCAGTGACGGCGGCGCCTCGATCGCATCTCGGATTGAAGGGTACCGTGTCATTTTGCTCGGCGAAGACCGTCAACTGGTTTGGACAAGCCCTTCTCAAACAACTCCCAGCCCGAACGAAGTGCATGATGTTTCAGGCCTGCGCACGCTGAACTTCGCCGCCGCGATTGCCGACTACTCGCAACTAGGCTTTCCCGCGTCCACCGTAATCTCTCGCTCGAATTCAATTGATCCCAAAACGGGTTGGGCGATTGCCGGTGAAACAGGCAAGTCGCACGAGTTGAACTTGATCCTTGACCAACCGACGAAGCTTTCGCCAGGAACCCTGGTGCTGCGACTGGACCAGCTTTCCGAATATGAAAAACACGTACTAACGACAGTCAACGTTTCCACCACGGACGACTCGCGCGTTCAAGACTGGGCCAAAGTTCCGGAAACGATTCGAGGCATTGTCCAATCGCAATCCCTGTCAGTGCAGCAACGCGAGCGTGTCTCGGAATACTACCGTACGATTTCGCCATTGCTCGCGAGAGCACGCAAAGAACTGCAGCAGCGAGAAGCGAAACTCGCAGCCATGAAACCCGAATCAACTGTGTTGGTGATGAAGGAGTTGCCAGCCGACAAACGGCGAGTCACTCGGGTTCAGCTTCGCGGCAACTACCAAAGCTTGATGGACGAGGTTACCGCCGGAGTTCCTGAAGTCTTTCACTCGCTGCCACTGAATGCACCTGAGAATCGATTGGGGATCGCCAAGTGGCTGGTAGCAAAAGACAACCCGCTGACCGCTCGAGTAATCGTCAATCGACACTGGGAAGAAGTGTTCGGGATCGGAATCGTGGAAACCAGCGAAGAGTTCGGTTCCCAAGGTGAACTTCCAACGCATCCAAAGTTGCTCGATTGGCTTTCCGTCGACTTGATGGACAACGGTTGGGATTTGAAGGAATTGCTGAAGCAAATGGTGATGTCCGCGACTTATCGCCAATCCAGTGTTGTTACTGCGGAACTACTTGAGGTTGACCCAGACAATCGTCTGTACGCGCGGGGACCGAGATTTCGCATCTCGGCGGAAATGGTTCGCGATCAATCGCTGTTCATCGCCGGTTTGCTGAGCGACAGAATGTACGGACCTCCTGTGCGTCCGCCACAGCCAGATTTCGGGCTCAAGGCGGCCTTTGGTTCTAACACTGACTGGAAAACCAGCGAAGGCGATGACCGCTATCGTCGCGGGATTTACACGACTTGGCGTCGCTCGAATCCTTACCCATCCATGGCGACCTTCGACGCTCCCAACCGCGAGGTCTGTACGGTTCGCCGCTCTCGTACCAACACTCCGCTGCAAGCACTTGTGACCCTGAACGACCCCGTTTATGTCGAAGCCGCACAGGCGTTTGCTCGCCGCGTAGCGGTTGAGCCGACTCTGGAACGACGCATCACGTCCGCATTCCAGTTTTGCTTGCAACGGGACCCGACAGACGGTGAACGCGAGCGTCTGGCTCAATTGTACGAAGACGCGAGCAGGCATTTCCAAACCGACGAAGCCGCAGCCGAGCAAATGGCCACGAATCCACTCGGACCGCTACCCAAGGAACTGCCGTTGATCGATGCCGCGGCGCTTACAGTAGTGGCTGCGGCGCTATTGAATTTAGACGAAACCTTGATGCCCAAGTAAATCCAGAATGAATAGCCTCGAATTTCGTACTCAACAAATCCAACGCAATACTCGACGCCATTTCCTGGGCCAGTCGACTGCGGGTATTGGTGCAATGGCGTTGAGTTCGCTGTTGACTGGTGAATCATCCGCTGCACCGACGGCAGTTGCTGATCCACTGGCCGCAAAGCTGCCGCCACTTCCGGCCAAGGCCAAACGTGTGATTTATCTCCACATGACCGGTTCACCGCCGAATTTGGACTTATTCGATTACAAGCCGGAACTGGTTCGCCTTTCAGATACGGATTGCCCAGACGAGTTCTTGCAGGGGCGTGAGTTCGCGTTTACCACCGGTGTACCCAAGCTGCTGGGATCGCCGCGTCAATGGAGTCAAGTCGGTGAATCCGGGATGTGGATGTCCGACGCGATTCCACACTTTCATGGCATCGCAGACGAAATGTGCGTGATTCATAGCATGCACACGGATCAATTCAATCATGCGCCGGCAGAGTTACTGCTTTTAACGGGATCATCGCGATCGGGACGTCCTTCGATGGGATCGTGGGCCAGTTACGGTCTGGGCAGCGAGAATGCCGACCTACCAGCATTCGTCGTGCTGATCTCCAATGGTGTGCAGCCCAACGGAGGAAAAAATTCGTTCGGCAGCGGCTTCCTGCCTTCGATCTACCAGGGTGTTCAGTGTCGCTCTAAAGGTGACCCGGTATTGTACGTTACCGATCCTGAGGGAATGAATCGCGACTTGCGGCGGATGAGCCTGGATGCAATCGGTGACCTGAATCGATTGCAGGCCGAGCAGATGGGGCATCCGGAAACGTTGACTCGCATTTCACAATACGAACTGGCGTTCCGGATGCAAACTTCGGTACCCGAAGTGATGGATATATCGAGTGAATCTCAAGCAACACTCGATGCCTATGGTGCCGTGCCCGGTGAGTCCAGCCTAGCGAATAATTGCCTGCTCGCACGGCGGTTGAGCGAAGCCGGAGTTCGGTTCGTGCAGCTCTTTGATTGGGGCTGGGACTATCACGGCACCGCAGTGGATACCGGACTGACCGATGGACTGACCCAAAAATGTGCCAGTATGGATAAGCCCGTCGCAGCGTTGATCCGTGATTTAAAAGAACGGGGCTTGCTGGACGAAACGTTGATCATTTGGGGCGGCGAGTTTGGCCGCACACCGTTTCGCGAAGGACGAACGGCCAAGAGCGAGATACTCGGGCGCGATCATTACCCAGATGTATTCACGATGTGGATGGCTGGCGGCGGCGTGAAGGGAGGCTTGGATTACGGAGCTAGTGACGACTTGGGCTTCGGTGTTGCTGAGAAACCCGTCCATGTGCATGACTTGCAAGCAACAATACTGCACCAGTTAGGTTTCGATCACACACAACTGACCTACCGATTCCAAGGCCGCGACTACCGCCTGACCGACGTCCATGGCAACGTCGTCCATGACCTGCTGGCTTAGCAACTCAAGCACTTCGGTTCGATCGCCGTTACGCGATTAGGCGAGCTTCGCTGGAAAGTTGTTCTAACATCTGAACCAGTCGCTCGCGAAGTTGGCCAAGGAGTGGATCTTCGATGCCCCTCGGTGCCTTATCTGGCGGAACGAGGATCGCTTCATCGACATGAACCACAGCGCGCAGCGGGACCGACGCGTCGGCGCGGCCCTCGATCGTTTCTTGAATACGCTGAATCGTCTCTACAATCCGTGTGTCCGTGACCTGACCGGCCATCAGGTAGCAGTTCGGATGTGAAAACAGATCTTGAGCAAGATCCGCAGCCCGCACGTCGGCTTCGCATTGCAGACGTAGGGCGATATCGCTAGGTGCCGATAAAAAAACTGCTGCGGCACCGGCACGCAACACCCGCACTCGATCCCGCACCGTTGCACTTGGGGCCGGAGTAATCGAATTGCGAAGCTCGGCTTGTTGTAACAGTTCCTCGATCAGGGCATCGCGTCGTTCGGGCAACGTCCCTTGTTTCGAAGTTCCCGTCCATTCGATTTCCTTGAGCGCCAGTAACCCTTCGGAAAGTCGCAGTAATCGTTCCACGAGCGTCATGGAGCGATGTTTGGTTGGCCCCCAGCTCAGTCGTGACTCCAGGCGGTCAAGCTGTTTGTCGGCCCAGGGATGAATATCGCCGACGCACAGATACTTAATCGCAATCGGGTGCATTACGACTTTTCCCCCAGCCTTCTCGCGCCGCCGAGCTGCGGCCCGAGCGATGAACGTGACGCCATCGAGCAGCGGCTTGAGGACATCGTTGGTACGGTTGGTCGTACCTTCGGGAAACAAAATCAACGGGCGTGTAGCATCCGCGAGAATATTGATCGCGGTTTCCAGCGACTGACGGTCGGTGCCTTCGCGATAGATACTGAAACCGCCCATTTTGCGAATTGCAAATCCGTCGAACCCACCTTTGTTGAATAGGTGCCACGATGCCATCGCGAACACGTGGGTTTGCGTTTCTCGCGCCGGCCAGCCCAACACGAGTGGGTCAGCATATCGGCAATGGTTGGGCGCCAGCAGAATTCCATCGCCGCGCGAAAGCGATTCGCGGAGTCGATCCAAATGCCGACACTCGTGAGATACGATTCCTTCTTTCTTCCGCAGATAGAAGTCAACCAAGCGAAAACGCTGAATAAACGAGGGCCAGAAGTCGCCACGGTGCGGTGGCATGAATTGATAGGGCCGATCGAAGACGACGGTCATCCGCAGTTATTTCCCGTTTAGCGTAGCCAGACAGAGCCGACGGCGATCGCCGTCGGAACAATTTCCAAGAAACAGGCTACGCCGTCAATCGAGCCAAGAAGAACCCGATCGCAATCGCTACAATAAATAACGCGGTGAGCAGGGCGCCAATCAACAATGGGTCCCAACCCGAACTGGACCTATCGTCTTCGTTGCGTCCCGATCCATGCGGATTGACCTTCGTTGATGAACCACCATGAACGTCCGACCGGTCTAAGTTGGAGCCGCCCGCTTCGCGTGTCAAGCCGCTACCGAGACCACTAAGAATCGACGACCGCTTGGCTCCTTTTTTTCCCGGCCGATAACCCGATTCGACTTCCAAGTCAATGAAACTTCCCTCAAGCGAGTCAGCTGTCGGAGACTTTCCGCGGACACTGACCAGTCGCCCACTGTCACTGCTACTTAGACCATTGTTTCGCAGCAAAGCAGATCGACTGCTAGCTAACGTATCATCGGTTTTGTTAGCCACCGTGTCGTACTGAATGGAACTCGTCGAACGATTTTCGTCATCACCGACTAAGATCGACGAGGAGTCAGCACCAATCGACTCCTCAAAGGCTGGCGAGGTGACGGCAGCGGCAATCTTTTTTCCCTGCGGTACCTGAGACATAAATCGTTGAAGGACAGCGGCGACATCCTTCGCCGTTTGATAGCGATACGCCGGATCTTTTTGAATCATCTTCACACAGATGCCGACCAATTCTCCAGGGCAGTCTGGACGCAGCAATCGAATTTCCTTGGGCATCTCGGTTTGATGCTTGGCGATTCGTTGAGCAAGCGTACCATCACTGAATGGCGGTTTTCCTGTGAGCAAGAAATACAGAGTGCAACCGAGCCCGTAAATGTCGACGCGATGATCAACCGTGTGGCTGTTCATCGCCTGTTCCGGCGCGAGATAGTCCGCTGTTCCTAGCACGTTCTCGTTGTTGGCGATCGTAAGCGACTCTTCGTCACCGGCAGCAACCAACGCAAGGCCCATATCCAGTAATCGCACTCGCCCCTGAGAATCCAACAGCAAGTTTGCGGGCTTGACGTCGCGATGAATAACACCCTTGGAGTGAGCGTGATCGAGCCCCAATGATGCTTGGATGATGACATCTGCAGCAGCCGAAAAGTCGAGTGGTCCATCACGTTTGACCATCGCTGCCAAATCCACGCCATCAACATACTCCATCACGATGTAGTGAACGTCCCCTTCGTTGTCGATATCGTAAGCGAGCACGATGTTGGGATGATTCAACGACGCGATTGCTTTCGCTTCGAGCTGGAACCGTGCCAAGTACGACGCGTCCTTGACTCGCGTCTTGGGCAGCACCTTGATTGCCCGCTTGTCGTGCATCCGTGTGTGCTCGGCAAGGTACACACTGCTCATTCCGCCGGTAGCAATGTGACCGAGCAGTTTGTACTTGCCCAGAAAAAAACCTTTGTACTTGCCAGCCAGCAGCTTCTCGATATGCCAATCGGTAAGCAGGCCGACTTTTTTGTAGGCGCCGGCGAGCCTCTTGGGATTCTCCGGCAGCTTACCGTCCAGTTTTTCACGGACCTTATCCAGAAGTCGTTTCTCGGCGGCCGGATCAACCAGACCACTTTTGGCGACAAATTCGAGGAAACGTTCTGATGTGAGCTGCGACATGGGCTGCCAACCGAGACCTCATAGGAGTAGGAGGTGGTTGTGAGAGGATAACAACTTCGCCGCCGAGCGTTAACAAGCGCGAACGATTTATCCTAACTAAATTTTCCAAATATGCGAGTGAGCTGAATCGCAGATTCTAGCAGGTTTCGTGCCCGATCCAGTCATTAAATGCGAGAAAGCGGGTGTTTACTGCGCATTCCCGAGCTTGCCGAGGGCGTTCCCTACTCTGCGAGAACGGTCAGATCGATGGTCAGACAAGGGCAACCGATTTCTTCACAAAACACTTCGCAATCAGGAGCAAACCAGCAATTGCAGCACAAGTTGCGGCAATTTGTTTGGATATTAGTCGCACCCTGGCACGGATAATGGTCCGATCAAGGCTCCGATGGCGGCTTGTGCCACACGGCGGTGGACTGTTTGTTAATGTCGGCGCTGGCACTTCGGACGATTGATGACGATTGATATCGTCAGATACTAGCGAAATTTTTTGGACGTATTATTGGAGCCACGGCCTTGATCCATCGTGAATCGACTACGGGTATCGTTATCGGGGGCGGCGTCATTGGGCTATGCACAGCCTGGGAATTGGCCCGTCGTGGCGTCCGTGTCATCCTGGTTGAACGAGACCTGTTGGGCAAGGCGACGTCTTGGGCCGCTTGCGGGATTCTACCGCCAGCGAACCTCGAAACGGCGACTGACCCTATCGACCAACTTCGGGGGCTGAGTCATCGACTGTTTCCTCAATGGCATGATGAACTGCTCTCGCTGACGGGAATTGACTCTGGATATCGCCGCTGTGGTGGATGGTACTTGGCGGACACGCCCGGCGAACGCGCCGCCATGATTGGTATGACAGACTATTGGTCGGACAGACGAATCGCGTGCGAGCCTGTGTCGCTTGAAGCACTCGCGGAGCGTGAACCTGCGCTTCGCCAGCGCTCGCTTTGCGAGCCATTGCCATCGGCGTGGTGGGTTCCGGACGAATGCCAGATCCGCAGCCCACGGTATTTGAAAGCCCTCATCGCTGCGTGTCGACTCGCGGGTGTCGAATTGATAGAGAACTCGCCCGTTGTTGACGTGCAAACGCGAATGTTAAGTGTCGAAGTCCAACTTGAGTCACAGGTTCTTGCTGGGGACTTTGCTGTGCTCTGCGGTGGTGCATGGACCGGCCAGCTTGCATCTCGTTTTCATCTGCAGCAAAGCATCATTCCCATTCGCGGCCAAATGATCCTGTTGCGAACACCGACACAGCCGCTTCGTGGTATCGTCAACATCGGCAACCGATATTTGGTTCCGCGAGAAGATGGCCTGACGTTAGTGGGTTCCAACGAAGAGGAGGTCGGGTTCGTTTTAGGGACCACTCCGCAAGTACTCCAATCGCTGCATCAGTTTGCTGTGCGGTTGTGTCCAGAACTCCAGCACGCAGAACTTGTCCAGTCGTGGTCAGGCTTGCGGCCGATGACATTCGATGGATTTCCAATGATCGGCGCATTGCCACTTGTTGACAATGTGTTTGTCGCTGCGGGACATTACCGCAGCGGTATCCACTTGTCCTGCAGTACGGCAGTGGAGATCGCTAATCGAATCCTAGGTGTCGATAACATCGTTGACCTAGAACCCTTTCGTGTCGGTAAACAACAACACATTCAACTAACGTTTCAAGGGAGCACATGAAGGACGCGTCGGAAATTGAGTTCGCTGATGAGATGACACTCGAGCCGCCGGGGCGAATCGGTATCATCGGCGCTGGCCCCATCGGGCTGGAGTGTGCCTTGTATGGACGCTATCTCGGCTATGAAGTCGTCGTTGTCGAAGCAGGTGCGATTGGCCAGACACTTCGCGAACATCGCGATCTACCGCTACCCATGCTGCCGGACCGCTGTTTGTCTCCGCTCGCACTCGCGGCGATCCAAACTCAAAGCGAAACCAGCGATCCGCTTGTATTGCCACTGACAATTGGTGACTGGATCGACCAGGGACTTCAAGCGATTGCTGAAACGGATTTGCTCGATGGATGTGTTTTCACGCATGCGCGTGTCGAGTCGATCTCGTTGGCGCCGATCGATCAAGATGATGAACTGGGCGATGAAACGGAAGACGACGACGAGCACTTTGGCGAAATTCCACCCGACTTCGACTTGAAAATTCGCGACGCAGATGGAGTGCTTACCACGCAACGAGTTGAAGCGATCGTTATTTGCACAGGTCGCCTAGTCGATATCGCTGCCAACTATCCGGAGGACGCCGAGTACGCGTTTCGTATCGGCGGCAGTTATACCGGTGATGCTGAGCACGACCTCACTCAGGGGCGACGTGAGATCGTTAAAATATTCGCAATCCTGATGGGCCGCGCCGAACTGGATTTGTACCGCCCTCGCCGTCTGTAGCCAAATCGAGGAATGCGGGTAACGACGATAGAATTTACTCAAGCGTTCGCGTAAACTCAGTCAAGTTCATACAGCTCGCCAATGTTCGACAGGATTGGCACGGCGCTTTGCTACAAGCGTTCGCTTCGGCGTATCGCCGCGGCCCCATTTAACGCACCACACCGCACACAGGAAAATGACTGCTGATGGCGAAGCCTCATGTGACGAAGCAACCCCCGAAGGCGGAGATCGCAAACACGTCCGCAGATGACGTGACTGTAGGAACAGGTCCAGAATCGACGGCGAAAGAAGAAGCCAGCAAGCCCGCGGCCTCTGCATCGCCGAACAGTCTAAAAAAGGACTCGGCTCGTCCGAAGAAACAATCCTCCGTCAAGAACGGTTCGCTATTACCGTCCGCTTATAAGCTTGAACAATTGAAAGCGGCCGTATCAGCAGCCGGCAATGCTGAGCAGTTGTTATTGATCTTGAACCATGTCGAAGAAGCGGGCGGTAGAGCCGAGGTCATCGAGAGCATCGAAGCCTACCGAGTGCTGAAAACAGTCCTCGAAGATTGAACGAATTTCCGAAAGAAAAGTGGCATGCATGCATACGCAGCTACAGTGGGGTAGTAGGAAGTTCGATGGCTCTTTGTTGAGGGAAAGAAAGTGAAAAATGATCGCTAAGCAATTCCAATCAACTGAGAACGCTAACCCAGAGCCAACGTCATCGCTTGGTCGACGATCCCACAGCCTTGGTTATTCACGGCTAGTTCTCGCATTCATCGTGCTGTGGTTGCCGACGACTGTGCAAGCTGATTCTCAGCTCGACTTCACCAATGACATTATTCCCGTCTTTACCCAACTCGGGTGCAATGCGGGGTCATGCCACGGTTCAGCGGCCGGTCGAGGTGAGTTCAAACTGTCACTTTATGGCAGTAACCCTCAATCGGACTTCAGTGCCATCGTGTATCAACTCGAAGGCCGACGTGTCAATCACTCGCGTCCCGAGGAAAGCTTGATCCTTTTGAAGCCAAGCGAAGCGATCTCGCATGGAGGCGGCTACTTGATCGAGGAAGACGACCAGGCGTATCGCTTGCTGAGAGATTGGATTGCCCAGGGAACACCGCAGCGATCCACGCGTTCGCTGCGACGCATCGAAGTATCGCCGCAAGCAATAGTTGAGATGCACCTGGAAGAATCGGTTCAGCTCGTCGTCACGGCACGGTACGACGATTCCACAACCCGTGACGTAACACGATGGACAGTTTTTGCTCCTGAAGATGATTCCGCGATAACGATTGCCCCCAGTTCGCATCAGCTTACTGCCCTGAGACGAGGTCGGCATTTGATCGTCGCTCGCTACTTGGATCAAGTCATCCCGATCGAAGTCATCGTGCCGCTCAATGACAATCTGGACGTGAGTGCTGATGTTGAGCAGGGAAACTGGATTGACGCTCTCGTCATGCAGCGTCTACAACGTTTGAAACTACCAGCTTCTCCACCGGCCTCCGATGACCAGTGGGTGCGACGAGTGACGTTGGATCTGACCGGGCGGTTGCCAGTGGCGTCCGAGGTAACCTTTGCGGGCAATCGCGAGAATTATGTGGATCGACTACTCGCAACCGACGCCTTTGTCGAATACTGGACACTGCAATTGGCGAAGCTGTTGCGAGTTGGCTCAAAGGCTGGCGATGCCAAAGCGACGCAAACCTACCACGACTGGTTGGCACAGCAAATACGCGATCAAGCGGGCTATGACTCTATCGCTCATTCACTCCTGACAGCCAGCGGCGATACGCATACATCCGGCCCAGCGAATTTCTATCGCACCGTCGATGGGCCACGTGAACAAGCGGAATTGTTCAGCGAAGTGTTTATGGGCAGTCGCCTTCGCTGTGCCAATTGCCACAATCATCCGCTGGATCGTTGGACCCAAGACGACTACCACGGTTTAGCAGCGATCTTTGCCAAAGTACGAATGGATCAAGTCGTGAAGCTCAACGACCGAGGTGAAGTCATCCATCCGGCAACCCTTGAACCCGCGATTGCCCGATTACCTGGGGAAGCAACTGCGAAGCTTCAAGCGTCCGTAACCGACCACCGCGAATCGCTGGCCGGTTGGCTGACAGGCTCGAATAATCCCTACTTTGCTCGGGGGATCGTCAATAGACTGTGGTACCAAATGATGGGTCGAGGATTGGTGCATCCGGTTGATGATTTTCGTGCGACGAATCCTCCCACGCATCCAGAATTGCTCGATGCGTTGGCGGACGACTTCGTTCAACACGGCTACAGCATCCAACGGACATTGCGATGGATCGCTAGCAGTTCGACTTATGCACGAAGTTCGTTATCGCTGGCAGAGAACTTGAACGACGACCGGTTTTATTCGCACGCGATGCGACGCCCACTTTCGGCTGAGGTTCTCGCTGACGCGATCTCCGATGTCTTGGATGTCGCTGAGCCCTTCGGCGATTTGCCCTTGGGCACCCGCGCCGTGACGCTTGCCAGCCCTAAAACTCCCTCACAAACACTCGACATTTTGGGAAGATGTGGTCGTGATACGACTTGCGACGTAGCGAATGAGCCTGCTGGCGGTCTGAAGCAAATGCTGCATTTACTCAATGGCGAACTGCTGAATGGACGCATCAACAACCCCCAAGGGCGACTCGTTGCGTTGTCACGGCTACATCGCAATCCGATGCACACTATCGAGTCATTCTACGTTTCGTCGTTGAATCGTTCGCCAACAGCGAGCGAGGCCACGCACTGGAAAACGCAGATTGATCGTGTTGGCGAAGCTGGCCAGGACGCGCTGCTCGAAGACTTCGTGTGGGCACTATTAACCTGTGAAGAGTTTGTCACCAATCATTGAGACCTCAATGAGAAGTCACGTTCGGCCAAGACGCGTGCTTCTTGAACGGTCGCCAGATTTCGGAGCAACGCTTCGATGAATTTCACTTGCACATTCGTGTTGTCGTTCGCAGTCCTGTTCTCGACGATTGCCGTTGCTGCGGAACCGCCGACTACGGCGATCGTCATTTCTCAGGATGCAATCGTCGCCTGTTCAAAGTCGGGGCTGCGTGTTCACTCGGTTAAAACGCTCGAGTGCATCCGTGTGATAGAATTAGCGTTGCAGTCGCCACATGACCTTGCGTTTTCATCGGATGGCCGAATGCTGGCCGTCGGTGGCGGTGCTGCCGCCGTGAACGGCCAAACCGTGATCTTCGATTGGCCCAGCGGCCGGGCAATTTGTACGCTTGGCGATCATGAAGATGTCGTCATGGCTGTGCGTTGGCTTAGCGCCAAGGTTATCGCATCGGCGAGCCTTGATGGGACAATTCAAATTTGGGACGTAGCCGACAACAAGAAACTCAAAACATTGGTTGGGCATTCCCGCGGCATCCTTTCCCTCTGTGTGGCAAACGATGGTGAGTTGCTGGTCAGTGCCGGCATCGACCTGAGCCTACGTGTATGGAATCCACATTCCGCTGAGCTAGTTCATTCACTGACCATTCACACCCAGCCAATCAACTGTCTCGTGACACGACCCAGTCAATCCAGCTTGCCGATGATCGCGTCGGCGAGTGACGATGCTTCGGTCCGGTTTTGGCAGCCAACAATTGGTCGCATGGTCAGGTTTGTGAGGCTGAAATCAAAACCCGTCGATTTGGCTTGGTTGCCAGATGGCTCGCATGTCATCGCCATTTGCAAGGATGGAAGTGTCTATCGCATCAATCCCGAAACCGTAGCCGCAAGTGAATTGACGCCTGGAGCGGAGTTACCCGTTTACACTGTCGGCGTATTGCCGAATTCGCAGGATGTAATTTTTGCCGCTGGTTCTAATTTAATGCGACTGGCGAACTAATGGATCGCGGTGCAAATTCGCGAATCGCTTTAACTGAGTCTCGTCAATCAGTTTTCTCGTAGTAGGGGCGGGATACGGTCAACGCAGAAGCCCGCTTTGCGACACCTGAGAAACTGCGTGCACTTGTCATCGGCTGAATTGCTGGCTACCACTGTTTTATGCCTATCGTGCCAAGTCACCGTCGATTTACCGAATACCGCCAAGAAGTTCGCCAGCGTCATGCGCAGCGAGAATCCTTGGATGCGCATGGACGTGGAGAACGAAGTAGCAAGAAACTGGGAACTCGCGAGCGAGGCTTTTGGGAATTGTTTCGCGAGTTCTGGAGATTAATTTCCGGCCACCGTTATGCAATTTTTGGGACGTTGGCGCTGATGACCGTGGGCATCATGTTGCGTCTGGTACCGCCGGTGGGTACGAAACTTGCCATCGACTCGGTGCTGACTCAGCCTCCCAAACCGCTGCCGGCTTGGGCGAATACTTTTATCCCATCGGATGATCCGCTGGAGCGGTTGTTCTTGATTGCCGCGGCCGTGACGGTAGTCGCCCTGATGTCGACAGCGGTAAATCTATTTAGCCGCTGGATCGCAACCAAAACGGTCAACCAAACGCAAGTCGATATCCGTAGGCGAGTCTTTGAGCACGCCCTACGGTTGCCCCTGCATCGTGTTTACAGCATGAAGAGTGGCGGTGTCGCCAGTCTGATTCGGGAGGACGCGGGAGGTGTGTCCGAGCTGATTTTCAGCATGCTGTACAACCCTTGGCGAGCAATCATCCAGTTCATCGGCAGCCTTATCATTCTGATGTTCGTGGACTGGAAACTCATGGTGGGCGGATTGCTGCTGTTGCCTGTGGTGTGGGTCACCCATCGCACTTGGATCAATCGCATTCGACCGCTGTATCGAGACATACGCAAACAACGGCAACGAATCGACAGTGGCGCGACGGAAACTTTTGGTGGCATTCGCGTCGTGCGTACCTTTTCTCGCGACCGCAGTGAGTCATCACGATTTGTTCGCGAAGGTGACTTTCTGGTGCGTCAGCAACTGTTTACTTGGTGGTGGACACGGATCATTGAAACAATTTGGGAAGTCGTCATCCCATTAGCCTCGACGGGATTGTTGCTTTACGGGGGTTACCAAATTATCGAAGGCGAGTTGACGCTCGGCGACTTGATGATGTTCTTGGTGTACCTGACCATGCTGCTTGATCCCTTAGCAACGATCGCCGCCAGTGCGGTCACGTTCCAAAACAATCTCGCCGGGCTGGATCGTGTGCTGGATGTATTGGAGATTGAGGAAGAGCTACCCAGTCGTGTCGGTGCAAAAGCCATCCGCGAATCCGAGGTTACCGGCGCGATTGCGATCCGCTCGATCAGCTTCGCGTATCCAGAAACCGAGACGGCGGTATTAAAAGATGTTTCACTCGATGTCGCAGCGGGACAAACGGTGGCCCTGGTCGGTCGTAGTGGTGCTGGAAAAACAACGCTGACAAATTTGATCGCTAGGTTTTACGATCCGACCGCTGGCAGCATATCGCTGGATGGCCGTGACCTCCGCGATATCGAATTGGGAAGTTATCGAAAACTGCTGGGTATCGTCGAACAGGACGTGTTCTTATTTGACGGCACCATTCGCGAGAATATCAGCTACGCCCGGCAACGTGCCAGTGAATCTGATATTTTGCACGCGGCCCGTTCCGCCGCTGCGGATGAGTTTATCGAGCGATTGCCCAGCGGTTACGATACGCTGATAGGCGAGCGCGGTGTGAAGCTTTCCGGGGGGCAGCGACAACGATTAGCGATTGCCCGAGCGATTTTGGCCGATCCGCGGATTTTGATCCTCGATGAAGCGACTAGTAATCTGGATAGCGAAAGTGAACGTCTGATTCAGCAGAGTTTGGCGAAACTGATGGTGGGTCGGACGTCGTTCGTGATCGCCCACCGGCTGAGCACGATCATTAATTCGGATCTAATTGTCGTTCTCGATGACGGTCGCGTCGTGGAAACTGGCACACACGAGGAGTTGTTGCTACGCGGCGGCAGATATCGCGATATGGTTCAATTGCAGACGAGTCATCCGCTCGCGAAATCGTAGCCGGACGTGCTATAATGCTCGTCCCCTAAATTCTGCTTGCAACCTTACCCCAGTCGCTGTTTCGACAAATGCTACACATTCCCTGCGTATTCCGCGTTCTTGCCGCCGTCACTTGCGTTGTCCTTGAAGTGTTCTTGAGTACCGCGACAGCGGATTGGCCGCAATGGCGTGGACCACAACGAGACGGTCACGCAGCGCCGCAATCACTGCTCCAACAATGGCCTGCCGGCGGACCAAAACTGAAGTGGCAATTTGCTGAGGCAGGACGAGGTTACTCGGCCGTATCGGTCGTCGGCAACCAATTGTTCACGATGGGCTCCGGTGAAAACGACTGTTTTGCTGTGTGCTTGGATGCATCCACTGGTAATAAGCTTTGGCAAACAGTGGTGTCGCGAGCAAGTAACTCGGACGACTACAACCACGGTTGGGGCGGCGGTCCACGCAGCACTCCAACGGTCGACGGCGATCAAGTGTTCGTGCTCAGTGACGTAGGTGTCCTGGCAGCACTCGGCAAGGCCGATGGCAAAGTCCAATGGAGCATCGATCTGGTGAAAGATTTTGGCGGTGAGATCCCAACCTGGGGTTACAGTGAGTCGCCGCTTGTTGACGGTGATCGAGTTGTCGTCACGCCAGGCAGCGAACAGTTTATGATCGCCGTGGATCGAGCCAGTGGTAAGAAAGTTTGGGGCAGCAAAGATACCAAGGAGCCAGCACAATACGTTTCCGTTCTGCGAAGTTCCGTAGGCGATCGTAGCTACTACGTTACCGCTAGTAAGCCTGGATTGTTAGCTTTCGACGTTAACACAGGCGAGAAATTGTTCAGTGACAGTGCCACCGGAAATCAAGTTGCCGTTATCCCGACACCGGTAATTAGCGGTGACCGACTGTATCACACCAGTGCCTACAACGCTGGCAACACGCTGTTACATTTGAAAGCCGAAGGTGGCTCGATTGTTGCCCAGTCGGTCTACGCGCTGAACGGAAAAACCATGGAAAACCATCATGGTGGAGTGGTTTTGGTGGATGACGTTATTTACGGCTGTAGCAAAGTCAATGGTGGTGAGTGGATGGCTCAAGATTTTGCCACCGGCGAAAAACTTTGGGGTGAACAACTGGCAAATAAGGGCAGCGGATCGATTGGCTTTGGCGACGGTCGACTGTATTGCTATGAAGACAAGGAAGGGTCGGTGAGCCTGGTCGAGCCCAACCGCGAACGATGGATATCGCACGGCAAGTTAATCTTGCCACGCACGACATCGTTGGCTCGCGACAAGGGTGCAATTTGGGCTCACCCTGTCATCGCGAATCAAATGCTGATTATCCGCGACCAAGACTTGATGTTCGCTTACGATATTTCGCGGTAGCAACTCGTTTCCCGATAGCAACTCCTCGTGCAATCTCGCTTGGCTCATGAATTCACGTCCCTCCATTCGCTACTGTCTGTTTCTCGCTTCATTCGTTTTCCTGTTGGAGGCACATGCGGTGGAGCCAAACAAACGGCCGAACATTTTGTTCATCGTTGTCGATGACCAGTCGCCTTATGACTTGCGGATGTACAATCCCAAGTCGGAATTGGATACGCCGGTACTAGAGCAACTTGCCCGCGAAGGGATCGTTCTGGACGCGGCGCATCACATGGGTGCCTGGGTCGGTGCGGTATGTACTCCGTCACGGCACATGATTATGTCGGGACGAACTGTTTGGCATATTCCTGATAAAGGAGGACAGCACAAAAACAATCCTCATCACACGAACCCGCAGTTGGTGCCGCCGAACCTATCCGAAAATACGATGGCGGCGGTGTTCAATCGCGCTGGCTACGACACGATGCGGACATGCAAAACAGGCAATTCTTACGAAGAAGCAAACAAGCAATTCACAGTACGGCATGACGCAGGAAAACGCGGCGGCACGGACGAAACCGGCAGTCACTGGCATGCTCAACGGGTCCTCGAGTATCTGGATGAACGTGAACAAGCAAGTGACCGTGATCCGTTTCTGATTTACTTTGGCTTTTCGCATCCTCATGACACTCGCGATGGCAAACCAGAATTGCTTGCCAAGTACGGTGCAACCAATCATGACGACCCGAATACATTGCCGCCAGCCAACGAAAAACAGCCTGCATTGCCGATTGGCTATCTTCCGCAACATCCTTTTCACCACGGTCAACCGGGCTTGCGTGACGAGGAACACGTTAGTGGGGTATGGACGAATCGCGACGAGAGAACGATCCGCAACGAGACCGGGCGCGAGTTTGCTTGTAGCGAGAACATTGATATCCAGATCGGACGCGTGCTGGAAAAACTTCGTGCGATGGGCGAACTGGAAAATACGTTTATTTTCTATACCGCCGATCACGGAATCGCGATCGGACGCCATGGCTTGCAGGGTAAGCAAAATCTTTACGAACACACGTTTCGCACGCCGATGATCGTCAAAGGCCCCGGCATTCCGGCTGGATCACGCGCTCCCGGAAACGTGTACCTACTTGATGTGCTCAGTACGTTGTGTGATTTAGCTGGAATTGAATCGCCGCCAACCAATGAAGGAATGAGCTTCAAGCCGGTTCTGTTGGGTAAAGCACAAGCCATTCGCGACACACTTTATGGTGTCTACTGCGGTGGCACCAAACCTGGGATGCGATGCGTCAAACAAGGTGAGTGGAAGTTGATCAAATACGATGTACTGGACGGGACCGTACGCGAGACTCAATTGTTCAACTTGGCTCAAAACCCGCATGAATTTATTCAACAGCACCATGATCCGGCTGTCGTCTCACTGACACGCATTCAGCCCACCGAGGATCAAGTTAATCTCGCGAGCGACCCCCGATATGCGGAGCAATTGCGAAAGATGGAATCATTGTTGCTGGAAGAGATGCGAAAACATGATGACCCGTACCGTTTGTGGGACCAGCCCGATGATGGCTTGACGCCGCCAGTGGTGACAGCGAGTCCAGCAAAAAAGAAACGCCAAGCCGCAGCGACCAAGAATTAGGTCGACCAGCATTATGCTGCTAGGGAGAGCAACTTCAAATGAGAATTGTCGCCAAGACGATAAACCAATTCATGGAGGATCGCTGTGCGACTTTGGCCGCGGCACTGGCCTACTACACGATCTTTGCGTTGCCGCCATTGATGTTTCTGTTGTTGTCGTTTGTTACCGCAGGGATGTCACTAGCGTACGAGAACCAGGAAGCTCGCCAACGAGCACAACAGCTTGTGCAAAAACAAGCGGCACAAATCTTGGGAAATCCACAAGCGGCAAAAGAGATCGCTCAGCTGCTCGATCATCGAGCGATGCAGGGCGGTGCATGGTGGACATCGATCATCAGCGTCGTGGGAATCATGATTGGAGCGACCGGCGTTGTCGCTGCCCTCCAGGATTCGCTGAACCAGATTTGGAAGGTGCGGCCTGACCCAGGCAAGATGGGCTTGATCCCGATTATCCGCAAGCGAATTTTGTCCCTGGCGATGATCTTGGCTCTCGGTTTCTTAATGCTGGTTTCGCTCTTGCTTTCGGCGCTGTTAACCATGATCGGCCGCGAGTTCACCGAGGTTTCAGGGATTGAGGCAAATACGGCGGGTTGGATCAACCAGAGCGTCACGCTACTGATTGTGTTCTTCTTTTTTGCAGCCCTTTTCCGTTTTATGCCCGACGCCCGGGTCGCTTGGCGCGACGTGTGGATGGGCTCATTCGTAACTACCGCACTCTTTTCCGCTGGTCGCGGAGCATTGCAACGCTATCTGTCCTACAGTGATCCAGCCGAGGCCCTCGGTACCGCCGCCGCATCGTTGGTGGTGATCCTGGTATGGGTTTACTACACGTCCATGATCTTGCTGTTCGGAGCAGAGTTCACGCATGTGTGGGCGGCCGAACACGGTCGCGACGTGATGCCGGAGAAGGGTGCTGTCCGAGTGATCGTACACACGGTTCACACGGAAAAGGTTACTCACGCGGAACAGGCCAACTCAAAAGAACTTCACTGAGTTGTCTACTGTTGGGTGGTGTTCGCTTGAGCTTTGTACTGGCGGAACCAAGCAATGAATGCAGCGACTCCTTCTTTAACCTGTGTTTTGGGCCGCCAATCCGCGAGTTGCTCCAATCGCTGGATATCGGCTTGGGTACTTGGTACATCGCCCATCTGTAATGGTAAGTAGTTGGTAATGGCTTTCTTACCAAGCTCCGTTTCGATCGCTTCGATGTATTGCATCAGGTCAACACAATGGTCGCTGCCAATGTTCAATATAGAAAACGGGGCCAGCGAGTCGGCAGGAGTTAACGGTGTTGTTACAGCAGCATTTTTTCGGACCGGTGGGCGATCCAATACACTGATCAGTCCATCGACAATGTCGTCGATGTACGTAAACGATCGCTTATGATTACCCCGGTTGAATACATCAATCGGCTCGCCCTTGGCGATTTTTTCAGCAAACAGATAGAGCGCCATATCCGGTCGCCCCCAGGGACCGTACACAGTAAAAAAACGTAGGCCCGAAGTGGGGATGTCGTACAGCGAACTGTACGTGTGAGCGATCAGCTCGTTGGACCGCTTCGTTGCCGCATACAAACTCAGCGGATGATCGACGGGATCTGTCTCACTGAACGGCAGTTTTGTGTTGCCCCCGTAGACGGAGCTGCTCGATGCGTACACAAGATGGTCCACTGAATGATGACGACAGCCTTCGAGGATGTGCAAAAAGCCGACTAAGTTACTTTGGATGTATGCATGAGGGTTCTCAACGCTGTAACGAACGCCAGCCTGAGCGGCGAGATGAACGACACGTTGTGGCTTGAACCGCTCAAATGCATCTTGAATGGATTGACGATCCTCAATATCGACTCGCAGCTGCTCAAACGAGGGGTGATTCGCAATCCGCTGCAACCGCGCCTCTTTCAGTGACACGTCGTAATAGTCATTGACGTTATCGACTCCGAGAACTTTGTCGCCTCGGTTCAGCAACTGAATTGCAACGTGATTTCCAATGAATCCCGCGGTGCCGGTGACAAGAATTTTCATAGGATGACTCTGTGCTTACATGTCCGTCGTGTTGATCGAAGCACACAGTTTAGTGGTCTGGACGCATTCAGAAAGTAGGTGACAAGCCGCTCGTTTTCCAATCCGTCACAACGAACCGGTTTGCACGGCCATCGTCGGCGCTCTCGACATCAGCGGCTCGCGTGCAGTTCTTCCAAACTGAGCTTCACATCCAATTCAGGAAACTCCAACACAGCGTTCGGATCGTTGTAGGTCGCCTCAGCAAAAGTTCCATCTGCTTGTCGATGATACACGACCGCCGCTGCACGATCCTGCTCCAGCAGCGTGTAAGCTTGCAGTGACTCGATCGACAGATATTGATCCTGCTTTTCGCCCTCGTCAACTCGTCGCGCACTTTCAGAAACAACTTCGACGATTAGCACCGGTTGATCTTGGAACGTATCGGTGTCCGGATTCGACTGACACACAATGGCGACATCGGGATAATAGAAGTACGTACAATCTTTTTACCTGATCCGAATTTTGGTGTCCGAGTTATATGCTTCGCAGGGTGACTCGCTAAGTTGGCGAAAGAGGCTTCCCAGCACTCGTGAAGCAATTCGATTATGGACGTTTTTTCCGCCAGCCATCGCAAATACGCGGCCATCAACGTATTCGTGCTTGATACGAGCCAATTCCTCGCCAGCCAAATAGTCGGCAACTGAAATGGATTCCAATTGAGGAGCGTTACTCATGTTATTTCACTTCTCTTCTCATGCCCGATCTTCTCATGCCCAACAATCCAATAGGCTGCCAAAGCACGATATGTCATATCGTCCAAATTGATCCTTCTAGTCTAGCCAACAGTCCATGGTTGATCGAGTATTCGACGCGAGAGAAGAAAAAAGGAGATCTTCTGGCTTGATACGGACGACAATCCAGCGACTGCCTCGGTACCTCGGCTCACTCGTTACAATTGGTCATACGATGAAATCGGTCGACTGGCCGATGAAGTCATCAACGCACTGCGTTTCTTCCCGAGCGGACGCTCAGTACGGTGTCGTTACCTTCACCGCACCTCCGCCGGAATCCAAAGTCGATGGCTAGTCGTTCTTCGAATGAAACGTTCATTCTCTATCCAAAGCCGCTTTTGTCCCGGCACACCCTGACCCATTTGATTTCCACCATTTGGTTTCCTTGCAACTTCGGTTCTGTGTTTCCTTGCAACTTCGGTTCTGTGACGCGGCTTGCAAACGAGGCGTATCTTCAAGAGAAATCGGAAATTCTCGCGTCTCTTAGCGGCGCTTCGCAAGCCGTCCCGTTGGTGTTTTTGCAAAGCGGGATGTCATTGGAGGGCTTGCCGCTATCTATCGGAACCAGCATCAGCTGCGCCGTTCACGTCTTTCGGGCAGAACTGAGGCGGAATGCCAGGCCGCAACCCTCAAGCGACGAATGATTTGTGAAAATGCTGACATCCGGTGTTAGCTTGGCTGCTTCACATGAGACCAGTGCTGGAGTTCGTATGCCAAACTTCTCCGGGAACAGTCTTCATGTTCACAATATGTCTACAGCGTCTGGGACTCGATCGGGCCACGATACCTATGTCCACGCTGCGTCGGAAATCGAGTCGATCGTTTTCGCTGGAGACACTAGAAGTTCGAGCGCTGCTGGCAGCAATCGCCTGGAACGGCGACGCACCCGAACAAGATGGCCTCTGGCACAACCCGGCCAACTGGGACTTGGGGCGAATTCCTGCCGCAGGTGATGACGTGCTGATTCCGGATCTGGTCGGCGACCATACGATCCGCTATGTCGCACCTCAGTCGAATCAATCCCTCAGCATCAACAGTCTCGTGACTCACGAAGACCTGGAGCTACGTAGCGGCGATTTGACTCTGGTCGGCGTTGGCTCGCAGATCAATGCGACGTTGCTCAACACGGGCGTCGATCTCACGGTGAACCAGGACTTGCTGGTCAACGGATTCGTCAAGCTCGACCTGGGTAATCAAGATGCCGGTACGATCAATGGCTTCGGTACGGTGACGATTGCCGACGGCGGCGAATTGAGAACGAATTTCGGCATGTCGGGAGTGACGGTCGAGAACCACGGACTGTTGACGGTTTCAAGTGAAATCGGCAATGTCGGTTGGAACAGTCAGATCGTGAACAATCAGTCCGACGGTGAAATTCGCATCGACGGGCGCTTTGGATTGGTCGGCAATGCGACGATCAACAACGAGGGGCTGCTTATAAGGCATCACGCGACGGACATCGGCGTGACAGATACCTCGACATCGATCCTGGCGAATTCTCTAACGCTGATCAATTCTGGCACGGTCGAAGCGGTGAGCGGCACGTTGCAGATCAACGCTCCCGGCACGCATTCTGGAACGGTGCTGGCGCAGAGCACGGCCACGGTTTCCTTCGATAGCGGCAAGAACACGTTCATTCCCGGATCGATCATTACGACGATGCCAACTAGCAAGGTGCGATTTGGCGCGGGCGATCATGGCAATGACACGATCATCGGTGGTGGCGGCGACGACGTACTGTTCGGCGGCTCGGGAGATGACCGAATTCGCGCCGGTCGAGGTAACGATGGGCTGGTTGGTGGCGGCGGCGACGATGTCCTGCGTGGCGATCAAGGCCGCGACGTGCTCATCTGCGGTCTCGGTACCGATCGACTGCTCGGGGAACAGGGAGACGACATTCTGATCGGTGGCCACACCGCCTTTGATCTTGATCTGCACGCGTTGACGCTGATCCGTGAGGAATGGACTTCTAACCGCGGCTACGCCCAACGCCGAGCCAACCTAAGCGGCGAAGGGAGCGGAGCACGATTCAATGGAGACGTGTTCCTGATCGCCAGCGGAGAGCAGCAGACCGTCTTCGACGATGGCGTGCGCGACCGCATGCGGGGTGACGGTGGTCATGACTGGTACTTCGCCAATCTCGACGCCGATGAGATCGATGCGCTGCTGGACCTTCGGCATTTTGAATTCAACAACGATCCGGAGTAACGCGATGGCCACAATCCTCTTTACCGCCGAGCTGGGACAGGGACTCGGGCATGTCGGTCGCTTGCTGCCGATCGCTCGTGAGCTGGCGGCGCAGGGCCATCGTCCGGTGTTCGCCGTGCGCGAGATTCCAGTTGCAGCTCGGTTTCTGCAGGATACCGGCTTTCCGATCTTGCAGGCACCTTGTTGGCAGTTGCCTCCATGGCGTGGCGAGGGTCCATTTGTCGCTGCCACCTACGCTGATTTGCTAGCTCGACATGGCTATGACGATGAGTCGTGTTTGTCGGCAATGGTTCAGGCCTGTGAGGAACTGATTCGCTTGATTGATCCTCAGTTGATCGTGGCCGATCACAGCCCAACCGTTTGCCTGGCCGCCAGTGAGCGAGTACCAGTGGTATTGGTGGGCGATGGGTTTACGATTCCGCCTGCCAATGCGACCGAGTACGCAAGGCTGACGCCTACCCCGCCACAAACAGAGACTGAGCGTGTCCTGCAATCGATTCAATGCGTGCAGCGGCAACGGCGACGTACGGTGCCAACTTCATTGCCAGCGGCATTTCCAGCCGCAGCACGTTTTCTCGTCACATTTAGGGAACTTGACCCCTATCGACAAGCTCGCCAGGAGCCATGCGTTGGGCCGATGGCCGGTTGGAATCGCCCGGATGAATCAACGAACCAAAATCGTGTGTTCGCCTACCTCGACGGGGGCTTCGAGGGACTGGAGCAGGTGCTTTCGGCTTTCGTTCAGGCCGGGATCGAATGCCAGGCCTATTTGCGGAATAGCAGCCTGGAACAGACCACCAGACTGAGAAGTCTCGGTGTCCTGATTCATGCAAACCCTGTCTCGCTATCGACCGTCCTGCCGGAAGTATCGGCGATAGTGCATCACGGTGGATTGAACACCGCAACGGCTGCACTGGCTGCGGGTCGACCGCAACTGCTGCTACCACGGTATCTCGAGCAGGACTTGAATGCAGCGGCCTTGACCGAACTCGGCGTCGGACGAGTGCTGGGCGGTCGACTGACACTCGATTCGATCAGCCAAATGCTTTGCGATCTCTGTTCCGATCGGGCACTTGGCAATCGTGCCTTCGGCGTGGCGAACGAAGTATATCAACGCGGATCAAGTGGCAGTCTGACGCTGACCGTTCGCGGCTGTCTGCAGATGCTTGAGTTGCAGATGTTCGAATCACAGATGGCTGAGCCATTGCCCGCACCTAGAACGGCCCTTAAACAAACTTTCGCTAACCCCCAACTTGTTAGAGAAGCAATATCATGAAGTCGTGTCAATCAAGAAAATGGCTTTCCACTCCTTCTCGACTATCGCGACAAGATCGGCGACGAAGATTGCGAAGTCTACTTCGTTTCGAGCGATTGGAAGACCGACGTTTGTTGGCGGCGGACTTCGTTGTAAACACGAATCTCGATTTGGAAGACCTGCTCAACGATGGCATCGTCGATGTCGATCCCGGCACGCCTGGGAATCAACTCAGTTTGCGTGAAGCCATCAAGCTGGCCAACGCGGATGCGAATAGCAACATCACGTTCGATCTATCGGTCAGCCGCACGATCGTTGTCGATTCGCAATTACCAGCGATCACAGCGGCCACAACGATAGATGCCAGTGCTCAAGTGGGTGCGAACCCAATTACCTTGCAGACGTCGATCGCGGGCGGTGGAATCAACGGGCTGGTGGTTGAGTCCGACGGTGTCGTCGTACATGGATTGCGGATCGAAGGCTTCGGCGGTGCGGGGATTACGGGTGACACTTCGGTAGATGCAACGCTCGTGCTGAACGAAGTTGTGATCCGCGATAATCTTGGATTCGGCGTTTTTCATCGTGGCTCGCTGCATATCAACCGCGCCACTGATGTCGCCGAAATGGATGCGACAAGCACGTTCAGCGGCAACGGACTTGATGGAGTGTTTGCCGGTCGGCATGTCGTCGCTGATCGGCCCATTGTGGTTGACCGCAACGACGGCGTCGGGATCCTTGCAGAGTTTGACATTACCTCAGTCAATGGACTCACTGCGACCAGCAACGGTGGGCCGGGAATTCAGTCACGGGCTGGAGCCATTGAACTTCATGCTCCCACAAGCAATGCTTCTTCGCCGGTCATCGTTGTGACGGGCAACGGTGGTCCGGGCATTCTGGCAGGAACGGACATCATCGCTGTGGCGGACATAGGGCCGGGTGCTGGCAGTTCTACTGGTGAGGACGGTGTGGTGTACGACGTCAAGATCACCACTTCGGCGATCGTCTCCGGCAATGCCGGGTGGGGCATCATTGCTCAACGCGGGGACGTGTTCCTGAACCTTGTCACCGAAACGCTCTCAGGAACGAGCCCCCTGCGGTCGTCGGTATCGGACAACGGCAACGAGTCCTTCGACACGATTAGCTTTGTGGACGCCATCGGCGATTTCGCAACGGTCCACGACGCTCCATACGAGGCGCGGGGCGGTATCTGGGCCTCGGGCAGCGTGTATGCCAACCTGGCGGACATCAACCGCAACCGGGGCGCGGGAGTACTTGGAAATACAGATGTGCGGCTTCTTCAGCCGCTGGTTGAAGACAACTTTGGTACTGGCGTACAAGCCGTGAAGGGCAATGTCGAGCTGCTCAATCCGGATGTCGATTTCGAGCAACACATTCGACGAAATGCTGGGCACGGCGTCGTCGCGGGTGCCGCAGGACCTGGGCTCAACGAGATCATCGACTCAGACGTACAGCTCGATGGCGACATTATTGTGAATGGCCCGATCGTCGTGACCGCCAATGCTGGCTGGGGACTGCTCGCCAACGAAGACATCTTCATCGGCGTCTTCGGAACGGAGACGCGCACGAGTACCGTGGGATTAAACGGCGATCCGTCGCTCCCCATCCATATGTTCTCGCGGTCCCTTGGCGATCCGATCGAGGCGGATCACATCCCTGGAAACAGTGGCGGCATCGCGGCCGGCGGCGCAGTCTCGGGCGGCACCGGAACGGGGGCCTTTCGCTTATTTGTCTCGAACAATCTAGGGCCTGGGATCGTGGCCAATCGTGATATCGATCTCCTTCTGCCGCAAGTAACGACCAATCTGGGGCCGGGCGTGCAGTCGCTCAACGGGACCGTCACGGTCAATCATTCGGAGATTGCCTCCAGCCCCACAATTCTTTTCACTGGCAACCAAGGGGCAGGAATTGAAGCCGGCGTCGATGTCGTATTCAACACAGGTAACATCGAAATCGCGCAGAATCACTACTGGGGCGTGATCGCCGGACAGGATGTCATTCGACCTCAGTTCTCCGTATCGGGACCACTGGTCATTCAGTCCAATAGCAATGCCGACGACACCGAGGCCTATGAGATCGACGCGAGTGGTGAGATTTTCTCGCTGAGTCCTGGCGATCTGGAAGTTGCCGGAGGTATTCTAGCCGGCGGGAATGTGTCACTTTCGGATGCGTTCATACTCTTGAATCGTTCCCGTGGAGTTCGTGCCGATGGCGATGTCACCATCGATCGTGGCGAACTGTGCAATCCCTTCGACGTGGACACATCCGGGAATGTCGATCTCATTGACGTCAACTTCTGCCAGGCTGTCGTCACGAATACGAACGACAGCGGCCTTGGCAGTCTGCGGAATGCGCTGTTGATCGGAGGCGACGTCACATTCGATCTGGATGCACTGGGAACCGGCCCGATTACGATCGAGCTGTCGTCGGAGTTGGAGATAACTCGTTTCACGAGCCTCAACGGCCCCGGAGCGAGTGAACTCATTCTCGATGCGGGCGGTCGCTCACGGATATTGTCGATCAGTGAACCGAACGGTGACATCAGCGTCGAGCTCTCCGGTTTGACCATGAAGAACGGGGACTCGTTTGGCGACCGAGGTGGCGCGCTGTTGAATGATGGGGCCGAACTGATACTCCGAGAAGTCGTTTTGCAAGATAACTTAGGGGGCCAAGGCGGGGCAATTTACTCGGGTCCGGGTAGCAGCGACGACGGCGGCGACTCGTATGGCGGTGACTCGTATGGCGGAGGAGGCGGTGGCCCGTCGCGGTTGGAGATCATCGATTCGCAAATCGTCAACAACTATGCCTTGGGGGAAGGGGGGGCGGTTTGGACAGCCACCGAGACGATCATCTCCCGGACAACGATTGCCGACAACATCAGCGAATTCAACGGCGGAGGCGTCTTCGTTTCGGCCGACGTGCCGGACACGCTCACCACGATCAATGCCAGCACGCTGAGCGGCAATCAGTCTGTGTTTGGCGAGGGAGGCGGGGCGTCGATCGGCAACACTTTCCTGGCGGAGAACGTGGCGGTCAGCGGCAACACGGCCAATCGCGGCGGAGGACTGCATATCAACTTCGACAACTCTCAGGCAGAGCTACGCCACTTGACCATCACCTTGAACAACGGTGGTGGGCTGTCGATGGACAATGACGGCGTGGTCATGGCGGCCAATTCCATCATCTCCGGAAATACTGGCGACGATGTCTCTGGTGATTTCGGCGATGACATCACCAATCTGATCAGTATCGATGCGCTGCTCGGCCCGCTTCAGGATAACGGAGGCCCCACACTGACGCATGCGATCGACGAAGATAGTTCTGCGGTCGATACAGGCACCGCAATCGGGGTGCTCGTGGACCAGCGGGGATTTGGCCGCGCGGGCTTGCCTGACATCGGAGCCTACGAGTTTGCGTTAGCGAGCGCGACACTAGTTATGGACATTTTCCCTGGTGCAGAAGAAGGATTTGGCGGTGAATTATTCGCACTCGGCGGTCGTGTCGTCTTCAATGCGACCTCTAGTGAATTAGATGCCGAGGCGAGCATCTGGGTGAGCGACGGGACCGAACGTGGAACGAAAAAGGAAGTGACGAATGTGCGCATTTCATCAGGCATTCAAGAGCGAATCGCTGGAGTTCTTGATGATGTCGCAATCTTCGACGGTATCAACACGAGCTTTGTGGACGGCCTTTATCGGTTCAATGGGCGAAGCGTCGATCTGATATCAGATACTGCGGGAGGTGGAAGAGATTTTGTTACGTTCAACGGTCAAGTATTTTTCGGGGATGGCGACGTGATTCCCAGCAATTTGTGGAGCACGAACGGTTCCAGCGTTACGCTGATCTCTGGATCTCTGTCCTACACTTCTCTGAACTCTTTCGGTGATCGCATGCTCGTTCTGAATGACCGCGTGTATTTCCTGGGAAACACACCGGATCAAGGTACCGAAGTCTTTTCGACATCGGGAACTGCAGACGATGTGCGACAGGAAAGCATTGATGTGCCGGTAAGTATTGCCTCTCTTGAGACGACGGAATCTTCGGTCTACTTCACGGGCTTCCAGTTCGACAAGCCCGGATTTCGAACGTTTGATCTTTTCACGTTAGCACCCGGTGGCCAATCCATTGCACTGACTTCGTTCGACTCCGGCGATCCATCAGTCGGTGGCCTCATCGCTAATGGCGATGTGCTGCTCTTTGGCACATCTGGATTCCTTACTGATGGGGTTGGAAAACTCTGGAGAACGGAGGGTACTCCCGAAAGTACCGAAGTGATTGCCGAATTCGATGAACCGAATTCACCGTCTTTCCTCGCTCGCACGACGAGTGGACTGACTTACTTTGAAGCGGACGGTGGGCTGTGGCGAACGGACGGTACGGCCGACGGGACGTTGCTGCTGAGGCAATTCGATAACACCTTGGCGATTACGCGCGAGAGCTCGATCGGTATCGACGGCTCACTCTATTTTTCGGCGGACGATGGTATCAACGGGGTTGAGCTTTGGCGAAGCGACGGTACGCCAGACGGAACCGGAATGATTGCAAATATCAATCCGTTCGGCGACTCGAACCCGTCTGGCTTTGTAAAGGCAGGTGCAAAACTCTTCTTTGGCGCCGATGACGGTGTTCACGGGCGTGAACTCCATGCGATCGTCATTCAAACAGTTTCCGCCGATTTGAGTGTGACAGTCGACCCATCGGCTGAAGAATTCAAAGGCATCAATGTCTTCGAATCCATTCCCTCCAACTTTCAAACAGCCGCACAACTCATTTCTGCTGGAACAGCCGCCGTTTATGAAGTTCACGTGCTCAACGAAGCTGACGATGAACAACAGCTCCGACTGATAGCGCCGACGGCGGTTCCCGACGGATGGGCGGTTTCTTATTTCTCTGATGGTGTTGACATCACCATCGCAATTACGGGTGCGGGGTTCACGACAGACACACTCGCCGGGGACACGTCGCAGTTCATTACTGTCGAAGTGCAGTCTAGCATCGATTTCGAGGATGACGAACAGTTGTCGTTGATTGTCGAAGTATTCGATGAATCGGCTGAAGCTTTTCCAAATGATGCCGTGAAGTTAACAACATCGACCTTTGCACATGTTGCCGACCTGCAGGTGCGAGCGGATTTGCCAAACGCTGAATTCGTTGGCAACGATGTTTACGAACTCGCCGCTTCAGCAGATCAAACCGTCACTCAGTTCATCGCTCCCAACGGCACGATCCGCTACGAAGTGCTCGTACAGAACGACAGCGCTTCTCAGCGGCGGTTCACTGTCAAAGCCCCAACGGCGATTCCCGAGTCTTGGACCGTTCGCTACTTGGTCAATGACGTCGATGTCACTTCCGTGATTCAGGGACTCGGCTACGAGACTGAACTCCTCGCCGCCGATGGAGGCACGCAATCGCTATTTGTTGAAGTTACGGCGGGGCCGGAAGTCGCCAGCGAAGAAGTCCTGTCACTCGTGTTGCAAGTGTTCAAGACTGTCGATGACTCGACCCCGAAAGACGCAGTGGTTCTTTCCACCTCTGCCAGTCGCTTGATTGTCAATTCGACCGGCGACCAACCCGATCCGTACTTGGGAGATGGGGTTCCTGATGTTGATCTGGTTACCGCAGGCATTCAAACAACGCTGCGTGCCGCGTTGCAAAATGCGGAACTGCGCCCCGGATCCGATGAGATTACCTTCGACTTCCCCGAATCCGTCGTTGCGACGATTCAGATCAACACCGCCCTCCCCGATCTGACGCAACCGATCGTGATCGATGGTCGATCGCAAGCGGACAATCGGGTTGTTTTGCTCGGTAACGGGGGAAACTTCCCCGGTCTAAGCGTGCTCGGTGGCGATTCGCTGATCGCCGGACTTGTCGTCAGCGGTTTCGGCGCTGGCGGGATTGTGATCGACAGTGATAACAACGTCATCGAGGGCAACTTCATCGGCACCGATCGCGATGGCATGGTCGCCGTGTCAAACGGCGCCGCTGGTATCTCGATCGTCAACGGAAACGGCAACCGCATTGGCGGCGCTTCGCCGGAACAAGGGAACGTGATTTCAGGGAACCTGGCGCACGGCGTCTTCTTATCCGATGCGGAACAGAACGTGATCGCCGGAAACATCATCGGGCTGGGGGCTGACGGAGTCGCGCAACTTGGCAACAGTGGAGCCGGTGTGTTCCTCGACTTCGCATCGGCCAACCTCATTGGCTTTTCGGTTGATCATCCCGACTCGGCCGGGAACGTCATTGGCAACAACGCGCTGTCCGGAATCCATTTGCAGGCTGCTTCGGATCTGAACGTGATTCACGGCAACCTGATCGGCGTTGGCGTTGATGGAGAAACTCCCGCGGGGAATCTCGGCGATGGGATCCGAATCGAGAGCGGGTTGCGGAATATCATCGGCCTGATTCCAAACCTGGCTACCGTGGTCGAAGAGGCCAACAAGATTGCATTCAACGAAGGTGCCGGCATCGCAATTCTGGCGGCGGCTAGCGGAGCACCGAATACGAACAACTCGATCAGCGGCAACTCGATTTATGCAAACAACGGCTTGGGGATTGATCTCAACGCCGATGGCCGGTCACTAAACTTGAGTGGCAATTCCACGACCGGTGCCAACGGATTGCGAAACGCCCCAGTCATCTCGCTGCTCGAAGAAGACGGCTTCTTCGTTCAGGTGTCCGGTTCGCTGCATGGCGTCGCCGATACGACGTTTATCGTCGAGTTCTTCTACAGCAATCCGGACGATGCGACGCGTATCGAACATGGCAATCAGGGACAAGCGTTTGTTCACTCGATCGAAGTGACCACGGATGCGAGTGGCGTGGTCCATTTCCAGGCGGTCATTCCAGTGGCGCGTGAAGGCGAGCATACCTTGATTACAGCCACCGCACGTGACGACCAGGGAAACACGTCTGAGTTCAGCACCCCCACACCAGACATCCAATTGGCTGGCGGTGAGGAAATTCGTACCCCTGTGGTGCTCGTCCCTGGAATCTTCGGTTCGTTCCCAGACATAGATTCAATTCTGGGCTTGCAGTACGTCGAGTGGCTGTTGCAGCGCGGCTTCGATCCGAATGGCTTGATCATCGATCCGGTGGGACTGGTGTACCAAGCCATGGTTCAGACGTTGGAGAACAGCGGATATGTACAGGGAGTTGACTTGATCGTCGTTCCGTACGACTGGCGGCTGCCCGTCGCTCCGGCGAGCGCGTCGACTCCTCGCAACGGACGTCTCGATAGTATCACGGTTGAGCGGCTGACGGATGGCCGGTTCGAGTTCGGCGTGGATTACCTCACCGAGGCCCTCAAGGCGATCTCTGAAAACTGGTTCCAAACGCACGGCCAGCCGCTGACCGATGTGCATTACATCGGGCACAGCATGGGCGGACTGGTGGGACGCTCCTACATTCAAAGTGCAGCCTATGGCCAGCTCTTCAGTTCCACCGTCGTTGGCCGCGATTTGCCGCTGCCGGTGATCAACAACTTCACGACAATCGGCACGCCGCACCAGGGAGCCGCAGGTTCGTGGAATGCCTGGCACGACAACTTCATTCGCGACCTTCCTTCGAGGCTGGTGCTGTCGAAGGTGATGAATCATGCATTCCAGAAGGCAACGGGAGATGGAGCGATCATCAACCCGGACAGTACGTTCATTGACCTGAGCGGCTACGACACGCTCGAAGAACAAAAGCTCGCCTTTCTGCGGGAGTATTCACCGTCGATCGGCAATCTCCTGCCAACTTACAACTTCGCAACCAACTTCGTCTCTACCGTCGATTTGGGTGGAGCGACGACCACGGAGAACACCAATCACTTGCTCGAAGTGCTCAACGCCAACAGCGGCGTGGTGACGCATGTTCCGAAGGTCGCGCGCAACCTGGTGATTTACGGAGCCTCTCACAAAACTCCCGACCGCGTGGAACTCGCCACCGGAACATTTTTCGATAGCCTTGTGTCGGATTCTGGCGAGATCGTATCGTTTGATGCCGTGACCGCGCGAGATCCTGATATTGGCGAGCAGTATTACGTCGACTTGTTCGGAGTGGGCGACGAGACGGTGCCGTTGATCTCCGCAGAAGGGTTGTTTGTCAACGACGGTATCAGCGAGTTGTTTGGCTTTGCTGAACCCGGCAAAGCACGCTCCAGCGATATCACGACGACCTTCAACATCACCCATACCGGATTGATGTCGAACGTCGATGTCCAAAGCTTGATCCGTGATATCTTCGTCAAGCCGAGTGCTCGTGGGCCAATTTCGACGCTTGGTCCACGCACTGCGGGGAATGCGGCCGGAACGGTGCTCGCGCCGATTCTGGCTTTCAATCTGATCGTCGATCCGGTTGATGCTCTGTTGGTGGACGGTCAAGGTCGCCGACTGGGTTACACAGAAGAAACGGGGCCGTTGCAAGAGATTCCCAACAGCGTCTACTTGGGCGGCGCAGACGGAATCGGTTGGGTGTTCGATCCTGATCCGGAGGATGGACCGTATACTTTGCAATTGAAAGGATTGGGCGAGCAGCATTACGTGCAATTCACGAGTCATTCAGAATCTGCCGTGAGTGGATTCGACAACACAACTCCGCTGGCCGCTGGCGCGACGCGCACGATTGATATCCAATTACCGGTCGCGCCGGAACTCGTGGACCTCGCCGCCGCATTTGTCGATCTGCCCGCGAGTACCGTCGGGCAAAACACGACTTACTCGGTCGCGTTACAGAATCTCGGAGCAGATGCCTCGCCCGATTCGATATTGCACGTTCAATTCGATAGCCCCATCAGCGTCACGAACGCTCCTGCCAGTACCGTGGTCGATGCTACGAACCATGTTCTCAGCATTCCCGTGGGCGACCTCGATCCGCAATCGAGCGTCACGGTCGCATTCACCGTTGTGTCCCAGCAAGCAGGCGATTTGTCGGTGCAGGCGATCTTGTTTGGCGGCGCGAACACGATCGATACCGACATTACCAACAACCTGGCCACAGCGACAACGTTCGTCAACGACAATCCCATTGCTGTCGACGACGCAGTATCGACGGACGAAGACACGATGGTGATTGTCAACGTCCTGGCGAACGATTCGGACGTCGATGGCGATACGCTAATGCCCGCAGTTGCGACCGCGCCAACGAACGGTGCGGCCCGCGTGAACGCCGACGGTACGATCACTTACACACCGAATGCGAACTTCAACGGCAGCGACTCGTTCACCTATACGGTCAGCGACGGTAACGGCGGATCGGCAACCGCGACGGTTAGTATCACGGTTAATCCGGTCAATGACGCCCCCGCTGTCTCAATCCTCGGCGCTCCGGCGATCGGCATCGAAGGGACAGCGGTAAGCTTAACGAGCGACGTCCTTGATCCGGATGCCGGCGATCCGCACAGGCTGGTCTGGACGGTGACAAAGGACGGCGCGGCGTTCGCCAGCGGCAGCGGTAGCAGTTTTCAATTCACTCCCGACGATAGCGGCAGCTTTGTGGTTTCCGTGACGGCAACGGATGGGGGCGGTTTAGCCGACAGCGAAGTGGCGACGATCCTCGTCAGTAATGCAGTTCCGACCGCCGAGATTACAGGGCCGGATTCGTTGATCGTTGGTCAATCTGCAACCTTCACGCTGTCGGCGACAGATCCAGGCGCGATCGATCAGGCAAGCAGCTTTACGTTTGCCATTGATTGGGACGGCGACGGCGGCGTCGATGAGACGATCGTCGGTCCGAGCGGGACGACGGTCAGCCGTGCTTTCTCGGAAGAGGGCGACAATGATATCGTTGTGACGGCAACCGACAAGGATGGTGCGACGAGCGATACTGCGGTGCTGTCGATCGACGTCGTGCGCGGCGGCGGCAATGGTCAGCCAGGGACCGCAGAAATCATCAACGGCGACTTGGTTGTCACAGGCACCACCGGCAACGATCAGATTACTGTTCGACCCGATCGCAAGCATCCTGGTCAGGTGAAAGTCCGTATAAACGGTGTTCACGCGGGCGGTTTCGCTCCCATAGGCATCATCCGCATCGACGTCGGAGCGGGAAATGACGAAGTCTACGTCAGCAAAGATCTCGCGATCGATTCGATCCTTGACGGCGGTGACGGCAATGACCTTCTGCAGGGTGGTGGCAGCAATGACTTGTTGATCGGCGGCGAGGGCAACGATGAATTGCGAGCAACGCTCGGCAACGATACGCTGGAAGGGGGTGAAGGAAACGATCTGCTTCGCGCCGGGGAAGGCGATGATGTACTCGATGGTGGCAATGGCGACGATGAACTGCGAGGTTATCGCGGGAATGATTTGCTGGATGGTGGCGACGGAAATGACCTGCTCATCTCGGGCGAAGGTCACGACACTCTGCTGGGTGGAGCCGGCAATGACGAACTTTGGGCCGGCAGGAACTCCGATTACCTTGATGGCGGTGATGGCAATGATGTTCTCAAGGGCGGCGACGGCAATGACACGCTGATCGGCGGGGCCGGTGACGATACATTGAACGGTGGCAGCGGAGATGATTCACTCGACGGTGGAGACGGGAATGATCTGCTGCAGGGCGGCACTGGCGATGACGTTCTTGTTGGCGGCGACAGCGACGATGACCTTCGCGGCGGAGCTGGCGACGACCTACTTGATGGTGACGACGGCAACGACGCATTGCAGGGCGATTCTGGAAATGACCTGCTCAAAGGAGGAGCCGGGAACGACACGCTCTCGGGCAACTCGGGGGACGATATTCTCCTGGGCGGTGACGGCGACGATTGGCTCGATGGTGATGCAGGCCGCGATTTGCTGATCGGTGGAAGGGGATCCGATCACCTGTTGGGTAACGGCGACGATGATCTGCTCATTGCCGGCACTACATCCCATGAAGACATTGATACCGCGTTATGGGCGATCATGGCCGAGTGGACTTCATCACGGAAGTATGACCAGCGCGTCGCCAACCTGCGAGGAACCGGATCCGGAGCCCGATTGAATGGCAATATTTTTCTTACCGCCGGTGGTCCAGCGGCAACCGTTCTCGACGATGACTCCCAGGACTTTTTGACCGGAGACGGAGGTAACGACTGGTACTTCGCGAACGTCGACTTCGGAATCTTCGACACCATCTATGATCCGAAGTCGAAGGAAACGGTTTCCGATGTGTAGTTCATAGAAGGAGAGTGAAGATGTACCAGATTTGTCAGCCCGGGTGATGTCCCCACGGCAAAGAACCAGAAACGCGAGCCAGTCTGTCAGTGCGAACCCGTATTCATTCTGCTTTCGCGCGATGAAGAGATGCCTCAGCCGCTTTCAGGGCATTGTGCTGCGACGAATAACCTTCACCCATTGCGTCCAGCAATTTTCCGGCGATCTGAATCGAAGATTCTGCGTCATCGTAGGCTCCCGCTGAAACAGCAATGCTGGCAAACACGTTGAACATATCCACCCATTCGCGAGTTCCGCGGGCCGCTTCTTTGAAGGCCCAGAATTGTTCCGTCAGGAAAGCATAACCCTCTTCGAATTCCCGCATTTCAACGAACATACGTCCGATTTGATATAGCGACTCCAGTGTCCGTCGCTCAACCGGCCCCAGCGCTGCCGCGCGGCCCTGAACAACGTCCTTTAGCAGGTCCACTGCGTCGCGCCGTTTATTTTGTCGCCAAAGAACCATGGCGAGATTGTGCATCGTTCCCGATGTCCCGGCATCACGAGGCCCCCGAAACATTATCTGGCGTCTCAGGTTCTCGCGATGGATGGCTTCCGCTTCGTCCATGCGACCGAGGCGAATGAGTGCCACGGCCACGTTGTTCGCGGCGTTGTAAGTATCGACATGGTCCAGTCCGAGTTCTCGTTCGGAATCCTGCAACTGCGTCTTGAAAATTTCAAGTGCCTTTTCGATTTCGCCTGCTCGAAACCACGCGGTCGCGATGGCGGACAGAATACTAAGCGTCACAACTTCACGAGGTCCAAGCTTCTCAACACAGTCCGCGTGAAGTTCGCTCAGCAGTTGCACTGTTTCCTCTGTGCTGCGATTCGAAGGCTCAAAGCGAAGCAAATCGTGTCGAAGTCGAATTTCCTGCAGAATCGTCGGCTTCCATTCGGGTGCTGAAAGTTCTGTAGTCAGTTTCAGTGCCCGCTGACGATCACCCATTCCGGCCAGACAGCGTGCAAGAACCTGTCGACAGTCGAAGGCTGTCGCGGAAAATGAATCGTATTCACGATAGAGTTCATCGGCGCGTTCCAAATGAACGATGGCTTTCTGTGGCTGCCCGACCAGGTCCAGCGTGTTACCGATTGCCAGCCGTAATGGCGCTTCGACCTTGGGTCGATCCGGGGTCTTTGCTCGAATTTTAGCGTCCGCCTGGTCCAGCACTTCCAGCACGGTGAGGTTCACTCCCTGTTGCTCGGTTGTGGCGGCATCAAATAGATCGCGGGTAAAAAAATTGAGCACTTCCTGAAGTGCAGCATTCGCGGCCGTCTGAGCCTCGAGATTACTCAGGGCTTCCTGTTCGCTTTCAATCGCTTCCTGTGTTTTTTGCTGCAGTTCTCCAGTCTGCTGTGTGAGTTGGACATTCGTCTGATTCAGTTGCAACGTCAGATTTACCCAGATCGCCAGGAAACCAACAAGGGAAAGCAGGAAACCGAGCAGAAGCCCGGCAGCAACGCGGTTCCGCTGCATCCATCGGCGGATTTTTCGCACCGCTGAGCCTGGCCTAGCCGCAATGGGACGCCCTTCGAGAAAACGTATGAGATCCTCTCCGACATCCTTCGCCGTGGCATATCGTCGCCCGGGATCCTTGTCCAGACATTTCAGGCAGATCGTTTCCAGATCACGCGGGACGGATGGCTGAAGTCGTCGCAGCGGAATCGGCTCCTGCTCGACCACCATGCGGAGCGTTTCCACAACGGTCGGAGCGCGAAACGGAGGCACACCTGTCAGTGCTTCGTATAACAGTGTTCCCAGGCCATAGATGTCCGACGCGGGACCGGCAATTCGGGAAGCTCCGGACGCCTGTTCCGGAGACATGTAACTCGGTGTCCCAACGACTTCTCCCGTCTGAGTCACACCGTCGGCTTCGATCTGCCTTGCGACGCCGAAATCCCCAAGCCTCGGATTGTCGCCGGAAAACAGTACGTTGGCCGGCTTGATGTCTCGGTGAATGATCCCTTCATCATGGGCGTGCTGGACCGCGCCGGCCAGTCGGGCAACAATTCGGGCCGCTTCATTACCGGACAGCGGAGCTGCATGAATGCGCTGCAGCAGAGTTCCGCCGTCACAATATTCCTGGACGATCCAGCTGCACCCGTGAATCGCTCCGGTATCGTGAATGCGCACCAGGTTTTCATGTTGAAGTCGTGCGGCGGCCTGGGCCTCATGACGAAATCGCACCCATCGTTCCGGATGGTCAGCCGTTTCTGTAAAGAGCTTTACAGCCACAATGCGGTTGAGCTGAAGCTGCCGTGCTCGATATACAGTACCCATCCCACCGCGCCCGATCCGCTCGATCAGGTCAATGCCAAATGGGCGAAGGTCAGGCAGTTGCGAGTCGGTCAGAGGAGCTGGTGATGCATTCCTCAATGCCTCCGATGTTCGGTGCTGAATGGCCTGGTCGGTGTCAGCCGACTCACGACCGCCAATTGAAGATGTCGGATACGGTCCGTTTTCCAGCGCAGCAGGAAGCAAAATCCTCCAGTCGCTGTCGGTCAATTCACTCAGCAGCTCGCAACAGGGTTCACATTCGCAAAGATGGCATTCCAGCTCTGCCTGCCGTTGGAGATTCGGCGTTCCGGCGACTAAGCTGTGCAGTTCATCCCTAGACGGACAACAGTTTTCTGATGGTGTCATGTAGAAATCCTTCGACAACAGCAGCGGACATCACAACCATCCTCAGGACACTCCGCTCCGGCAGGACGTGCTGACATTCCTGCAACCTCAATGTGCATTATTAGCCAATTTCGAGATAAAGGAATGGCGCCTCAAAGGGGTCTGTCGACGATGTGCTGGTTTAACGAATAACAAACTATCCCGCGTGGAGCGTAGCGGAACCGCGGGATAGTTTGGACGTTGAACTGAGACGCTTGGCTGGGCACCTTGAACGGCTATGCGTTTTCTGTCGGTCCGCTATCCCTTGAAGCTCAGTCTAA